>JABCZO010000015.1 GCA_013289615.1 Gammaproteobacteria bacterium
TCCCACTTGATTATTCACACACCTGCTCCTCTGGGCGGAATTTGTGATCGGACCGCGCCTGAGCTTGCTCGACCCGGTTGAGATCCAGGCGGGGCTATTTCTGTCCGACCGGTCGGAGGCCGTTCTTCAAATTTCGGCCCATTCCGGATTCCTGGGCGGTCAGCCCGCGAGTGTAATAGGGAGGCATCTTTGGGTCGTTCCAGCCGCCGTAAAAATACTCAACGTCGTGAGTTACAAGAAGACCGACTACTCCTGCCCACAATTCAGTGTGCCGGTTCTTGTGCGGAAATAGTCGCTGTCAACGGCCGCTAGCGACCGGTATATGACAGTATTTTCAATAAGTTGTGCGCCGGGAGACCGGCAAGGAGTAGGCGGTGAGAGTCCGCCGCAATGAAGGAGTAGCGATCCGCATTGGCCTCGAGCCGTGCGCAGTCATCCGCGAGGATGTCGGCGAAGCGTCGGCAGGGGAGCGTATAGGCCAGCCATTGAGCCGCGAAAGTGAAAAAGCCTGGGGTGCCGACGGCGTAACTTTGTCGGAAGGCAACACGGCCGGGCACGTCATGGCGAGTGTCCGTCCGACCCCGCGTGGTCTGAGACCCTGGCATGTACGGACGCTCCTTGTACGGGAACCGGGAGGTCTCCAGCTCGATCACTCGCAACAACGGGGTGGTCCGCATCGGGAAGGCGAGGAGCCGTAGCCGATGGTGCACGAGCCGGAGAAGTCAGACCCCTTCACAGTAGCTGCAAAGTCGGCGAACAACTCCGGACTCGAATGTGGTTTGTGCTGGAGCGTCTCGAGCCGATGCCGATACCGGCTTTGCTCGAGGCAGGCCGTTTGCTCACAGCGACCCTGCGGAAAATGAGCCCCGCCGCCGCGATCGCGAGCACCACCATCAATCGTCCCGACGTGATGCCATGCGCAGAAGCGGCCCACTCCGACCGATGTGTGGGTGCTTCCGGTGAGCAGTCAACATGAGCGTCTCAACGACCTACCGTCCCGAGACCCTGGTCGCGCATGCCGATCGCGGAATCGACCCTATCGGAGCGTCAGGCCGTGGCGACAGTCCGATGCGGACTGAGTTACTGGTATATCTATAGTCTGCGCGTTTGGGTCGGCTGCAGTATCATTTGGCCCCCGTTTCACCTGCTGGAGAAGAAATCATGTCCCTCCGGATCAATGATATCGCGCCGAACTTCAAAGCCAAAACCACTCAAGGCTCGATCGATTTCCACGAATGGATTGGCAACAGTTGGGCGATCCTGTTTTCACATCCAAAGGACTTCACCCCGGTGTGCACCACGGAATTAGGCTACATGGCGAAGATCGAACCTGAGTTCACCAAGCGCAATGCCAAACTGATCGGGCTGTCGGTCGATCCGGTGGAAAGCCACGGCAAGTGGGTGAGCGACATCGAGGAAACCCAGGGCGCCACGGTGAAGTATCCGATGATTGGCGACACCGATCTGAACGTGGCAAAACTGTACAACATGCTTCCAGCCGAGGAAGCCGGCACCTCCGAGGGTCGCACCGCTGCCACCAATGCAACCGTACGTTCGGTCTTCATAATTGGACCTGATAAAAAAATCAAACTGATGCTGACTTATCCGATGACCACGGGTCGCAATTTCGATGAAATCGTGCGAGTGCTTGACTCAATGCAACTGACCGCGCGCGAGAATGTCGCCACGCCGGTGAACTGGAAGCCAGGCGAAGACGTCATCATCCCGACTTCGGTATCCGACGAAGCGGCTAAGCAGAAGTATCCGCAAGGTTTCAAAACGCACAGGCCTTACCTTCGCACCGTCTCGCAGGTGAAGTAAAACTGAAGACTCGCAAAGACCCGAGGGGACTGGGATTGGGCGCGACGCCCGACGCTTCGTTCAACAACGAAACTGATAACGGCTTGCATCATGCTGACTGTTGATGATGTGCGCGCGATCCCGTTATTTTCGACGCTCTCAGAGGTCGAACTCGAGCGTCTTGCACTAACCGCCGCCGATATGCACCTCGGAGCCGGCGAATTCGCCGTGCATGAGGGTGGAGAACGTGCGCTGTACGCCGTCATCGCCGGAAAAATCGAGGTCATCAAACTGGTCGACGGCATCGCACGGACCCTGGGCTGGCGCATTCCGGGCACCATATTTGGCGAAGTGCCGCTCACGCTGGGAACGCCGTTCCCCGGGGGCTATCGGGCGTCCATAGCTTCGCGAGTCATGCGCATTGACGCGCAGCAGTACTACGCGGTCGCGGCCACTGCGCCGGACGTCTCTCTGAAAGTGAGCGCGCTCGCGCGCGAGCGCATCGGCGGCCTCCAGGGTATCGCCGCCGAAGCGCCAAAACCGCGTGTGACGCTGTTCGGTCTGCGCTGGGACAGCGTTTGCACGGACCTGCGCCGGTTCCTCGCGCGCAACCAGATCACTCATGAGTGGGCGACGCCCGATTCGCCGGAAGTCGGAAAGCAGTGGCCCGGCGGCCGCCCGGCCGACGCAGATTGCCCGGTGCTGCGGCTATCGGACGGCACGTTAATTACTCGACCGAACGCGCGCGATCTTGCCGAGCGCCTCGGGCTGCAGATTCGGCCGAATCGTACCGAATACGATACCGTGATCATCGGTGGGGGGCCTGCCGGACTGGCGGCAGCCGTGTACGGAGCGTCTGAAGGCTTGCGCACGGTGGTTGTGGAGCGCGAAGCACCCGGCGGCCAGGCCGGAACGTCTTCCCGCATCGAGAACTACCTCGGTTTCCCCAGCGGAGTGTCCGGCGACGAACTCGCAAGTCGCGCGCTGCAGCAGGCGAGGCGGCTTGGCGCGGAAATTCTCGTCACCCGTTCCGTCACCCGTATCGATCCCGTGACCCGACAGATCTTTCTCGATGGTGACGAGATGGTCAGTGCGCGAACGATCGTTCTGGCAAGTGGTGTCACCTGGCGGCGCCTGGCGATCGACGGGTTCGACCGTTTGATTGGCAAAGGCATTTACTATGGTGCGGCGCGCAGCGAGGCGGGCGCCGCTCATGGGCTCGACCTTCACCTGATCGGGGCAGGCAATTCGGCCGGGCAGGCCGCGCTTTTTTTCGCGAATCACGCGCGAAAGGTGACGCTCGTGGCTCGGGGCAATTTACTGGAAAAGAGTATGTCGCGCTACCTGATCGAGCAGTTGCGCGGGAAGCCCAACATCGAGTGTCGGCTCAATTCGGAGATCATTGCCATCCAGGGCGACACCCACCTTTCGGCAGTGGACATCATCGACCGCAGCAGCAAGGCAATTCGCCGTGAGGACTGTGGCGCGCTGTTCGTCTTCATCGGCGCCGACGCGGAAACGCAGTGGCTCCCGGCGGCGATCGCGCGCGACAGTCGCGGATACATCCCGACCGGCGATGACGTCGTGAAAAGCGGCCGCTGGTCGCACAACCGCGACCCCTACCTCCTTGAGTCGAGCGTACCGGGGATATTCGCGTGCGGCGATGTGCGGCTGAGCCCCGTCAAGCGCGTGGCGTCCGCTGTCGGAGAGGGCAGCATGGCTATTGCATTCGTCCAGCAATATCTGCAGAACGAAGGTCGCTCGCAACGCAGCGGTACTTGAGCGAGGATCTGGAACCCTGGCAGTCATGGTGCAGTAGCGTGAGGAGACGCCAGATTCCTGGCCGGAACCGACACGATGTGTTGCACTGGCGATCCCGATGTGCACGATCAAGCTGACGTTGCTGTCAACGATGTCGTTTACGGCAGCGTGTGTCGATATGGGAGTTCTTCTATGCGCCGCTGCTTCTGGTGAGCACGTCGTAGCCCACGCCGACGGTGCGCGTGAGGATGTTCAGCATGAAGGCGTCGTCATCCGGCGCAAATGACTCGGGGTCGGCGCTCGGTTGCAGCGGTCATGGCGTCATCACGCCGACAGCAGGCGGGTAACGCCGGTCCTTTCGCCCCAGATACGCATCCAGTCAATGACGTCTGCCGCAGGCATGGGTCGCGCAATGAAATAGCCCTGGCCGACGTCGCATCCCAGCTGCGATAGGAAATTCCAGTCGTCCTGGTCCTCGATCCCTTCCCCGACCACCTGCATTCGGAGCTGGTGCGCCATTCGTAAACTCGCACTGCAGAGGGCCGCGCGCGTCCCATCAGTTGCCGCCCCATGCACAAAGCCGCGGTCCACCTTGAGCTCGTCGAATGGCAGGTCGCGCAGTTGCGCCAGGGAGGAGTGTCCGGTACCAAAATCGTCTATCGACAGGCGGAATCGCTTGAGTGACAGGCGGCTCAACACGTCGAGTACGGTGCTCAGTTGACGCATCACCTGCCCCTCGGTCAGTTCCAGAGTCAACATTTGAGGGTCGATGCCGACCGAGGCAGCGAGGGCTTCAGCCATATCCGGAAAATCCAGGGCGATCAAATCATCCATCGATATGTTGACGGCGACCGGTAAGTGATACCCCGCCCGATCCCAGGCCTTTGCCTGCTTCATAGCTTCGACGAGCACTATCCCGGTAACCTGCGTGAGGAGCCCATGTTCTTCGGCCAAGCCGAGAAACTGGTCCGGGAATATCAGTCCGTCCACGGAGTGCTGCCAGCGCACCAGGCACTCCATACCCACGACCTTGCCGGTCGCGAGCGCCACTTTCGGCTGATAGTGGTTGACCAACTCTCCTTGCGAGATGGCGGCACGAAACTGTTCGACACCGTACGAATGCAGGCTGGCGCGTGTCACGCTGCGTTTGCCAATGTTGGGCTTCAGCGTGCTCATCAAGCTGGCCAATTCGTCCGGCTTAACTGGCTTTTGCAGGCAGCCGAGTGCGATCAGCCGATGTGCCTCGATCAGTTTCTCGACGCTATCCAGAATGCGGCTGTTTTCGCCGCTGACCAGAATCACGCTGCCGCCGTACTGGCACTCAACGAGCCGGCGAATGAATTCAACGCCGTCCATGCCGGGCATGTTGATGTCAAGAAAGATCAGGTCAACTATCTCGTCGGTCCCGCGGACTTGCTTCAGCGCCTCCGGGCCGCTGCCGCAAGCAACCACGCGCGTATAGCCAAGCTGTGCCAGCATATGGGTCAGCAGTTTGAGCATGAAGGGATCATCATCCAGCAGGACGATCCTCGCGGTTGGTGGGTCCGGTGCTTTCATGGATGCCTCATGCACACCTTGCCGCTGAGTCTTCGCGCGCTTGCAGTGAACCTAGATAGTCTTGCACCGCGCTCACCTCTTGTTGAAAGCCGGCCAATAGCTCAGTCAACATGCCGAGATCACCCGCGATCCCCGCGACCTCGATTGCGGCGCAGAGTTCACCGAGCCTTAAGGCGCCGACGGAGCGGGAGGACGATTTGAGCTTGTGTGCAATCGCAGCCGCGTCTTTCGATCGCTGCTTGTCACACGCTTCGGCAAGTTCCGCGGCCGACTGGCCTGCACTCAAGGCAAAAGCCTGCAGGAAGTCCCGTATGAGCTGCGGATCTGTTCCGACCAGTGCCTCAAGAACGCTGATTTGCACCGGCACGGACGGCAGAACCTGCAATGCCCTGGTTGTGTCTATGGCCGGCAGCCACTTCTCCAGCACGGCGGCCAGGGCGGCAAGTGGCGCGGGCTTGGTCAGGTAGTCGTCCATGCCCAGGGCAAGACACCGTTCCGATTCGCCCCGCAATGCGTTCGCGGTCAGCGCAATGATGGGCATCCGCCTGCGTTCGCCTTCGGCCGAGCGGATTTGCAACGTGAGATCGTAGCCGTCCATTTCAGGCATGTGCAGGTCCGTCAACAGCAGCGCATAGATGCCGGTTTGGAAGCGCCTGAAGGCTTCGCGACCGGTCGTCGCAACATCCGCCGCGTATCCGAGCAGATCCAATTGTTGGAGGATGACTTGTTGATTGATCTCGTTATCTTCCGCCACCAGGATCAACCGGTGTTGCTTCAGGGCCTCAGCACGGGATGGAGATAAAGCACGGGTCGTTCTGTGATGGTCAGGAGGCGCTTCCGGTTCTGCAGACGCGCGCCCGGCTGCGATCGCGACCGCTTTAGCCAACGTGTGACGGTTGAGCGAATTGCCGTCGACCAAGATGACGCCATCCGCTTCGGCCCGGGGGTTGCGTCGCTGGCCGCGCCCGATGGCCACCAACACCACTCGCAGGTCCAGATCCGCGCGCGCCCGGAGCGCGGATTGCAGCTCGCCCAGGGCGGACAGATCCTCTCCGGCATCGACGACCCACACGGCCGACCGGTGTGGATACGAGCGATTCCATTCATGAGCGGCCGCGAGATCCGGCACCCGCGCCACCAATGCCGCATCCGCCGCGAGGTAGGTCGCCAGGTCATCGGCGAGACCTGCATGTCCCCCGATGACGAGGCAGGTCAGTCCCTCGATCTCAGAAGGGCTGTGCGCGGTACCGGCCAGCTGTGGTGCGAGGTCGAAGGGCACGCGCACCGTGAAGGTGGAACCCGCATTCACCTTCGTCACGACCGCGATCTCCCCGCCCATCAGGCTTGCCAATTGCTTGCAAATCACCAGTCCCAGCCCGGTACCGCCATACTTGCGCGTAGTGGAGGCGTCGGCCTGCGTAAACGAGGTAAACACCCTCGCCAAAGTTGCCTCATCCATGCCAATGCCGTTGTCGGTCACCCGAAACTCCACCACCGCGTTGTCCGGTTTGCGATCTACCAGCACGGCGCGCACCGATACCCGTCCTGGATGTTCACGACCGCTGGAGAATTTGATGGCGTTGTTGATGAGGTTGATGAGTATCTGCCGCAGCCGCGACGCGTCCCCCAGTAGCGTCGACGGTATGGTCGGATCCGCGAACACCGTGAGCGTCCCTCCCTTGCGCTCCGCAAGTCGATTGACCAGATTGCAGCTCTTCTCCACGACTTGGGCCACTGACATGGGGCGGCGCTCGATTTCCAACCGACCTGCCTCGATCTTCGAAAAATCCAGGATATCGTCGATGATCGTAAGCAGAGAGTCGGCCGACTCGCGAATCAAATTGACCAATTCCAGCTGCGGAGCGATCAGGCTACTCTGGTGCAGGACATCGAGCGTGCCAATGATGCCGTTCATGGGCGTGCGTATTTCGTGGCTCATGCTGGCCAGAAACAGATCCTTTGCACGATTGGCTAGCTTGGTCTCGCTTTCACGAATCCGGCTCTGAGCGAGCTGCCAGCTTAGGCGGCCCAAGAGAACCGTGAGTACTACTACCAGGATGCTTCCGAAGCTTGCCCGCCACAGGTATGTGGGCGTTGCGCGATGCGCGGCCGCAAGTTGATCTTCGACTGAAAGCCCAACGAGTGCAACGAGGGGAAAGCCATAGAGCTTGCGGGCGCTGGTCCAGCGCCGTACCCCGTCCCAACTGCTCGTCGAGATCGTGGCGTCCGTGTCGACTGCATCAGGTCCTGCTATCGCGGGCGCATAGTCGATCACGTTACCGGAAAACTCAGATTCTCCAGTACGACCGACTCGCAGGATGCCGTCGATGCCGATGATGGCAAGGACACCATGCTCGCCCAATTTTGAAGTCTCATAACCACTGACGAAATAGGCTGCGTCGACCGCGACGACGACCACACCATCAAACGTTCCGTCTGCCGCATTCAACCTGCGGCTGAAGTACAGATTGCTATCGACTGACGGATCCCGCGCCGGCTCACCGACAAAGAAAGTATCGCTTTGACGTTGCTCGCGAAAATAATTTGCACCGATCACGTTTTCTCTATGAGATGGGTCTGTGCTGTCGGTAATGATGCCTTGACGATTGGCTATACTCACTTTGAATAGCAAATCCGTTGGCAACAATCCCTTGTCCCTGAGGTCAGCGAGCGCGCGGTGCCCTTGATCGCCTTCGTGCCAATACTTGACGATTTTTAATGCTTGATCGATTTCGTGAAGAGCGCGAGCGACCTGGGCCTGGTAGGTTCCCAGCAGCTCACGGCTTGATACTGATGCAATATGCTCCGCATCGGAATGCTTCAGCTTGATGAAGCCAAGGGTCGCTGTCCAAATTACGGTCAGCAACAGGATGGCGATTGCGGGGAAAAGTACTGCGGGTTCGGCGACCCGATTCAAAGCGCGATGAAATGTGTCTGAGATTGGCACCGCCCTTCCTTGCTCGCCATCTGAGCGGTGTCGGCAGTGCAGGAAATCTTTGATCCTACCAACTGCTGTAAGCTAACAGGATCTGGCCGCTTTGCCGTGCGCTATGCCGCACTTCTCGCGCCTGGTTTGAAAACGCTACACACCTGCGCCGCTGGGCAAGTCAGGCGCCAGGTTGAGCATCCTTCGAAACTGTGCGTCAGCTGCGCTCCGTTTGAGCGGATAAGCACATACTGCCGGGCACTTCAGCATACCTGGCGGCGGCACTCTGGCGATTTTGCGCACGCAACGCTGATCGCAAAAAGAGGATCCCATGGGTTTCAAAGCTACACCAGCGGTCGCCATCTCGATGCTTGCGCTCGCCACAATGAGGGCACATGCAGACGCGACGATTGACACGATTGACCGGTATGTGACGTTCAGCGGATTTGGCACGCTGGGCGTAGTACATTCCGACTACGGTGAAGCCGATTTCATCGCGAACGTGATTCAACCCCGCGGCGTAGGCTTTAGCAGATGGAGTGCAGCTCCGGACAGCGATTTAGGCGGCCAAGCCAAATTCACCTTCACCGACGCATTGAGCGGTGTGATCCAAGTCCTCTCACGCGACGATTCGAACGGCGAGTTCAAGCCCAGTGTCGAATGGGCGAACCTCCAGTACCAGATCACTTCAGACCTGAAGGTGCGGGTGGGTCGTATGATCCTGCCAACCTACCAGTACTCCGACACTCAGAACGTGGGCTACTCCTTGCCCTGGGTACGGATACCCATCGAAATCGCCTACACAGATGCTGGTCTGCACAGCGACGGCCTCGATGTGCTCTATCGCGTGAAGACCGGCAGCGTCACGCAAAATCTGCAGCTCCAGTGGGGGCGAACGCAGGTGGATTTGCCGGGAGTGGAATATACCTCTACCCCTGCGGCAGTCGTGGTGTTCAGCGACACTCTGCAATACAGTGACGCCAGCCTGCGGCTGGTGTATCAGAATTACAGCAGCTCGGGACTCCCGCGGGTTCGACTCCAGGTGAGCGGTGCGGGGCTGACCTATGATCCGGGCGCTTGGTTCGTGATGGCGGATAGCAACTACAGCCAAGACAAATACTTTGGCGATTTATTCGCCTGGTATGTCAGTGGCGGCGTGCGCCTCGGCCGCTTCGCGCCCTATGCGATCTACTCCACCACCCACGCACAAAGTGTAGGTACCTCCGGCCTGAAGTCACTGGGAAACGATCACACCGTGACCGCCGGCGTACGATGGGACTTTGCCAAGAACTTCGACACCAAACTTCAGTTGCAGCAGGTGATCGTCGACAGCCTGGATGACCCGGCGACATTTGCCGACGTCAGGCCCGGTGCCCGGGTCGGCGACAAAGCACATATACTCAGCTTGACGTTGGACTTTGTATTCTAAGACCATGCCGCCTGTGAAACGTCACTTCAGATCATCGGTACTCAGCGCTCTGATTCTCGCTGCGTTAGCCGCTGCAGACACACGGGCGGGGGAGATCGCGGTCATTGTCAATCTGGCGGCAGCATCGATCAGCAAAGAGCAGATTGCCGACCTCTATCTGGGTAGAAGTGATGCCTGGACACCCATCGATCAAGTCGTAGGATCCGCAATTTACGTTGAGTTCTATAAGAAAGTGACCGGCCGCGACAGTGCCCAGGTGAAGGCGATCTGGTCACGTATCCTCTTCACCGATCTGGGCGTCGCCCCGAAGCAACTCCCCAATTCGGCGGCGGTGAAGAAAGCCGTCGCCGCCAACCCGAAAGCGGTGGGCTACATCGAGAAGTCCGAAGTGGATGATTCGATCAAGGTCGCGCTATCGGTCAATTGACCAACCGATAACGAACTGGGGGCGAAAGCTCGGCATCTTCTAGAAACACAGCGGCCGTCTTTAATGTTGATCACGTGTATAGCGATTGATCCAGTTAACCTCCCAGGTCTCGCCGCCGTCATCCGAAAACGCCTGCTCGGATTGAGCCGTGTTGGCGGTGATCCCCCAAATTGAAAATCGCACGAGCACGGATCTACCGTTGATTGGCTCCTGGTCATAGAAGTCGCCGCGCCCATTCTTGAACTGCCCGACGCTGCGCACACCTAGCATGCCCACATTGGGAGTGGCGAAGGCGAGACTCCACTGGTGAGTGGTCGGATTATAGGTGCGCAGGGACAACAGTTCGAGCTTACCCGCCGGGCCATCGGCGTTGAATTGCGCCAGATTGGCACGGCCGTCCCAGATCTTCCTGACCTCGGTCGTGCCGTCCATCTCGATCCAGGCGCTCGAACCGGTCAATGGATGCAGAAGGCGCGATGAGTGCGTCTTTCATCTCCCGAAATCGAAGTCGAAATCATGTTGACCATCTCGGGACGCGCTATCGGGTTGCGGGCCGACGTCATTCGATCCTGCTGCGGTATCTGCTGCTGCAATCAACGCACTAGTGAAAAGTCCGAGAAATACGACGCCGACAAACGACTTCATTGCGCCGAGCCTGTTCGCTGATTGTCTCTGGTGAGGTTTGCGATAAAAGCCGGTGCCCAGGTCTTGCCGCCGTCATCCGAGTAAGACTGCTCGAAATGGTGCGAATCGGGTGTGATGTCCGACCACACCGCTCGAACCAGAATCGCCCGCGCCTTAACGGTATCCTGGGAGAACAGTTCCCCACGCCCGTCCTTAAACGCACCGATCAACGGCGCTGTGAGAACGCCGCTCTTGCTGTTCGCGAACGACTGGCTCCATTGATGCGCGCCGGGATTGTAAAGAAACAGCGTCAGTCCTTCCCAGTGGCCGTTCGGACCGTCGGCCTCGATCTCCTCCAACTCGGCGCGGCCGTCCCAGATTGTTCGTACCGTCACCGTTCCATTGAGTTCCATCGAGCGAGTCGAGCCTGACAGGGGGTCCAGGATGCGTTTGATGTGGGTTCTCCACACACCGATATTGAAATCGAAATCATGCCGGCCATCGCGAGCGGTGATATCAGGCGGCCGGGCAGGTGCGTCCGCCGCGTTGACTGGAGGCGCGAGACCGACCGAGCTGACTACAGCGAGCAGGAGATTGGCGCCTGGCTTGAAATTCATCATTTAGAGTGCCTCCGCAAAGCCACTATCGGAAATCATGATCGCTCCCCCAGTGAGGCTGTGCCGCAACACCGAGGGTCGCTAAACTGTCGAGCCATGAAAGTTTGCGATCATGGCGGCCGTTACCTGAAGGGTCACTTGGAGGAAAAATAGTTGGGCCACTCTCGATCACCGCGAACGGGAGCGCCGAATCCGCTATTCGAAGTGGAACTGAAGCTGGCAGCCAGGGGCTCGCGCGAGTCCGCACGCACCCTGTATCGCGAACTGAAAGCAGCAATTCTCGATGGACGATTGCTGGTGGGCGCCCAATTGCCGCCGGCGCGCAAGTCGGAAGCGTACTTCGGCTTGTCGCGAAACACGGCGGTCGAGGTCTATGACAGGCTGGTGAACGAGGGCTATGTCCTCACTCGGCGGGGCGCCGGCACCTTTGTCGCCGAGCGGATCCCGGCACCGGCGTTACGCCCGGAGCCGCAGGCTAAATCGCTCCCGGCTCACCGTCTGAACCCGTTTTGGCTCGACCCGGACGTGACCGCGGCGATCGGGTTTTGGCGGGATCGGCCGGAAGGCAGTCCGTCGGCGCGTCATAGCCGCGACGTGGATTTTCGTCCGGCGTTAGTCGACCCGCGGCTGTTTCCATTCGATGTCTTCCGTCGCGTCAGCGCCAGGCAACTTCGAGGATTGGAGCGAAAGCCCGCGAGCTACAAGAGTGCGCAAGGGAACCAGGGCAATTTCTACCTTCGCGAAGCGATCACCAAGCACATCGCGTTGACGCGCGCGGTGGTCTGCCAGGCGGACGACGTCCTGGTCACGTCCGGGGCGCAACAGGCGTTCGATCTGCTCGCCAGGGCGTTGGTCACGCGCGACGAGACCGTCGTCGCTATCGAGGACCCCGGCTATCCCCCTATGCGTGTGGCGTTCGCCGCTGCAGGGGCAATAGTCGTGCCCGTTGGGGTCGACCAGGAAGGACTGATCGTCGAGCAACTCCCGCGCGGTGTCGGTGTGATCTGCGTCTGTCCATCCCACCAGTTTCCGCTCGGCATGACGATGTCGGCGCGCCGCCGCAAGGCACTGGTCGAGTTCGCGCGAAACTGTGGAGCTGTCGTTATCGAAGACGACTACGATGGGGAATTTCGCTATGAGGCCAGCCCTTTGCAAGCGCTGAGGACGACCCGCGATGCGGATATCGTATTTTATGTAGGCACATTCTCGAAGTGCATGCTGTCGGCGTTGCGAATCGGGTTCCTGGTGCTTCCCAGGTGGGCACTGCAAACCTTCGTGGCGGCGAAGAATTGTCTGGACTGGCATTGCTCAACGCCGGTTCAAGGTGGGGTGGCCGAATTCATCGCGCGCGGCCACTTAGCGCGCCACGTTCGCAGGATGCGCCACATCTACAAGCAACGTCGTCAGCTGCTGCTTAACTTTCTGTGCGCGGAACTTGCAGAATGGTTGGACCCCATTCCGTCCTGCTACGGCATGCACGTTGCGGCCGTGGCGCGTGCGTCCTTGGACCTTGAGCACGTGACCGAAGTGTTACTGCGGCACAACGTGAAAATGCACACATTCAGTAGATATTTCGTTGGACCGCAAACAAGAGTCGGTCTGATTTTTGGTTATGGGGCGGCAGACCTGTCTGAGATGAAGCAAGGTCTATCGGCTGTGCGAAAAGTGCTGCAAAGCTGACAGGGTGTAGCCGGGTGTTTGACGCGGTGGGCGACCCGCGAGCGAATCCCATGTTAAATCAAGAGGGTACGGGGCCAGGAGGGAGCCAGGAGACGATTGAGTGGAGTGCGGCAGCGCGAATGATTGACGCCAGATATGTCGGTAGAAGGCGTCCTGCGCCTCATTAACTGTGAGCTAAGTGTGCTAGCCAACGGACAGGTGAGCTGTTCGACGCGTAACGTCGCTCTTTGCGGTGTGACGGTTAGCTGCATCGACCGACCTCGGACAACGGCAGCCACCGAAACGCCGCCAGACACACCCTGGGGTGAGGCGCAACCCACCCACTCGCTAAACCAACCGAGCATCCCAATATGAATTCGAAGTCAACTGGCAAGATCGTCATCGGTGGCGGCATGGCGGTAATCGTCGTCATAGGCGCCGTCTCGTTTGCGCTGCTGTCCCACCGACGTGCCTCGGTCGCTCAGATTATGCAGCCCCCGGCTGCCGTCGCTCCGGTGCCGGACGCTCCCGTCGCGGCGGCTCCGATTCCCGACGTGCCGGCTGCGGCCGCGACGATTCCCGACGCCCCTGCCTCGGTCGCACAAACAGGCAGTGTCGGCGCCAAAGCCGGCGACACGGCTGGTCCGGCCGCCACCGAGCCCAGGATCGCTGCTGACCGACATCGATCGAAGGCACACAGCAGCGTTGTCGCCACCAACGGCAGCGTCACGAGTACTGGATCTACCGTCAACGCAAGCGAGAAACCCGCGGCCGAGATCGCAAAAAGCGCCGACGGCGTGAACAGCGTCGATGCGCCGACGATGCCGCCGGCCGCCAGCAGCACCGGCGCCGATGCCCCGCAAGTGGCAATGAGCACCGATCCCGCCGCCAGCGACAGCCGGATCACTACCGAGGTGAAATCCCAGATCGCTGCCGACAGCATGAGCAAGGACGTTGATGTCGGAGTGATCACGACCAACGGCGTCGTCGTGCTGAGCGGCACCCTGGCCACCCAGGACGTCATCGATCACGTCAAGGGCGTGGCGGAGAAGGTCAAGGACGTCAAGAGCGTGGACGCTTCCGCGCTGAAGGTCACCAGCACCTGACGACATGTGAAACCGAGGCGTTCCGCTGGGCGGTGCGCCTGGCGATGGGAGCGTGGTTCGGGGCCGGATCGGTGTTGGTATGCGTTGCTGTCTTACTCCAGACTGACGATCACCTTTCCTCGCGCGTGCCCCTGCTCCAGGTATCGCATCGCCGCCGGCGTCTCATTCAGCGTGTATTGTCTATCGATGACCGGCGTCAGTTTGCCGGCCTGCATGAGATCGCGCAGGGTGTCGAGATCCTGGGTTTTGTTCGCGTCCGCCATCAGCATGCTGAACTTCTGGCTCACGAACGGTGAAATCAGGTACGCCTTGATCGGACTGGCTAATGGCCCGAGCCACGGGTCGTCGCTCTGCGCTCCAATGATCACAAAGATGCCATGCGGATTCAACACGCGCCGGTCGTCCAGAAGGGCGTGATTTCCAACCGTGTCAAAAATCAAATCGTAATGCTGGGAGCCCTTGGTGAAATCCTCTTTGGTGTAATCAATGACGTGATCCGCACCGATGGATCGCACCAGGTCCACGTTGCGCGTGCTGCATACACCGGTCACGTCTGCGCCGAGTGACTTGGCGATCTGCACGGCAAAGGTTCCCACGCCCCCCGAGGCACCGTTGATCAGCACCCTTTGCCCCGCTTTAAGCTGTCCCTTGTCGCGCAAACCCTGCAATGCGGTGATCGCCGCAACCGGCACAGACGCCGCTTGCGCAAACGACATGTTGGATGGTTTCAGCGCCAGTCCTACCTCCGTTGACGTCACGTACTCTGCCAACGCTCCATCGGCAGTGCCGAAAATCTCGTCTCCAGCCTTGAACTGCTTGACGTCGGCACCGACGGCTTCGACCGTGCCTGAGAAATCGACGCCGATTCGTGTGGACTTCGGTGTGCCCATACCGACCTGCATGCGCATGACGTATGGCTTGCCGCGCATGAAATGCCAGTCAAGAGGATTCAATGAGGCGTCGTGAACCTTTATCAGCAGCTCATTGGCTGCCGCAGTTGGCTTCTCCACTTCTTCGAGTTTGAGGACATCAGGTGAGCCATACTGGCGATAGACGATGGCCTTCATGCGAGCTGCGTTGCTGCGAAGCGCAGGCGCGGGGGCCGGCGCCGAGTCGTGGGAGATCGCTATTGCCAGCGCCGCTAGCGCGACGCCCGCGAGCACCAGGAGGGTGCTTACAATCTTGGAAGAACGAGTCATGGACCTGATGCTCCCGGAAGAATCACGCGCGGATTTCTTTGCGATCGCATCGCATTCTATGTTCGACACCATTGCAGCAGCGACCAAAGTTTCAGCCGGCTGCACTGCCCGCAGGTTCGCCGGCTAAGCTATTGAATTTGCTTGAGTGAGAGGGGTGGCGCCGGCGTCGCCGATCCTGAATAGTGAAACTGCACCTACGCAACGAAATATCCAGGGGCCGCGAATGTTGGTTCGTCATCTGTTCTATTTTGTGACGCTAGCTCGTGAACGGCACTTCGCTCGAGCGGCCGAGGCCTGCAACGTCGCCCAGCCCACGCTGTCGGCTGCGATCCGCAAACTCGAGGAGGACCTGGAAGCGCGTCTGGTGCTGCGCGATCATCATTTTGTCGGCCTGACGCCCGAGGGCGAAAAGGTGCTGACCTGGGGCCGGCAGATCCTGGCCGACTACACCAGTCTGCGCGAGGACCTGTCGCGCCTGCGTCGCGGCCTGGTCGGCACGCTGCGGCTAGGCGTCATTCCGGCCGCCATGCCCTCGGTCTCGTTCCTCACGTCCCGCTTTTGCAGTGAGCACCCGGCGGCGGACGTCGAGATCCAGTCCCTGAACTCGCGCTCCATCCAGCGTGGCCTGGATGCGTTCGAGCTGGAAGGCGGCGTGACCTACCTGGAGAACGAGCCGCTGGAAAACGTTCAGCGGGTGCCGCTCTATCAGGAGCGCTATGTGCTGGTGACGCCACGCGAACATCCGCTGGCTTCGCGCGCCAGCGTGACCTGGAGCGAAGCCGCGGCGCAGCGCCTGTGCCTGCTCAGCGAGGATATGCAGAACCGACGCATACTGAACAATGTCATGGGATCGATCGGCCTGGTGGTAACGCCGTCCGTCGTCAGCAACTCGTTTCTCGGAATCTATTCACATCTGCAGCACGGTGATTGGTGCAGCATCGTGCCGCATAGTTTTTCCTATATGTTCGGCGACACGCCAGGCCTGGTCGCGATCGACCTGGTTGAGCCGGTGCATACCCAGACGGTTGGCCTGGTGCTCTCCAATCGCGAGCCGCGCTCGCCGATGGCCGGCGCCCTGCTGGCCAGCGTGCTCGAAAGCGATCTGCCTATGGACTTTGCGCGCCATCGGGCTGCTTGATCGAAGGCTCCTATCAGCTGTTCCAAGACTTTCATTGGATCGCGGCTACCCAACGGGTCAGGATCGGCGCGAATATCCAGCAACGGGGGATCGCGCCATGGCTAAGATTGTCTGTGTTCTGTACGCCGACCCGGTCGATGGGTACCCCAAATCCTATGCGCGGGACGATCTGCCGAAGATCGATCGCTATCCGGGCGGCCAGACGCTGCCGACCCCGAAGGCCATCGACTTCAAACCCGGCACGCTGCTAGGCAGCGTGTCGGGCGAACTTGGCCTGCGCAAATATCTCGAATCGCTCGGCCATAAATTCGTGGTCACGGCGGACAAGGACGGCCCGAACTCGGTGTTCGAGCGCGAGTTGATCGACGCGGACATCGTCATCTCGCAGCCATTCTGGCCGGCTTACCTGACTGCCGAGCGGATCGCTAAGGCCAAGAATCTCAAGCTGGCGATCACCGCCGGCATCGGCTCCGACCACGTCGATCTCGCCGCGGCCAGCAAGCGCAATATCAGTGTGGTGGAAGTCACCTACTGCAACTCAATCAGCGTGTCGGAGCACGTGGTGATGATGATCCTCGGCCTGGTGCGCAACTACATTCCGTCCTATCAGTGGGTGGTGAAGGGCGGCTGGAACATCGCCGATTGCGTTGCACGCTCCTACGACGTCGAGGGCATGCATGTCGGCACCGTCGCGGCGGGACGCATCGGCCTGGCGGTACTGCGGCGCCTCAAGCCGTTCGACATGCACCTGCACTACTACGATCGGCATCGGCTGGCGGATAGCGTAGAGAAGGAGCTGAACCTGATCTGGCATGCCAGTGTCGAGGACATGGTCAAGGTGTGCGATGTCGTGACCATCAACGCGCCATTGCATCCGGAGACCGAGCACCTGTTCAATGACGCGCTGATTGGAAAGATGAAGCGCGGCGCCTACCTGGTGAACACCGCGCGCGGCAAGATCTGCGACCGGGACGCGGTGGTACGTGCGCTGCAGAGCGGCCGGCTGGCCGGTTACGCGGGCGACGTCTGGTTTCCGCAGCCCGCGCCCGCGGATCATCCGTGGCGCACCATGCCACATCACGGCATGACGCCGCACATCTCAGGAACATCGCTGTCGGCACAGGCCCGCTACGCCGCCGGTGTACGCGAGATCCTGGAATGCTGGTTCGAGGGCCGGCCGATCCGCGACGAGTACCTGATCGTGCAGGGCGGTGCGCTCGCCGGCGCGGGTGCGCATTCCTACAGCCAGGGCAATGCCACCGCCGGATCTGAGGAGGCCGCTCGCTTCCGGCAGCAGGCGTAGACGCGCCAGATCGCGAGCCGGCCGGAGCCCAGATATCGGCGCATGCTCATGAAACCTCTGGGAATTGCTGCGCCCGGCGTTATCGGCATTGCGGTCGCAAACTTTAGCGGCGGCGTCGTCCGCGAGCCGGGCCGGCAGCAACCGGCGGCTATTGCTCGCGTTCCGCGATGCAGCTAACAGCCTGGCGGGCGCCATCCGGGGTATATATCGCCCTGGATACTACGCCAGGATGGCGACAGCCATACTCAGGGGTCGCAAAGCATGTTGATCGCCGGCGAAAAGCCGCCGCTGTTGATCCTGGATCCGAATGGGGCCGCAGACGGACGCGCCGCTAAGAAGTCGCTGGCGCGGCTGACATATCCGCTGTTGCAACTGCAGGATGCCGGGGCCGCGGCAACTTCCATCGCCAATGGCTACCCGGCGGTGGTGCTGATCATTGCCGACGGATCGATCCAGGAAGCCGCCGTGCTGTGCGCGCAACTTTGCGAGGCAGCCACCAGCAATCCGCCGGCGATGGTGCTGCTCAGCGGCAAGCCCCTGGCCGCCATGCCGGCGCAGCTTGCGGCCCAATTCGTCGCTCCATTCGATTGGGACGTCATCGTCGATCGACTCGGTCAGCTGTTGATGCTGGCGATGCTGCGGCGTGACCAGTCCGCGCTCGGAACGCTGCTGCAACTCAGCCGCGTTGAGCTGCTTACCATCGACACCGAAAGCCAGAGCTGTCGCGTGAACGACACGCTCGCGGTGCTGCTGGCGCTGCCCGGCGCTGACAGTGCGGCCAGCCGCCGCAGCCGATTGCAGCCGATACACTGGCAGAAATTATTCGATCACGGCGATGAGCCGGACCGCCAGCGGGTGCTCGACACCGTCAGCGGCGCATTTGAATCGGGCATGGGCTTTGAGGCCGAATACGACGTGCGGATCGATCGCCTGCACAAGCGCCGCGTGCGACTGACCGGGCATCCGACCCTCGGCAGTCCCGGAACGCCGCCACGGCGGCTTGACCTGGTGATTCAGGACGTCACCCCGGTGGAATCCAGGTCCACTTCCGATGCCGCCAACCGCCTGCTGGATACCACGCTCGGCTTGCGCCATGGCGATCGGGTGCTGCAGTCGCTGATGCGCATCGGTCAGGACTACAAGAAGGGAGCCATCCTGCTGCTGCGGCTACACGGGCTGGCAGACTTTTATCGACATCACGGCTATGAGACTGGCGGCGTATTGCTGCGCACGTTTGCCGAAGGCATCGAGTCCAGTCTGCGCAATGTGCCCGGCGTCATGCGCATCAATCCGAACAAGGAGCAGGTGCTGGCGCGGCTGGCGGGCGGCGAGTTCGTGGTGCTGATACCTGGTATGACCGACGACCAGAGCATGGTCGGACCGGTGAGCCGATTGCTGGAGGCCACCAGCAGCGCTGTGAGTACCGATGAGCGCCTCAAGCTGATCAACACCCGTATCGGCATGGCGACCTGGCCGCAGGACGGCTCGGGTCCGGACGTGATCCTCAAGGCGGCCAGCCTGGCCTGCGATTATTTCTCGATGAGCGAATGCGACGGCCCCAGCACGATCATGGCGGCGGTGGTGCGCGCGCGCGAGCAGGCGCGCCTGGAATATGAGCTGCACCACGCCATCGAGCGCGGGCAGCTGCAGCTGCACTATCAACCGAAACTGTCGATACCCGATGGACGCATCGTCGGCTTCGAGGCGCTGCTGCGCTGGCAGCATCAAAAGGGCCTGTTTGTGCCCCCGACGATATTCATCCCGATCGCCGAGCGCACCGGCCTGATCGCGCAGCTCGGCGACTGGGTGATCGAGCGGGCGGCCGAACAGATCGCCCAGTGGCGCACCGACGGCCTCGGCCAGATACAGGTGGCGGTCAATGTGTCGCCGCAGCAGATGGTCACCGGCGACGTGGTATCCAGCATCCGGGGCGCCTGCACGCGCCAGAGCATCGAGCCACTGTTCCTGCAGGTTGAGCTGACTGAAAGCTGCCTGATCGACGATGCCGAATCGGCCATGAACCTGCTGGCCGAGATTCGCCGTCTCGGCTGCCAGATAGCGCTCGACGACTTCGGCACCGGCTACTCGTCGCTGTCGTATCTGCGCCGGCTGCCGCTGGATATCCTCAAGATCGACCGCAGCTTCATCGCGGGGATCGGCGAGGAGCAGGGCGAGAGCAGCCTGGCGTTCAACATCCTCGGTATCGGCCGCTCGCTCGGCCTGAAGGTGATCGCCGAGGGCGTGGCTTCCGGCGCGCAGTGGGATGCGCTGTGCCGCTGGCGATGCACCGAAGCACAGGGCTACCTGATCAGCCAGCCGGTACCCGCCTCCGCCGCCGCGGCGATGTGGCAGCATGGACGCTGGGACGCGGCCGCGCACAAGCTGCGCCTGTCCGCGGCAGGCGCGGCACACACTGCCGCCTGAACGCGCAGCGTGCCGCCGCCGCCAACTGACGCTGATTACATGCGACGCGCGCTCGAGCTGGCGCGCGGGGCGCTGGCGGCCGGGGAAGTTCCTATCGGGGCGGTGCTGGTGCGAGATGCGGTGGTTATTGCCGGCGGTGCAAACCGGCCGATCGGCGGCTGCGATCCGACCGCGCATGCCGAAATCGAGGCGCTGCGCGCTGGCGCGCGCGCACTGGGAAGCTACCGGCTCGGCGACACCACGCTGTACGTCACGCTTGAGCCTTGCCTGATGTGTGCGGCCGCGATCGTGCATGCGCGCGTACGGCGCGTGGTGTTCGGCGCCTTCGACCGCCAGGCGGGTGGGGCGGGCGGCGTGCTGGATGTGTTCGGGCTCGCCGGCCTGAATCATCGCGTCGATGTATTCGGCGGCGTGCTGGCCGCCGAATGCGGCGCGCTGCTGCGCGGGTTTTTCGAGCAACGACGCTCGTGATCGACAGCGCGCGCAACCGCTATGGCTGCGCCGACGCGGATCAATACCCGAGCGTCTCGAATGCCAACTGCACGGGCGAGAGCGCCGCAGGATCACGCAGGCGCACGAGCGTCGCGCTGCCGGTCCACTCGAGCACCGCCAGGTACTGGCGCACCTGCTCGACAAACCCGGCCGGCTCCCAGCCGCGTGCATAACCGCGCTTCACGCGCGAGTACCAGTGTTCATCGGTCAGCAGCGGCAACTGCGCGCGCACATCATTCCACGAGTCAGGGTCCTTACCGCGCATCTGCGCCAGCACGCGCGCGTCCTCCAGATGCCCGTAGCCGACGTTATAGGCCGCGAGCGCCAGCCAGGTTCGGTCCGGCTCGCCGATGCGATTGGGAATGGTGGCGATCACCTGCGCCAGGTATCTGGCGCCGCCGAGTATGTTCTGCCACTGGTCGGAGCGATCCTTGACCCCGACCGTGCTGGCAGCGTCGGTGGTCAGCATCATGATGCCCAGCGCGCCGTCGGCCGAGGCCGCGCGCGTCTGCCATTTCGATTCCTGGTAGCCGACCGCGGCCAGCAGCCGCCAGTCGAGTCCGGTGGCCTGCGCGGCTTGCTCGAACATGGCCTGCAGCTGTGGCAGGCGTGTGGCAATGTCGGCCTGAAAGCGGTGCGCATCCGCGTAATCGAATCCGCGCGACTCGGCACCCGCGTCGCGCACGATACGGGAGAACTCACCCGAGGCCTTGGTGCTGATAAAAAATCCATTCGCCGCCTGCGCCAGGTCCACGGCGTCGGTGGGCACGATCCAGTTCAGCGCTCGCGCGTTGGGCAGCGTGAACGCGACGGTGGCATCGGGATACAGATGACGCGCGAATTCGAATTCATTCGCGTCGACAATTGCGTAGTCGGCATCGCCGTCAGTGACCACCTCGAGCGGATCGGGCTGATCGGCGGTCAGCACGACCAGGGAAAGATCCGGTGCCTCGCTGTTCTTGATCGAGCGCAGCAGGTCGAGCTGCGGACTTTCATCGCGCACCACGATGCTGGCAAGATGCAGGGCGCCGAGCTCGTGCGCATGCAGTTTGCCGCGACCCTGCACCACCAGCTGCGGAATCCGATCGTAGTTGTCAGTCGCCAGGCCGGCCTGCAGCCAGCGCGCATCCGGACTGATCTGCGCCGCCGCCAGGTCCGCGCTTCCGGCCCTGAGCGCTGCGCGCATGGCCGCCTCATCCGGCAGCGGCTCGATCACCAGCCTGACCTGCAACTGGCGCGCAAATGCGCTCGCCAGGCGGTATTCAAAGCCCTGCGGCCCCTGGGCGCCGAGGTAGTAGCTGGTGGGCGCATTGAGCGTGACCACCCTCAATTCACCACGGGCGCGGATGCGCTGCAGCGCGCTTTGCGGATGCGCGCAGGCCGACAACAACAGCACGGCCGCTACCGCGGCACTGAGCTGCGAAACGGTGCTTCCGCGGCGCAGCCGGCGGTGGCGTTGCAGCTTTGGCGGCCTGGGTCTCATCGCGTGCATCACTGCGCTAGAATACCAGCCTCGCCAGGGAGAGGTACCGAAGCGGTCATAACGGCGCCGACTCGAAATCGGATGGTCGGGTTAAACCGGCACGTGGGTTCGAATCCCACCCTCTCCGCCAGACAATTTGACTTGTGTCAGGCGATGCTGACGTTGATGCGGGCTTGTAAGTGACTGGTGCATCGAGCCACTGCGCGGCTTACACGTTAATGTATTTTAATGTGGACATATCGCCAGCGTGCGCGGCGCCAGCGACGGTGCTGCTGCGAAGCGTCACTGCTGCGGGCATAATGCAGTGATCCAGTCGCGGGGAGAGCTTGCTCCGGCCGGTGATAGCTGCCGGACCGGATCGCGCTATTGGCTGTCAGATCGGGACGCGTAATCGATGTGGATCGTAAGACTTGCGCTGCGACGGCCGTACACGTTCATCGTGCTGGCGGTATTGATCGTGCTGCTGGGCGTATTCACGATCCTGCGTACTCCGACCGACATCTTTCCGGCCATCAACATTCCGGTGGTCAGCACGATCTGGAGCTACGTCGGCCTGCCGCCCGAGGACATGGCCAATCGCATCGTCGCCAACGCCGAGCGTTACGCGCAGACCACGGTCAATGACGTCGAGCACACCGAATCCCAGTCGCTGCCGGGCATTGCGGTGGTCAAGTATTTCTTCCAGCCAAACGTCAACGAGGACCTGTCGTACGCGCAGATCACCGGCGTGTCGCAGACGCTGCTGCGAACGGCGCCGCCGGGTGCTACGCCACCATTCATCCTGGCCTACAACGCCTCGACCGTGCCGATCCTGCAGCTCGCCCTCACCAGTCCGACGCTGCTGGAGGTCACGCTGTTCGATCTCGCCAACACGATCATCCGCCCCGGACTGACCACCGTGCAGGGTGCGTCGCTGCCGTTCCCATACGGCGGCAAGCAGCGCCAGGTGCAGGTGGACATCAACCCGGAGGCGCTGCGTTCCAAGGGTCTATCGGCGGTTGACGTCAGCAATGCCATCGGCGCGCAGAACCTGATCATTCCGGCCGGCACCGAGAAGATCGGCGACATCGAATACAACGTCAAGCTCAATTCCAGTCCGCTTAAGGCCGAGGAACTCAACGACGTTCCGATCCGCACCGTCAACGGCACGGTGGTATTCGTTCGCGATGTCGCCTACGTGCACGACGGCTCCAGCCCGCAGACCAACCTGGTGCGGGTCGCCGGCCGGCACGCGGTGCTGATGTCGGTGCTCAAGACCGGCAGCGCCTCGACACTGCAAGTCATCGAGGGCGTCAAGCGGCTGCTGCCCGGCATCCAGACGCAGTTGCCGGAGAATTTCAGGATCGCAGTCACCGGCGATCAGTCGCTGTTCGTGCGCGCCGCGATCAACGGCGTGGTACGCGAGGGCATTATTGCGGCCGCGCTCACCGGGCTGATGATCCTGCTGTTCCTGAGCTCGTGGCGCAGCACGCTGATCATCACGATTTCCATTCCGCTATCGGTGCTGGCCTCGATCATCTGCCTGTCGGCGATCGGCGAGACCATCAACATCATGACCCTCGGCGGGCTGGCGCTGGCGGTCGGAATCCTGGTGGACGACGCCACGGTGGCGATGGAGAACATCAACTGGCATCTGGAGCAGGGCAAGGAGGTCGAGCCGGCGATTCTCGACGGCGCTCACCAGATCGCGTTGCCGGCGCTGGTATCCACGCTGTGCATCTGCGTGGTGTTCGTGCCGATGTTCCTGCTGTCGGGCGTATCGCGCTTCCTGTTCGTGCCGCTGGCAGAGGCGGTGGTGTTTGCGATGCTTGCGTCCTATGTGCTGTCGCGGACGCTGGTGCCGACGCTGGCGATGTACTGGTTGCAGAAGCACGTGCGGCAGCACCTGGCCGCGGCCCCGAGCAACCTGTTCCAGCGTTTCCAGCGTGGCTTCGAGCGCCGCTTCGCTGCGTTTCGCGACGGTTACCACGATCTGCTCGGTACTGCGCTGCAGCACAGTTTTGCGTTCACCGCGGCGTTCATGGTGATCGGCGCCACCGCGTTCCTGCTACTGCCATGGCTCGGCCGCGACTTTTTCCCAAGCGTGGATGCCGGCCAGGTGCGACTGCACCTGCGCGCGCGCAGCGGCACGCGCCTGGAGGAGACCGCCAGACTGTGCGATGCGGTGGAGGCCAGGATCAGCCAGATCATCCCGGCGCGCGATCTCGACAGCCTGATCGACAATATCGGCGTGCCGTACAGCGGTATCAATCTGTCGTACAGCACCTCGGCGCCGGTCGGACCGGGCGATGCCGACATCATGATTTCGCTGCGTGAGGGGCACCGGCGACCCACGGCCGAATACGTACGCATGCTGCGCGCACACCTGCGTGATGAGTTTCCTGGCACCAGCTTCGCCTTTCTGCCGTCCGACATCGTCAATCAGATCCTGAATTTCGGTCTGCCGGCACCGCTCGATGTGCAGGTGGTGGGCTTCAATATCGAGGGTAACCGCGCCTTTGCCAACACCCTGCTGGCCAGGCTCAGAACCATTCCCGGCGCGGCGGACCTGCGCATCCAGCAGGCTTTCGACTATCCGCAGTTCAATGTGAAAGTGGACCGTACCAACGCCTCGCAGGTCGGACTGACGCAGCAGCAGGTCGCCAGCGACGTGCTGATATCGCTCTCGGGCAGCCAGCAGACCGCGCCGACCTACTGGGTCGATACCAGGAGCGGCATCCAGTACAACGTCACCACGCAGGCGCCACAGTATCGACTGGCCTCGCTGCAGGACCTGTCGTCGACGCCGATCACCACCGGCAACGGCGGCCCGCAGCAATTACTGGCCAATCTCGCCAGCATCAGCCGCGGCGTGGGTCCGGCGGTCGTCAGCCATTACAATGCGCGGCCGGTGATCGACATCTACGGCTCGGTCGACGGCACCGACCTGGGTACCGTGGCCAGCGCGGTGCGCAGCATCGTCGATACGTCCCGGCAAGGGCTGCCGCGCGGCAGCGATCTGATGATTCGCGGGCAAATGGAAACCATGCGCACGTCTTTCAATGGCCTTGCCTACGGTATGATCGGCGCGGTGGTACTGATCTACCTGCTGATCGTGGTCAACTTCCAGAGCTGGCTCGATCCATTGATCATCATCAGCGCGCTGCCGGCGGCACTGGCAGGCATGGTGTGGATGCTGTTTGTCACCCACACCACTATCAGCGTGCCGGCGCTGATCGGGGCGATCATGTGCCTCGGTGTCGCCACCGCCAACAGCATCCTAATCGTGAGCTTTGCGCGCGAACGCATGGATGCCGGATTGAGCGCTGCGGCGGCGGCGCTGGAGGCCGGCTTCGTACGCTTCCGACCGGTGCTGATGACGGCGCTGGCGATGATGATCGGCATGTTGCCGATGTCCCTCGGACTCGGAGAAGGAGGCGAGCAGAATGCGCCGCTGGGACGGGCGGTCGTCGGCGGCCTGCTGTTTGCCACGTTTGCCACGCTGCTGTTCGTGCCGGTGGTGTTTGCCGTCATACACGGCAGATTCACCCAGCCACGGGGCAAGGCTGCCGCCGCGCACGCCTAGAAGTCGACCGCACCGACGACGTCCAACCCATGACCGATACACCCAATGCCCGTGCCGCCGTGCGACGACTCAAGCGGGTCGCGATTTACGTGCTGGCGGCCGCGATCATCATAGCCGGCTGGGGCATATTCACGCGCGTGCAGACGCGCGCGGCACTCAAGCAGGACGCGGAGCAATCGTCGGTGCCGGTGGTCATCGTGACCACGGCAAAGCACAGCGACGTCGGCGATGAACTGGTGCTGCCGGGCGACGTGCAGGCCTTTGTCGATGCGCCCATTTATGCGCGCACCAGCGGTTATCTCAAACGCTGGTACGCGGATATCGGCAAGCACGTCAAAGCCGGCGAGCTGCTGGCGGAAATCGAGACGCCGGAGGTGGATGCGCAGTATCGCCAGGCCAGGGCCGACCTGGCGACCGCCGATGCCAACAACCGGCTGTCGCAGACAACCAGCCAGCGCTTCCAGGAGCTGCGCAAGACCGGCCTGGTCGCACAGCAGGACGTCGACAATGCGGTCGGCGATGCCGAAGCCAAGAAGGCGCAGAGCGAATCAGCGCGGCAGAATATGCAGCGCCTGGAGCAGATGCAGGGCTTCAATCGCATCAGCGCGCCGTTCGATGGCGTCGTGACGGCACGCAAGATCGATGTCGGAGCGCTGGTAACCGAGGGCAGCGCCACTGGCCAGGAACTGTTCCACCTCAGCGCGACCAGCCGGCTGCGCGTCTACGTGCAGGTGCCGCAGGCGTATGCGAGCTGGATTACCCCGGGAATGGCGGCCAGTCTGACCACGGTCGAGCGCCCGGAGCAGCGCCATCCGGCCAAGGTGGTCAGCACATCCCAGTCGATCGACGCGACCACGCGCACCCTGTTGACCGAACTGGACGCGGATAACCCGAACGGCGAGTTGCTGCCGGGAGCCTACTCGATGGTGCACCTGCCATTGCCGAGCGGGCTGAAGACCTGGCGCGTGCCGTCCAACGCGCTGCTGTTCCGTGGCGACGGCCTGCACGTCGCCACGGTCGACGCGGACAATAATGTGCAGCTGAACACCGTCACCATCGGCCGCGATTATGGCGCCATCGTGGAGATCCTGAGCGGCGTCGATGCGCAGGACCGGATCATCCTGAATCCGCCGGATTCCATACTGCCCGGCACCCCGGTCAGGGTGCGCGCCGACCAGCCCTAGCGCGGCGCTGCCGCTCGCGCCGTCGCCGCGCCTCGGGTTGCTGGCGTTTAAGGCTTGGAGTGATCGCCGTTGTTTTGCTTGAACGCCGCCACGAAGGCGCGCGCGAACGCTTCGGCAAACAGGTGCGGGAATTTGCCCGAGTGCATGTCGGTGATGCTGCGAAAACGCGCCGCCAGACCCGAGGAGTCGGGGCTGCCGGCGTCCGCGCCGCTGGCACGGCCATCGATCTGGGCCAGCGCCCTGGGGTCGAGGCGGGCAAGGAATTCGCCGAGCGCGATGTGCAGCGCGCGCATGGTGGCCAGATCGTGGCGGCGCGTGCTGGCGAGCATGTCGCGCACCCACTGCACCGCGTCGAGGTCGCGGCGGTCGTGACCGATCATCAGCCGCAGCAACAGATCGTCCACCGGCAGGCCGGTGAGGCCGATGTGTTGCGGATCCTCCTTGCCGACCTGGATATGGGTCTGCTCGCGGATCTCGCGCTGTGCCAGCGCCAGGCCCTTCAGGCCCAGCAGCGCCTCACGCAGCAGCACGCCCGCCAGTTGCAGCATGCGTGCCGCCGCGTCCGCCGGCAGCTGCTTGACATCGATGCCCGCGCCGCGACAGAACGCCTCGATGCCTGCGGCATTCTCGGCCGAGCGATCGGCCAGGCGCGGCTCGCGCCGTGCCGCTGCCGGCGCCCGCAGCTCGGCCGGTGCCGAGCGCTGGCCGCTGTCGAAAGCCAGCAGACCGGCATCCTGGGTCAGCATCGACTGGCCGAAGGCGTCCACGGCGCCCATGCGATTGCCGGGCGATGCGTCCGGCAGCAGCAGGTCGCGCACGTTCAGTTCGACGCCGATATCGCCGCGCGACACAATCGAGTTGGCGGTCAGCGGATCGGGCGCGATGGGAAAGATCGAACTCGCCTCCGGCGCCTCGCCGCGCTCGGTATCGATGCTGACGGACATCTCATAGTCGCCCATGCGCAGGCGATCGCCGTCGCGCAGCGGGTAGGGTGCGCGCCGGCCGATCGGTACCGTGCCGTCGTTCACGTACACGCCGTTGGTGCTGGTATCGAGCAGGTAGTAGGCGCCGTCGCGGAACTGTACGCGCGCGTGGTGGGCCGACAGATAGCGTTGCGGATCGGGCAACACCCAGTCGTTGTCGTGGGCGCGGCCGATGCCGCCGCCGCCGACACCCAAGACGATGCTGCCGCCCCGGCCGGGCTGGCTGCGCTGGTCGTCTACGATGGTCAGCTTCAGGGCCATATGAACAGCTCTAGGTTCGGTTCCCGGACGCCATATAATAGGCCTGCGGCGGCTCCTGAGCATTGCGCCGGGTAAAAATAGCCTGACTCACCGAAAATTCAACGATGCCATCGAACCATATCTTTAAGGTCATGTTTGTAAACCAGGGCAAGGTTTACGAGGTCTATGCGCGCAAGGTCAGTCACGGCTCGCTGTTCGGTTTCGTGGAAATCGAGGAGCTGGTGTTTGGCGAGCGCTCCTCGGTGGTGGTGGATCCGGGCGAGGAGCGCATCAAGAGCGAATTTGCCGGCGTCAAGCGCAGCTTCCTGCCGCTGCATTCTGTGCTTCGCATCGATGAGGTGCGCAAGCAGGGAGTCAGCAAGATCGTCGCGCTCGAGGGCGGCAACGTGGCGCATTTTCCCACGCCGCTGCTGCCGCCGTCGGCCATGGACCCGGGGCCAAAAAAAACTTGATGCTCAAGCTGCCGGGCTCGTCAGCACTAACCGCGTTTCGCATCGCCCGCCTGCTCGCACGCCTTCAGACGCTCGAGCCCGCCGTCAGCGCCGTAGCTGCGCAGTTCCTGCATTTCGTCGATCTCAGCGGCGCGCTGAATGAACACGCTCGCTCGCTGCTGGAGCGCTTGCTGGATGATGGCGGCGAGCGCTCAGCGGCAGGTGCGGCGGCCGCGACAGCGGCGCTGAAGGCGCAGCCTGCGGCCGCAGCTGTGCAGTTTCTGGTCGTTCCGCGCCCCGGCACGATTTCACCGTGGTCGAGCAAGGCGACCGATATCGCACAAGTCTGCGGGTTGTCGGCGGTGCGACGCATCGAGCGCGGAACCCTCTACTCGCTCGAGCTGGCGCGGGCCGTGCCCGCCGGCCGCCACCCGGCACTGGCGGCGCTGCTGCATGACCGGATGATCGAGGCGGTGTTCGAGGACGTCGGCTGCGCGGCACGGCTGTTTGCCGCCGAGCCGGCGCGCCCGCTGCAATTCATCAGCCTGGCTGAGGGCCGTGCCGGCCTCATCGAGGCCAACCGGCGCCTGGGCCTGGCGCTGGCCGACGATGAGATCGACTACCTGCTGCAGACCTTCCAGCTCCTCGGCCGCGATCCCAGCGATGTCGAGCTGATGATGTTCGCGCAGGCGAACTCCGAGCATTGCCGCCACAAGATCTTCAACGCGCAATTCGTGATCGACGGTGAGGAGCGCGAGCGTTCGCTGTTCGCGATGATACGCAACACCTATCAGCGGGCGCCGCGCGGCGTGCTGTCCGCCTATCGCGACAACGCGGCGGTCATCGAAGGTAGCGCAGGCCGGCGCTGGTTCCCCGATCCGGCCAGCGGTATCTATCGGGGTCATGACGAGCCGATCGACATCCTGATCAAAGTCGAGACCCACAACCACCCGACCGCGATCTCCCCATTCCCTGGGGCGGCCACCGGCTCGGGCGGCGAGATTCGCGATGAGGGGGCGACCGGCCGCGGCGCCAGGCCGAAGGCGGGCCTGGTGGGCTTCTCGGTGTCGCATCTGCGCATCCCGGAGTTCATCCAGCCCTGGGAACACAGTGCCGGCAAGCCATCGCGCATCGCCTCGGCACTCGACATCATGCTCGACGGGCCGATCGGGGCGGCCGCCTTCAACAATGAGTTTGGCCGGCCGACGATCTGTGGCTATTTCCGCACGCTCGAGACCGTGCAGCCGGGCGATTGTGCCGGCCGCGTTCGCGGCTATCACAAGCCGATCATGCTTGCCGGCGGCCTGGGCAACGTGCGCCGCTGCCAGGTGGAGAAGGCAGAGGTGTCGGTCGGCGCGACGCTGGTGGTGCTGGGCGGTCCGGCGATGCTCATTGGCCTGGGTGGCGGCGCGGCGTCATCCATGGGCAGCGGGGCGTCCGCGGAGGAACTGGATTTCGCGTCGGTGCAGCGCGGCAATGCGGAACTGGAGCGGCGTGCGCAGGAAGTGATCGATCGCTGCTGGGCCCTCGGCGAGCACAATCCGATCGAGCTGATTCACGACGTAGGCGCCGGCGGACTGTCCAATGCGATCCCCGAGGCCGTGGCGCACAGCCAGCGTGGTGCCCGCATCGAGTTGCGGGCAATTCCCAATGCCGAACCCGGCATGTCGCCGCTCGAGATCTGGTGCAATGAGGCGCAGGAGCGCTATGTGCTGGCGCTGCGACCGGCAAGCCTTGCGCGCTTCAGTGCCATCGCGCAGCGCGAACGCTGCCCGTTCGCGGCGATCGGCGACATCACCGACGACGGCGTGCTGCTGGTGCACGATCGCCAGTCCGGCACCGACCCGGTGCATATGTCGATCGACTCACTGCTCGGCAAGCCGCCGCGCACGCGCCGGGTGGTGCACAGCCTGCCGGCCCCACGGCACGAGCGCGATTGTGAATCGGTGGATCTGCGCGAAGCCGTGTACCGCGTGCTGCGCCTGCCGGCGGTGGCCGACAAGAGCTTCCTGATCACGATCGGCGATCGCACGGTCGGCGGCCAGATCAGTCGCGATCAGCTGGTCGGGCCGTGGCAGGTGCCGGTCGCCGACGCTGCGGTGACACTCGCCGACTTCCACCACCACGGCGGTGAGGCGATGGCGCTCGGCGAGCGCACGCCGGTAGCGCTGCTGGATGCTGCAGCCTCCGCGCGGCTCGCGGTCGCCGAGGCGATCACCAATATCCTGGCGGCCGACATCGGCGCGCTGGCCGACGTGCGGCTGTCGGCCAACTGGATGGCCGCCTGCGGGGAGCCGGGCGAGGATGCGGCGCTGTACGCGGCGGTGCGCGCGGTCGGCGAGGAACTCTGTCCCGCCCTCGGCATCGCCATTCCGGTCGGCAAGGACTCGCTGTCGATGAAGACGGCCTGGCAGGATGGCGCCGAATTGCGATCGGTGGTGGCGCCGATATCGCTGATCGTCTCGGCGTTCGCGCCGATAGGCGATGTGCGGCGCACCTGGACGCCGGTGCTGCAGCTGGACCGCGGCCCGACGCTGCTGCTGCTGATCGACCTGGCGCGCGGGCGCAACCGTCTCGGGATGAGCGCGCTGGCACAGGTGTTCAATGCCACTGGCGGCGCCGGTCCCGATCTTGACGATGCGAAGCTGCTGGCGGGCTTCGCCGCCGCGCTGATCGACCTGCGCGCGCGTGCCCTGGTGCTCGCCTACCACGATCGTTCCGACGGCGGGCTGCTGGTCACGCTGGTTGAGATGGCGTTCGCCGGACACTGCGGTGTCGACGTCACGCTCGCCGGCAGCGGCTCGGCGCCGGCGCAGCTGTTCGCCGAGGAGCCCGGAGCGGTGCTGCAGATACTGCAGTCGCAGCAGCGAGCGGTGCTGGAGTGCTTCGCGACCCACGGTCTGGCCGGCTGCGTGCAGCCCATAGGGGCTCCGCAGCCGCAATTGCGGCTGCGCATCCGCTGCGGCGACGCGCTGCTGGATGAGGCCTGGAGCGACCTGCGTCGTGCCTGGTCACAGACCTCCTATTGCATGCGCCGGCTGCGCGATGATCCGCAGTGTGCGGACGAGGAGATGGCGGCGCTGCTGGATGAGGCTGACCCGGGCCTGTCGCAGCAGCTGAGCTTCGATCCACAGGACGATGTGGCCGCGCCGCTGATCGCGCACGGGGCGCGGCCGCGTGTCGCCGTGTTACGCGAGCAGGGTGTCAACGGCCAGCTCGAGATGGCTGCGGTGCTCGATCGCGCCGGCTTCGAGGCACACGATGTGCACATGTCGGACCTGCTCGGCGGGGCGCGCACGCTTGCGGGTTTCTCCGGTCTGGTGGCCTGCGGTGGATTCTCTTATGGCGACGTGCTCGGGGCGGGCGGCGGTTGGGCGCGCTCGATCCTGTTTCACGAGCGCGCGCGCTGCGAATTCGAGCGCTTCTTCGGCCGCAACGATACCTTTTCGCTCGGCGTGTGCAACGGCTGCCAGATGTTTGCGCTGCTGCGCGAACTGATTCCAGGCGCCCAGCACTGGCCGCGTTTCCTGCGCAATCGCAGCGAGCAGTTCGAGGCGCGCTTCAGCATGGTGCAGATTGCCGATTCCCCGTCGCTGCTGCTGGCGGGCATGGCAGGCTCGCGCCTGCCGGTCGCCATGGCGCACGGCGAGGGCCGGCCGCAGTTCCCGTCCGAACGCGATCTGCAGAGCTGCCTCGATCAACGCCTGATCGCTTTTCGATACGTCACCAACCGCGGCGATGTGGCGCGTGCCTATCCCGCCAATCCCAATGGTGCGATCGAGGGCATCGCGGCGCTGACCAGCAGCGACGGCCGGGCAACTATTACCATGCCGCACCCCGAGCGCGTGTATCGCACGGTGCAGAACTCCTGGCATCCGCACGATGCGGGTGAAGACAGCGGCTGGATGCGCATGTTCCGCAACGCCCGACTATGGCTCGGCTGAGCCACACGCAGCAGGCCCGGCCGCCGAGCGTGCTCGCCAATCAGCCTTCGATGCGGCTGCTTTCGAGCGAATTGCTGTGGGTATCGGGGCTGCGGGCGTTGCGCCCGGCTTCGTCGGAGAAGAAGCGACGGACCACCATCGCCTGCTGCAGGCGTCCCTTGCGCACATAGGTCTGGTACAGCAGGTCCTTCATCACCTCGAGCAGCAGACCGGCCTGATCGTCGTCGAGCATCGGTACGCCCGGCGCCGGATCCGCATCGGTGCCGAAGATCACGCGCTTGATCAACGCGAAGCTGGCGGCATCGACCTGCGCCATGTCGCGCACCTCATTGAGTTCGTCGAAGATACGCAGCCTGCCGGCTTCGCCGCCGTCGGCGAACACGGCCTGCATGGTGCGCCGGCACAGCGTCGCGAAGCCGTTGAAGGCGCCGTGCGAGTAGCACAGCAACGCCTCGCGGAACATCGTCTCCACCTCCTCGGTCAGATAGGTGAAGCTGAATTTCTCCTTCGGGCGTTCGATCTCGGTGAACTGCGGCGACAGCTCGATGCGCGCCGGGCCGAAGTTGCGCACATTGGAGCGCAGGAAGATCGGCGAATTGCAGGCGTCGCATCGAAACACGAGGCCGACCTGTTTCGGGCGCGTGGCACTCAGATCGGAAAAGCGCGGCACCGCCTGGGGGGTCAGGTGCGAGTGCACCAGGCAATGCGGACAGGTCAGCGCAAGGCTTGTAGCCTGCTCCTGGTGCAGTCTATCGCTGGTATCTATATAGACCGACATCGTGGCGCTTCTGATGAAACCGCACCACCAGTGTAGCCGAATGGCGACACAGTGGCACGGCGCTGGCGCGCTGCTAGCAGCGCCCAGCACGTCCGGACATAACGACCGGACATAATCAGCGCTGCCGCTCAGCCGGTCAGGCGCCGGTACTTCAGCCGATGCGGCTGCGCGGCGTCCTCGCCGCGCCGGTGCTTGAGGTCGGCGACGTACTCCTGGTAGTTGCCCTCGAACCAGACCACCTCGGAATCGCCTTCGAACGCAATGATGTGGGTCGCGATGCGATCGAGGAACCAGCGGTCGTGCGAGATCACGGCGGCGCACCCCGGGAAATTCAGCAGCGCATCCTCCAGCGCGCGCAGGGTCTCGATATCCAGATCGTTCGTGGGTTCGTCCAGCAGCAGCACATTGCCGCCGGCGCGCAGTACCTTGGCGAGGTGCACGCGATTGCGTTCGCCGCCCGACAGCTCGCCGATCAGCTGCTGCTGCTGCGTGCCCTTGAAATTGAAGCGGCCGACGTAGCTGCGCGACGGCGTCTCGTAGCTGTCTATCTTGATGATGTCCTGGCCGCCGGAGATCTCCGCCCAGACGCTCTTGCTGTCGTCGAGCGTCTGCCGGGACTGATCGACATAGGCGAGCTTCACCGTCGGGCTGATGCGTATTTCACCGGCATCGGCCGTCTCGACACCGGTGAGCATGCGAAACAGCGTGGTCTTGCCGGCGCCGTTTGGCCCGATGATGCCGACGATGCCGCCGCGCGGTAAAGTGAAATCGAGGTTGTCGATCAGCAGCCGATCGCCGAACGCCTTGCGCAGGCCCTTGACCTCGATCACCAGATCGCCCAGCCGCGGGCCGGGCGGGATATAGATCTCATTGGTCTCGTTGCGTTCCTGGTACTCCCGGGAGGCCAGCTCATCGTAACGCGCCAGGCGCGCCTTGCTCTTGGCCTGGCGTGCCTTCGGATTGGCGCGCACCCATTCGAGCTCGCGCGCCAGCGTCTTGCGCAGCGCGTCGCGCTCGCGCTCCTCGAGCGCGAGGCGCTTCTCCTTCTGATCGAGCCACGAGGAGTAGTTGCCCTGCCATGGAATTCCATGGCCGCGGTCCAGCTCGAGGATCCACTTGGCGACATTGTCGAGAAAGTAGCGGTCGTGGGTCACGGCGACCACGGTGCTCGGATATTCCTCCAGGTAGCGCTCGAGCCAGGCGACCGACTCGGCATCCAGGTGATTGGTCGGTTCATCGAGCAGCAGCATGTCCGGTTGCGACAGCAGCAGCCGGCACAGCGACACGCGACGCTTCTCGCCGCCCGAGAGCTGGCCGATCTTCGCCTCCCATGGCGGCAGCCGCAGCGCGTCGGCGGCAATTTCCAGCTTGCGTCCGAGTTCCCAACCGCCGGCAGCTTCGATCGCGTCCTGCAGTCTTGCCTGTTCCTCGAGCAGCTTGTTCATCTGCTCGTCCTCCATCGGCTCGGCGAACTGCTCGCTGATCTGGTTGAAGCGCTCGAGCAATGCGAAGCTGCCGCCAACGCCCTCCATCACCACGCTGCGCACGTCCTTGTCCGGATCTAGCTCCGGTTCCTGCGGCAGGAACCCGACCTTGATCCCCGGTTGCGGCCGCGCCTCCCCGTCGATGCCGGTATCAAGGCCGGCCATGATCCGCAACAGCGTGGATTTGCCCGAACCGTTCAGGCCGAGCACTCCGATCTTGGCCCCGGGGAAAAACGACAGGCTGATGTCGCGCAGGATGACGCGCTTGGGGGGCACGATCTTCGAGACCCGATTCATGGTGTAGATGTATTGCGCCATAGGGAGCCAGTTCAGCCGCTGCAAGGGGGGGCGCATTATCGATGAACGCCCCGGTGCGGTGCTACTGCGGTGTGATATCTTGAGGCGGTCTGCAGTGTCGCAGGCTCAAAACCCGAAACGTAGCGCTTGAACGCCACAAGCCCTGAGGTTGCAGTCGTGCTCGGCGAGCAGCTGGCTCGCTACGGCTTCGGCGATGGCCACCCGTTCGGTCCGGACCGCCACGGCGTGTTCGTGCGCGAGTTCGAGCAGCGCGGTCTGCCCGAGCACGTCGCGCTGCTGGAACCGCGCGACGCCAGCGAGGCGGAACTGCTGCTGTTCCATACGCCCGAGTACGTGCAGTTCGTCATGGAGCGCTCGCAGGCCGGCAGCGGCTGGCTGGACGCGGGCGATACACCCGCGTTTCGCGGCGTATTCGAGGCGGCAGCGTGCGTGGTCGGATCGAGCCTTACCGCGGCCGACTGGATCATGCACGGCTTGCGCCGGCGCGCCTTTGTCCCGATCGCCGGCCTGCATCACGCGGCCCGCGACCGGGCCGCCGGATTCTGCGTCTTCAACGACTGCGGCGTGGTGGTCGAGCATCTGCGGCGCGCCTACGGCCTGTCGCGTATCGCCTATGTCGACGTCGATGCGCATCACGGCGACGGCGTCTATTACGCCTTCGACGATGACCCCGAGCTGATCTTTGCGGATCTGCACGAGAGCGGCCATACGCTGTATCCGGGCACCGGCTCGGACGCCGAGATCGGCCGCGGCGCGGCCGCGGGCACCAAGCTCAATGTGCCGCTTGAGGCTGGCGCCGGCGACGCGGAGTTCGACCTGGTATGGCCGGCCATGCTGGCCCACGTGGAGCGCTACGCGCCGGCATTCGTGATTCTGCAGTGCGGGGCCGACAGCGTCGGCGGCGATCCGATCACGCATCTGAAGCTCACCAGCGCCTGCCACGCGCGCGCGGCGCGCGAGCTGTGCCTGCTGGCCGATCGGCTCGGCCATGGCCGGGTACTGGCATTGGGCGGCGGCGGCTATGATCGCGGTAATATCGCCCGTACCTGGTGCGGCGTGGTGCAGGCGCTGCTCGCCGCCTGAGCCGCCCGGCGCCCGAAGTCGACCTGTTCGGGTACAATCCCGCGCCTTTCCGCTCGTTTTGAGCATAACCACGAAAGGTAGTTGAGTCATGTTTTCGAAGCGCTTGCTCATCAGGGATGTTGATCCGGAACTTCAGCGCGCACTCGACGGCGAGCGTCAGCGGCAGGAAGATCACATCGAACTCATCGCGTCGGAGAACTACGCCAGTCCGCGGGTGCTGGAGGCGCAGGGCTCGGTGCTGACCAACAAGTACGCCGAAGGCTATCCGGGCAAGCGCTACTACGGTGGCTGCGAGTTCGTCGATATCGCCGAGCAGCTCGCGATCGACCGCGCCAAGAAACTGTTCGGTGCCGACTATGCGAACGTGCAGCCGCACTCCGGATCGCAGGCAAACGCGGCCGTTTACCTGGCACTGCTGTCGCCGGGCGACGTGATACTCGGCATGAGCCTGGATCATGGCGGCCACCTGACCCACGGCGCCAAGGTGAATTTCTCGGGCAAGCTGTTTCATGCGTTCCAGTACGGCGTGCACGCCGACACCGGACTGATCAACTACGAGCAGATCGAGGCGCTGGCGCTCGAGCACAAGCCAAAGATGATCGTCGCGGGGTTTTCGGCCTATTCGCGCGTGCTCGATTGGGCGCGCTTTCGCGCCATCGCCGATCAGGTCGGGGCGCTGCTGTTCGTCGACATGGCCCACGTGGCGGGCCTGGTGGCCGCCGGGGAGTATCCGAATCCGCTGCCCTATGCGCACGTGGTCACCACCACGACCCACAAGACCCTGCGAGGGCCGCGCGGCGGCATGATCCTGGCACGGGCCGACGATAGCATCACCAAGAAGCTCAATTCGATGGTGTTTCCGGGTACCCAGGGCGGCCCGCTGATGCACGTGATCGCGGCCAAGGCGGTGGCTTTGCTCGAAGCGCTGCAGCCCGATTTCAAGCAATATCAGCGCCAGGTGGTGGCGAACGCACGCGCCATGTGCGCGGTGCTGACCGCGCGTGGCTACGGCATCGTCTCGGGCGGCACCGACAATCACCTGCTGCTGCTGAGCCTGGTGGGTCGTGACATCACCGGCAAGGACGCCGATGCGGCGCTCGGACGCGCCTATATCACCGTCAACAAGAATGCGGTGCCGAACGATCCGCGCCCGCCGATGATTGCGAGCGGCCTGCGGCTGGGCACGCCGGCGGCGACCACGCGCGGCTTTCTCGAACCCGAGATCCGCAAGGTCAGCGGCTGGATCGCGGATATCCTCGATGCCGGCGGCAGCGACGCGGCGATCGAACGCGTGCGGCCGCAGGTGATCGAGCTGTGTCGCCGGTTTCCGGTGTACGCGGATTGAATCCTGACCCGGGAAGTCGATGCATTGCCCCTTCTGCGGCCACGTCGAGACCAAGGTTACCGATTCACGGCTGGCCGCCGATGGCGGACAGATCCGGCGCCGGCGCGAGTGCCTGAGCTGCGGCGAGCGCTTCACGACGTTTGAGACCGCCGAGCTGCTGATGCCGCGTGTGATCAAGAGCGACGGCAGCCGCGAACCCTTCGACGAGCGCAAGCTCGCGCACGGCATGATCAAGGCGCTGGAGAAGCGTCCGGTGAGCGCCGAGGCGATCGAGCAGGCCGTGAGCCGCATCTGCCACAAGCTGCGCGTGTTCGGCGAACGCGAAGTGCCCGCCCGCACCATCGGCGAGTTCGTGATGGAGGAACTGCGCCACCTGGATGAAGTCGGCTACGTGCGCTTCGCGTCGGTATATCGCAGCTTCCAGGACGCGGAAGCGTTTCGCGACGAGGTCGAGCGCCTGCGCCACCACCGGCGCCGGCGCGAAGAGAAGCGCGACTCGGACCAGCTGCCGCTGCTGCCTGGCGACCCTGCAACCTTGAAATCCAAATGATGGATGCGCGTGCCGACAGCGTCACCGCCCAGGACGAGTGCGATGCGCGTTACATGCGCCGTGCGCTCGAACTGGCGGCACGCGGCCTGTATACGACCGACCCGAATCCGCGTGTCGGCTGCGTGCTGGTGCGTGACGGACGCGTGCTCGGGGAAGGCTGGCACGAGCGCGCCGGCGAAGCGCACGCCGAAGTCAACGCGCTGCGCGCGGCCGGCGATGCAGCCCAGGGCGCCACCGCCTATGTGACGCTCGAGCCCTGCTCCCACACCGGCCGCACGCCGCCGTGCACGCAGGCGCTGATCGGCGCGCGTATCGGTCGCGTGGTGTACGCGAGCGCCGATCCGAACCCGCTGGTCAACGGTGCCGGCATCGCGGCATTGCGAGCCGCCGGCATCGACACCGTCGGTGAGGTGCTGGCGGCCGAGTCGCGCGCGCTCAATCCGGGGTACTTCAAGCGCATGCGCACCGGCCTGCCGTGGCTGCGGGTCAAGCTCGGAGCGAGTCTCGACGGCCGCACCGCGCTCGCCAATGGAGCCAGTCGCTGGGTGACCGGGCCGGCGGCGCGTCAGGACGCGCAGCGCTTCCGCGCCCGCAGTTCCGTGGTGCTCAGTAGCAGCGGCACCGTGCTGGCCGACGACCCGGCACTGAATGTGCGCATCGACGGCGCGACCCGCCAGCCGCTGCGCGCCGTGCTCGACACCGACCTGCGGGTACCGCCGCAGGCACGCATGTTCGACCGTGAAGGTCCGGCGCTGGTGTTCACCGCCAGCACCGATGCCGCGCGGCGCGCCGAACTGGAGCGCCGCGGCGTACGCATCGAGACCGTGGCGCGCGCCGCGCACGGTGGACTGGAACTCGAACCGGTGCTGCGCCGGCTGGCGCAGCTCTCGGCAAATGAAATCTGGGTCGAGGCCGGCGCGCGACTCGCCGGTGCGCTGCTGCGCGCGCGTCTGGTCGATGAGTTCATCGTCTATCTGGCGCCGAGCCTGCTCGGGCCCACGGCCAGGGCGCTGGTGGAGTTGCCCGAAATCACGCAGCTCGAGCAGCGCATGCGCCTGGAGTTCACCGAATGCAAGCCGATCGGGCCGGACCTGCGCCTGACGGCGCTGCCACTCGCACCGGCCTAGAAGCGCATGTTCACCGGCATCGTGCAGGACGTCGGCCGAATCCTGGCGCTCGAGCGGCTCGGCGGGGATACGCGCGTGACCGTCGGGGTCGATCGGCTCGACCTGTCGCGCGCCGCGATCGGCGATAGCATTGCGGTGGCGGGCGTGTGCCTGACCGCGGTCGCCCTGGAAGCGCGCGCCTTCAGCGCCGACGTGTCGCGCGAGACCCTGACGATCACCACCATCGGTGACTGGCGCGTCGGCCAGCCCGTGAATCTCGAGCCGGCGCTGCGCGCGGGCGATGCGCTTGGCGGCCACCTGATGTCAGGCCACATCGATGGCGTCGCCGAAGTGCGAGCGCGCCTCGGCGAGGCGCGCTCGCAGCGCTTTCTTATGCGCGTGCCCGAGGCGCTGGCGCGCTATCTGGCGCGCAAGGGCTCGGTCGCGCTCGATGGCGTGAGCCTGACGGTGAACGCGGTCGAGCGGCAGGAATTCGAGGTCAATCTGGTGCCGCACACGCTGGCCGTGAGCACGCTCGGCGAGCTTGCGGTCGGTGATCGCGCTAATCTCGAGGTCGATCTGATCGCGCGATACGTTGAACGCCTCGCGGAGTTCAGCAATCCAGTGCAGTGAGCGCGACGCAAGAATCAGCAGGCTGGCCTAACGTAAGCACTGCAAGCTGTAACATGCCAGCGCTACTATCACGTGGCTAGATGCTCTGGGAGACGTCGGCCGTGCTCAACGATCTGCATACCTTCGAATCGAAGGATTCAAGCTATGTTGCTCTGCAGGGATATCAGGGTCGTGTCACCGTGAATGTGCGGGTCGATAGCATGGCAATTGATGAGCTGCCCGAATCGGGCGGAGCCCCGACGCCAGAGCAGCGCAAGACCTTTGTTCGGCACAACATCGATGCAATCCGCGCGATCGTGGAGAAAAAGCTCGAGCAGGGAGATGCGGAACCGGAAGATTGGCATGGCCGGCCGGTTCTGGGCGTGCAAATCCTGGATACGGACCTTGCAGAGTACATGAGCCATCCGGGCAACCGGCTGAGCTACGCCGCGTTCGATCTGCGTGCGCAATCGAGGTGGGTTGGACGAGACGGCCGGTTCGCATAGGGACCTCCCCGCCCCTGGTCGCTGGCCGCGGCAAGCCTGGAAAGCAGCTTCCCATCCAGCTTGCTGCACTGCGGACTAATGGATGGAACGGGACGCCGGCCGGCTGCTACAGTCGGCCAAGGCCCGTCGCAATGTCTTCTGATCGTTCGATTTGCACCAAATCGCGGCCCTAATGCAGATGAGGTCGTCTTCGAGGCAGTGCTGGACGAGCGGGCCCCCGTCGTCCTGCCTGTTCCATTTATCGATGCGGAACCATTGTTCGAACCCATCGGCTAATGCGATGAGCTTTTTGTCGATGTAGTCACCGCATTGCGTTGCCTGCAGTGCGGCAATAGCCCAGCGCGCGCGGCTCAAGGCATTGGGGTTGACCCCCCCCTCCAGCTCGATAAGGGCCCTCAGCTCCTCGCAGAGCCTGGTGACTTCAGATTCATCCACAGTCCGTGACCTCCGGCGAAGTCCCCAAGCTTGCTCCGGCGGCGCGCCAACAACGTTGTCAGAGTTCCGTATTTGCACTTACAAGCCTGCAGCAACAATGACCGCGGCGAAATCGGGAACCAGTTCCGTCCAGCGCTATATGACGAGACGCGGTTGCTGCCGTGTGGGCCAGCGTACCGACAGCGCTTCCTTGGCCGAGTAATATGCATGCCTGAGTCCAGACAACGACCATCACTCGACCCCCGAGCGATGCTCTTATGAGCTCAGGTTTGACCCGCTGGTACGGTAATGCGTGCCGGCGGGGTTTTTCTTGTCGATCGCACACCGGTCTGTGCGCTGCATGGCATCGCGCGGCTACAGCGGACCGCCCTCGGCGGGCGAGCATTGGATCATCCGGCAGTTTCATAGGGCGGGGCGGGCCGATTTCGCATCACGAATAGAATCGCCTCAAGCTCCTGCGGCGTGAATTTACCGTCCAGCACCGCCTCGTGAGAATAGATTGTGCCGATGAATGAACGCGTTTTCTGTATGACCTTCGTCGCTTCTTCCAGGGTCATAAATTTCTCCTACTCGTTCTTGCTGTGCTCAATCCCTGAGTTTTCCGTTGCGGATACTGCTCGAGTTCCCCGCTGCAGGCGTAGGAATTGTACAAAGGAAGAACTCGGACCGCGCCGACAACCGACGGCGGCATGGAGAATTCATGATCACGACGTTTCGCGCCGCTGCGTGCATCGCAGCGACACAGCGACGCTTGGAACGTGTCACTGGCTACAATGGCCGTAGTGACACGGCCAGTGAGTTGAGTCGAGATCCGTGCTAGCGGCCCGGCGCTGGCGCTATCGATGACGGTATCCCTGTCTTTCCCGGTATTTCTTTTCTCGTAAAAACAACTTGTTACAATGAGAATCAAGCTGTTCGCGCTACACGGGGCGGCTGCTGACCGCGCCCCAGGGACATCAGCCATGCTGAAATGCCGACGATGAAGACCCGGTTATGAAGGCGGTGCGCGCCATACTCGATCGCATCGTGCTGCTCTGCGCCGTGGTCGCGGCGGGCTGCATCCCGAGTTTCATCGTTCAATACCGGCAGCGCACCGGGGGCCGGCTCGATCAGGTGATGGCCGATCTGTCGCCATTTCAGGAGATCGCCAACCGCTATCACGGCGGCAGTCTCACCGAGCTGATTCGCTACCATCTGGCGAGCACCGATGCCACCTTTCACCAGGAGGGCGCGGCGCTGCAGTCGATGGTCCAGGCGGCCGAGCGACTGCGCTCAATGCTTGCGGCGCTCGATACTGATCTGGTGCATCAATGCGTCTTCCTGCTACTGCACCACGATAGTGACCTGCTGCGCGCGACCTGGGGCGGTTACCAGCCAGGCTTCACGCTCGACCTGCAGGGCGCGGTGTTTGCGCTCGCGGTAGGGGTGGCGCTGTGGGCAATATTCCTGGGCATCTGGCACGGGCTGGCGCAGCTGATTGGCGCGCTGCGGCGCGGCTCGTCACACTCGCCGTCAGACCCGCCGCCGCGCGCACCGCCGCGCGGGCCGCCGCGCCGGACTGAGCCACGGCTGCGTTAACATGCCGGCTCGCCAGCCACTGCCGGCATCCGTGCGGGCATACCAGCAATGATCAATAAACTCCCGACACTGATCGCACCGAAGCAGTTCACCGCCAGGCTGGCCGAGCCCGCTCACTGGGACGAGGCGCTGCAGTATATTGGCATCACAGCGCGGGCGATCGACAGTTACAGTGATCGGCTGGACGCTGCGACGGCGCTGCTGCGCAATTGAGCAGCCGGTGCGCTCGGCGCGAGTTCATCACCGCGATCATCGGCTCCGACCACGCTCCACCTGGCCGCTGGAGCCGTATGAGTTACAGATCTGAATGAGCCCTGGACAATGACGCGACATCAATTCGAACGCCATTACATCAATCGCATCGGCTGGCTGCGCGCCGCGGTGCTAGGCGCCAATGACGGCATCGTGTCGCTGTCGAGCCTGCTGGTCGGGATCGCCGCCACGCACGTCTCGCGCAGCCAGGCGGTCATCGTCGGCGTCGCCGGCCTGGTCGGCGGAGCGATGTCGATGGCGGCCGGGGAGTTCGTATCGGTGAGCTCGCAGGCCGACAGCGAACGCTCGGATCTGGAGCGCGAGCGGCGCGAGCTGGAGAGCAACGAGCCGGCCGAGCGCGCTGAGCTTGCCGGCATCTATGTCCAGCGGGGCCTCACGCCGGCACTGGCCTCGCAGGTGGCGGTGGCGCTGATGCAGCACGATGCGCTCGCCGCCCACGCCCGCGACGAGCTCGGGATGTCGGTGATGCATCGGGCGCGGCCGCTGCAGGCGGCGCTGGCGTCGGCCTCGAGCTTCGCCACCGGTGCGCTGCTGCCGCTGCTGGTGGTGCTGACCAGTCCGGCGCGCACGCTGATACCGCTCATCGCCGGCAGCTCGCTGCTGTTCCTGGCGCTGCTGGGCGCCCTGGCGGCACGCGCCGGCGGGGCACCGATGGGCGCCGCGGCGCTGCGTGTGACCGTCTGGGGGGCGTTGGCGATGGCGGTGACGGCGCTGGTGGGCAGCGCCTTTGGCAGCTTCGCCTGAAGCCGGCTTCGCGTGATAGCGTGCGCCTATGGCGAAATTGAGCGCAATCAACCCGAACAGTGCCGCAGCGGCCGCCACCTGCGCCAGCCCCAGCGGCTTGCATTCCATCGACGAGATCCTGGCCGAGCTGCGCGCCGGACACATGGTCGTGATCATGGACGACGAAGATCGCGAGAACGAAGGCGATCTGGTGATGGCGGCCGACTGCGTGCGGCCGGAGGATATCAATTTCATGGCCCGTTTCGGACGCGGCCTGATCTGCCTGACGCTGACGCGCGAGCGCTGCGCGCAGCTGCGCCTGCCACTGATGGTCAGCGATACCGATCGCACCCAACGCACCAATTTCACGCTCTCGATCGAGGCCGCCGAGGGCGTCACCACCGGCATCTCGGCCCACGACCGCGCCCATACCGTGCGCACCGCGGTGCGCCCCGATGCCCGGCCGGAACATCTGCGCCAACCCGGCCACGTGTTCCCGGTCATGGCACAACCGGGCGGCGTGCTGACGCGCGCCGGACACACCGAGGCCGGCTGCGACCTGGCGCGACTGGCCGGTTTCGAGCCCGCTGCGGCCATCGTGGAGATCATGAACGACGATGGGACGATGGCGCGCCGACCGGAACTGGAAGCATTCGCGCGCCGCCACCAGCTCAAGATCGGCACCATCGCCGACCTGATCCGCTACCGCCTGCAGACCGAGCGCTCGGTCGAGCGCATCGCCGAGCAAAGCGTGAGCAGCGCCTATGGCGATTTTCGCCTTTACTGCTACGAGGATCACGTCAATCGCGACGTGCACCTGGCGCTGGTGCACGGCGACCTGACGTCCGAGACACCGATCGTGCGCGTGCATGTGACCGACACGCTGCGCGACCTGCTAGGGGTACGCGACGGCTCGCAGGCCTGGACGCTGCCGGCGGCGCTGCAACGCATCGCCCACTCGCCGTGCGGCGTGGTGGTGATCCTGCGCCAGCGCGAACCGCCGCGCGAGCTGGCCGATGCGGTGGGCGCGCTGTCGCGTCGCGCGTCGGGTGCAGCGCCCGCCACGCTCAGCGGAGGGGTGCTGCGCACCTACGGGGTCGGCGCGCAGATCCTGCGCGACCTCGGCGTGCAGCGCATGCGCGTGCTGTCGGCGCCCAGGCAGCTGCACGGCATCGCCGCTTTCGGGCTCGAGATCGTCGATTACGTCGGCGAGAGCGCCTGAGGCTTCGCTATACTGCGCAGCCGCATGGGTACCGCGGCCATTCATTCCGAGACGTTTGCAGCGAGCGAATTCAGATTCGCGATCGTGGCTGCGCGCTATAACGATGACATCGTTGAGGCGCTGCTCGACGCTGCCCGGGCCGCATGGCGCAAGCACGGCGGCACCGACGCGGCACTGCAGGTCGAGTACGTACCGGGCGCGTTCGAGCTGCCGCTGGCGGCCCGGGTGCTGGCGCTGCAGGGCCGGGTCGATGCGGTGGTGGCGCTGGGCTGCGTCATTCGCGGCGACACCGCCCATTTCGAATTCGTCGCCGGGCAGTGCGCGTACGGCCTGCAGCGCGTGATGCTCGATACCGGCGTACCGGTGAGCTTTGGGGTACTGACGGTGGACACGCGGGCGCAGGCGCGCGAGCGCGCGGCGCCGGATTCGCGCAACAAGGGCGGTGAAGCGCTCGAGACGGCGCTGGCGATGGCAAGCCTGCTGCGGCGGCTGGCGTGAGCGGGCCGGTCGAGCGCAAATCCGGCGCCCGCAAGCTGGCGCGCAAACTGGCGCTGCAGGCGCTGTATCGCTGGCAGCTCAACGCCTGCGAATGGCAGGACCTGGTATCCGAGTTTGCGACCGACGCCGACATGGCGCGTGCCGATGCGGAGTACTTCCAGGCGCTGATCGCAGCCATCACGCGCTCGCACGCCGAACTCGACGCTGCGCTCGCGCCGCTGCTCGATCGCAGCCCGGCGCAGCTCGATCCGGTGGAACACGCGCTGCTGCTGATCGGCAGCTACGAGCTGCAGCACCGGCCGGAGGTTCCATTTCGCGTCGTGATCAACGAGGCGGTCACGCTCGCGCGCCGCTTCGGTGCCACCGACGGCCATAAGTTCGTCAATGGCGTGCTCGATCGCGCGGCGCGCCTGTGGCGCGTCGAGGAGCATTGAGCGCTGCGGCGCCGATGCCTGCCATCAGCACGTGGCCGCCTCTGAATCGCAACTGATCGAGCGCTTCTTTCGCGACCTTGGCGCCAGCCGCAACGATACCGTGCTCGGCATCGGCGACGACGCGGCGCTGCTGCGGGTGCCGGGGGGCTGCGAGCTGGCGCTGACCACCGACGCGCTGATCGAGGGCGTGCATTTTTTACCGGGTGCGCCGCCACGGACGCTCGGGCATCGGGCTCTGGCGGTCAACCTGAGCGATATCGCGGCCATGGGCGCCAGTCCGAGCTGGGCGCTGTTGTCGCTCAACCTGCCGGTGGCGGATGAAACCTGGCTGCACGAGTTCGCCGCCGGCTTCGGAGAGCTGGCACGCAGCCATGCGGTGGCCCTGGTGGGGGGAAACCTGAGCCGCGGCGCGCTGTCGATCACGGTCGAACTGGCCGGACTGGTGCCGTCGGGAGAGGCGTTGCGGCGCGCTGGCGCGCGCGCTGGCGATGAGCTGTATCTGAGCGGTAGCGTCGGCGATGCCGCCTGCGGTTTGAAATTCTTGCGCGGCGCGGCGGCAGGCACGGCCGCCGATGCGGCGTGGTTGCAGCGACGGTTCGAATATCCGACGCCGCGCGTGGCGCTGGGAGCGGCGCTGCGCGGGATTGCCAGCGCCTGCATCGACGTCTCCGACGGCGTGTATATCGATGCCACGCGCCTGCTGGCGGCATCCGGCTGCGCGGCCACGCTCCAGATCGAGCGCCTGCCGCTATCGGCTCCTCTGCGCCGCGCGCTTGGCACTCAGGCCTGGCGCCTGGCGCTGAGTGGCGGCGAGGATTACGAGCTATGCTTCACCGCGGCCGCGGCTCAGGCGGGCGCGATCGGCGCGATAGCCGAGCGCACCGGGCAAGCCCTGACGCGTGTTGGCGCCCTGCATCCCGGAAGCGGCCTGGTGCTCACAATGGCCGGGTCGGTGATGCAGTTCTCGCCTTCGGGTTTTGATCACTTCGGCGATTGAACATTGCGCCCCGGCGGCCGCCCGGCGTAGCAACTCTTGGCGCGCGCGCCCACAGCCGCCGCCGATCCGCGATCCGCATCACAGCCGTGCGGTGTTGCCGACGCTTATTCTGGCCACTGTCGTCCAGGGGTCGTCGGGTCGATGAAAGCTTCCGCACCGAAAAACGTAAACACCATCAAGATTCCCGACCGTATCGGCAAGTACCCCATCATCAATGAGGTCGGGCACGGCAGCACCGGTACCGTGTTTATGTCACATGACCCCTACTACGGGCGTGACGTGGCGATCAAGGTCTACAACATCGAGGCCGGCGGCGATGACGAGCGCGCCCGGGTGGCGCGCAAGATGTTCCTGTCCGAAGCGCACATGGTGGGGATGCTGCACCATCCGAACATCCTGCCGATCTACGATGCCGGCGAGGAAAACGGTCACTGCTACATCGTCACCGAACACGTGCACGGGGCGCGCACGCTGTCGGCCTACTGCCGTCCCGACAACCTGCTGCGCCTGGACGATGTGGTCGAACTGATGTTCAAGTGCGCCAAGGCGCTGCACTACGCGCATTCGCGCGGCGTTATCCACCGCGACATCAAGCCTTCAAATATCATGCTCACGACCGACAGCGATGTCCGCATCATCGATTTCGGCATTGCGCTGGTCGCCGACTCGGAGATATCGCGTATCGAGGGCATCGCGGGTTCGCCCAGCTACATGTCGCCCGAACAGGTGCAGAGCCTGGATCTGAGCAACCGCTCGGACCTGTATTCGCTCGGTGCCGTGATGTATGAGCTGCTGACCGGAGTGCGGCCATTTCGCGCCGGCAATCTGGCCAAGCTGCTGCATCAGATTGTCTATGCCACGCCGGTACCGATCCATACCCTGCGGGCCGACGTACCGGAGGAGATCGAGAACGTGGTGGCGGTGGCGATGCAGAAGGATCCGGCGCGCCGCTATCAGTCGGGCCTGGATTTTGCCGCCGAACTCACGCGCGTGCACCAGACGCTGCGGCAACAGAATGCGCGCATTGACCGGCAGGAACAGTTCACGCTGCTGCGGCGGCTGAAGTTCTTTCATGAATTCTCGCACGCCGAGATTCACGAGGTGCTGCGTGCCAGCCACTGGCAGGAATACGCCGCCGGCGAGCAGATCGTGAAGGAAGGGGAGATGGACGATCGCTTCTATATCATCGTGGCCGGAAACTGCGCCATGGAGCGTCATGGCGAGCGCATCGGCCTGCTATCGAGCGGTGAGTGTTTCGGCGAGACCAGCTACGTGCAAGGCGCGAAGCGCACCGCGACCATTCTGGCGGCCGATGTGGTCACGGTGCTGAAGGTCAGCTCGACGCTGCTGGAGCAGGTGTCCGCGTCATGCCAGCTGCGCTTCAACCGCGTGTTCCTGCGCTCGCTGATCAGCCGCCTGCAGAGCACCGAGCTGCGAGGCTGATTCGATCCTCGTGGTGCCGCCGCCCTCAGGCGGGCGGCTACACGATGCTACCTCTGGACCACCGCTGTCAGTGCCCTTCCGGCCGCTCGTGCTCGGGCGGGGCGTGCTCGGGCGGCGCGTGCTGCGGCGGCGCATGGGATGGCGGGGGGCGGGGCGGCGGTGGCGGTGGTGCGCCCCCGCCCGGATGACCCGTGCCTGGCGGTGTGCCGGCGTGCTGGATGGTGGCAGCCGGTGGGCCGTTATGCGGTGGCGTGCCGGCAGGCGTGCCGGCAGGAACGCTCGCGCTGTGCGGGGGCACCATGCCCGAGGGACCCCCATGGGGAGGCGGCACGGCCGCCGGTAACGGGCCGGTTGCCGGCGCGCCATGCGGAGTCACCGCCGGTGTGACCGGTGCGTGCGCCGGCATGCCGCCGGCGGGCGTCGAGGTGTGCAAGGCTGCAGCCCCACGGGCCGGCATGACCCCCTGGCCGGCGAACACACCGGCATGCGCCGTCGCGGCGATCGGCGGCTGGCCATGATTTTGCGAGGCGCGTAGTTGCGGATTGCCGCGTGCACCTTGCTCGTGCTGGATCTGCGCCGGCACCGGCGTCAGATGTGAGTCATGTTCCGCGGCCAGCTCATTCGCGGCGGGTCGAGCCTGAATGCCGCCGTGGCCGCCGTTGAAGCTGACGTGGCTGTCCGGGTTGTCGATGACCACGGTCTTGTTGTAGACGTTGGTGATATGCACATCATCGTGGATATTGTTATAGGCGCGGTTGTAGCGGAAGTCGCCATGGTCCCAATAGCCGCCCTCGTAGCCGTGGCCGATGTAACCGAAGCCGTAGTTGACGCCGCCATAGAATCCGATGTGCGGGCCCCAATAGCCCCCGTTCCAGACGTACAGGCCATCGTTCCAGCCCCAGTACCCCGGGGTCCACAGATAGCCCGGCTGCGGCGCCTCGACCCAGGTGCCTGGCACCCAGTAATAATCGCCGTCAGCCCAGGCCCAGTAGCCCGGGGTCCATATATATCCGGGCCCTGGAACCGGCGGCTGCTCGTAGACCGGCAGCTCGGGCGGGGCGATATTGATCGATACGCCGATGCCGACCGCGGCCTGTGAGGCCTGCGAAGTCAGTTGCAGCGCGACCGCCAGGGCCACCGTGTAAAAAATTCCGCTTAACACTCTTCTGCTGCGGCTGTGCATGAAAACCACCCCTTGAGGAAAACACTACTGAGACTAAAGGCTGGAGGCTGAACGGCCGCTGACTAGCGGCCAGCCGGCATTGCGCACGCAAATGCAGCTAAACGCAATCGGACCAGGGCGCGTTAGCGTGTAGCCGTGCGCACGCTCGCACGCAGCAGATCAGTGCGGCCGATCAGCGCTGCCTGATCTGGCCCAGCAGACGCAGAATCTCCAGGTACAGCCACACCAGCGTGACCATCAGGCCGAAGGCCGCGTACCACTCCATGTAGCGCGGCGCGCCCTGCGCCACGCCGGTGTAGATCAGGTCGAAGTTCAGCACCAGGTTGAGTGCGGCAATGCAGACGATCACCAGCGACACCCCGATGCTGAGCGCACTTCCGCCCTGCAGGAACGGCACCGCCACATGGAAAAAGCCGAGGACAAAGGACGCCAGGTACAGCAGCAGGATGGCGCCGGTGGCACCGACCACGATGGCCCGAAAACGCTGCGTGACGCGAATCAGGCCGGTCGTGTAGGCCAGCAGCAGCGCCGCCATGACGCCGAAAGTCAGGCCGACCGCCTGAATGGCGATGCCGGGATAGCGTTTCTCGAGCACCGCCGAAATGCCGCCGATCGCCAGGCCTTCGCAGGCCGCGTACGGTATCGACAGCATCGGTGCCAGCGTCGCCTTGAAGCTGATGATCAGCCCGAGTACCAGTCCGCCGATGAGGCCAATCAGTATCGCCGGCGCAATAGCGGCCGGGTTGCCGCTGCCAAAGAACTGCGACCACGGCCACAGCGCCGCGATCAGCAGCACCAGCAGCAGCAGGAACGATCTGTTGACCGTGCCCTGCAGCGTCATCGCCTCGCCGGCGACGGTGGCGCGCGGCAGGCCGGCGAAGGTCTTCTCGTTAAGGCTCGGGTTGCTGGTGCGGGTGAGCCAGTTTCTGTTGTCCATCGATGCTCCCTCAGCGCTGGATCGGCGTTTTGCGTTTATCGTGTTCGATCATGGCGTAGGCGGAATGATTGTGTATCGATTCGAAGTTCTCGCTCTCCACCACGTAGGCGGTGATGCGCTCATCGCTATTCAGTCGCACCGCGACGTCGCGCACCATGTCCTCGACGAATTTCGGGTTGTCGTAGGCGCGCTCGGTGACGAATTTTTCGTCCGGGCGCTTCAGAATGCCGTACAGCTCGCACGACGCCTCGCTCTCGGCCAGCTCGATCAGCTCCTCGATCCAGATGTGCTCCTGCAGCCGCGCCTTGATGGTGACATGCGAACGCTGGTTGTGGGCGCCGCGCTCGGAGATCTTCTTGGAACACGGGCACAGGCTGGTGACCGGCACCACGACCTTGACCCAGGTGCAGGCCTCGCCGCCGCAGATCTCGCCGATCAGCGACGCCTGGTAATCCATCAGGCTCTCGACGCCCGAGACCGGCGCACGCTTCATGACGAAGAATGGAAATGTCATCTCGATATGACCGGCGTCGGCGTCGAGCCGCTCGGTCATCTCGCCTAGCATCGATCGGAACGAGTCGACCGAGATCTCGCGCTCGTGGTGCAGGATCTCGACAAAACGCGACATGTGCGTGCCCTTGAAACTATGCGGCAGGTTCACGTACATGTTGAACGTGGCGACCGTGTGCTGTTCGCCGGTGGCACGATCCTTCACCTTGACCGGATGGCGGATGTCCTTGATGCCGACCCGGTTGATCGGGATCTGGCGGGTATCCGCCCGCGCCTGCACGTCCTCGACGGGGAACAGGTTCTTCGGGCGCGGTTGCACGGCAGTGGTCATGGCTACACCTAGGGAATTCGATTCGGGCCGGCGCCGCCCGCTGCCGTTAATCTGGTGGCGGTCCGGGTCTGCTTCAAGGCCGGCACTGCGGCACGCCAGCGCTCGATCGATGCGGCAATGCCCGCCAGGTCGAGTCCTGCGGCAGCCAGGCAGTCATCGCGGCTGCCATGCTCGATGAAGCGATCGGGTATACCGATGTGCAACCGCGGCGTCATCAGGCCCTCGGCATCGAGCGCCTCGGAGCAGGCGCTGCCGGCGCCGCCGGCGACGGCATTGTCCTCGATGGTCACGATGCCGGCGTGCGTGGTCGCGATCTGGCGCAGCAGCGCGATATCCAGTGGTTTGATGAAGCGCATGTTCACCAGAGTGGCATCCAGACGCTCGGCCAGCACCGAGGCCGGCATCACCATCGCGCCGAAGGCGAGCAGCGCCAGGCCGCTGCCGCCGCTGCGCCTGAGCTCGGCACGCCCGATCGGCAGCGCGGTCATCTCATCGGTGATGGCCACCCCTGGGCCGCTGCCGCGCGGGTAGCGTACCGCCGCCGGACCATCCAGCGTGGTGGCGGTGTAGAGCATCTGGCGGCATTCATTCTCATCGCCCGGTGCCATGATGACCATGTTCGGCACGCAGCGCATGAACGACAGATCGTAATTGCCATGGTGAGTGGCCCCGTCGCTGCCGACCAGTCCGGCACGGTCGAGCGCGAACACCACCGGCAGTTTCTGCAGCGCCACGTCGTGAATCAGCTGATCGTAGGCGCGCTGCAGGAAAGTCGAATAGATCGCCAGCACCGGCTTCATGCCCTCGCACGCCAGGCCGGCGGCGAAGGTGGCGGCATGCTGCTCGGCGATGGCGACATCAAAGTAGCGCTCGGGGAAGCGACGCGAGAACTGCACCAGGCCCGAGCCCTCACGCATCGCGGGCGTGATACCGACGATGCGCGGGTCGCGATCGGCCATGTCGCACAGCCACTGGCCGAACACCTGCGAGTAGGTCGGCGTGCCGGCCTTCTCCTTGTGGATCGTGCCGCTGATCGGATCGAACGGGCCGGGACCGTGCCAGGCGATCGGGTCGGCCTCGGCCGGAGCGTAGCCCTTGCCCTTGCGGGTCACCACGTGCAGCAGCTGCGGACCCGACAGCCCGCGGATATTGCGCAACGCGCGCAACAGCGACTTGAGATCGTGGCCATCGATGGGTCCGACGTAATTAAACCCCATCTCCTCGAACAACGTGCCGGGCAGCACCATGCCCTTGACGTGTTCCTCGGAGCGGCGCGCGAGCGCACGCATCGTCGGCATCTGCTGCAGCGCCTTCTTGCCGCCCTCGCGTAGCTGCGCGTACAGACGCCCCGAGATCACGCGCGCCAGGTAATTCGATAGCGCGCCGACATTTTCCGAGATCGACATGTCATTGTCGTTAAGCACCACCAGCAGCGGGATCGGCAGGCTGCCGGCGTGGTTGAGTGCCTCGAAGGCCATGCCGGCGCTCATCGCGCCGTCGCCGATCACCGCGATCGCACGTCGTTGCTCGCCGTTGCGCGCCGCGGCAATCGCCATCCCCAAGGCGGCACTGACCGAGGTGCCGGAATGGCCGACGCCAAAGGCGTCGTACGGGCTCTCGCTGCGCGTGGGAAACGGCGCCAGGCCGTCGCGCTGCTTGATCGTATGCAGCCGGTCGCGCCGCCCGGTCAGTACCTTGTGCGGGTAGGCCTGGTGGCCGACGTCCCAGACCAGGCGGTCGTCCGGGGTGTTAAAGATATAGTGCAGTGCAATAGTGAGCTCGACCGTGCCCAGCCCTGCGGCGAAGTGCCCGCCGCGGGTACTGACGGTATGAATCAGGAATTCGCGCAATTCCGCCGCGAGCGCGGGCAGGTCTCGCTCGGCTAAAGCGCGCAGGTCCGCCGGGGATTCAATGGCACCCAGCAAAGGGTAGGACGGGGTGCTGTCTGGCATGGTATGGGTCAAGTTTACACGCTCAGGGGCGTTCGGGCCGTGCTGCCACGTACGGCACCGCTGCGGCGCCTACCGGGGGTCAGAGCGCCCGATCGACCACATAGTGGGCCAGCTCGCTCAGGCGCAGGGCGGGTGCTCCCAGGCCCTCAAGCGCCGCCAGGGCCAGATCTCTATGCTGCACCGCAAGATCGCGCGCCGCCTGGAGGCCGAAGACGCTGGGGTAGGTAGGTTTGCCCAGCGCCGCATCAGCACCTTTCCTCTTGCCGATCACGCTGGTTTCGCCGGTGACGTCGAGAATGTCGTCCTGGATCTGAAAGGCCAGCCCGATTTCGGCGCCGAAGGCCTGCAGCGCGGGGTAGGCCGGTCCTGGGGCCAGCCCGGCAGCGATGGCGCCGAGCTCAACGCTCGCCTGGATCAGGGCACCGGTCTTGCGGCGGTGCATATGCTCGATCGCGGCAGCATTCAGCGTCATGCCGATGGCCTCCAGATCGATTGCCTGGCCGCCGGCCATGCCTTGGATGCCGATCGCGCGCGCCAGGATCGCCAGCATCAGTACGCGCTGCTCCGCGCTGCTGTCGCCCCCCGGCAGCTGCCGCGACTGCGCCAGCACCTCGAACGCCAGACCCTGCAGCGCATCGCCGGCGAGGATCGCGGTGCCTTCGTCGAAGGCGCGATGGCAGGAGGGGCGGCCGCGGCGCAGGTCGTCATCGTCCATGGCCGGCAGATCGTCATGGATCAGGCTGTAGGCGTGGATCAGCTCGACGGCGGCTGCCGGCGCATCCAGGCGCAGCAGGGGCGCAGCAAAGGCCGTGCCGGTCAGATAGACCAGTACCGGGCGCAGGCGCTTGCCGCCGCCGAGCACGCTGTAGCGCATCGCCTGGCACAGGCGCGTGGTAGCCGGGTCGTTGCTGGAGAGTTCATGATCGAGCACCCGCTCGATGCGCTGCCGGTAGCCCTCGATGCTCGCCGCCAGAGCGCTGTCGCTCGCCGCGCAGCTCATTCCGACGGCGCGGTCTCAAGGGTTGCGGTGGCGTCGATATCCTCGATCGCGACGTGGTCGCCACGCTGCAGCAACAGCTGCACCTTCTGCTGCGCGGTCGCGAGTGCGGCCTGGCATTCGCGCGTCAGGCGCACACCCTGTTCGAAGGTGCGCAGCGCCTCGTCGAGCGGCAGATCGCCGCCTTCCAGCCGCGTGACCAGGGACTCGAGCTGCGCCAGCGCCGCTTCGAAAGCCGGAGGCGCGGCCGAGGATGCAGACTTCGATGCCATCGAATTACCCTAGCACAATCGTTGACGAGCGGAGAGCTTGCGCATAGATTGCGCTTGATTAGAATTAGTCTAAAACTGGGCTGGCGCTTTATTCACGGAGGTTACTGCTCATGAAACTTGCTGGATCCAAAACCGAAAAGAACCTGAAAGACGCCTTTGCCGGGGAATCGCAGGCGAACCGACGCTATCTGTACTTCGCGGCCAAGGCGGACGTCGAGGGCTATAACGATGTGTCGGCGGTGTTTCGTTCGACCGCCGAAGGCGAGACCGGCCATGCGCACGGCCACCTCGAATATCTCGAGCAGGTCGGCGATCCGGCCACCGGCCTGCCGATCGGCGAGACGCGACTGAACCTCAAGGCCGCGGTGGCGGGCGAGACGCACGAATATACGGACATGTACCCGGGCATGGCGAAGGCGGCGCGCGAGGAAGGCTTCGGCGAGATCGCCGACTGGTTCGAGACCCTGGCCAAGGCGGAGCGCTCGCACGCCAACCGCTTCCAGAAGGCGCTCGACAGCCTGTAAGGGCCGCGAGGCGGACCGGACCGAAGCGGCGTGAGTTCGACTACGGGTGGCGGCGGTCGCGAGGGCAGCCTCGAGGCGCCGACCCGCCATCCGATCAACTGGCGCGATCGCGCGTTCTACGACCAGGCGGCGATCGAGCGGGAACTGCACCGGGTGTTCGACATCTGCCACGGCTGCCGGCGCTGCTTCAGCCTGTGCCAGTCGTTTCCGATCCTGTTCGATGCCATCGACGCCTCGCCGACGCTCGAGCTCGACGGCGTGGACAAAGGCGTCTACTGGCGGGTGGTCGAGAACTGTTATCTGTGCGACATGTGCTACATGACCAAGTGTCCGTACGTGCCGCCACACCCGTGGAACGTGGATTTTCCGCACCTGATGCTGCGCGCCAAGGCGGTGCGCGCGCGGCGCGGGCAGCTCAAGCTCGCCGAACGCATGCTCAGTTCGACCGAGGCGGTCGGGCGCATCGCCGGCATTCCGGTGGTGGCCGGGCTGGTCAATGCGGCCAACCGCAACGGCGTTGCGCGCAAGCTGCTCGATAAGGCGCTGGGAGTCGATGCGCGCGCGCCGCTGCCGAAGTACTACTCGAGCACTGCGCGCCGGCGCCTGAAGCGCAGCTTGCGGCGCGACCTGCCGCCACGGCCCGGCGCGGGCAGCCGCGGCCAGGTGGTGTTGTTCACCACCTGCTATGGCAATCGCAATGAACCGCAGCTGGCGCAGGACCTGGCGGCGGTGTTCGAGCACAACGGCATCGCAGTGGTGCTGGCCGCCAGAGAGCGCTGCTGCGGCATGCCCAAGCTCGAACTGGGCGATCTTGAGTCGGTGGCGCGCTTCAAGGAAGACAACATCCCGCAGCTGCTCAAGCTGGTCGATGCCGGCTATGACATCGTGGCGCCGATTCCCTCGTGCGTACTGATGTTCAAGAAGGAACTGCCGCTGATGTTTGCGGGCGATGCGCCGGTGCAGCGTGTTGCCGAGCACATGTTCGATCCATTCGAGTACCTGATGCTGCGCCACAAGGCGGGCCTGCTGCGCACCGATTTCAAGGCGCCTCTGGGCAAGGTCAGCTACCACGTGCCGTGTCATCTGCGGGTACAGAACATCGGGCTCAAGACGCGCGATGTGCTGCGGCTGGTGCCGGACACGACGGTCGAGGTGATCGAGCGCTGCTCCGGTCACAACGGCACCTATGGCATCAAGAGCCGGTTTCGCGACGCGTCGATGAAGATCGGCGGCCCGGTGTTCCAGCGCGTCGACAACTCCGGCGCCGACTATTATTCCAGTGATTGCCCGATGGCCGGCCACCAGATCGAGAGCGGCCTTGCCTCAAAAGCCGCGCCGACGCATCCGCTGGCGCTGCTGCGCATCGCCTACGGGATCTAGAGGGCGATGCAGAAGCTCGCCGCCGCGCAGCTGATGTCGCTCGAGCAGTACGCGCGCGAGCGCCCGGAGCTGCGCGCCGGCATGATCGGGCATCGGCGTGCGCGCCAGCTGCACATCGGCGCTCACTGCAGCTGGAGCTTCGAGGATCGGCGCACGGTGCAGTACCAGGTACAGGAGATGCTGCGCATCGAGCGCATCTTCGAACCCGATGCAATCGCCGCGGAGCTGGAAACCTACAATCCGCTGATCCCGGACGGCAGCAATCTCAAGGCGACGCTGATGATCGAGTACTCCGAGCCGCCAGAGCGCGCACGGCGCCTGGGGGAACTGCGCGGTTTCGAGCGCCGCTGCTGGATGCGTGTGGCCGGCTTCGATCCGGTGTATGCAGTCGCCGATGAGGATCTGGCGCGCGAGAACGACACCAAGACCTCGGCGGTGCATTTCCTGCGCTTCGAATTCTCGGCGTCGATGATCAGCGCTGCCCGCGCCGGCGCCGCGCTGGCGGCCGGCACCGACCACCCCGAGTATCATCACTGCGTCGATCCGCTGCCTGAGGGCTTGCGGGGTGAATTGCTGGCAGACTTCGCCTGAGCCGGGCGGCTCATGGGACTTCGTAATCGCTAAATCAGAGGGATTGAGCCTACACGCACGAATTTCATTACGAAATTCGTGCGTATAGGCTCAATCCCTCCGTGTCGCATTTTCGGAGCCCGCGAACCCGCCGGGTCGGGCGTGCGGTGTCTGCTAGAATCCGCGCCGCTCTCATGGTCGGCGCCGCGCCGTCAGCGTACTGCCCCGGAAAACAATGGCCGAGTCGTACACCGCATCCGATATCGAAGTGCTGAGTGGCCTGGACCCCGTGCGCCGCCGCCCGGGCATGTACACCGACACCACGCGGCCCAATCACCTGGCGCACGAGGTCATCGACAACAGCGTCGATGAGGCGATCGCCGGTTATTGCAAGAACATCAGCCTGACGCTGCACAAGGACAATTCGCTCGAGGTGGTCGACGACGGCCGCGGCATGCCGATCGACATCCATCCGAAGGAGAAAGTCAGCGGCGTCGAACTGATCCTCACCCGCCTGCACGCCGGCGGCAAATTCACCGAAGGGTCGTACAAGTTTTCCGGCGGCCTGCATGGCGTGGGTGTCTCGGTGGTCAACGCACTGTCGAAACATCTGGAATGCTGGGTACGCCGCGGCGGCAAGGAATACAACATCAGCTTCCGCGACGGCCGCCTGCACTCGAAGCTCGAAGTGGTCGGCAGCGTCGGCCAGCGCAACACCGGCACCACGGTGCGCTTCTGGCCCGATCCGAAGATCTTCGATTCCGACCGCTTCTCGGTACCGGACCTCAAGCGCGTGCTCAAGGCCAAGGCGGTGCTGTGCCCGGGGCTGCGCGTGAGCTTTCACAACGAACAGAGCGGCGAGAAGGAGGAATGGTTCTATACCGGCGACCTGGGCGCCTACCTGGTGGAGCAGCTCGGCAAGGCCGAGTGCCTGCCGCCCGAGCCGATCACCGGCAAGCACGTGTCGGACGAGGACGCGGTCGAGTGGGCGCTGGCCTGGTCGAGCGATGCCGCCGAGCTGGTCGCCGAGAGCTATGTCAACCTGATCCCGACCACCGGCGGCGGCACGCACGTCAACGGGCTGCGTGCCGGCGTGGTCGAGGCGGTGCGCGAGTTCTGCGAGTTCCGCAACCTCTTGCCGCGCGGCATCAAGCTCACCGCCGAGGATATCTGGAATCGTGCCTGCTACGTGCTGTCGATCAAGATCCGCGATCCGCAGTTCGCCGGCCAGACCAAGGAGAAGCTCGGTTCGCGCGAGGCCGCCGCGCTGGTCGAGTCGCACGCGCGCGATGCGGCGGCACTGTGGCTCAATCAGCACCCGGATGCCGGCGAGGGCATCGCGCAATTCGCGATCGAGAATGCGCAGGAGCGCATACGTGCAGCGGCACGCGTGGTGCGCAAGCGCGCCGTCAACGGCCCGGCGCTGCCGGGCAAGCTGGCCGACTGCAGCTCGCAGGATCCGGCGCGCTCGGAACTGTTCCTGGTCGAGGGCGACTCGGCTGGCGGTTCGGCCAAGCAGGCGCGCGACCGGGAATTCCAGGCCATCATGCCGCTGCGCGGCAAGATCCTGAACACCTGGGAGCTGCAGCCCGGCGAGATCGGCAGCTCGCAGGAAGTGCATGACATCGCGATCGCGCTCGGGGTCGATCCGGGTTCATCGGATCTGTCCGAGCTGCGCTATCACAAGATCTGCATCCTGGCCGACGCCGACTCGGACGGCCAGCACATCGCCACGCTGCTGTGCGCGCTGTTCCTGCGACATTTCCGGCCGCTGGTGAGCGGCGGCCACATCTATGTGGCGATGCCGCCGCTGTATCGCATCGATGCCGGAAAGCAGGTGCTGTACGCGCTCGATGACGCGGAGCGCGACGCCACGCTCAAGCGACTGACCGAGGAGCGCTCCCGTGTCAAGCCGGTGGTCACGCGTTTCAAGGGCCTGGGCGAGATGAATCCGCCGCAGCTGCGCGAGACCACGATCGATCCGCGCACGCGCCGCCTGGTGCAGCTGACCATCGAGGCAAAGGACCAGACCGACAAGCTGATGGACATGCTGCTGGCGAAGAAGCGCGCCGGCGACCGGCGCGACTGGCTGGAGAGCAAGGGCGACAAGGCCGAGGTACTGATCTGATGGCGCAACCGCCGGTGAATTTCGAGGGCGTGGAGCGACGCGCGCTCGGTGTGTTTACCGAAAAGGCGTATCTCGACTACTCGATGTACGTGATCCTCGATCGCGCGCTGCCGGCGCTGGGCGATGGACTCAAGCCGGTACAGCGTCGCATCACCTACGCCATGAGCGAGCTTGGGCTCTCGGCCGCCTCCAAGCACAAGAAATCCGCGCGCACCGTCGGCGATGTGATCGGCAAGTTTCACCCGCACGGGGATTCCGCCTGCTACGAGGCCATGGTGCACATGGCGCAGGATTTCTCCTATCGCTATCCGATCGTCGACGGCCAGGGCAACTGGGGTTCGCCCGATGACCCGAAGTCGTTCGCCGCCATGCGCTACACCGAAGCAAGACTGACGCGCTACGCGGACCTGCTGCTGGCCGAACTCGAGCACGGCACCGTCGACTGGGCGCCAAATTTCGACGGCACGATGGATGAACCGCTGATGCTGCCGGCGCGGCTGCCGAATCTGCTGCTCAACGGCGCCTCCGGCATCGCGGTCGGCATGGCGACCGATATTCCGCCACACAACCTGCGCGAGATCGCCGCTGCCTGTGTTCACCTGCTGGATGATCCGGAGGCCACCACGCGCGCGCTGATGAAGCACGTCAAGGGGCCGGACCTGCCCACCGGCGGCGAGATCATCTCCCCGCGGGCCGATCTGGTGAGCTTCTACGACAGCGGCAGCGGCAGCTACAAGGCGCGTGCGGTCTGGGAAGTGGAGGAGGACAGCGGCCACGTGATCATCACGCAGCTGCCGTTCCAGGTCTCCGGCAGCCGCGTGCTGGAGCAGATCGCGCAGCAGATCCGCGAGAAAAAGCTGCCGATGGTCGAAGACGTGCGCGACGAGTCCGATCACGAGAATCCGACGCGGCTGGTGATCGAGCCGCGCTCCAACCGGGTCGATGTCGAGCAGCTGATCGCGCACCTGTTTGCAACCACCGATCTGGAGCGCAGCTACCGCGTCAATATCAACGTGATCGGCACCGACGGCCGGCCGCGCGTCATGGGACTCAAGGGACTGCTGAGCGAGTGGCTCGAGTTCCGGCAGCACACGGTACGCCGGCGGCTGCAGCACCGGCTCGACAAGGTGGCCCGGCGCCTGCACATCCTGGATGGCCTGGCGATCGCTTACCTGAACCTGGATGAGGTGATTCGCATCATCCGGCGCGAGGAGGAACCCAAGCCGGTGCTGATCAAGCGCTTCAAGCTGTCGGACGAGCAAGCCGAGGCGATCCTCGAGACCAAGCTGCGCCACCTGGCGAAGCTTGAGGAGATGAAGATCCGCGAGGAGCAGCGCGAGCTGAATGAGGAGCGCGCCAAGCTCGAGGAGCTGCTCGGCAGCAAGGCCAAGCTGCGCAAGCTGGTGCGCGCGGAGATCACGGCCGATGCGGAGGAATACGGCGATGAGCGGCGCACGCGTATCGTCGAGCGCGCGGCGGCGCAGGCGATCGAGGAGAGCGAGCTGCTGGCGAACGAGCCGGTCACCGTGGTGCTGTCCACCGGCGGCTGGATCCGCTCGGCCAAGGGCCATGACATCGACCCGCGCAGTCTGTCATACAAGACCGGCGATGCCTTCCAGGCGGCGGCGCGCGGCCGCAGCACGCAGCTTGCGGTGTTCATCGACAGTACCGGCCGCGCCTACAGCCTGCCGGCGCACACCCTGCCTTCGGCGCGCGGCCAGGGCGAACCGCTGTCGGGTCGGCTCGATCCGCCGGACGGCGCGCGCTTCGCGGGCGTGCTGCTCGGCGAACCCGAGGACCTGTGGCTGATCGTGACCGATGCGGGTTACGGCTTCAGCGTGCGGCTCAAGGAGCTGCACTCGCGCAATCGCGCCGGCAAGGCGGTGCTCAAGCTGTCCGCCGGCGCGCTGGTGTTGCCGCCGGTCGCGATCCCGCTCGCCGCAGCGAGCGGCGCGGCCGCCACCGAGGGCGCGCCGGGGTTGCCGCCCGATGCGGCCGCGCGCGTCGCGCTGCTGAATTCGGAAGGCCGGCTGCTGCTGCTGGCGGCCGGCGAGGTGCCGGAGTTGCCGCGCGGCAAGGGCAACAAGCTGTTCGGCATCCCGACCAGGAAGGCGGAGTCACGCGAGGAGACGCTGGCCGCGATGACCGTGCTGTCGGGAACGCAGTCGCTGGTAGTGACCTCGGGCGAGCGCCAGATGACCCTCAAGCCCGCGGATCTGAAGGATTACGTCGGCGAGCGCGCGCAACGTGGCGCGCTGCTGCCGCGCGGCTGGCGAACGGTCGAGGCCATAGCGCCCGCGGATTAGCCCGCGGATCGCGGCGGCGAGTCCCGACTTCTGTATGCTCACGGCCATGCCAGACGGGAAATCGAGCCCGGCGGTGCACCACGCGGCGCAGCAGGGTTTTTCCAGCGCCGCTGCGACCTATAGCCGCGGCCGGCCGGATTATCCGCCGCAACTGGTCACCTGGCTGCGCCAGACACTGGGGTTGGCACCGGGGAAGAAGGCGCTGGATCTTGGGGCCGGCACCGGAAAATTTACCCGGCTGCTGCTGCAGACCGGCGCCGACATCGTGGCGGTCGAACCCATCGATGCGATGCGCGCGCAATTGCTGCAAGACATTCCCGGCATCGCAGCCCTCGCGGCGAGCGCGCAGTCGATGCCACTGGCCGACGCGTCGCTCGACGTCGTGGTCTGCGCCCAGGCCTTTCACTGGTTCGCCAGCCCGCAGGCGCTGCGCGAGATTGGCCGGGTGCTGAAGGCCGGCGGCAGCCTCGGCCTGGTGTGGAACGTGCGCGACGAATCGGTGGACTGGGTGGCCGCCATCAGCCGCATCGTCACGCCGTACGAGGGCGACACGCCGCGCTTTCACAGCGGCGAATGGCGCCGGCTGTTCCCGAACGAGCTGTTCTCCGACCTGACGGAGAGCGCCGTCAGTTACCGGCAGCTGGGCAGCGCCCAGCAGGTGATTGTCGATCGCGTGATGTCGGTGAGCTTTATCGCCGCGCTGCCGGCCGCCGAGCGCACGCAGGTGACCGCGCGCCTCAACGCACTGATCGCGACCCAGCCTGAGCTCAAGGATCGGCCATCGGTCGGATTTCCGTACCTCACGCGCGCGTACTGCAGTACTCGCCGCGGCTAGCGGCCGCGGCTAGTGGATGGCGAGGTTCTGGCCGCCCGGGCCGGTGGCGTAGCTACCGATGGCGGTCAGCGCGCCGCTGGTTTGATTGATGCTGAAGGCCGAGATCGTCGCCGTATCGCCGTTGACGACGTAGACGAACTGTCCGGACGGATCGACGCTCACGGCGGTCGAGGAGGTAACGGAGGCTGCGCCGCTGGCTGGGACGGTGCCGATCAGGCCGAGCGTTCCCATCGTGGAGCTGATGTTGAACGCCGTCACCGTGCCGTCACCGGTGTTGGCGACGTAGAGGAATCGGCCGCTCGGATCGACCGCGACACTCTCGGGCTGCGCTCCCACCGCGAGCGGTGCCGCCAGTTCGGTGAGGATGCCGTTGGAATTGTAGGCATAGGCAGTCACGGTGCCGGCGAGATAATCGCTGAGGTAGAGATAGCCGCCGCCCGGATAGATGGCAATCCCGTATGCGGCATTGGTCGGGATGCCGGCCTGGAACTCGAAGGGTGCGCCGCCGATACCGGCCAGCACGCCGTTGGCTTCGATGCCATAGCCGCCGACATAGCCATCGTACGGATACGGGGCGTAGAGAAACTGATCTTCCGAGTCGACCGCCGTTCGCAGCGGCGTATTTCCGGTGGCATACGCGGCGCCGACGGCAGTCAGGGTTCCGGCGTTGATCGAGTACACCTGGATCGCGCCATTGGCGGTCGACACGTCGCTGCCGACATACAGGTACGTGCCGGATGGGTCCATGGTCGCCGAATATGGGCGATTGACGCCCGGCGCGCCGGTGCTGGTGGTGCCAAAGGCCGACAACAGCCCGGACGGGGCGACGGTGTAGCTGACGAGGTCGGCCGAGGAGTTGTTGGCGACGTAGGCAAAGTTGCCGCTGGGATCGACCGCGATGCCGTACGGCTGCAGATCGGTGGTCGCGAATGGCATGCCAAAGATCGGCGTCAGGACCCCGCTGGCCGGATTGATGGTAAAGCCGGAGATGCTGCCGTTGGGGCCATCCCAGGTGTTGGTCACGTAGACGAACTTGCCGGTGGTGCGGCAGATGACGGCGACGTTGCCGATGTCCGCCATCGTCAGCGTACCCGAGCCGTTGCTCACCGTGCACCATTGTGCCGGCGTGCCAGGCTGGGTCAGGACTGTAACGATGTAGGCCGTGCCGCTCGGCAGCGTTGCCAGCACGTAGCTGCCGCTGGCGCTCACGGGCAGGTTGTTGCCGCCGTTGGTCTGCAGCACCAGGCCCGAGCCGGACAGGCCGCTGACGTTGGCAGTGAGCGTGTACTGGTTGGTGGTACAGGAGACGACCACGTTGGTGATGTTGGCGGTGGTCACGGTGCCGGTGTCGTTCGCGACCATACAGGTTTGGGCCGGATTGCTCGGCTGGGTCATGACCGTGACGGTGTAGGGTGTACCGCTGGCCAGCGTGGCAAAGGTGTAGTTGCCATTGCTGGAGACCGGCACGTTGTTGCCGCCATTGGTCTGCAGTACCAGGCCGGTACCGACAAGGCCGCTGACACTGCCGGCCACGGTGTAGTAGTTCATGGTGCACGAGACCACGATGCTGGCCACGTTCACGGTGCCGACCTTGCCGATGCCGTTCATCACGCTGCAGGTCTGCGAAGGATGGGTCGGCTGCACCAGGATCGTGACGGCGTAGGCGGCACCGCCGGCCATGCTGTTGGTAAAGGTGAAGCCGCCGTTGCCCAGGATGGTCAGCGTGTTGCCAGCATTGTTCTGCAGCATCAGGCCCGAGCCGCTCAGTCCCATCACATTGCCGCCGATCGTGTACGAGGTCTGCGGGCCACCGCTGCTGCTGCTGGCGGTGCCGTTGCCACCGATGCTGCCATTGCCGCTGCCGCCACTGCTGCTGATGGTGGAGCCGGCGCTGTCGAGCGCGTCACCGCAGGCAACCAGCAGGCCGCCGGCGCACAGCGCGAGCAGCAGCGCACGCAGGGTGGTGAAGCTCAGCTGCCGCGGAACGATCGGGTACATGCGTAATAGCTCCAGTCGTGCTGTCATGGGCCGTATGAGCGCCAACAGCACCAATGTGTGTGTGTGCGCGCGCGCCGCCGGCTTTCACCGCGATGGGCACAGGGACTCATCGGCAACCCCCGGCGCACGCGTGATTATTGTGAGTTGCAGGGTGCCGCAGCGGTGATCGCGGTCTCAGTGCGACTAGATCTGTCACTGGAGCGTGACGAAGTTCTCAGGGCGAGCAGGATTATGCCCGGCACGGGCTGCGCGGATGTTCAGCGTGTGGTCCGACGGTCCTGCGAGAGCGCGCCAGTCACGAATGACTGGCGCGCTGCAGGAGAGGCCCGATCAGCGGGTGCTATTCGATCGCGATGGCCGATGGGCCGCCGATAGTATTGACCGATGTCACAGGCGCACCAACTATGGTGATAACTCCGCCCGCCGCGATCGTGAACAGCGTGACTGTGCCGGCGTCGCCGTTCGCGACGTAGAGGTACTGGCTGGAAGGGTCAACCACGAGGGCGGTCTGCGTGGTAGAAGCCCCACCGCCGGTTGCCGTCGCGGCCCCCAGGCTGGTCAGGGCCCCGGTACCGCTGGTGATCGTGAACGCGGACACCGTGCCGTCACCGCTGTTGGCGACGTACAGGTAACTGCCGGTCGGATCGATGGCGATGCCTTCGGGCGCGGTTCCTACGGTAATCGCGCTGCCAATCAGCGTCAAAGCAGTACAGTCGGTGTACGAGTAGGCGGTCACGTTGTTGTTGACGCTGTCAGTCACATACAGGAAGCCGCCAGCCGGGGCAACCGCAATGGCATAGGGATTACCCGTCCCGCCCAGAATACTCAAGGAAGAGACCGCGCCCAACGCGCCGCCAGCGCCAATCGCAAAGCAGCCCACGGTGCTGTCGAATTCGTTGGCGGCAAATACTAAGCCGGTGCCGGTAACTGGATCGACCGCGAGCCCGACCGGATTATTCCCATCCGTGTACGGGGAAGCCAGCGCGGGCGTCAGCGCACCGAGAAGGCTGGTGTACGCCCCGACAGTTCCGGTAGTCGCTGTCGAGCTGCCGACGAACACGTAGCCGGCTGTCGGATCAACCGCGACCGTATACGGATTGCTGCCAGCGGCCCCGGTGGATGCGGTATTGGCGGTAGCCGACAAAGCGCCCGTGACCGGGGCGATGTCGTAGGTGTCCACGTTGATGGCGTTGAAATCCGTCACATAGGCATAAGCACCGGTCGGATCCAATGCAATATCACTCGGACCTGAGTCGGTGGACCCGACCGGCGCGCCGCCTACCAGAGTGATGACCCCGGTCAGTGGCGCGATCGTAAAGGCGGCGATACTGCCTTGGGGAGCATCGGCGCCGTTCACCACAAAGAGGAATTTGCCGACGTTCTTGCAAGTGACGGAGACGGTGGTGTTGGCGCTCGCAGTTCCCGAACCCGCGGCCACCGTGCACAATTGTGCCGGGGCGGTCGGTTGCGTGAACACGGTGACGGCGTACGGCGAGCCACTCGCAATCTTGGTGGTGAAGGGGAAGGTGCCATTGGTAGTGACGGTGAGATTATTACCGGCGTTATTCTGCAGCACCACGGTCCCATTGAGTCCGCTGACGGCGGCACTGATGACGTACTGATTGGTGCAGGTGACCGTTACGGTGACATTGGCGCTGGCTACACCGCTTCCGGCGGTGACCGCGCACAGCTGCGCGGCCGGCTGGGTCAGCACGGTGACCGCGTAGGCACCGCCCGCTGCAATCCTGGTGGTGAACGGGAAGGTACCGCTGGTCGTGACGGTAAGGTTGTTGCCGCCGTTATCCTGCAGCACCACGGTTCCAACCAGTCCGCCGACGGCGGCACTGATGGTGTATTGAGTTACGCAGGTCACCGTTACAGTGACATTGGCGTGAGCCGTGCCGGATCCGGCGGTGACCGCGCAGATCTGTGTAGCCGGTTGAGTCAGGACCGTGACGGCATAGGCGCCGCCTGAATTAATCTTGGTGGTGAAGGGAACGGTACCGCTGGCCGCGACGGTCAGGTTGTTACCGCCGTTATCCTGCAGTACCACGGTCCCGACGAGTCCGCCTACGGCGGCACTGATCGTGTACTGATTGGTGGTGCAGGTCACTGTGACGGTGACATTGGCGCTGGCCATGCCCGTGCCGGCGGCGACCGCGCAGGTCTGCGTGGCCGGCTGGGTCAGCACGGTGACGGCGTAGGCTGCGCCCGAAGCAATCTTGGTGGTGAAGGGGAACGTCCCGCTGGTCGTGACGGTCAGGTTGTTACCGCCGTTATCCTGCAGTACCACCGTTCCAGTCAGCCCGCCGACGGCGGCACTGATCGTATAGGTTACGGCGCCACCGCTGCTGCTGCTGCTTCCGCCGCTGCTGCTCGAACTACTGCTGCTGGAGCTACTGCTGCTCGAGCTGCTGGCGTTGTTGTTGTCACTGCCGCCGCCGCAGGCGGCGACGATGAGACTGGTGCAAACGGCCAACGCGAGTGCGCGCACGGAGGCAAGGCTCAGGTGCCGCGAAAGTATTGACATCATGTTTCTATAGCTCCAGTTGGCGGCTCTCAGTCGTAGAGAGCAGCGAAGAATCAGATTTGAGGGCCCCGACCCGTAATTCGCGCTTTTAATAGGAGTACGTCTTTACCCATATTACGTTCGCAATTATCGAGACGCCGCACGCAGCAAAGCTGTGATCTTTGTCGCAAGTTCAAATATCTCTGTTGCCATTTGGCTACAGAGTTCCCCCATTTACTTGTATTTCCTGCAATCCGGCGCAGCAACTAGCAAAGGTGGCGAGAGGCTACACCCTTTTGTACCGTTCAGTCATCGACTTCTTCGGCGCGATGGCAGGCTACCAGGCTGGCGCCGACCTGCCGCAGCAGCGGGATTTCGCGCGCGCAGCGCTCGACCGCCATCGGGCAGCGGGTACGGAATACGCAGCCCGATGGGGCGAACAACGGCGACGGCACTTCGCCTTCCAAGGGCGCACTGCGCCGCTTACGCGCGGCGATCGGGTCCGGGATCGGCGCCGCACGCATCAGGGCACGCGTATAGGGGTGACGAGCTGCACTGAACAGGGTATCGCAGCCGGCGGTCTCCATCACGCGCCCGAGATACAGCACCAGCACGCGATCGCAGCTGAAGCGCACCGCCGCCAGATCGTGCGAGATGAACAGCAGCGACAGCTGCAGCTCGCGCTGCAGATCCTTCAGCAGATTGCTGATCTGGGATTTGATCGAGACATCGAGTGCCGACAGCGGCTCGTCGCACACGATCAGCTCGGGCTCGATGATCAGCGCGCGTGCGATGCCGATGCGCTGTGCCTGGCCGCCGGAGAACTCGTGCGGATAGCGATGCAGGTGTGCCGCAGCAAGTCCCACCGCCCGCGCGATTGCCAGCACCCGCTGCTGGCGTTGCCGCCCCGTCAGTTGCGGCTCGAACACACGCAGCGGCTCGGCCAGGATATCGGCGATGCGCATGCGCGGATCGAGCGAGGCCAGCGGATCCTGGAAGATCAGCTGCAGATGCCGCCGCATCGCCTGCAGCGATGCACCCGAAAGTGCCAGCAGGTCGGTCCCATGAAACAGCGCGACGCCCGACTCGGCAGGCACCAGTCGCAGCAGGGCGCGCGCGATGGTCGACTTGCCGCTGCCTGATTCACCTACCAGTCCGAGAGTCTCGCCACGCGCCAGTTCGAAACTGACGTCATTGACCGCGCGCAGTAGCGCGTGGCCGCCGCGGATGCTGACCCGGTAGGTGACCGTGAGCTCGCGCACCACGAGCAGCGCTGAAGGGTCAGGTGCGGCGGCGGCGTTCACGCCGCCTGGCCGCGCAGTTTGCCGAGCGCGCCGTCGTGATGGCAGGCCTTCCAGTGGCCGGGGCTGTCCTCGAGCAGCGGCGGTGCCACCGCATCGCACACCGGCATGCGGTAAATGCAGCGCGGCGCGAAGGCGCAGCCGGGTGGCAACGACGCCGGATCCGGGGGCGTCCCGGCGATGCTCGGCAGGCGCGCGGGGCGGGCCGCATCGATGCGCGGAATCGATTGCTGCAGTGCCTCGGTGTACGGATGGCGCGGCCGCGCGAACAGCTCGTGCACCGGCGCCTGTTCCATGATGCGGCCGGCATACATCACCGCCACCCGGTCGGCCACTTCCGCGATCACGCCGAGGTCATGCGTCACCAGCACGATCGCGGTGCCGGTGCGTGCGCGCAGTTCCTGAAACAGGCTCAGGATCTGCGCCTGCACGGTGACATCAAGCGCGGTGCTGGGTTCGTCCGCCAGCAGGATCTCCGGTTCCGCGATCAGCGCCATGGCGATCATCACGCGCTGGCGCATGCCGCCGGAGAGCTCGTGCGGATACTGGCGCATGCGCCGCTGCGCGTCGGGGATGTGCACCGACTGCAGCATGTCGATGGCACGCTGCTCGGCCGCGCGCGCGCTGGCGCCGCGATGCACGCGCAGCACCTCGGTGATCTGAATGCCGACCCGCAGATACGGGTTCAGTGCCGTCATCGGATCCTGAAACACCATGCTGATGCGATTGCCGCGCACCTGGTTCAATGCGGCGCTGTCGAGGCGCAGCAGCTCCTGCTGCCGGTAGCGGATGCTGCCGCCAAGTTCGGCGCGCGGCGCCGACAATCCCAGTACCGACAGCAGCAGTTGCGTCTTGCCGGAACCCGACTCGCCGACGATGCCGAGGAATTCGCCGGCGGCGACGTCGATATCGATATCGCGTACCGCCTCGATACGACCGTGATCGGTCGCGTAGCTGACCGACAGGCGCCGGATCCGCAGTGGCGGTGCGTCGAGGGCGTCAGGCCCGGCAGGCCCGGCACTCATGTCAGCGGTCCCTCGGGTCGAGCGCATCGCGCAGCCCGTCACCCAGGTAGTTGAAGCAGTAGATGATCGCGGCCAGGAACAGCGCCGGAACGATCAGCAGGTGCGGGTGCGACTGCATCTCGGAGGTGCCGTCGGCGACCAGCGAGCCTAGCGAGGCCAGCGGCGACTGGACGCCAAGACCGAGAAAGCTCAGAAACGCCTCGAACAGGATCACCGTGGGGATGGCAAGCGTCGCGTAGATGATCACGATGCCGATCAGGTTCGGCACGATGTGGCGCGCGATCATCGCCGCGCCGCGCACACCGGAGACGCGCGCCGCTTCGATGAATTCGCGTTGCTTGAGCGACAAGGTCTCGCCGCGCACGATGCGCGCGATATCCAGCCACGACACCGCGCCGATAGCCAGGAAGATCAGCCACAGCTCGCGGCCGAACAGCACCGTGAGCACGATCACGAACGGCACGAACGGCACCGAATACAGGATGTCGACCGCGCGCATCATCAACGCGTCGGTCGCACCGCCGACATAGCCGGCGGTCGCTCCCCAGGAGACGCCGATCAGCACGCTCACCAGGCTGGCCGCGACGCCGACCGCCAGCGAGATGCGGCAACCCCACATGACGCGCAGCAGCAGGTCGCGGCCCAGCGGATCGGTGCCGAGTATGTGTCCGCCGGCGAGCATCGGGCCGCGTGACAGCAGCTCGAAGTGCGGCGTGAAGTAATCGTACGGCGACAGCAGCGGCAGCAGCAGGCAGGCGAGCATGATGGTCGCGAGCAGCAGCGCGGCCGCCACGCTCATGCGCTGGCGGCGCAGCCGCTGCAGCGCCTGGCGCCAGAGACCGGCAGCTGCGCTCATCGCAGCCGCACTCGCGGGTCGATCCAGGCGTAGCACAGATCGGCCAGCAGGTTGAACAGGATGATCAGCGCGCCATACAGCACGGTGATGCCGATCACCAGCGTGTAGTCGCGATTGAGCGCGGCGGTGATGAAATAGCGGCCGATCCCGGGCAGGCCGAATACGGTCTCGACCACGATCGACCCGGTCAGGAGGCCGGCGATGGCCGGTCCCAGGAACGACACCAGCGGCGTCAGCGTCGGCGGCAATGCGTGACGCCAGACAATCAGCCGCAGCGGCAGCCCCTTGGCCCGGGCGGTGCGGATGAACGGGCTGTTCAGCACATCGATGGTGCCGGCGCGCATCAGGCGCGCGATGTAGGCGGTATAGGGCAGCGCCAGCGCCACGGCGGGCAGCAGCAGGTGCGAGGGCGAGCCATGGACCCAGTCGCCCGCGGGCAGCCAGTGCAGCTTGATCGCGAATACCAGGATCAGCAGCGGCGCCACGACGAACACCGGGACCGAGATGCCGGCCATCGCGACTGCCATCGAGCCGTAATCCCAGCGCGTACCGCGGCGCAGCGCCGCGTTGATCCCGACCGTGCCGCCGATCGACAGTGCCAGGGTGATCGCCGTGAGGCCAATGGTCGCGTCCACCGGCAGGCCCTGGGCGATGATCTCGTTGACCGACGTGCTGCGATACTGGAAGGAAGGCCCGAGATCGCCGTGGGCGAGGTCGCCCAGATAGCGCAGGTACTGGCGCCACAGCGGCTCATCGAGATGGTACCTGGCCTCGATGCTCCTCTGGATCTCGGGCATCATCCGTTTTTCGGAATCGAACGGGCCGCCGGGCGCCGCGTGCAGCAGCAGGAACGCCAGCGTCACGATCACCAGCAGTGTCGGCAAAGCCCCGAGCAGCCTGCGAACCGTGTAGCGCAGCATGCTATCGCCGCTGATGCTCGAGCAGATACATGTAGCGCGACAGGTTACGGTCCATGACGTTCGATTGCCAGCCGCGCAGGTACGGCTTCACCAGGTGGCGCGTGGCGTAGTAGTAGAGCGGAATATAGGGCGCGTCGTCGTTCAGCAGCCGCTCGGCCTGCTGGAACAGCCGGTAGCGGTTGACGTTGTCGGGCTCCTGCCCGGCGGCATCGATCAGCTGATCGAATGCGGGGTTCGAATAGACGGCGTTGTTGTTGCCGTTGCCGGAATAGCGGATCTGCATGAACGTGTACGGATCCGGATAATCGCCAATCCAGGCGTCGTAGAACAGCGGCAGCTTGTGCAGATTGCGCTCCTGGGCCAGCACCTTGAACTCCTCTTCGTACAGCCGCACCTCGGCGCCCAGGATGCTGAACCAGCTGGCGGTGATGGCTTCGAAGAAATGGCGCGAGTCCCCATCCTGCGACGGTATATAGAGCGTAATGCGCAGCGGATGCTGCTCGGAATAGCCGGCCTGGGCGTACAGGCGGCGCGCCAGCGCGTGGCGCGCATCGTCGCCGAGCCCCTGCCAGTCCGGCACCGGCAGCTCATAGCCGGGTAGCGGCGGCATCCAGGTATAGGCGGGCTGGTACATGCCCTGCCTCATGTAGTGCACCAGCGGTTCGCGATCGAGCGCCAGCACCAGCGCCTGGCGCAGCGGCAGATTGTCCTTGAACGGCGGCAGCTGGACATTCATGCCGAGGAAGTAGGCGCCGAAGTAGGGCGAATTGACCGCCTGCTCGCCGACGATCGATTTGAGCCAGGTGCGCTGATTGGCTGCGAATGAGTCGGTCCAGTCCAGGTCGTTGGCAAGGAATCGCGCCGCCTGATCGGCGCGACTGGGCAGCACGTAGTAGGTCACGCGCTGCAGCCGTACGTGCGCGGCATCCCAGTATTTATCGTTCTTCTGCAGCGTGATGCGGCTGCCGATCACGTTCTCTCGCAGCACGAAGGCGCCATTGCAGACCAGGTGTTCGGGCCGCACCCAGGCATCGGCGTAGCGTGTGATCGCCGGTTCGTAGACCGGATACAGATACTGCAGCGCGAGCAGGTCGAGCAGGTAAGGAGTCGGGCCGTTCAGGCGCACGCGCAGCGTTCGCTGGTCGATAGCCGCAACGCCAAGGGACTCGGGCGGCTTGTTCCCGGTCGCGATAGCGAGCGCGTTTTCGATCGGCGCCAGCCCTTCCGCATACTGGGCGCCGGTCCTCGGATCGACTTCGCGGCGCCAGGCGTAGACAAAATCCGCGGCGGTCACCGGCGCGCCGTTGGACCAGCGGGCATCGGGCCGCAGGTGAAATAGCCAGGTCTTGCCGTCGGCGCTGCTCTCCCACGAGGAGGCGACGCCGGGAGCGGCCTTGCCGCTGATGTCGGCGCTGGTAAGACCTTCGAACAGGTCGTCGGCGATGCGCTGGCCGGGCACATCGTTCACCAGCAGCGGGTCGAGCGATCGCGGCATGTCGTCCAGCCCGCGTGCGACCGCCTGTTCCCCGGCGAGCGCGCTGCCGAGCGTGACGGATTGCGTCGGCGCGCTCGCCGCCGCTGAGCCCGGCGCTGGGACGGACATTGCGGTCGGGGCGTCGATGCTGCCGCAACCGGCAATCAGGCAAGCCGCGCATGCGGACAGCACGCCAGATCGCCCCGCGGTCACGATTTCAGCACCACCTCTTCGGGCGCGTGCACGAAATAGCCCTGGATGTACTGCACGCCGAGCTGCCACACCACCGCCATGGTATTGGCATCCTCGATGCGCTCGGCCACCGTCTGGATGTTGTGCTTGGCCGCCGCATCGGCGATGACGCGTACACGCCGCTGCAGATCCGGGCTACCGCCCAGGCCCTGCATCAGCGAGCCGTCGATCTTGACGAAATCCATCGGTACGATACCGATCAGGCTCTGCGCCTGGACGATGCCGCCGTAGTGCTCGAGCGCAAACTTCAGCCCGCGCGAACGCAGCGCGTTGGCCAGCTGCGTGGTCTGTTGCAGGTGCCGGGTGGCCACTTCCTCGGTGATCTGCAGGCACAGGCGACCCGGCTCGGCCAGCGTCGACTTGAGCTGCGTCTCCAGCCATTGCGGCAGCGTCGCGTCCAGCGCGCTGTCGCGCGACAGCCGCACGAACAGCAGGTCCGGCTTGCTCTTGGCTGCGAACGACAGCGAGGCGCCGATTACCCAGCGGTCGATGTTTTTCATTAGCTCGTTGCGCGCGGCGGCCGGCAGGAATTCCGAGGGCAGCACTTCCTTGCCCTGGGCATCGAGCATGCGGATCGCGACGTCGAAGATCTTCTGATCCCCGCCGGACAGCGATGCGATCGGCTGCTGCACCAGGCGGAAGCGGTTCTCCATCAGCGCGGCTTTGATGTGCTTGACCCACACCTGGTCGTAGGCCTGCACCCGGGTGTCGTTGTCGGCACGGTCCACGGTGACCATCTGGTTGCCGCCGCGCTCGCGCCCGCGGCGCGTCGCATCGAGGGCGTCCATCGCCGTCAGGTTCACGTCCGGCTTGGCGCTCGCGACCAGCCCCAGGCCCACAGTGCAGGTCAGGTGCAGAGTGTGAGTGCCGCCCTGGAACGGATGTTTGCCCACGCGGTCGATCAGGTTTTCGCACCAGGCCTCGACGTCGCGCTGGTTGCCGCGCTCGAGCAGCAGCATCAGGCTGGTGCCGCCGAAGTGACCGGCGATGTCATGCGGTCCGAGCAACGCGCGCACGATGTTGGCGATGGCGATCAACAGCTGCTCGCTGCCGAGAATGCCGAGGTCGCGCTCGAGGGCGCCGAACTTATCCGGCCGCACGCAGGCGAGGTAGCGCACGCCGCCGGCAATCGGTTGCTCCAGCCGCTCCTGCAGCGCCGACAACAGATTGCGCCGCGTCAGCAGTCCGGTACCCGGATCGCTGCGCACCGCGGTTTCAAGCTCGCGCGCCAACTGCCGGTCATCGCGCCGGTGTGCGGCGACGATCAGCCGCACACCGGGCTCGCCATCGAATTCTCCCGGCGCCAGTGCCAGCTCCAGCGGCACCACCGAGCCGTCGCCGAGGATCGCCCCGGCCTTGAGGGTGTGATTGCTCCAGCGCCCCTGCAGGCAGGCCGCGAGCGCGGCCTTCAGCGGCGCCTGCGTGGCCTCCTCGAACAGGTCCATCACCGGCTGGCCTACCAGTCCGGTGGCCTCGACGAAGCCGAACAGCTCGAGCCAGGCGGCATTGGCATCCACCAGGATCCCCTCCTGGATGTGGGCGATCGCATCGTTGGATCGCTGCAGCACCGTTTCCAGCTGGCTGCGATAGTCCTGCGACGCACGCAAGGTCGAGTTGAGCGTGCGCTCGAGCCGAAAGGCGCGCAGCTCGCGCGTGATCACCGCCTGCAGTCGGCCGGGCTGCTGCAGCGATACGGTATCGCGCGCACCCTGCGCCATGTCGTCGGCGATCATCTTTTCATCCACCTGCTCGCGCACCGCGATCAGCGGCACCGTGCTCGATACCTCATCGCGCATCGCCGCCAGCGCGCTCAGCTCCTGGCCCGGACCCAGGCAGCACACCAGCAGCTCGGGATTGATCTGCGCCAGCGCATCGGGAATGTCCTGTGCCGCCGGAATCCAGGTGCAATGCGCCGCGACCCCGGTTCGGCGCAACAGGCTGTTGAGCGCCTCGACGGCATCGCGCGTGGCACTGTGGACGATCAGCGGAACCGCGGTGGGATCGCTCAAGAGTCATTCTCCGGCAGCGCGCGAGTCTAACACCCGGGTGTGGCGTCGCTGTGAAGCGCATCCCATGCGGCAGCAGGCGCGGCGTGCCCCAGCACCATCTTGGCGGCGGCTCCCGGCAGTTCGCGGGCCAACCGGGGCAGCAGATAGCCCGGCAGACGCGCGGCCAATTGCGCCATCAGCGCCTGTGCGCGCCGCTCATCGACCTCGAAATGCGCGGTGCCGCGCACGCGATCGAGCAGGTGCAGGTAGTACGGCAGCACGCCGGCCGACCACAGCGCCTGTGACAACCCGTGCAGGGCTGCGACCGAATCGTTGATCCCGGCGAGCAGCACCGACTGGTTGAGCAGCGTGGCGCCGGCGGCGCGCAGCCGGCCGGCAGCGCCGCGAACCGTGGCGTCGATTTCATTAGCATGATTGCTGTGCAGAACGATTACGCAGGGCCAGGGCAGCGCGCCGATCCAGGCGAGCAGTTCGTCATCGACCCGTTCCGGCAGCACCACCGGGGTGCGCGTATGCAGCCGCAGCCGGCGAATATGCGGGATCGCGCGCAGGCTAGCGGTGAGCTGCGCCAGCCGCGGCGTGGTCAGCGACAGCGGATCGCCGCCGGAGAGGATCAGTTCCTCGATCGAGCGGTCGGCGGCGATGAGCGCCAGCGCCTGGCGCCAGCGCGGGCCGTCATCGTGCACGCTGTCATACGGGAATTCGCGGCGAAAGCAGTAGCGGCAGTGCACCGCGCAGGCCGCGGTGGTGATCAGCAGCGCGCGAGCGTGATATTTGTGCAGCAGACCCGGAGCACGCATCGCGGCCCGTTCGTCGAGCGGATCGGAACCGAATCCGGGCCGCTCGATCAGCTCCGCCAGCCCGGGCAGCACCTGCAGCAGCAGCGGGTCGGCCGGGTCGCCACGGCGCATGCGGCGCACGAAACCGCGCGGCACGCGCAGCCGGAACTGCGCGCCGGCGGCATGGGCGCCCAGCGCGAGCTGCGGATCCAGCTCCAGCAGCCGGCACAGTTCGAGCGGGTCGGTGATCGCCTGCGCCAGTTCGCGCTGCCAGGTCGCGGCGCCGGCGGCCGGTTGTGGCTGGCGGCTCAAGGTTGATGCCGTTATCATACGCGCCCTTTTTTGACGGTCGTCATTGTGCGGCCGCAACCGGCGGAAATGAAATGGCCAGCTACACGACCAACGAGTTCAAATCGGGTCTGCGCATCATCATCGATGGCGATCCGTTCTCGATCGTCGAGAACGAAATGGTCAAGCCCGGCAAGGGCCAGGCCTTCAATCGCGTGCGGATCCGCAATCTGAAGACCGGCCGCACGATCGAGCGCACCTTCAAATCCGGTGAGAGCGTGGAAGCGGCCGACGTGGTCGATGTCGACATGCAATACCTGTACAGCGATGGGGATTTCTTTCATTTCATGATGCCGGAGAATTTCGAGCAGCATGTTGCCACCAAGGCGGTGGTCGGCGACAGTGCGCAGTGGCTCAAGGATGGCACGGTCTGCATCGTGACGCTGTGGAACAACGTGCCGATCGTAGTCACGCCGCCGCCGCACATCGAGCTCAAGGTGATCGAGACCGATCCCGGCCTGCGCGGCGATACCGCGACCGGCGGGCAGAAGTCAGCCAAGCTGGAGACCGGAGCCGTGGTGCGCGTGCCGTTGTTCATTAACGAGGGCGAAGTGCTCAAGGTCGACACCCGCACCGGGTCGTATATCTCCCGCGCCAAGCAGTAGGCGCGCGCCTCAGGCGCGCTCGAGCGGGAAGGCCAGCACCGCGCTGATGTCGCTTGCGCCGGTGCGCAGCATCAGCAGCCGATCGAAGCCCATCGCAACTCCGGATACCGGCGGCAGCCCCGCGGCCAGCGCGTCCAGCAGCGCCTGGTCGATGTCGGGGGCCGGCAGGCCGCTGCGGCGGCGCTGCTCGCGATCGGCTTCGAATCGTGCACGCTGCTCGGCGGCATCGGCGAGCTCCTCGAAGCCGTTGGCAAGCTCGACACCGCGGTAGTAGAGCTCGAAGCGCAGCGCGACCCGCCGATCATCCGGGTCCAGGCGCGCCAGCCCCGCCTGGCTGGCCGGATAGCGGTGCACGAAGCACAGCCGCTCGGCACCGAGGCGCGGCCCGACGGCGCTGGCCATCAGCCAGTCGAGCAGCTGGTCGCGGTCGCAGTGCGCGGCCAGCTTCGGGTCCAGCCGCTCGCGCGCAGCCAGCGCGCGCAGCGCAGCGTCGGTGGCCGTCAGCGGCGCACACGCCAGCTCGCGCTCAAAGGCCTGCTGGTAGCTCAGGGTCTCAAACGGTGCCGCGAGCGGCAGGCCCAGCAGCGCCGCGGCCAGCAGCGCCACTTCCTGCATCAGCTGCTGCATCGAATGGCCGCAGCGATACCACTCGATCAGCATGAACTCGGCGTTATGCAGCCGGCTGGATTCATCGCCGCGGAACACGTGGCCGATCTGATAAATATCACCGCTGCCGGCCGCCAGCAGGCGCTTCATCGCATATTCGGGCGAGGTGTGCAGGAACAGCGGCGCGCCGTGGCCGGGTAGCTGGACCTGCGCCGAGTGGATATGGCGGTCGGTGACTGCATGGCGAACCAGCGCCGGGGTGTCCACTTCGAGCACGCCGCGCGCGGCGAAGAAGCCGCGGGCGCATGCCAGCAGCTCGGCGCGCAGACGCAGGGTCGGCAGCGAGGCGCTCGGGCGCCAGTTCATGAGCTAACCGGCTGCAACAGCGAGCCCAGACCCTGGCCGACCGCGACGGCGGCTCCAGGTTGCAATGCTGGATCCCAGCGCGCCACGCCGGGCGGCAGCAGCAGCAGCACTGTCGAGCCCATGTTGAAGAGGCCGAGCTGCGCACCGCGCGGCTGCCACAGGCCGGCTTCACGGCTTGGCTCGAGACGATGGATGCCGTGCGTGCGTGCGCCCGCGCCGCGCCAGGGCGTGATCTGGCCGTGCCACACAGTACTGATGCTGCCGACGAACAGGGCACCGACCAGCACCACCGCGAAGCGGCCGTGCTCGCCGTCGAAAACGCAGATCACGCGCTCGTTGCGCGCGAACAGGCCCGGCACGCGTGCGACGCTGGCGCTGTTGACCGAAAACAGCCGCCCGGGCACGTGCCAGGCGGCCAGCAACCGCCCGGCCAGCGGCATGTGTACGCGATGGTAGTTGAACGGTGCCAGATACAGTGTCGCGTACAGTCCGCCGCGCAGCGCCGGAGCCCAGTGCGCCGTATCGGCGAGCAGCGCCTCGAGCGTGAACCAATGCCCCTTGGCCTGCAGCAGTGCATTACCCTGCAGAGCGCTCGCGATGCTGAGCGTGCCGTCGCAGGGCGAGATGATGCGCTGCGGATCCGGATCGATCGGGCGCGCCCCGGCGGCCAGGGCCCGGGTAAAGAAGGCATTGAAACTGGGATAGCGCAGCGGCTCGGGTTCAAGTGCGTCCACCATGCGTGGCCGGTAAGCGCGCATGAAGGCGCCGATCAGGGAATTCTTCAGCCAGCGCCAGTGCGAGCGGCTCAGCGCGTAGACGCTGCGGCACAGCAGGTGATGCGGCAGCAGGTACTGCAGCCTGACGAACAGCGCGCTCATCGGCTTGGCTACAGGTGCGCGGCCGCGGCGACCCGGTGCAGATCGGCGGCAAGCTTCGGAGCCGAGAACGGCGGGGAAAATACCGCAACCAGCCGGCCCCGGGCATCGAGCAGATACAGCGTCGCCGAATGGTCCATCGTATAGCTGCCGTCGGGCAGGTGCTCACGCACGGCGATCGCGCCGAGCGTCCTGAGCAGTGGCGCCAGCGCCGCCGCATCGCCGCGGGCGCCGATGAAGCTGCCGCTGAAGGCGCCGAGGTAGACTTGCAGGCTCGCGGCGCTGTCGCGCTCCGGATCGATGGTGATGAATACCACCTGCGAGCCCGGTAGCGGGGCGGCGCGCTGCACCTGCGTGAGCGTGGCGAGGGTGGTCGGGCAGGCATCGGGACAATTGGTAAAACCGAAGAACAACAGCGTTGGGTGGCCACGCAGGCTGTTGAGGTCGAAATCAGCGCCGGTCAGATCCTTGAGGTGAAATTCCGGCAGCGCGCGCGGCTGCGGCAGCCAGGTGCCGGTCTCGAGCGGCACGCTGGTGGCGCCCAGCAGGCGTGCCAGCAGCACGCCGAGCAGCAGCGCGGCGCTGCCGATCGATGCCAACAGCACAATGGTGCGAGCAGTCATGCGGCAATTATCACACAGCGGCCAGGCCAACCCGACGGTCGAGCAGCTGCTTGTGCGCAGCACGCGACGCCTGTCGCGTGCGCGGCTGCATTATGGTCACGGGACCGAGCGTGCACGCGACGATGCGGCGGCACTGTTGTGGCACGTGATGCGCCTGCCGTGGCCGGCGCCGGCCGCGGCGTATCGACGCCGCGTATCGGCCACGGCGCGGGCCGCTCTCGAGCGGCTGCTGCAGCAACGCATTCGCGAGCGCATGCCGGTGGCGTACCTGACGCGGCGCTGCTGGTTTGCGGGCCTGCCGCTGTACGTCGATCAGCGCGTGCTGATCCCGCGCTCCCCGATCGCGGAACTGATCGAGCGGCGCTTTGAACCGTGGATAGAGCGTGCGCGCGTGCGCCGTATCCTGGATCTTGGCACCGGCTCGGGCTGCATCGCGGTAGCCTGCGCGCGGGCGTTCCCGCGCGCCCGGGTGGATGCGGCCGACTTGTCGGACGACGCGCTCGCCGTGGCGCACATCAACATCCGCCGCCACCGACTCTCGGCACGTGTGCGTGCCGTGAAATCGGATCATTTCGCCGGACTGAGCGCCGCCAGCTACGATATCATCGTCAGCAATCCGCCCTATGTGGCACGGCGTCAGCTGAGGGGCCTGCCGGCGGAATACCGGCACGAGCCGCGGCTCGCACTGGCGGCAGGCGAGGACGGCCTGGACTCGGCGAGAATTATTTTGCGCGACGCGGCAGCGCATCTGAATCCCGGCGGAATCCTGATCGTCGAGGTCGGCAACTCGGAGCGAGCGCTGCAACGCGCCTATCCCCGGCTGCCCTTTACCTGGCTGGCATTTGAGCGCGGAGGCGGCGGTGTATTTGTGATCGAGCGCGAGCAGCTACTGCAGCGGAAATGACGAACTAGCGAATGTCGGGCAACACCATAGGCCGATTGTTCTCGGTGACCACCTTCGGCGAGAGCCACGGGCCGGCACTGGGCTGCATCGTCGACGGCTGTCCTCCGGGACTGGCGCTGGAAGCGGCCGATCTGCAGCGTGACGTCGACCGGCGTCGCACCGGCACCTCGCAGTTCGTGAGCCAGCGGCGCGAAGCCGATGAGGTGCGGATACTCTCCGGCGTGTTCGAAGGGCGCACCACCGGCGCGCCGATCGGACTGCTGGTGGAAAACAGCGACGCCCGCTCGCGTGACTATGACCGCCTGCGAGATCGGTTTCGCCCCGGACACGCCGACTATACCTACCAGCATAAGTATGGACGGCGCGATCATCGCGGCGGCGGCCGTTCCTCGGCGCGCGAAACCGTGATGCGGGTGGCGGCCGGCGCGATCGCGCGCAAATACCTGGCCGAACGCCTGGCGGTACGCATCTATGGCTACCTGAGCCAGATCGGCGCGCTGACACTGGCGCCGCGCGAGCCCAGTGCGGCCTATGACAACCCGTTCTTCTGTCCTGACCCGCAGCGATTACCCGAGCTCGAGCAGCTGATCTGGGACATACGGGCCGCCGGCGAGTCGATCGGGGCGCGCGTGACGGTGTGCGCGGAAGGGGTGCCGCCGGGCCTGGGCGAGCCGGTATTCGACAAGCTCGATGCCGATATTGCGGCCGCCATGATGGGTATCAACGCGGTCAAGGCGGTGGAGATCGGCGATGGCGTCGCGGTGGCAAGCCAGCGCGGCAGTGAGCATCGGGACGAGCTTACGCCAACCGGGTTTGTATCCAATCATGCCGGCGGCACGCTGGGCGGCATATCCTCCGGGCAGCCGATCGTGGTGCACCTGAGCCTGAAGCCGACCTCGAGCATCCAGGTGCCGGCCCGCACCATCGATGTCGCGGGTAATCCGGTCGAGGTCGTGACCACCGGACGCCACGATCCGTGTGTCGGGCTGCGCGCAACGCCGATCGCCGAGGCGATGCTGGCGATCGTGCTGATGGATCACTACCTGCGTCATCGGGCGCAGAATGCCGACGTCGTGTCGGCGACGCCGGATATCACCCGCGCAGGAGCCTAGTCAAGCGATGAGCAAAGGTTTCAGGGTGGCGGTGGTCGGCGCGACCGGCCTGGTCGGCGAGACCATGATCAGCGTGCTCGAGGAGCGCAAATTTCCGGTGTCCGAGCTGTATGCGCTGGCGAGCAATCGATCGCTCGGCAAGAGTGTGCGCTTTGCCGGCAAGCAGCTGCCGGTCGAGGAACTGGCCAGCTTCGATTTCGCGCGCGCGGATATCGGGCTGTTTTCGGCAGGCAGCGCGATCTCGGCCGACTATGCGCCCAAGGCCGCGGCCGCCGGCTGCACGGTGATCGACAACACCTCGCAGTTTCGCTACCAGGACGACATTCCGCTGGTGGTGCCGGAGGTCAATGCGCACGCGATCAGTCAGTATCGCACCCGTGGCATCATCGCCAATCCGAACTGCTCTACAATCCAGATGCTGGTCGCGCTGAAACCGATCTACGATGCGGTCGGGATCGAGCGCATCAATGTCGCCACCTATCAATCGGTATCGGGTGCCGGCCGGCAGGCAGTCGAGGAACTGGCGACGCAGAGCGCGGCGCTGCTCAGCGGCCGGCCGATCGATGCGCCGCGACTGATCGCCCGGCAGATCGCATTCAATTGCGTGCCGCAGATCGACCGCTTCGAGGGCAACGGCTACACGAAGGAGGAGATGAAGATGTTCTGGGAAACCCAGAAGATCATGGAAGACCCCTCGATCCGGCTAAATGCCACGGCGGTGCGGGTGCCGGTGTTCTATGGCCATTCCGAGGCGGTTCATATCGAGACGCGGCGCAAGATCACGGCCGCGCAGGCGCGCTCACTGCTCGAGAAGGCGCCCGGCGTGGCCGTCATCGATGAGCACCAGCCCGGCGGCTACCCGACCGCGGTTACCGAAGCAGCGAACCACGACACGGTTTATGTTGGCCGTATTCGGGAAGATATGTCGCATGAGCGGGGACTTGACCTGTGGATTGTCGCGGACAACATCCGTAAGGGTGCTGCGACCAATAGCGTGCAGATCGCTGAGATTTTGGTTGGCGAGTATTTATAAGCTATATTGCAACCCAAATAGGTGCGGGCCTAGGCTTTGCATTAACTATATGTTTTATAAGGATTACTCAGCAACCAGGTTCGCTGGGAGACAAGATGTTCAAGCGTAATTTTTGCCCGGCCTTGCTGCTGGCATTGCTGTGTCCGGTCGCCTCGCTTGCTTTAGGGCTCGGAGACATCCATCTCAAATCCTCCCTGAATGCGCCGCTGGATGCCGAAATCGACCTGGTCGGGGCCAGTGCCGAGGACCTCGCCGATCTGAAGGCGAGCGTCGCCGATCGCGACACCTTCACGCGCAGCGGGCTGGATTACCCGAGCTTTCTGGGTACGTTGAGCTTCGTGCCCGAGAAGTCGGCCGATGGCCGCAACGTGCTGCATGTGCGCTCGGCCAATGCCGCGAACGAACCCTTTGCGACGCTGCTGGTGACGGTGGACTGGGCGCGCGGGCACGTGGTGCGCGAATACACGGTGCTGCTGGACCCGCCGGTGTTTGGCGCCGCCGGTCCGAGCCGCGCCGCTGTCGCCGCCCCCAGCGCCGGCAGCAGCGCGCGCAGCGGAAGCGTAGAGCGCCGCACCGCGGCGCCTGCGGCCAGCGCCGCCGCATCGGCCACGTCCGACAATCCGAGCGCGGGCGCGCCACTCTCCACTAGCCAAAGCGCATCGGCCGCCTCGGGCAGCGCGGCCGGCAGCGCGCGTATCGCCGGCAGCCGCTATACGGTACGGCGGGGCGATACGCTATCGGGGGTGGCATCGCAGGCCTATCCGGGCGGCGATCGCCATATGCGCGATCGCGGGCTGGTTGCGATCTATCGCGCCAATCCAAACGCCTTCCAGGGCAACATGAACCTGCTGCTGTCGGGCAGGCAGTTGGATCTGCCTGGCGACTCCGCACTCGATGCCATCAGTCCGGGGGAAGCCTCCAGCGAGGTCCGGCGCCAATACACCGCGTGGACAAGCGCTCACGGCGGCGGCACGTCCGGCGGCCAGCTGCACCTGGTGCCGCCGCAGGAGTCGGCGAAGATACCGGCCAGCGGCGCTGCCGCACCCGGCGCGGGCGCCGCGCCCGCTTCCACGCCTTCGACCAGTGCCTCCAGCGCTGCCACTGCTGCCGCTGCTGCCGCTGCGGCCAATACCGCGGCGCTGAATCAACGCGTGCAGCAGCTCGAGAGCCAGCTGGCCGAATCGCAGCGTCTGCTGCAGCTGCGTAACGCCGATCTGGCCGCGCTGCAGGCGCGGGCCGCGCAGAACGCCAGCAAAAACGCACCCGCCCCCTCAGCGCCCGCTCCCACTGCTCCCGCCCCGGCCCCGGCTGCAGCGCCGCCGGCGCCACCGCCCGCGCCGCCAAGCGCCGCCGTGACCGCCCCGGCGCTCACGCCGCCGGTGAGCAGCGCGCCGCCCGCGGCCGCGCCCAGCGAGAACATCACGCTGCCGACCGCAGTGCCGGAGGCCAAGCCGAAGAATGCACCGGCCGTGGTCAGCGGCGAATCGGGTAATTCGTTGCTCGCTCTGATCGAGCAGTATTGGTACGTGCCCGCGGGCCTGATGGCCGTGCTGATCATCCTGGTGGTGCTGCGCTTCGTACGCGCCCGCCAGGAAGACGAATTCGATCGTTCGCTCGGACGATTGCAACCCTCGTTCGAAACTTCCGCCACCGACGCCGTGCGCGCCTCGGATACCGTGCCGGTGCGCACGCTGCCCGCGTCGCGCGCAGAGATGTCGTACAAGGTCGAGGAAACCGGCCCGCATGAGCTGCCGAGCTTTGCCAAGCCTGCCGATTCGAGCCTGAGTTCGGCCACCGGCCAGCACGTGGCCATCGATGACACGGTGACCGGCGAACGGCCGGTAGCCCTGGATCAGGGCGATCCGCTCGCGGAGGCGGACTTCCACATGGCCTACGGCCTGTACGATCAGGCCGCCGACCTGGTGCAGATAGCGATCTCGCGCGAGCCGGGCCGGCGCGAGCTGAAACTGAAGCTGCTCGAGGTGTTCTTCGTCTGGGGCAACAAGGACCGCTTCCTGCAGACCGCGCGCGAACTGGCTGGCAGCCGTCCGCAGGCGCTGGCGGGCGAGTGGGAGAAGATGGTGATCATGGGCCGGCAGATCGCGCCGGAGGATCCGTTGTTCGCCAATGCCGGTGCACTGACCGGGGCGGCCAGCGGCGGCGTGGATCTGAATCTCGAGGGCGGCCAGAACCGCGTCGATTTCGACCTGCTTGGAGAGCCCTCGGTCGGCGGCAGCGCGGAAACCGGCGCCGGCCTGGATCTGGACCTCGGGGCGGCGCTGGGCGACGGCGATACCACCGGCGAGGTCAACAAGGTCGGCGCGGACGGCGTCGACTTCGTGCTCGACGATCCGGAGCGCGGCAATGACGCCACCGGCTCGACGCGCGAAATGCCCAATGCGCCGACCCGTGAACTGCCTGTCGTGCCGGGAGCCGGCGTGGGCAAGGAATACACCGCGACCATGCGGGTAGGCGCTGCGTCCGGGGCAGAATCCGAGGCGCCGACCGTCGAGCAGGCGCAGCTGCGCGGCGGCGAGAATGCCACCATTCGCGAAAAGATCGATGCGGCCGCACGCAACGACGTGCCGAAGCCGGACCAGACCGCGGAGCTGGCGCTCGATGACCTGGGGCTCGACCTGGGCGCGCTGGAAGGGGTGCCCGACGAAACCGGCAACCTCAGCACCGTCGATGCGCCGACCATCCTGTCGAATCTGAACGAGGACACACGCGAGTTGCTGGCGCGTGCCCGGGCGGAAAGCGCCGCCAGCGATGCCACGCAACAGGCACCGGCCGGCGATGGTCCGAGCGACAGCGGCACCTGGCTGTTCACCGATACCGATTTCGCGGCCGGCATGCCGGAGCTCAGCGACATCGAGCTGGACTCCTCGGCGGCCAATGCGCCTACCCAATTGGTGACGCAGATCTCCCCGCAGCCCCCGATCGACGTGGACACCGGTTCGACCACCGCCCAGCTGGCCGCTCTCGACCCCGGCGAGCTCGACCTGGATCTGGGCAGTTTCGGCGAGGAATCGAGCGTCAACGGCATCGATCTGGATGTCGGTACGCCGTCGGTCAGCGAAGGCACCTTCATTTCGACGCAGAAGATCGCCGCCGGGGAGATGGCGCTGCCCGAGCTCGAGCCAGCGACCATGAGCGAGGTCGGCACCAAGCTCGACCTGGCGCGCGCCTACATGGATATGGGCGATCCGGAGGGCGCGCGCAGCATCCTGGCGGAGGTGCTCAGCGAGGGTTCGGTGTCGCAAAAGCAGGAAGCGCGCCGGCTGATGGATACGCTGCCGGGCTAGGCTTCGGAAGCGGCAGCGCGACCCATGCGCCGCCGCCTGGCAGTCGGCATCGAATATGACGGCAGCGCGTACTGCGGCTGGCAACAGCAGCCTGACGCGGCCAGCGTGCAGGCGGCGCTCGAACGGGCGCTGAGCCGAGTGGCCGACGAACCCATCGGCGTGATCTGCGCCGGGCGCACCGACGCCGGCGTGCACGCGCGAGCGCAGGTGGCGCATTTCGACACCGGCGCGCAACGCAGCCCGCGCGCCTGGCTGCTCGGCGCCAACAGCTACCTGCCGCGCGATATCAGCCTGCACTGGGCGCAGCCGGTAGCCGACGACTTCCACGCCCGCTTCAATGCGCTCGCACGCAGCTACCGTTATCTGATCCTCAACCGCGTCACGCGTTCGGCGCTGGCGCACGGGCGCGCCCTGGTGGTGCACCAGCCGCTCGACGTCGAGGCGATGCAGGCCGGAGCACAGTGGCTGATCGGCGAGCACGACTTCAGCGCGTTTCGCTCCTCGGAGTGCCAGGCGCGCTCGCCGGTGCGGCAATTGCGCGCGTTGCGCGTGGCCCGCAGCGGTGACTGGATCGCCATCGACGCGACCGCCAATGCGTTCCTGCATCACATGGTGCGAAATATCGTCGGCCTGCTGCTGGCGATCGGGCAGCGGCGGGCCGCCCCCGGGCGCGCGCGCGAGCAGCTCGAGTCGTGTGCCCGCAGTAGCGGCGAGGCGACCGCGGCCGCCCACGGACTGTACCTGTGGCGGGTCGAGTACGCGGCGCAGTTCGGCCTCCCGGCGGATTCGGCTATGATCGGGCCCTCGATTCTTGGCTGGCCGTAGCGCTCAGCCGCAAGGATTCGCCGCGATGTCCTGGTTCGAAAAGATCGTGCCTTCGCGCATCAAGACCGAACGGCGCTCGCGTTCGGTGCCGGAAGGGCTGTGGATCAAGTGCCCGGCCTGCGATGCGGTGCTGTATCGCGCCGAGCTGGAGCGCAATCTCAACGTCTGCCCCAAATGCAGCCACCACATGCGCATTGGCGCGCGTGAGCGGCTGCGCGCATTGCTCGATCCGGAGCCGATCAGCGAGATCGGCGGCAGCGTGATGCCGGATGACCCGCTAAAGTTCAAGGATAGCCGGCGCTATCGCGACCGGCTGGCTCAGGCGCAGAAGACCACGCGCGAAAACGATGCGCTGGTGGCGCTCGCCGGCCAGTTGCACGGCGAGCCGGTGGTGGCCTGCGCATTCGAATTTCAATTCCTCGGCGGCTCGATGGGCTCGGTGGTCGGCGAGCGCTTCAAGCGCTCGGTGGACTTCTGCATCGAAGAGCACTGCGGGCTGGTGTGCTTTACCGCCACCGGCGGCGCGCGCATGCAGGAGGCGCTGCTGTCGCTGATGCAGATGGCGAAGACCAGCGCGGCGCTGGCGCGGCTGGCGCGCGAGCGGCTGCCGTTCATCTCGGTGATGACCGATCCGACCACCGGCGGTGTGTCGGCAAGCCTGGCGATGCTGGGCGATCTGAACCTGGCCGAGCCGCGCGCGCTGATCGGATTTGCCGGCCCGCGTGTGATCCAGCAGACCGTGCGCGAGACGCTGCCGGAGGGCTTCCAGCGCAGCGAGTTCCTGCTCGAGCACGGCGGCCTCGATTTGATCGTCGATCGGCGCGACATGCGCGATCGGCTGTCACAACTGCTGCGCCTGCTGCAAAAACGACCGCCGCTGCCCGCCGCTTGAGCAGGACGCTCGAGCAATGGCTGGCTTACCAGCAGGGCACGCATAACCTGAGCATCGACCTGTCGCTCGAGCGCGTGCGCGAGGTCGCCGCGCGGCTCGGCCTGCTCGACAGGCGCTGTCCGGCGGTGATCGTGGCCGGCACCAACGGCAAGGGCTCGACTGCGACCACACTTGCTGCGCTGCTTCAAGCCTGCGGCCAGAGCGTCGGCCTGTTCACCTCACCACACCTGGTGCGCTACAACGAGCGGGTGCAGATCGACGGCGCGCAGGTCAGCGATGCGGCGCTGGTGGCAGCCTTCGAGCGCATCGAGGCGGCGCGCGCCGCCGTAACGCTGACATTTTTCGAATACAACGCGCTGGCCGCGCTGGATGTGTTCCGCCAGGCGGCGGTCGGTGTCATGGTGCTCGAAGTCGGCCTCGGTGGCAGGCTCGATGCGGCCAACATCATCGACGCCGATGTTGCGGTCGTCTGCTCGATCGGCCTTGATCACCGTGAATGGCTGGGGGAGACGCTGGAACAGATCGGCGCCGAGAAGGCGGGCATCTTTCGCCGCAGTCAGAACGTGGTGCTCGGCAGCGAGGCGATGCCCGATAGCGTGTGGCGCGCGGCGCGCGAGCTCGATTGCCGGGTGTGGACCGCGCGGCGCGAGTTCGGCTGGCGCGTTCACGGCGACGGCGCTGCGGGACAGAACTGGGACTATCGGGGCGCCGGCTGCACGCTGGAAGGCTTGCCGCCACCGGCGCTGGCCGGAGCGGTGCAATATCGAAACGCGGCCAGCGCGCTCACCGTGCTGCAGCTGCTGGCGCTTCCCGCGGCCTGCGATCGCAGCGCGGTCGCGCGCGGTCTGCGTGGCACCGTGCTGCCGGGCCGCTTTCAGATCGTTGCAGGCGAGGTCGAGTGGATCCTGGATGTGGCGCACAACGAGCCGGCAGCGAGTGTACTGGCTGGCGCACTGGCTGCCCGGCCCTGCGAGGGCCGCAGCTACGCCGTAGTCGGCATGCTGGCCGACAAGGACGTGGCGGCGATCGGGCGCGTACTCGATCCGCTGATCGACCACTGGCTGCTGGCCGGCATCGATGACGAGCCACGCGGCCTGGATGCGGGCGCATTGCAGGCGCGGCTGCCGCCACTACGCGGTGCGATCGAACGGTCCACTACCGTGGCCGCGGCCTGTGCACGAGCGCGTGGAGTGGCACGGCCGCGCGATCGCGTCATCGTGTTCGGTTCGTTTCACGTGGTCGGGCCGGCACTCGTGTGGCTTGGGCTATACTGAGGGTCGACAGGTATGGAAACGCGCTTAAAAAAGCGACTGACCGGCGCGGCCATACTGGTGGCGCTGGTCGTGATGCTGGTGCCGGAGATGTTTCACGGGCAACGCGCCGACGTCGCGACCAGTGCCGGCAGCAGCGGTGAGGGACCGCCGGTACGCTCCTACACCATCGATCTGTCGGATCTGTCGAGCAGCCCGGCACGTAGCGCGCCGCTGCAGTCGACCCCGGTGAATGCCGCCAGTCCGGGCAGCGACAATAAGCCACCGAGCCCGCCGCAGGCCCAGCCAACGAGTGTGCCCAGCGCGGCGCCGGCCGCAGATGCGGCCGGCGCCGCGCACACTGCGGCCTCGGCAGCACCGACGGCGGCACCGACGGCGGCACCGATAGCGACGACTGCGACTGCGGCGTCCCGGGCGCAGCCGCCATCGGTCAGTGCCGGTGCACGCCAGACACCGGCTGGCACGCGCAACGCCGGCGGCGGCTGGGCGGTGCAGCTCGGGCTGTTCGCCAAGCGCGAAAACGCCGAACGGCTGGTGCATTCCGCCCAAGCCAAGGGCTTTGCCGTCAGCGTGTCCAGTGCCGATGCCAAGGGATTGTATCGCGTGTATGCCGGCGGCATGGCGGACCGCTCGGCAGCAGAAGCCCTTTCGCAGCGCCTCAAGGATCAGGGACTGCCCGCCGCCGTAATGGC
>JABCZO010000016.1 GCA_013289615.1 Gammaproteobacteria bacterium
CACTGGCGCAGCTGGTCAAATCTGCCGCCGGCGCCGGCAAACCTTGTTAGAACCCGGGGCGCGGATCCAGAAACAGCAGTTTGAGCGATTCCGGAACGATCGATTTGTGACCCGCCCGGTCCGAGCCGGCAGCCGCCGCGGCGGCGTCGAGCTCCGCTGCAACCAGGTAATTTCGTCCCGTGTCGGGATCGACGCTCATCGTTCTGGCCGTAGGCGCGGTCACGACGCCGCCGAGCGAGACAAAGGTCTGCGCGTCCTTCCCCTGAATGATCGACAATGTACCGTATTGACCGTTGGAGCTGAAAACGAGCTTGCGCTTGGAATCGAATGCCGCCGCGTCAGAGCCGCGGCCAATCGGCAGCGTCGCGACGATTGCGCCAGTGTCCGTACTGACGACGACCAGCGTGCTATTGACGCAGCTCGCGAACAGCCGGCCACTCGCCGTGTCGATCGCCAATCCATGAGGTTTGCTGCAATTGGGAATCGACCAGCGCGCATCGACCTGGTTGGTCCTGGTGTCGACGCGGACGATTTGCTGCCTTTCCGCGCCGTTGACGTACAGCTTACCGTCCCCGCCGTCGACCGCGGACTCGAGCTTGCCCCCGACCTGCACCGTGGCCATGGCGCTGTCTGTCCTGGGGTCGATCACCGTGAGAGTGCCGGAGTCGCCATTGACAACGAAAACGTGTTTGCCGGCGGAAGCGTAGACCATCGCATCGGCATCTTCGCCGCCCTTGATTCGATTTAGTGGCCGTAGGGTCTTGAGATCGAAAGAGCCGGCCTCGCCAGCGCGACGGCGCTGAAACCTCGAGTGCCGACACATGACCACGTTGCGCGCGGTGTTACGCAAGTGGTGCCGAATGGGACCATCTGAGCACGATTCCCAAAGTTCCTATGTTCGAAGTGCGAACGACTGAGAAGCGATGGCTCACACCTGAAGAGGTTGGTGAACTTCGAAAACACTTGCCAAAACATCTAAAACTGGCTGCTGACCTTGCCGTGTATACCGGCATGCGCATTTCGTCGATGCTCAATTTGACTTGGGATCGCATCAACCTGGACGAGGCTCACGCATGGGTGCCGGGTCAGGGTCAGCACATGAAGTCCGGCAAGCCGTTGGGGATTCAGTTCATTGAAGGAGCGATCACAACGAGCCGCTGACGCATCAAACGATGTGGATGTTCTTAAGTTTCTCAGTGACTTGGGCCTGGGTCGGGTGGGGCTCGAACCCACGACCAACGCCTTAAAAGGGCGCTGCTCTACCGACTGAGCTACCGACCCGCTGAGCGGCCGCGCATGATAGACGAAAAGCCATTATCGCGGCACGCTGGCCCGGCGTCACTGGTAGCGGGTCGGATCGGTGATGCCCGCTGCCTCGAAGCCTTGACGCCGCAGCCGGCACGAATCGCACTGGCCGCAGGCCTGCCCCGCGGCATCGGCCTGGTAGCACGACACGGTCATGGCGTAGTCGACCCCAAGCCCGATACCGTTTCGAATGATCTGTGCCTTGCTCATCGAGATCAGCGGTGCATGCACGCGAAAGCAAGCGCCTTCGACGCCCGCCTTGGTCGCGAGCCGCGCCAGCTGCTCGAAGCTGCGGATGAATTCGGGCCGGCAGTCCGGGTAGCCCGAATAATCGATGGCGTTGACGCCGACCACCAGGTTGCGCGCTTCGAGCACTTCGGCCCAGGCCAGCGCCAGTGCCAGTAACAGGGTATTGCGTGCCGGCACGTAGCTGACAGGAATGCCGCTGCTCGGTTGGTCGGGCAGCGGCAGACTCCAGTCGGTCAACGCCGAGCCGCCAATACCGGCCAGATCCACCTGCATCACGCGATGCTCATGCGCCGACAGTGCGTGCGCGACGCGCGCGGCGGCCGCGAGCTCGGATTGGTGACGCTGGCCGTAGGCAACCGTCAAGGCGTAGCAATCGAAGCCCTGGGCACGCGCCCAGGCGAGCGCGGTGCTCGAGTCGAGGCCGCCGGAGAGCAACACGACCGCGCGCCCGACGCTGTCAGCGGCCGGGCTCATTGCCCCACAGGTGCTTGTGCAACTGGATCTGGAAGCGCACCGGCAAACGGTCGGCCAGAATCCAGTCGGCGAGCTGTCGCGCCGCGAGCTGCTCGTGACTCGGCGAGAACAGCACCTGGCAGCGCTGTGCCAGCTGCAACGCTGCTACCTTGCCGCGACTCCATTCGTAATCGCTGCGGTCACAGAGCACGAACTTGATCTGCTCTTCCGGCCGCAGCAGCGCCAGTTGATCGTAGCGATTACGGTGCTCTTCGCCCGACCCCGGCGTCTTGACGTCGACGATGCGGATCACGCGCGCATCGACCGTGTCGATCGGCAGCGCGCCGCTGGTCTCGAGCGATACCCGAAAGCCGGCCTCGGCCAGAGTTTTCAGCAGCGCCAGGCAGTGCGGTTGTGCCAGCGGCTCGCCGCCGGTGACGCAGACGTAGCGTGCTTCAAATTCGCGCACGCGCTCGACGATGGCGGGAAGCTGCCACCACTCGCCGCCGTGAAAGGCATAGGCGGTATCGCAATATTGGCAGCGCAGCGGGCAACCGGTCAGGCGAATGAACACCGTCGGGATTCCAACCGTATCCGCTTCGCCTTGCAGCGAGTAGAAGATTTCCGTGAGCTTGAGCCGGACGCTCAAAGCGCGCACCTAATGCTCGTCGGCGGGAATGTTCTGCAGTCTTGCAGCCGCGAGTTTTGCCGCATCGCTGTTCGGGAAACGCTGCATCACCTGTTTCAGAGTGGCGCGCGCGTCAGTCAGCTTCTTCTGATCGATCTGCGTCAGCCCGAGCTTCAGCAGCGCGTCGGGAACCTTGGGTGACTGCGGATATTGCTCGCCGACGGCACGAAACGTGGCGGCGGCATTGTCGTAGTCGTGGGTGACGTAGTAGGCCTCGCCCAGCCAGTACTGGGCGTTGCCGGCGAGCTGGCTCTGCGGATAGCTGCGCAGGAAGTCGCGAAAGCGCGTGATGGCGCTGGGGTAGTCGGTGGACTTGAGTGCATCGAACGCGCGCGTATAGGCGGCCTGCTCGCCGCCGCTATCCGCACCGGCGCCGCTGCCATCGCCAGGCCCGGCCGCGCTCTTCGCCCCCGGCTGCAGCGCCGACAGCCGCCGGTCGAGATCGGCATACAGGTCACGCTGCTGCTTGCGCAGCATGTCGTTGCTGTTTTGCAGCTCTTCGAGCTCGCCGCGCAGCTGGCGCATCTGCGCCTCGATCGCATCGAGGCGCTGCGACAGTTGCATCAGGCCCTGGTTGACGTGCTCGACGCGCCCGAGCCGCTCATCGACGTCATTGAGCTTGACCACCGTCGGATCGGGCTGCGCCGGCGTCGACTCGCAGCCGGCCAGCGCCAGCGTCGATATCGCGAGGCACAGCCATCGGCGCAGCAACGGAGACATCATGGCCACTTCAGTTCAGATAGACGATGTCGACCCGTCGATTGCGTGCCCAGGCCTCTTCCGTGTGCCCGGTGACCGCCGGCCGCTCCTCGCCATAGCTCACGGTGGTGATCTGCGTGTCGATCACCCCCTGCAGCGTCAGCGCCCGACGCACCGACTGCGCGCGCCGCTCGCCGAGGCCAATGTTGTATTCGCGCGAGCCGCGCTCGTCGGTATTGCCCTCCAATCGCACCCGGATGTTCGGGTTCGCGGCCAGGTAGCGCGCATGGGCGGTGACCAGGCCGTTGTATTCGGACTTGACCTCGCTGCTGTCGAAGTCGAAATAAATCGTCCGATTCTGCAGCTGGGCGCCCGATGGGCCGGCCACACCCGCGCCGGTACCGCCGGCAACGCCGGCGCCGTAGGCGCTCGAAGCGTCCGCGCCCGCGGTCAGGGATTGATCGGCCGGCACCGCGGCATTGCTGCTGGTTGCGGTCGGGCGCGGCTTTTTGCTGCTGCAGCCGGCAGCCAGCGAGACGCCGAGCACAGCGATCAGGATGAGAACCGTCTTGTTCATGTCGCTACTCCATTAGTCGCTGCCGGGTCGCGGCAGCCGCCTTATTACCACACTGTGCCTTCAGTCACACCTGCCGAGGCCTTAATCGGGCAGCGCTAGCGCGGAAAGGGTCCCCACACCGGCTCACGCACCTCGCCCTGATCCGACTTCAGCCGTTGCGTGACCAGGCCGTCGACCGACACGGTCTGCAGTGTGCCGACCTCGCCGTCACGGCCGGCGTAAATGACGACGGCACCGTTGGGTGCAAAACTCGGCGACTCATCCAGGGCGCCGTGCGAGAGCACGCTCACGGTGCCGGAGGCCAGATCCTGCACCGCGATCCGATAGTTGCCGCCCTCGCGCGTCACGAAGGCGATCTTCTTGCCATCCGGCGACAGGCGCGGGCGTGCGTTATATCCGGAACCGAAGGTGATGCGTTCAACGCGCTTGGGCTGGGCGATATCGACCTTATAGATCTGCGGGCCGCCGGCGCGATCCGACGTGAAATACACGCTCTTGCCGTCCGGACTCCAGGCCGGCTCGGTATCGACCGCCGGATCATCCGTCAGCCGCGTGAGCCCCTGGGTGCTCAGATCGAGCAGCCAGACGTCGAGGTTGCCGCCGGCGCCCGACAGTGTCAGCGCCAGGCGTGTGCCGTCGGGCGAATAGGCCGGTGCCCCGTTGACACCCACCCGGGCCGACACCAGCTGGCGCTCACCGGTGCGCACTTTCTGCACGTACACGCCCGACAGCCGGTTTTCAAATGACACGTAGGCCAGCCACTGCTCGTCGGGCGACCACGCCGGGGACATGATCGGCTGCGACGACTCGAGAATCACCTTGGGATTCTCGCCGTCGGCGTCGGCAACGATGAGCTGGAAGCGCTGGCTGGGCGGCTTTCCCTGCACCGCCACGTAGGCGATGCGCGTGGCGAAGGCGCCACGCACGCCGAGCACCTTCCCATAGATGAAATCGCTCACCAGATGCGCAGCGTTACGCAGGCTGCCGGCGTTGGCGATGAACTTCTGGCTGGCGACGCGCGTGCCAGTCTGAATATTGATCAGATCGCAGTCGATGTCGAGCTCGCCGGCGGAGGGCGCGGTGACGCGGCCGACGACCACGTAGTCGTTGCCCGCCGCCTTCCAGTCGGCCGCCTGCACATCATTAGCGCTGGTCGGGGTGGTCAGCATGTCGCGCCGCTGCATGGCGCGAAAGCGTGCGCTGCTCTCCAGGTCGTGTTGAACCACCGCGGCGACGTCAAAGCCGCCGTCCGCCGGCACCGCGCGGCCGAACGGAACGATAGCGATCGGTATCGGATCGGTGACGCCCTTGGTGATCAGGATCTGCAGCTCGGCGTGCGCTGGCGCGACGCCCAGGCCGAAGGCCGCCAGCGCCAGCAGGGCGCAGCCACGAACTTGGCGCGCGCGCTGTCGCAACGGTCCCGCCACCCTATCGGTCATTAGGTTATTCATCGGGCGCGAACGTAACATCGATGTTTGGATCAAACAATGCCGGATCCGAGGGCGCGGGCAGCGGCGAGGCCCGGTAGGCGGCGGTTTCCACCGACTGTCTTACCGCCTCATCGCCATTGCAGCCCGCCACCACCACATGCGTGATCTCACCGCCCGGGATCTGCGTGATGTGCAGGCTGCACTTCACGCCCGCCCGCGCACTCGAGGGGCGAATCCACGCGCGGTTGATCCGCGCTGTGATCAACGCCAGATACTCGGCCTTGGCCGGACTGGATTGCACTGCATTGAGATGTTCTTCACTGGCCAGCTGTGAGCGCAGATCCGCCTCGCGCTGCGCACGTTCCTGTTCGAGTTTGCGCTGCTGGGCGAGCTGCTGCGCCTTGCGGTCGGCCTCGGCCTTGGCGGCAGCGGCGCGCTCGGCGTCCGCCTTTGCGGCAGCGGCACGCTCGGCCTCCGCCCTGGCCGCCTGGGCTTTTTCGGCGGCGGCCCGCTCGGCCTGCTCCTCGGCAGCGCGCTTCTCCTGCGCCGCGCGCTCCTGTTCCTGGGCTTTTTGCCGCGCCTCCTGTTCCGCATGCGCCCGCTCCTCACGTGCCTGCTGTTCCGCATGCTCATCGTGCGCGGGCGGTGGTGGTGGCGGATTTTCGGGTGGCGCTGGGTTCGGCGCGGGCGGCGCGGATGGCGCAGCCTGCGGCGGCGCATCGCGCACCACCGTTGCCTCGATGGCCAGGCTCGGCGCGGTCACCGTGGGCTGCCGGTACTGCCACCATCCCCAGAGCAGTGCGCCGACGATCGCTGCATGGATCAGTATCGACAGCACGATCGACAGGATGCGATCGCTCCGGCGTTCACTCATGGCCGGGTCGGTGCCTTGGGCAGCGGGTCGGTCTGGAAGCCGACCTTATGGGCGCCGGCCTGCTGCAGAATGACCATGGCCTGCACCACGCGGCCGTAATTGACTGCCTTATCGCCATTGACCAGCACCGCGCGTTCCGGCGCGCGTCGTAGTGCCGCGGTCGCGCGCACCAGCGCGGTCTGATCGTCGATCGGCTGGCGCGGATTGGCGCCCAGATTGAGGTACAGCTGGCCCTGGGCGTCGATCGACAGCACCAGCGGGGTCAGGTTCGCCTGGGCGGGGATCGGTTCGGCAGCCGCCTTCGGCAGGTCGACCTTGATCCCCTGGGTCAACAGCGGCGCCGTGATCATGAAAATGATCAGCAGCACCAGCATCACATCGATGTACGGCACGACGTTGATGTCGCCCATCAGCCGGCGCTTGCCTTTGGTGAGAGCGGGCATATCAGCTCCTTATTCCGGCCGACGGTGCCGCCGGCGCGCTCGAGCCGACCGAGGCCCCGGCCGGGCCGCGCCCGGCATAGCGCTGCAGAATGGTCGACAGCTCCTCCATGAACGCGTCGTAGCGCAACTCCAGGCGGCTCGCCTGATCGGCGTAGCGGTTGTAGGCCACCACCGCCGGAATAGCGGCAAACAGACCGATCGCGGTGGTCACCAGCGCCTCGGATATCCCGGGGGCGACCATTGCCAGTGTTGCCTGCTGCACGTTTCCGAGCGAGCTGAATGCATTCATGATGCCCCAGACGGTGCCGAACAGCCCGACGTAGGGACTGGTGGAACCGACCGTGGCCAGCGTCGCCAGGCTGTGCTCGAGCCGCTCGATCTCCTTGAGCTGCGCGACGCGCATCGCGCGGCGCGAGCCTTCCAACAACATGTCCGCCGCGACCCCGCCCTGCGCCCGCAGCCGCGCGAATTCGCGAAAGCCGAACTCGAAGATGCTCTCCATGCCGGTGGCGCTGCCACGCGACTCGATGGCGCGATACAGCGAACTCAGGTCGCCACCGGACCAGAAACTGTTCTCGAAGCGATCGGCGTCGCGCTGCGCGCGCCCTACCACCAGGCGCTTGCGAAAGATGATGGCCCAGGACATCAGCGAGGCGGCCAGCAGAATGCCGATGACAATCTGCACCACCAGGCTGGACTGCACGATCATACGAAGAATCGACATCTCGCCGCCCATCAGCTACTCCTTGGGTTGCCGGCGCACGGCATGCTCATGCCGGCAACTCTCTGACTATGACTGGCGGCAGGCGCCGTGGTTTCAGCGTCGCGGCGTCGAGGCAGGCGACGCGTACCGCGGCGCTCAGGAGCAACTCGCCCTCGAGCGGCTCGCGCCAGATGCGCTGCGAAAATAGGATGCTTGCGCCGCCTTCGCGCGCTGGCTCGCAGCTGATCGACAGCAGATCATCGAGCCGCGCCGGACGCCGGAACTGCGCCTCGAGCGCCACCACCGAGAACACCACTCCGGGGTCGCTCGCCAGCGCCAGCTGCGACACGCCGTGCGCGCGCAGCCACTCGGTACGCGAGCGCTCCAGGAACCGAAGATAATTCGCATAGTAAACAATACCTCCGGCATCGGTGTCTTCCCAGTAGACGCGCGCCTGCCAGACGAAGGGGATCAAGCGCCCTCGCCGAACAACGGCAGGTTGGCGGCCGCGCGCTCGGGCATCTTCAGGCCAAAATGCTGCCAGCTCAGGCGTGTGGCGATGCGGCCGCGCGCGGTGCGGGCGATGAAGCCCTGCTGGATCAGGAACGGCTCGATCACATCCTCGAGCGTGCCGCGCTCCTCGCCGATCGCCGCCGACAGGCTCTCGATGCCGACCGGGCCGCCGTCGAATTTCTCCATGATCGTGAGCAGCAGCTTGCGATCCAGGGCATCGAGCCCCTGCGGATCGACCTGCAGCAGATCCAGCGCCGCGTGGGCTGCCGCCTCATCGATATGTCCGGTCCCCTTCACCTGTGCATAATCGCGCACCCGCCGCAGCAGGCGGTTGGCGATGCGCGGCGTGCCGCGCGCGCGCTGCGCGATCCGCAGTGCGCCGGTGGCATCGATCGGCACATCAAGGATGCGGGCCGAGCGTTGCACGATGCGCTCGATCTCGGGAACGGTGTAGAACTCGAGCCGCTGCACGATACCGAAGCGGTCGCGCAGCGGCGAGGTCAACAGGCCGGCGCGCGTCGTCGCGCCGATCAGCGTGAACGGCGGCAGGTTCAGCTTGATCGAACGCGCCGCCGGACCCTCGCCGATCATGATGTCGAGCTGATAGTCCTCCATCGCCGGATACAGCACTTCCTCCACCACCGGGCTGAGGCGATGGATTTCATCTACGAACAGCACATCGCGCGGCTGCAGGTTGGTCAGGATTGCCGCCAGGTCACCGGGCCGTTCCAGCACCGGACCGGCGGTCTGGCGCAGGTTGACACCGAGTTCGGCGGCGATGATATGCGCCAGCGTGGTCTTGCCGAGACCCGGCGGCCCGAAGATCAATACATGATCCAGCGCCTCGGCGCGCATGCGCGCGGCATCGATGAAGATCGACAATTGCGATTTGACCTGTTCCTGCCCGATGTAGTCTGCCAGCGCTCGCGGACGGATCGCCTGATCGATCGCCTCCTCGGTGCTGCCGGCGCCCGCGCCGACCAGCCGGGGATCTTCCTGCGCACTCATGCGCGCACCGCGGCCTGCAGCGCACGCCGGATCAGCTCTTCGGTGGACAAGGTGGCGATCTCGGCACCGACTGCCTTGAGCAGCTTTGTCGCCTCCACCGGTTTGTAGCCGAGTGACACCAGCGCACCATATGCCTCGGCTTCGGCGCCCTGTTGCGCGTCGCCGGAGCCGCGGCCGGCGCCGGCCGGTCCAACGCCGGGCTGATCGAGTCGATCGCGCATCTCGACGATCAGTCGTTCGGCGATCTTGCGGCCGACCCCGGGAATACGGGTCAGCGCGGCCGCGTCGTGCTCGCGCACAGCATGCGCAAACGTGGCCGCAGTCCCGCCCGAGAGTATCGCCAGGGCGATTCGCGGCCCGACACCCGACACCTTCAGCAGGTTGCGAAACAGCGTGCGCTCCTCGAGGCTGGCAAATCCATACAGGATGTGCGCGTCCTCGCGCACCAGCAGGTGCGTCAACAGCCGGGTGCGCTCGCCGACCGGCGGCAGGCTGTAAAAGGTAGACATCGGCGCCTCGACTTCATAGCCGATGCCGCCGACTTCGAGCAGCAGATGCGGCGGTGACTTATAGGCGAGCACGCCGGCGAGCGTTCCGATCATGGCCCGCAAGCCCGCCGCTCAGGCAACATCGACCGCATCGAGCGCGCCCAGACGACGCGTCTGCGCATGACACAGCGCCACCGCGAGCGCATCGGCGGCATCGGCCGCGAGCCTGATCTCCAGCAGCAACAGCGTGCGCACCATCTGCGCGACCTGCGGCTTGGCCGCCGCACCATAGCCGGTAACCGCCATCTTGATGGCCCGGGGGGCATATTCGTGCACACTGGCACCAAGCGACGCGGCGGCGCACAAGGCCACGCCGCGCGCCTGGCCGAGCTTCAGGGCGCTGTCGGGATTGCGATGCACGAACACGCGCTCGATCGCCACCGTGTCGGGCCTATGTTCGGCCACCAGCGCGCTGATCGCGGCATAGATGCGCTGCAGCCGCACCACCATGTCGTGCCCGATCACGTCGACGCAGCCGCTGGCGACATGGCGCTCGCCGCTGCCGCGACAATCGATGATTCCATAGCCGGTGCGCTGCGAGCCCGGGTCCAGACCGAGTACGCGGCAGTCGCGCGCGACCAGCCTGATCGACGCCGCAGCCGCCGGCGCGGCAGCGGTGCGCGGCCGGAATGTGCGCCAGGACCTGCTCGGGTATCGCGTCATCTATCCATTCCTCAAACGCACTTGCTGTAGCCGGCCATACCTTGAATGATAGCCGGAAGACACCCCACACACAGCATGGAAACCGCGACCCCCGCACCGCCCGAGATCGCCGCACCGCTCGATACCGCGCGCGCGGCGCTCGCCGAGTGCGGCGCGGATCAGGCCGTGCTGGCGGCAGGTTTCGAGGCCGCGCAAGTCGTGGCCGCCCTGACGCTCGACGCGGACCTGGCGGCGGGCACCATGCTGCATCGGGTGCGTATGGCAGGAATGGCGCGCGCGAGCCCGCAGCTCGAGCGGCGCCTTGGCAGCGCTAGCACGCGCGTCGCCGACCAGCTCGAGCGGCTCGGTGAGCTGCACCTGCCCGCCGGCTGGTCGGCGGGCCAGGGACTGAACACTCAGCAGGCCGAGATCCTGCGCAACATGTTGCTGGCGGTGGCGGCCGACCCGCGCCTGGTGGTGGCGCACCTGGCCGCGCAGCTGGTGCAGCTGCGCGAGGCGCGCCAACTGCCGGCAGCGCAGCGGCGCCGACTGGCCCTCGAGACGCGCGAGATCCTGGCCCCGCTGGCCAATCGCCTCGGCGTCTGGAGCCTCAAGTGGGAACTCGAGGATCTGTCGTTCCGTTACCTGGAGCCGGAGGACTACCACCGCATCGCACGCGCGCTGGCCGAGCGGCGCGTGGATCGCGAGCGCTACATCGAGCAGCTGTGCGCGCTGCTGCAGCGGGAACTGCGCCAGGCCGGCATCGTCGCGGCCGCGGTCTATGGCCGGCCGAAGCACATCTACAGCATCTGGCGCAAAATGCAGCGCAAACAGCTCGCCTTCGAGCAGCTGTTCGATGTGCGTGCGGTGCGCATTGTGGTCGAATCGATCGAGAACTGCTACGCCGCCTTAGGGCTGGTGCACGCACTCTGGCCCTACATTCCGGACGAATTCGACGACTACATCGCAACGCCAAAGGATAATGAGTACCGCTCGATCCACACCGCGGTGATCGGCCCGGACGATAAATCGCTCGAAGTGCAGATACGCTCGCGCGACATGGACCAGTATGCCGAGCTCGGGGTCGCGGCGCACTGGCGCTACAAGGAGGGCGGCGCGCGCGATTCTGGCTATGAGCGCAAGATCGAATGGATCCGGCGCGTGCTCGATCCGTCGCAATCGTCGCAGTTCGAAGGCGACCTGATCGAGCGCGTCAAGAGCGAGCTGTTTGCCGATCGCATCTACGCGATGACGCCGCGCGGCGAGGTGGTCGACCTGCCGCGCGGCGCCACGGCATTGGATTTTGCCTACCAGGTACACACCGGCTTGGGCCATCGCTGCCGCGGCGCGAAGGTCGACGGCCGCATCGTGCCGCTCAATCAGCCGCTCAGCAACGGCGGCGTGGTCGAGATCATCACCGGCAAGCAGCCCGCGCCGAGCCGCGACTGGCTGTCGCCGGAGCTCGGCTTCCTGGCGTCGCCCAAGAGCCGCGCCAAGGTGCGGGCCTGGTTCCGTCGCACCGACGAGTCGCAGCACCGCGCGCTCGGACGCGAGACGCTCGAGCGCGAACTTGCACGGGTCGGCGCCAGCCCCGAGCTGCTCGCAACGCTGGTGCGCGAGTTGCATGCCGATAGCACCGAGGATCTGCAGCGCCGGATCGGCGAGGGCGATATCAGCGCCACGGCACTTAGCCAGGCGCTGTCGCGACTGCAAGTGACGGCGACGCCAGCGCTGATGCCGACGCGCAAGCCAGTCGGCCGCGCGCCGGGTCGCTCCCCGGGTCGCTCGCCGGTCGAGGTCGAGGGGGTCGGCGACCTGCCGAGCACCATCGCCCGCTGCTGTGGGCCGGTGCCGCCCGAACCGATCGCCGGCTATGTCACCCTCGGCCGCGGCGTCACGATCCATCGTGAACGCTGCCCGAACCTGCTGCGCATGCAGGCGGTCAATCCCAGGCGCGTGCTGCGGGTGGAATGGAACCTCGACACCGATAGCCTGATGCCGGTGAGGATCCGCGTCGAAGCGCTCGACCGCCGCGGCCTGCTGCGCGACGTGTCCGACGTGATGGCGCTGGAGCGACTGAGCATCGACGGCGTCAATTCCGATACCGACCCGGACGATCGCATCGCCACCATCGTCATGCGCACCGCAGTGCGCGATAGTGAGCAGCTCGGACGCGTGCTGCAGCGTCTGAGCGCGGTGCCAAACGTATTGCGCGCACTGCGGCTTGCCTGACTGCATCGATGCGTATGAAATCGATCAATGCGGGCAGCCGGGGCGCGGGCCGCGGCTAGCTGCAGGCCATTCTAGGCGTAATAAATACTTTAATATCATGGTATTAGATAACTTAAGCGATGTGGTTTATAGATGATGCCAGCGACGCCGGCGGGGCCCGACCCGAGCGCTGAGCCGCACCAGGCAACGCGCGTGAACTCGGGCAGTTGCCGCAATTGCAACGCGCCGCTGACCGGACCCTTTTGCGCGCAGTGCGGCCAGCACACGCACGAAAGCGCGCGCGCGCTAGGGCTGGTACTGCACGACGGCTGGCACCTGCTGACACATCTCGACGGTCGATTCTGGTCCACGCTGCGCACGCTGCTGTCGCGGCCGGGGCAGCTTACGGTCGACTACTTCGCCGACCGTCGCGCCCGTTACGTGTCGCCGTTCCGGCTGTACCTGGTGCTCAGCATCGCGTTCTTCGCGCTCGCCGCAGCCAACTCGAATCTGGTGTCGAAAGCCGCGGCCAGCGGCCCGCAGCCGCTGACACCGGCCGAGCTCACCGATTTGCAGAAAGAACTGCAGCAGGCAGCTCCTTCGATCGCGGAGCATGTCACGGCAACCGACGCCGGCATGGATGTGAATCTGGACGCGAACCAGTGCGCCAGGATCGAGCTGCACTGGCCGTGGCTGCAAGGGCGCCTGCGCAGCGCCTGCCGGCGTGCGATCGCCGACAACGGCAAGTCGGCAGCACACGCATTCGGCTCCTACGTCCCGAAGATGATGTTCGTGTTCCTGCCGCTCGTGGCCCTGATCATGGTGCCGCTGTACCGTACTCAACACCGGTACTATGTGGAGCACCTGGTGTTCTTCCTGCATACGCATGCCGCGCTGTTCCTGGTCATGGTCGGCGACATGCTGCTCGGCATGGCGGCGCGCAGCCTGCCGTACCTGAGCGCCGTGGTGACCGTCGGCGACTTTGCCGCGGCCTGCTATGCGGTCTGGTACGTGTACCGGGCGATGCGCCGATACTACGGCGATACGCGCGCGCTGACGTTGGCCAAGCTCGCGGTGGTCGGCATTGCCTACCAGATCTTCCTGGCGATCATGGTCGCTGCGACTTTGCTGCTCAGCGCGCTGACGGCCTGAAGGGTGCCGCCTGGCTTGAATCGGCCGCGGCCGCTCGATGGTCAACGCTCAGCCTCGCCAGTACGCGTGGGTCAGCTCACCGGTTAATGCTGTCGATGGCGCGCTTGTCCACCGCCAGCGCCGCTTCGTGTAGCGCTTCCGCCAGCGTCGGATGCGCGTGGATGGTGCGCTGCAGGTCCTCGGCGCTGGCCTGGAATTCCATCGCCAGGGTGGCCTCGGCGATCAGCTCGCCGGCCATGGGCCCGATGATGTGCGCACCGAGGATGGTGTCGGTGTCGCTCGACGCCAGGATCTTCACGAAGCCGGCGGCTGCTTCCATGGCACGCGCGCGACCGCTGGCCGCGAACGGGAATACGCCGCTCTTGAACGCGGTCCCGGCCGCCTTGAGCTGCTCCTCAGTCTGGCCAACCCATGCAATCTCGGGCGCGGTGTAGATCACCGACGGAATGACGTCGTAATTCACGTGCGCATAGCGGCCGGCGATGCGGTCGGCAACGGCGATGCCCTCCTCCTTGCCCTTGTGCGCCAGCATCGGCCCGCGCACGCAGTCGCCGATCGCCCAGACCCCTTCGGCTCCAGTCCGGCACTGCACGTCAACCTGGATGAATCCGCGCTGGTCGAGCCCGACGCCGCAATCGGGCGCCAGCAGATTCGCGGCATACGGGCGACGGCCGACGGCGACGATCAGCTTGTCGGCACTGAGGCTGTGCGCGCCCGCCTTGTCGTTGTAGGCGACGGTGACGCTGCCGTTGACGACCTGGGCGCCGGTCACCGTGGCGCCGAGCCGGATGTCGAGCCCCTGCTTCCTGAAGTGGCGCGCGGCCTCGCCGGCGAGCTGCTGATCGGCAATGGCGAGAAAGCTATCGAGCGCCTCGAGTACCACCACCTCGGAGCCGAGGCGGCGCCAGACGCTGCCCAGTTCCAGGCCGATGACGCCGGCACCAATCACGCAAAGCGTCCTGGGCACCGCGGCGAATTCGAGTGCATCCCAGGAATCAACGATGTACTCATGGTCGAAGCGAGCCGATTCGAGCTCGGTGGGGACCGAACCGGTGGCGAGCACCACGTTACGCGCGTCGATCTCGGTGCTGGTGCCATCGTGCCTGGTCACCTGCACGCGTCGGCCCGCCAGCAGGCGAGCGCGGCCGAACATGGCGGTCACGCCGGCCGCCTTGAACAGCGAGCCAATGCCGCTGGTCATGTTGCGCACGATGGTCGCGCGGCGCTTTTGCATCACGGCCAGATCGAGCCCAATGCCGCTGACCGCAATGCCGTGCGCAGCGAATTCGCTCTGCGCACGATGCAGCAGCTCGGACGATTCGAGCAGGGCTTTTGATGGTATGCAGCCGGCGTTCAGGCAGGTGCCGCCGAGTGCGGTCCCGCCATCGCGGTTCACCCAGCCGTCGACGCAGATCACCTTGAGAGCGTTCTGCGCGGCACGGATCGCCGCCGGATAGCCAGCCGGTCCGGCGCCGATAACGACGACGTCGACCGGCTCAGCCATGGTCGCTAGCCTCGGCCATGATGATCAGACGCCGAGCAGCAGACGGCCCGGATCCTCGAGGCAGTCCTTGATCGTGACCAGAAACTGCACCGCCTCGCGGCCATCGATGATGCGATGGTCGTAGGTGACTGCCAGATACATCATCGGCCGGATCGCGACCTGGCCGTTCATGGCAATCGGCCGCTCCTGAATCTTGTGCATGCCCAGGATCGCGCTTTGCGGTGCGTTGACGATCGGGGTCGACATCAGCGAACCGAAGATGCCGCCGTTGGTAATGCTGAAGGTGCCCCCGGTCAGGTCCTCGAGCGTGATCGCACCGGTGCGCGCCCGCGCGGCGTAATTCGCGATGCCTTTCTCGACCTCGGCGAAGCTCATCGCGTCGGCATCGCGCAGCACCGGTACCATCAGTCCACGCTCGGTGGACACCGCGACGCCGATGTCGAAATATTCGTGGTAGATGATGTCGTTGTTGTCGACCGAGGCGTTGACCATGGGAAAGCGCTTCAAGGCCTCGACCGAGGCCTTGATGAAGAACGACATGAAGCCGAGCTTCACGCCGTGCTTGTTCTCGAAACTGTCCTTGTAGCGCGCGCGCAGCTCCTGCACCGCGCTCAGGTCCACTTCATTGAAAGTCGTCAGCAGCGCCTGCGTCGACTGCGCCTGCAGCAGGCGTTCGGCGATGCGAGACCGCAGTCGTGTCATCGGCACGCGCTGCTCGGCCCGGCCGGAACGCGCCAGCGCGGACAACGGACCCGGCGGCGCTGGCGGCGTTGCTGCCGGCACCGGCGGCGCTGCTGAGGCCGCGGTTGCGGCGGCACGCGCATCGGATTTGGTGACGCGGCCGCCGGGCCCGGAACCCGCTATCGAGCTCGGCGCGAGATTGTTTTCCTCGATCACGCGGCGCGCGGCCGGACTGGTCCTCGGCGTGGCGCTGCCCGCCGGGGGCGTAGCGGTGGAACTCGCCGCGGCGACTGCCGCTTTGCCGTTACCCGCCAGTGGCGCGGCCGCTGCCGGTGGCGCCTTGGCCGTCGGCGGCGGCGTGGCAGTGGCGGGCGCCGTGGCACCCTCCTCGATCACCGCCAGCAGTTCGCCGCTCTTGACCGAAGCGCCGGTCTGCACCTTGATCTCCCGCAGCACGCCGCCGATCGGCGCCGGCACTTCCAGCACCACCTTGTCGGTTTCCAGGTCAGCGATGTTCTCGTCGCGGCTGACGGCCTCACCCGGCTGCTTGCGCCACGCCACCAGCGTCGCATCGGCCACGGACTCGGGCAATTGCGGCACGCGGATTTCGACGCTCATGAACTCTTCCTTATGGCAGAACTGATCGGCGTAGGCGCGCGCTCGGGTCCGCCCGCCACCGCGCCCTCGGGCGTCAGTGTCAGCCGCGGCGTGTTACGCATGGTGTGTTCGATCGAAACGGCATTCAGGGCGGTGTCGACCAGCCGCCGCTGCTCGAGTTCGTGATTTTTGCCCAGGCCGGTGGCAGGTGCTGCTGCAGCGGCACGGCCGGCGTAGTACACCGTGCGTGCTCCGGCAAGATCCTGCAGCCGATGACGGATTTGATACCAGGCACCCTGGTTCTGCGGCTCTTCCTGGCACCACACCAGATCGCTCGCGCTGGCGTAGCGGTTCAACACCGCCTGGTATTGCTCGACCGGGAACGGATAGAGCTGTTCGATGCGTACCACGGCGACATTGCGCAGCGCACCGCTGCGGCGTGCCTTGAGCAGGTCGAAGTACACCTTGCCGCTGCAGAATACGACCCGCTCCACCTGTGCGGGCGCGATGTCGTCGATTTCGCCGATCACGTTGGCGAAGCTGCTGTTGCTCAGCTCGGCCAGCGCGGATACCGACAACTCGTGACGCAGCAGGCTCTTGGGCGTGAACACGATCAGCGGCCTGCGGAAGCTTTGCAGTACCTGGCGGCGCAGCAGGTGAAACATCTGCGCCGGGGTCGATGGAACCACCACCTGCATGTTCTCTTCGGCGCACAGCTGCAGGAAGCGCTCGAGGCGGGCCGATGAATGCTCAGGCCCCTGGCCCTCGTAACCGTGCGGCAGGAACAGGGTCAGACCGCATAGCCGGCCCCACTTGGCCTCGCCCGAGGAGATGAACTGGTCGATCACGACCTGCGCTCCGTTGACGAAATCGCCGAACTGCGCCTCCCAGATCACCAGGCAATCCGGGCTCGTGGTCGCATAGCCGTACTCGAAGCCGACCACGGCTTCCTCCGACAGTACCGAGTCGATCACCGTGAAGCGCGGCTGCCCGTCCCTGACGTGCTGCAAAGGAATGAAACGGCGGCCGGTATTCTGATCGTGCAGTACCGCGTGCCGATGGAAGAAGGTGCCGCGACCGCTATCCTGACCGGAGATGCGCACCGCAACCCCCTCATCGAGCAGCGAGGCATAGGCCAGGGATTCGGCCATGCCCCAGTCCAGCGGCAGCTCGCCGGCGGCCATCCTGGCGCGGTTGCTGATCACCTGCGCGACCCGCGGATGCAGCATCAATTCCTTCGGGTAGTGCACCAGGCGCCGGGCAAGCACCGACAGCCGTTCGGGTTCGACCCCGGTGGCGACGCGCTCGGACCAGTCGGCCTGTCCGTAGCGGGTCCAGTCGATCGTATATTTGTTGCCGATCAGGCCCAGCGCCGGGTGCAATTGCAGCTGGCCGGAGTCGAGCGCCTGGCGATATTGCGCGACCAGCGCCTCGGCATCCGCCGCCGACAGCACGCCGTCGGCGATCAGCCGATCGGCGTACAGCTTGCGCACCGTCGGATGCTGGCGGATGAGCCGATACATGATCGGCTGCGTCGCTGCCGGTTCGTCGGCTTCGTTGTGCCCAAGCCGTCGATAGCACACCAGATCGATAACGACGTCCTTGTGGAAGCGCTGGCGGTAGCGCAGCGCCAGGCGCGTCACGAACAGCACGTCCTCGGGATCATCGGCATTGACGTGAAAGATCGGGGCTTCAACGATCTTTGCGACGTCACTGCAATAGGTGGTGGAGCGGGCATCGCGCGGATCGGAAGTGGTGAAGCCGATCTGGTTGTTGATGATGATATGAACCGTGCCGCCGGTACGGTAGCCGCGCGCCTGCGACAGCTGCAGGGTTTCCATGACCACACCCTGGCCGGCAAAGGCGGCATCGCCGTGCATCAGCACCGGCACCACCTTGTCGCCCTGGGCATCATCGCGCCGTTCCTGGCGCGCTCGCACCGAACCCTCGACCACCGGATCGACGATCTCCAGATGCGACGGATTGAAGGCCAGCGCGACATGCACGTTGCCGCCCGGCGTACGCACGTCGGCGGAGAAGCCCTTGTGATACTTGACGTCGCCGGAGCCCTGGGCGTGATTGTCGTCGTACTTGCCCTCGAATTCCGAGAACAGCTGCCCCGGCGATTTTCCCAACACGTTGACCAGCACGTTGAGCCGGCCGCGGTGCGCCATGCCGAGCACGAACTCCTCGATACCCGCCTGGCCGCCGGCCTGGATGAGTTCGTTGAGCGAGGCGATCAGCGCATCCGCGCCCTCCAGTGAAAAGCGCTTCTGCCCGACGTACCTGGTGTGCAGGTAGCGCTCCAGGCCTTCGGTCGCGGTCAGCTGGCCGAGCAGGTTGCGCCGTTCTTCGACGCTGAAGCGTTGCTGTATACGGCCGAGCTGGAATTCGTCCTGCAGCCACAGGCGCTCGTCAGTGTTGGAGACATGGGCGAACTCGGCACCGATATGGCCGCAATAGACGAGCTCCAGGCGCGCAATGATCTCACGCAGGCTCGCTTGCCTGGGTAGCCAGTCGTTGCGGGTTGCGGTGAAGAACTCGGTATCGAGGTCGGCTTCGCTCAAACCGGCATAGTCCAGATCGAGCACGCGCGGGCGCGGTCGCTGCAGCAGACCGAGCGGATCGATGCGCGCAATCAGGTGGCCGCGATTGCTGTAGATCTGCATCAGTCGCGAGACGGCGGCCTGCTTCTCGCTGGCGACGGCGTCGGGCAGCGCGACCGGGCAAGCGCGCGCGCTCGCCTGGGTGCGCGCCGCAACGCCCGCTATGACGGGCGCGTGCGCACGTTCGGGCGCCGCCGCCGGGCCCAGGGCATCGAAATAGCCGCGCCAGACGGGATCGATGCTGTCGGGATCCTGCAGATACTGTTCGTACAGCGTCTCGACGTAAGTGGCGTTCGCACCCGAAAGCGGAGTGCTCGCCAGCAGCTCGGGCAAGGATGGGGGCATGGGTGACCTGGATGCAGCCTCGAAAAAAAACCTGTCAGCTCAATGATCTAGACGATGGCAACGCGACTTAACATTCTATAGGAATGAGCCTTTCAAGGAAACGGACGCAGCTCACGCCTGAGCGCAGATCATTGAATGCATTGGCTTGTGGCTAGGAGCCTGCGGCCGCCGTGGCACGTTCGGGCGCTGTGCGCTCGGGCAGCGCAGCGCTGCCTTCCTGCCAGCCGCCGCCGAGTGCTCGATACAAGCGCACCAGATCATCAGCCACCGCAGTGGTGCTGTCGGCCAGCGACAACTGGTTTTGCTGCAAAGTGCGTTCGGCGTCCAGCACGTCGATGAAATTCGCCAGCCCGCTCTGATAGCGCAGTCGGGACAGTGTCAGCGTCTCGCGGTTCTGCGCCACCGTGGCATCGAGCCATGAGCGTCGTTCCTGATCGGCACCGAATGCGGCCGCTGCGTTCTCGACCTCGTGCAGCGCCTTGAGGACCGCCAGTTGATACGCAGCGGCGGCTTCCCGCGCCCGCACCTCGTACAGATGCACGGTCTTCCAGCGGCCGCGATCGAAGATCGGCAACTGCAGCGTGGGTCCGATCGAGCCGAACAGGCTCGACCATTCGAGCAGTCGGCTGGCGGTCTCGGACTGAAAGCCGCCCACGGCCGAGAGCGTCAGGCGCGGATACAAATCCGCCACCGCGACGCCGCTCTGGGCCGTCGCCGCGTGCAGGTTCGCCTCGGCTTCGCGGATATCGGGTCGGCGCCGGGCCAGATCCGCCGGCACGCCGATCGGCACTTCAGCCGGCAGCGGCGGCACCGGCGCAGCGCTGTCCAGTTCGGCGCGCAGCGCCTCGGGTTCGCGACCGAGCAGGCGGCTGAGCTGGTTGATACTTTGGGTAATCTGCAGTTCAAAGGCGGGCAATTCAGCGCGCGTCGCGCTGGCCTGCGCGCTCGCATTACTGACATCGATGTAAGTGGTCAGGCCCGCTGCCCGCCGCTGACCGGTCAGATCCAGCAGCTCATCGATGGTAGTGAGATTGTCGCGCGCGATCAGCAGGCGCGACTGCGCACCGCGAAGTTCGATGTAGTTCTGCGCGATGTCGGCGAGCACCGATACCAGCACCGCATGCTGATCTTCGACCGACACCTGGACGCTGGCGTCGGCAGCCTCCACCGCGCGGCGTATGCGTCCGAACAGATCGATCTCCCACGAGGCATCGGCGCTGAGCTGATACTGACTGTAGGGGTTGGGAATGCTGATGGCTGCGCCGCCGGGCAACTTGATGTTCCCGATCGAATTGAACAGCGAACCGGTGGGCGTGGCTTCACTGAGCCGCTGCCGGCTATAGGAGGCTTGTGCCGACAGCGCGGGCCAGTAGGCCGCCGCCGCGACGTCGCGCTGGGCGCGCGCCTCCTCGATGCGCAGCAGCGCGATGCGCAGGTCCAGATTGGAACTGCGGCCGCGCTCGAGCAACGAAGTCAGCTTCGGATCGTTGAACGACGCCCACCAGGCGGGCTGCTGTGCGGATTGCTCGCTCGCCACGCCCGCCGGCGCCGCGCTTGGCGCTGGCGTTACTTCCGCTTCGGTCGGCAGCGGCTGGGCGGCGGCCGACGGCGAGGTTGCCCGCGCCGACCAGTGCTCCGGCGCCTGCGGCGTGGGCGCGGTGAAACTCGGCCCGACAGCACAACCGGCGCACACCGCCAGCAGTGCGGCTGCGCCCAGCCGCGTCGCGCGATCGATGCGCCGGCAAGCGCGGCTGCGGCCGCGGCGCTCGCTGGTCATTGCATGCGGTGGCTGAACATCCATGAGGCCCCCCACAGGGTCAATGCCGCGAGCAGCGCCAGCGGCCACAAGTCGGAGATGAGCAAATAGAGGCCCGTTCCCTCCAGGTACACGCGCCGGGTGACGTCGATCGCGTAGCGCAGCGGGTTGATGGCAGTCAGGTACTGCAGCCATCCTGGCATGCTGCTGAGCGGCGTGGTCAGGCCCGAGAGCAGCGAGAACGGCATGATCAGCAGCATCGAGTACAGCATCGCCTGCTGCATGGTCGCCGCCACCGCCGACAGCAGCAGACCGATCCCGACCGCGGCCAGTAGAAACAGCAGCAGGCCCGAGTACAGCGTGAGGTAGGAGCCGGCGAATGGGATCCGAAACCACAGCTGCGCCACCAGCAGCACACCGCTGGCCTGGACCGTGCCCACCAGCATCGACGGCAGCGCCTTGCCGGCCATGATCTCGAACGGCCGAAACGGCGTCACCAGCAATTGATCGAACGTGCCTTGCTCACGCTCGCGTGCTACTGACATCGCGGTCAGCATCATGGTCTGGATCAGCGTCAGCGTACCGATCAAGCCGGGGATCATGAACCAGCGGGTCTCGAGGTTGGGGTTGTACCAGGCGCGATCGACGACCTTGACCGGCGCCGCGCTCCAGCCGTGTTCACCGCCCCAAGTGCTGTTGAACTGCTCCACGATGCTGCTCACGTAGCCCATGGCGGTGCCGGCGGTATTGGAATTGCGCCCGTCGGCGATCAGCTGCACATCGGCACCGGTACCTGCGAGCAGCTGGCGCTCGAAGTTCTGGTTGATCTGCAGCACCAGCAGCGCGCGGCGCGTGTCGATATAGCTTGCGATATCGCCCGGGCGCTGCAGATCGGCGACGCGCTGGAACACGCCCGAGCCGTCCAGAGCGGCCAGAAGCTGGCGCGAAGCCGCGCTGTGGTCCTGGTCGAGCAGCGCGTAGCTGACGTGATTGAGGTCGTAAGTGGCCGCATAGCCAAAGATCAGCGCCTGCACCACCGGCGGAATCAGCAGACTGAGGCGGCTGCGCCTGTCCTTCAGCACGGCGAGCAGCTCCTTGCGAGTCAGGGCCACGATGCGCAGCAGCGAGTCGAGCATGCGCGTCACTCCAGGGTCTTGCGCATGGCGACGCGGCTGCCCAGGGCCAGTGCCGCCGCCATCCCCGCCAGCGCCAGCGTATTCGGTACGATCACCGACCAGACATCGCCGGCGAGAAACACGGTCTGCAGCAGGGCGACGTAATAGCGCGCCGGCAGCGCGTAGCTGATCAGCTGAACTACCAGCGGGGTGCTGCGCAGATCGAACAGGAAACCGGACAGCATGAAGGCGGGCATGAACGTGACCAGCATCGTGAGCTGACTGGCCACCAGCTGATTCTTCACCCAGGCTGAGATCAGCAGGCCGATGCCGAGCGCCACCAGCACGTACAGCATCGATGCGCCGAGCAGCACCCACAGCGCGCCGCGCAACGGCACGTGAAACAGATACCTGGCGGACAACACGCACAGCGCAAAGCCGACCAGCGCCAGCAGGAAATACGGCAGCGTCTTGCCGAGCAGAATCTCATCGCTGCGCACCGGGGTCACCAGCAGTGCCTCGAGCGTACCTCGCTCCCATTCGCGTGCCATCACCATCGCCGTCAGCAACCCACCGATCAGCGTCATCACCAGCACCACCAGCCCGGGCACCAGGAAGTAGCTGCTGTCGTCGGCCTCGTTAAACCAAAGGCGCGTCTGCAGCTTGACCGGCGCGCTGGCGATGGCACGCCCCTGGGCCTGCTGGCGCGCCGACCAGGCGCCGACGGCTCCGCCGACGTAACCCTGGATGATCCGGGCCCGGTTGGCGTCACCGCCATGCACGATGAGCTGCAATTGTGCATCCCCGGCACCCAGGTGGCGCGAGTAGTCGGCCGGAATGCGCACGATGCCGTCCACCGAGTGCTCGAGCAGCTGCTGCTGCGCCGCTGGCATCGAGCGCAGCACGCGCGGCTGAAAATACGGCGATAGCTGAAATCCGGCCACCAGTTCCATCGCCTCGGCCGACGGCTGCTCGATCACCAGCGCGATCGGTACATTCCTGACGTCGAGCGACAGCCCATAGCCGAACAGCAGAATCAGGATCAGCGGCAACACCACGCCAATGGCGATGCTCGAAGGATCTCGCACCACCTGGTGGGTCTCCTTCCACACCAGCGCGCGGATACGGCGCAGCTTTGAGCCCCACGCCTTCACGCCGCAACCGGCGGCGCCGTGCCAGACGCGTTGGCGCGCGAGCGCGCCTGCTCGACGACGGCAATAAAGGCATCCTCCATGCTCGGTTCGGGCCGCGCCAGGGTGCTGGCGCGTTGGCGCACTTCGGCCGGCGAACCCTGAGACAGCACCTGGCCGGAATCCATGATCGCGACGCGATCACAGTATTCCGCCTCCTGCATGAAGTGCGTCGTGACGATGATCGTTACACCCTGGTCTGCCAGCGCGCTGATGCGGCGCCAGAACGCCCGTCGCGCCAGCGGATCGGCTCCGCTGGTGGGCTCGTCGAGAAACAGTATCTCCGGCTCGTGCAGCAGTGCGGCGGCCATTGCCAGCCGCTGCTTGTAGCCGCCAGGCAGCTGGGCGCTCATGGCGCGCAGTTGATCTGCCAGCTCGAACTGCTGCGTCGCCCAGGCGATCCGCTCGCGCCGGCGCTGGCCGCGCAGCCCATAGGCACTGGCAAAGAATTCAAGATTCTCGATCACGCTCAGCGGACCGTAGAGTGCAAACTTCTGCGCCACGTAGCCCAGCCGGGAGCGGGCCGAGGCCGGGGCGCTGCGAACGTCGGCACCCGCGACACGCAGCTGGCCGGCGCTCGGGGTGAGCAGGCCGCAGAGCATGCGAAACGTGGTCGTCTTTCCGGCGCCATTGGGTCCGAGCAGCGCGAAGATCTCCCCGCGCCGCACTTCGAAGCTGATGCGATCGACCGCAGTAAAGGCACCGAATTTCTTCAGCAGCTGCTGCACCTGCACCACCGCATCATCGGGTCGGCCGGCAATCGGGCGGGTAACCAAGACCGCCTGCAACGGCTCACGATTGGCATGCGCTCGCAGCAGCATCATGAATCCGTCTTCAAAGCGCGGTGCTACCGCCTCGACCGCCAGGCCGCGCAGCACATCGTCGATTGCCCCGGCTGCAGCAGCGCCTGTGCCGCGAACGAAACGCACCCGTCCGCCATCGGGGACCGCGTCGATGATGTCCGCTTGATCCAGCAGCCGCGCTTGCAGCGCACGCGCTGACTGCTGCGCCGACGGCGTGGCGACGAAGCAGCGCCCGCTAGCCAGGCCGGCGACCTCAGGCGGCGCGGACTGCGACAGTACCTTGCCCTGATGCAGCAGGATCACGCGACTGCAGCGCTCGGCTTCATCCAGATAGGCGGTACTGAGCAGCACCGTCAGTCCCTGATCGGCCACCAGCCCGCGCACGATCTCCCACAGCTCGCGCCGCGAGAGTGGATCGACGCCGACGGTCGGCTCATCGAGCAACAGCAACTCGGGCGATCGCACCAGCGTACAGGCGAGTCCCAGCTTTTGCTTCATGCCGCCCGACAATTGACCGGCCAGACGTGTCCGGAACGGCCCGAGCGCGGTCATCTCCATCAGCGCCGGATAGCGTTTTGCACGCTCGGCCGCGCTCACCCCACGCAGGTCGGCGTAAAGCTCGAGGTTTTCTGCGACCGTGAGGTCCTCGTACAGGCCGAAGCGCTGCGGCATGTAGCCGATGCGATCCTGGACCTGTTGCGGATCGGACCCGACATCGACACCGAGCACGGTAAGCGAGCCGTCGTCGGCGCGCAGCAGGCCTGCCGCCAGGCGCATCAGCGTGGTCTTGCCGGCGCCATCCGGACCCACCAGCGCCGTCAGCTCGCCATGCCGCGCCTCGAGCGATATGCCGGCGAGCGCCTGCACCGCGGCTTCGTCTTTGCGCCTGAACTGCTTGCACAGCTGCTGCGCGATCAGGGCGGGCGCCGCGGCGTTCATTTGGTACCGGTCCGCAGCGCCACATGCACGGTTGCCGGCATCCCAAGACGCAGCTCGTCGCCAGGATCCTTCACGAACACGCGAATCTCGTAGACCAGGCTCGAGCGCAGTTCCGCGGTCTCGACCGACTTGGGCGTGAATTCGGCGACCGGCGAGATGAAGCCCACCCAGCCGGGAAAGCGCCGGTCGTTAAAGGCATCGACGCTCACCGTGGCCTGCATGCCTTCGCGTACCGAGCCCAGATCCGGCTCACCGACATAGGCGCGCACCCATTTCGGGTCGGTGATCGCCAGCGTGAACGCGGACTTCTGCGGCGAGGCAATCTCGCCGGGCTCGACGATGCGCGAACGTACCACCGCATCGAGCGGCGCGAGCAGATCGGCGTCCTTGAATTGCTGCTGCAGCAGCGCGAGCTGCGCCTGGTCGGCTCGCAGCTGCGCCTCACCCTGCGCGACGTCCTCCCTGCGCGGACCGGCCAGCTGCAGTGCCAGCGCTTTCTGGTTTACCGCCAGCCTGGCATCGGCGTTGTCGAGCGCGGCTTTGGCCGCATCCATGTCCTGGCGGCTGACCGCCTTGCCGGCAGAGCTGTCGGACAGCGATTGCAGGCGCTCGAATTGCGAGCGCGCATTGGCGGCATCGGCAGCGGCGGCCTGGACGTTGGCGCGCGCCTGCGCAATCTCCTCCGGCCGATTGCCGTGGTGCAGTCGCTCGACCACCTGCTGCTGTACGGCCACATCGGCTTCGGCCCGGGTCAGCTGCGGCGCCAAGCGCGCGGTGTCGAGCCGCGCCAGCGGCTGCCCCTGCCTCACCCGATCGCCTTCCTGCACCAGCACGGCGGCGATGCGCTCGCTGCCGTTGAATGGCAGCTCCACCTGGCGCAGATCCACATTGCCGTACAGGGCCAGCTCGGTACGCTGGTGCTGACGCCCCAGGGTCCACCACAGCGCCGCCCCAATCACAATCAGGATGACGACGACGAATAGGACAGTGAGTCGCGTTATCTTTGGCATGCGGGCACCTGCGTTCGGCGCAGTTAAGATCAGTCGGGTACTTCAGTCAAGTGAAATTCAAATTCAAATTTGAACTTAATTCAAAAGCTGAATTCATTTGAATTTGGGGTTCGAAAGTGCTTAAGTCCGCGTGCGCGGGGGAACCGCGGGCTACGGACCATGAATCGGCAAACTATCGTGCGTCAACGCAAGGCGGCGGCAGGCACGGCGACGAAGCGCCGCCCGCGGCGCAGCGCGGCGCGCGGGCACGGCCAGCACACCGGCGCGCAGCTGATCGAAGTCGCCGGGCGTATATTCGCCGACCAGGGTTTTGACGGCGCCACCGGCCAGGACATCTGCCGGCGGGCCGGCGTCAACAGCGCCGCGATCGTCTACCACTTCGGCGGCATGGCGGGCCTGCACCGTGCCGTGCTCGAGGAGGCGCAACGGCGGCTGGTCAGGACCGAGACACTGGTCGCTGCGGTCAGAGCCGAGCGCGATCCGCGGCGCCAGCTCGAGGCGTTCCTGGGCTTGATAGTCAGGGCTTTGACCAGCCCGGTGTCGCAGTCCTGGGCGGGCAGGCTGTTCAGCCGGGAATGGGTCACGCCGTCGACCGTCTATGGGCCGGCGCACGATCGAGCGCTCGCCGCCCGCTCCAGAACGCTCAAGTCGATCGTCGGTGCACTGACCGGACACCCGCCCAGCCACCCGCTGGTGGCACGCGGCTGCATCAGTGTGATGGCGCCGTGTGCGCTGCTGCTACTGGTCAATCGGCGCAAGCTGCGACGGCTGATGCCGCAGCTGCATATCGGCGCACCATCGGCGCCGGAGCTCACGCGCCACCTGGTCGATTTCGCACTGGCGGGGCTGGGCGCAATCTCCGGCCGTCGAATCGACCGGCAAGCCGTCCCTTTCAATAGGCCGAGGCGCCCGGCCGTACGTCGGCGTGCTGCCAGGCACGCTTGAACTGCTGTTCTACCATCGCCGCCTTGACGTTCTTGTGCTGCGCGGTCAGCGCCAGCTCCAATCCGTGCAACGACCAGCCGTTACCGGGATTGCGCTCGAGATCGGTCCGGTAGACCGTCTCGGCCGCGGCCGGCTGCGCGGCCTTCAGCAGTTGCGCACCCAGCAGATGGCGAGCGGGAAAGAACCAGTCGCTCGGTTCATCGTAGGCGAGCGCATCCTCGCTATCGGCAGCGCGTCGCAATAGCGCGATCGCGTCATCCGCCCGGTTCTCGGCGTCGGCGATGCGTGCCTGCACGATCAGCGCGGCAACGCGAAAAACGTCCGCGGCGCTGTTAAGTCCGGCGATCGCATCTGCCGGCAGAGTCTCGGTCAGCCGTTGCAGTTGTGCCAGGGTGGCGCGTGCCGCAGCGACCTGCCCGATGGCCGCCTGCGCGACGCCTTTGCCGTACAGGTACCCGGCCGTGAGCGCCGGCAATCTTGGATCCGGCGCCGACTCGCTCAGCATCTGATCCCAGACGCCAAAGCGCACCAGGGCGGCATACTTTTCCGCGACCTGCCAGTCGAAGCCCGGCATCGCCAGCAGCATTGAATCCGGGATCGTGTTGCGCAGGCTCTCGACCGCCTGCAGAGTTTCCGCACGGCGGCCCTCCATCGCAGCGGAATAGGCCAGGAACTGATAGTTGTGAGCGGTGTACATCGCGTAGTAGTCGGGCGGCGTGGTCCGGGCGAAGTAGGCCCGATCGGCGGCGGCGCCCTGGCGGTTGGCTTCTGCCGCATCCTCATAGCGCCCCAGAAGCTGCATGATGTGAGCCGGCATGTGATCCATATGCCCCGCTGCCGGCATCATGCCTGCCAGCCGCTGCGCGCTCAGCAGCGCTTTTTCCGGATGCCCGGATGCCTCCATCGCGTGCACGTAGTAGTGGTTCGCGCCCGGATGGTTCGGGTCGCGCGCTAGCACCGCCTCGAGTGTCCGGGTGATCTCAAGCGTACCGGGGGCAGGCTTGTGATCCGCGCTCCATAGCTTCCAGGCGTAGATGTTCATCAGCGCTTCGGCGTAAAGCGTCTGCACGTCGAGGTCGTCGGGAAATCGTTTCGCGACTCCGGCCATCGCCTGCGCGTAGGCATTCAGCACCGGCGCCCTGTTGGACGCATCCAGGGCCGCGGCGCTCGGGTAGCGCATCTGCAGCGCATCGATCAGCGCCTGTTCGACCGGTGAGGCCGCGGCCGCGTTTTGCTTTGCGCTCTGCAGCGCATCCCAGGCAACCCGGGCGCGTGTTTCTGCCATGAACGGCAGGTTGTAGTTTGGGCCGACGGTCAGCGCGACACCCCAGTAGCACGATGCACATTGCGGATCGAGCAGCGCGGCGCGGGCGAACGAGCGGGTCGATTCATCGTGATTGAATCCCCACAGGTATCGCATGCCCTGGTCGAAATATTGCTGTGCCTCGCTCGAGTGGCTACTGATCGACCGATGGAAACTGCCCAGACCGTCGAACAGCATCGCACCTTGCGCCCATTCCTGCAGCGTCGCCGGCGCCTGCATCGGCGGCATCTGCCGCTCGGCGGCGGGCGCGGGCGCCCCAGGAATTGGTATGACCGGCGCGATCGGCGCAGCGGAATTGGAGCAGGCGGCCAGCGTGGCACCCGCCAGCAGCGACAGGATCGGATTTCGGTGAAGCATCGGTCTGCCTGCCCTCGGCCGGCACGTCACGGCCCGCGCTTCGGTCGTATTCCGAAAATAGAAATCATCGGGCACCGTGGAAAAGTATCGACCGTCTGGTGTCGGCCTGGCTCAACGCGCACGCGGCAGCAGCATGGCCGCGGCCAGCGCCAGGACCAGTGATTTAACAGTACCGATCCGCATCGCCGTGAGCTGTGCCCGCCACCTGTTGTCGGGATTCTATCGCGATCGCGCCAAAGTTTTTGAAAGCCAGCGAATCCACGGGACTTGCGGTAGAGTAAAAGCTCGAGCGCGCAGGGATACTCGAAGCGCTGACGGACCGGGGATGATCTCAAACGCAGCACACGGCGTGGCCCTCGTGTTGCATGGCAGCAGGCATGATCAAGATCTGCAACTACCACGCGGTCGGGCTGCAACGGCACCGCAGCGGCGCGCCGCATCGCATCGGGCTGCTCGGCTGTGCGCTGCTGATGATTGCGCCGATCATTGTGATGGCTCAATCGAGCGCGCTGCCGCTGCCGCTGCTGTATAAGAAATTCGAGCAGGCCAGGGAGGCCAATGACTTCCCGGCGGCTGAAGCCTATGGCCGCAGCGCGCTGTTGGCGACTGAAAGCGCCCCGGGCGCCAACCACCACGACGTCATCGATCTTTTGCTGCGCCTGGGTGAGGTGTCAGACAAGGCCGGTGACGATCAGCAGGCGGTGGATTTCTACCGGCGAGCGCAGAAGCTACAGGAGTCGGATCTGGGGGCCGATCATCCAGACCTCATTCCGGTGCTGACCGCACTTGCGGATCTGCTTATAAAGGACAAGCGCTACGCGGATGCGGAAGTGCTGCTGCAGCACATACTGAACATCGAGCGCGCCGCCTTTGGGGAACGGCACGAGAACGTACTGGCAACGCTCAAACAGCTGCGCGACACCTATCGCGCCGCCGCCGACTCCGAGGCGGCCGCCCGCACCGACCGGCAGATCGAGCAGTTCGGCGCGACCTCCAGAGCCTTCGGTCCCGGTGCGCCGCCGCAGGGCGTCCCAGGCAAGGATCGCCGCTACAAGATGAAACAGGACTACGCCACGGTGCGTGTGTTTTATGGAACCGATCGTAAGACCACCGGATCGCTGAAGCCTGCTGAGTTCTACGGCGCGGAGCGCGGCGATCTTCAATACGGCTACCTGGATGTCACCATTCCGGCCGCGCACCAGGAGGCCGAACTGGAAACGCGCTCGCCCTGGGACATGTACACGCTGTTCATGGGCGAGGCCGGCCTGAGAGGCCGCTTTGTGCTGCTGGATGAGGTCACGCCGCTGGCAAAAGACAGCTTCATCGGCGCATTGCGCAAGCAGATCAAGGAAGCGCCTTCGAAAGACGTGTTCATATTCGTGCACGGCTACAATTCAACTTTTGAAGATGCCGCCCGACGCTGTGCGCAATTGGCCTATGACCTAGATTTCGACGGCACCCCAATGATGTACAGCTGGGCATCCGCGGGTAGCGCCACTGCTTATACAAAGGATGAAGCCACGGTCCAGTCCAGCGGCATGAAAATGGCGCAGATGCTGGACGACGTGGTCGCTCAATCGGGCGCCGAGCGCATACATCTGATAGCCCATAGCATGGGCAATCGCGCGCTCATAGAGGCGCTGCAGAGCTATCTGGCGAATCGCGAAGCGGGCAAGCGCCAGCACATATTCGGCCAGATCGTCTTCACGGCACCCGACGTCGATCGCGACTACTTTGTCGGAGCGATCAAATCGCTGTCCGGCGCCGCGGCGCGCGTCACGCTGTACGCTTCCGACACCGACCTGGCGCTTCAATCCTCGCAGGTCCTGCATGACGCGCCGCGCGCCGGACTGGCGGGGGTCAACATCATTTCACTGCCCGGCATCGATACCATCGACATGTCCGCGGTGCCGGCCGACAGCCTCGGGCACAATTATTTTGCCGCCAATGCCGGTGCCATCTACGACCTGTTCCGCCTGTTCTGGAGTGGCGATCCGCCGCCAATGCGCTGCGGCATGAACGGCCGCAATACCGGAGCCCTGCTGAGCGTCTGGCTGTTCAATGTCGACGTATGCAAGGGTGATGACCTGCTGGAAGCGGGCGTGATGTTGAAGCGATTCGGCGCCCAGGCGCGCGCGCAGGTGCAGGCCAATATTCTGGCATTGACCGATCCGACGCAGAAGCAGCAATGGTTGCTGATCCTGAAGCGGCTGGACGGCTTGCTGGCTCCTGACGCTCAGGCAGCCCCGGCAGCTGCGGCAACGGCAGGAGCGGCGGCGACGGGAGCGGCAACGAAATGAGTCCCGCATTGTCACGCCCGCTCGCTTGCCTGCTGGCGCTGAGCCTGTGCCAGATCAATAGTGCGCAGGCGGCACCGGATGATCCGGAGATACGCGCCTTCGTCAACGACACCTGCATCGTGGCTGACGAACCCTACCTCCGGCCGCCGCCGGATCCCAGCGACTCGGCCGATCAGAGCAGCGCGAAGTTCTTTCCGCTGATCGGCCTGGTGGTCGGCAAGCTTACTGAAATGCTGATCAATCACATGGTCAGTGGCTCGAGCGCGCACATCAGGGCGGACGCCGCCCGCAAGGACACGCGCTATGCGATGTCCCGGGAGATGAACCTGTATCGGGCCGAGTTCCAGCCCGAGCCGGTCGTGCGCCTGAACACCAGGATCGGATGCATGACCATCGTTGCCGCCAGGTTCATGCCGGCGAGCACCGACTGCACCGCGGCCTACGTGCCAAAGCAGCTGACACGCGAAACCATGAAGCTGCCGGAGAGCGCATGGAAGGCGTCGAGGAGCGACGACTCTGTCGAGAACCAGTTGCGACGCGCCAATGTGTGCGTAGACGGCAAGGCCCGCTCCGTGTACGAGGCGCGCTTCGAGTTCTCGCAGGATGGAACCGCCTACCGCCTCAGAAACGCGGGCTACCAGATCGAATCGCTGCTGACGACCCAGGACAAAGCGGCATCGCGCAGCGCGTTCTATACGCTGGAGATCTCCCAGCCCGGCAAGAGCGATCAACGCGAGACACTGTCGACGGCCGTGGTCAAACTTGGCACCGTGACCGCCGGCACGCGCTCTGCGGGTTCCGCGACCGACTCGCCGCCGTGGCTGAATGTACCGGCTCTGTCCACCGAGGCGCGACGTGCCTATGACGAGAAGACCAGGGTTCACCAGCAGGTCATGGGCGAGGTCGACGCGCTCAAGCGTGCACTGACAAGAAACCAGCGCGTGCTGTCCGGATTGGATCAGCGCATCGCCGAGGCGAACGCCGACCTCGCCGCGGGCCTGCGCGAGCAGCGCACCAAGGTTGCGGTCCAGATCCAGACGCAACAGGCCGAACTCGACGCCAGTAATGCCGAATACCAGGATCTGCCGCAGACGCCGCTGGAGTTCATGCCAGTGACGATCGTAGTTGCGGTGACGGAAACGCAATCTGAAAAGGCGGCCATGCTCGCGCTCGCCAGCGTAATCGACGCCGGCGGCGCGCAGATCGCGTCGGCCGGCGGCACCGCGAGCTCGGCTCTCTTTGCAAGGTCACTGGATTTGACCGACAATCCCGCCAAGGCAAATCCGGCGGCTGAACTCGAGAGCGCGCGGGCACATTATTTCGATGCGCTGGTCGAGGCCAAGACCAACACGGCGGCTGCGCCGGGCGAGAACGCCGGCGGCAATCTCGCGCTGGCCAGGACCAGGTACAACGACGCCAGGCAAGCACTCGGACTGGAGCCCATAAAATGATCTCTACTACCAACCCGATCAATTCTCGTCGCGCCAGGATGCGCGCCCTGCAACGGCTTGTGGTCGCACTGGCGATCGGCTCGGTGCCGATACTCGCCGGCGGCGCCGACACAGTGATCTCAGATACGCAAATCGAGCAGGCGCTGCAGCCGCCTCCGAAGACCCGCGGCATACTGGTGCGGCCAAAGCCCGAGGCTCAGCAGATGATCAATCTGAATATTCCCTTCGAATACAATTCCAGCGAACTGCAGTCCCAGGCCACCGCTCAGCTCAAGCAACTGCGGTCGGCACTGAATTCGCAATCACTGAGCAAGGATCGATTCATGGTCGCCGGCCATACCGACGGCAAGGGCAGTGCGCAATACAACAAGCAGCTCTCGATGCGTCGTGCCGAGGCGGTCAGGCGCTACCTGGTGGACAACGGCGTCGCGGCGGCCCGACTGCAGGCGGTCGGCTACGGCTCCGAGCATCTGGCATCGCCCGACCATCCGGAGGATCCGGCCAATCGCCGAGTAGAAATCCGCAATCTGGGCGAGAAGCCCTAGCAGCCATGCACGAACGAGCCATGTGGCAGTGCATTGTACTCATCCTGGGTGTTGCGCTCGGCTGCTGTGCGCCTCCAGCAGCGCTGGCCGAGCAGCGCGCGCTGCTGGTTGGAGTCGGCAAGCTCGACATTCCGGGCAACGACCTGCCGAGCATCGAACTGGATCTGGATCGGATGCATGAGATGCTCAATCTCATGGGTTTCGAGGACCGGCAGATACATACCCTGCAGGACGAGGCGGCGACTTCGACCAGCGTGATCGCGGAATTCAACGGCTGGCTCAAGCAGGGAGTGCAGCCGGAGGATCGCGTGGTGTTCTACTTCAGCGGTCACGGCAGCAACATTCCGGACGAGCACGGCGACCAGGACGATAACGTCAGTCAGGTCCTGGTCACGCACGATGTGAAACTGGTTCACGTCAAGGCCGGCCATTCGCTCGCCGGCGTGCTGCCGGATTTCCGGATATCGGAATTGCTGGCGGCGAACCCGAGCAGGCACGTGCTGTTCATCGTCGATTCATGTCACTCCGGCACCGTAACGCGCTCGTTCACCCTGGACAACCACAGTCTCGGCTCTACGCCGGTGTTCGTTAAGTCGTTCAACTACCCTGGCATGCCGGCGTCGCCGCCGCGCACCGTTACGCGTGGCCTGGCCGGCCCGCAGGACCGCAAGGAACCGCAATGGGATCCTAAGGTCAACTACATCGCCGTAACCGCGGCTGCAGACAATCAGGAAGCCATTGGCACCATGAATGGCGGCGTCTTTACACTCGGCCTGACGGACGCGGTCAAACGGCTCACCAGCGAGGGTAAGAGTCCCACGCCTAAGGAACTGCGCGACGATGCCGACAGCTACATTCGCAGCAAGGTGGACAAGAACCAGATTCACACGCCGCAGATAATGGGTAATGAAACACTGGCCGATGCGCCGATCAGGGTCATTTCATTGAATGCTTCCAACGGCCCCAACCGCAAGCGGCTGCTCGAGCTGGTGGCACTGCAACCCCAGCATATCGACATTACGGCATCGAGCAGTCGCTATGCGGTTGACGAACCGGTCAAGCTGACGCTGAAGGTTCCGGCGGACGGATACCTGAACGTGGTGAGCGTCGATTCAAAGGACAATGCCACGGTACTGTTTCCGAATGGCATCCAGAAGACCAACGCGGTCAGCGCCGGAGCGTTTACCTTTCCGACCGCCCAGATGGCTTTTGATCTGCTGGCATCGGAGCCGATCGGGCCAACCCTGGTGGTGGCGTTCCTGAGTAGCGACCCGATCAATTTCTACCAGGAAACGGTGGAGGACCGCGACGAGGCTGGCCACATCAAGGTGGATTTCGCGTCGTTGTCGCACACTGCGACCCGCGCCATCCGCATCGCACCGCGCAACAAGGACATCTACGCGGCACAGCTCGAGTTACAGATCGTCGCGGCTCCGGCCGGCAAGCATTAAGGGCCGGCCCGAATACTACTCGCCGCTCGGCGCCCTGCGCCTGAAACGCGTCAGGTCGATCGCGGCTACGCCTAACAGCACACGCCCGTCGTCGATCGGGCTACCTAGCCGCGTCTCCACCGGCACGACTCCGGCCCAGATCGGCAGCGCATAGTCGTCCTCATCGTCCACTGGCGGTCCGCGGCGGATCTTTGCGGACACTTCCTCCAGCGGCAACGCCAGCACGCTCGATTGTCGCAGCTCGAGCTCGCTGGGCATGCGCGCCTCTTCCCAGCGTGCCGGCACCACGTGATTGGTGATGCGGGCCAGCGCCGTCATCTTTTCATTCCGGTCATCGACCAGGCGTGCGGTGCCGATCATCACGACAGAGCGGTAGTTGAGCGAATGATGAAATGCCGAGCGCGCGAGCACCAGGCCATCGAGCAGCGTGACTGTGATGCACACCGGCACGCCTCGTGTCAGGGTGCGCAACGTGCGGCTTACGGCAGAGCCATGAATGTAGAGCGTAGCCTCGGCGCGCGCATACACGGTCGGAATGACATACGGCTGGCCGTCCACCGCAAAGCCGACGTGACAGACGAAGCCTTCATCGAGAATCGCATGCACGGCGAGCTTGTCGTAGCTGCCGCGCTTGGGCAGTCGCCGGACTTTGGTGCGCGCGGTCGGAGGGTAGTCATCCATGCGGATCAATGCCCGAAGCCATCAAAACGGGTAATCGGTCAGGGCCGTTCCGAGTGCAGCCCGCAATTCTTCCAGCTGCGGCTCGAAGTTTCGCCAATGCTCAACTGCATCGCGATAGATCGGTTGCCGCACCTGCTCGGAGCTGGCGGTTCGCACCGCGCGCTCGGTCTGGTAAAAACGCAGGCAACGATCCTCGAATGGCAGCTTGCAATAGTCGAGCAGGCGCCGCACCGCCGCTTCGGTGTCGCGCACCGTCTCTTCATAGAACACACGCAGCACGACGCCCGGGAGCACGCGGTCCCAGTGCGCCATCAATGCCACGTACTCGGCGTAGTAGCGACCCAGGTCGGTGAGGTCGTAACTGAAGTGCTGGCCGGAAGCGAACAGTTGCTTGAAGGCGCTGAAGCAGCTCGCCATGGGATGGCGGCGGGTGTCGATGATCCTGGCGTTCGGAAGAATGAGGTGAATCAGGCCGATGTGCGGAAAGTTGTTCGGCATCTTGTCGATGAAGAATGGGGCGTCGCGGCGCTGGATGCGAGTGCGCTCTATGTATTCCTGTCCGAGTTCGCGCAACTGAGCCGCATCGAGCTCGAGCAGGATGTCCGGGTAGCGCGAGGCATCCGCTGGCGCTCGCTTGCCACTCAGGCGTCGCGCGATCTCGATGATCTCAGGCAGTTCGCCCGTGCCGTCGACCTGCGAGTGGCTCGCGAGGATCTGCTCTACCAGGGTGGACCCGGATCGCGGCAGGCCGACGATGAAGATCGGCGCCGGGTCGGGGCAGCCATGTCCCGCGTGTCGATCGAACAGCTCCGGCGTGCAGGCGCGGATCAGATCCTCGGTGGCGGCGTGGTTTTCCCCGGCACTGTAGCGCACCTCGGTGCGACGCTGGGCATTGCCGCGCTGATACTGCGCGAATGCTTCAGCGTACCGGCCTCGATCTTCGTACGCCTTGCCCAGGGCAAAGCACAGTGCCGGGTTTTCGCGCGGCAGGCAGCGGCCCGATGCCGCGGCAGCGCTCATCGCGGCCACCTCCTGATCCGTGAAGTCGAAGGTTTTCAGGTTGGCGAGACTCCAGTAGGCATCGCCAAACAGCGGATCGAGCGCGATCGCGCGATGGTAGGCGTCGATCGCCTCGGAGGTGCGGCCCACGGTCTTGAGCGCGTGGCCCAGGCTGGCCAGATCGAGCGCCGTATGGCCCGGACGGGCGACCACCCTCTGGTAGTTGTCGATGGCCTCCTGTTGCCGCCCGACGCGAACCAGCACCGAAGCGAGCAGGATCCGATAGCTGGTGTTGTCGGGATCGACGGCCAGCAGCCGGTCGGTTTCCTCGAGCGACTGCTGAAACTTTCCCTGCTTCATCAGCACGTGAGCGTAGCCGGCGCGCGCAAAATGAAATTCCGGCGCCAGCGCCACACAACGGGCAAACAGTCGCTCGGCATCATCGAATACACCCAGTCGCGTGGCGATTTCCGCCAATAGCCTCAGGGCATCGACGTCGTCGGGGGAATGACGCAAATAGTCGCGACAGCCGGTCTCGGCCTCAGCAAGCTTTCCCTGCGCTACCAGTTCCGCAATTTTGACCAGCACTTCAGGCCGGGCCGCAGCCTTCAGATACTCGCGCATCGCCTCATCGGCACCGGTCTGATCACCCAGACTGGTGAGCATGTCGGCGATCAGTCCCCATGCCGCGGCTCGGTTCGGGTCCAGTGCCAGAAGCTGCCGAAGAGCGGCCACCGAGCCCTTCAGGTCACCGCACTGGCGCAGGATCAGCCCCTTTTCCTGATGCACCGATGGCCAGTCGCGACGCCTGGCAATCAATCCGTCAAGCAATGCCAGTGCCTCCGAACTGGCGCCTTGCTGGTGGCGCGCCTTGGCCAGCAGGAACAGTGCATTCGGTTCCTGCGGCGCCGTCGCCAGGATCACGCGGATGTCTTGTTCGGCCTGCTGCGGCTGGCCCGACTTGAGCAGTCGGACGGCTCGCTCCAGGGCGGACTGTAGCGGGCCTGGCATCGCTCTGGCTCGCGGGTTCGATCGGGCAACACTACCGGCGGCAGGCTCCGCAGCGGGTTGCCCAAGCCCTCCGCTGCGCGTCGTCATGCGCCGCCGGAAATCACTTGCGGTAACTCAGCGTGATGCCGACGGTGCGCGGCCTTGCCACCGTGTCGCGGCCATACTGTCCGCCCTGGTAGAAGTCATAGTCGGAGCGATTGATGAACAGCACCGCCTCCTTGTCGAACAGGTTCTCACAGTAGAGCTCGGAGACCCACTTGCCCCACGCGGCCCCGAGCCGGAAATTGGTGAGCGAATAGCTGGGTTGCGGGCCGCGCGTTTCCAGAAACATCGTACTCCAGGAGCTGGCCGTGTACGTGGTGCTGAGCTGCGCATGGCCGCGCACTTCGGCCGACCAGGGGAACTCGTAGCGGGCGATGAAGGCACCCTTCTCCTTCGGCACGAACGCCAGTTCCGTCCCCGAGGGCGCATGCCAGAAGACGCCCGCGGTGCCGCAAGGACCGCCGACGCAGAACGACTGGGTGAGATGCGCATCGATATAGGCGCCATTGAGACTGAGCGTGAGCCTATCGATCGGCCGAAAGCTCAAGTCGAATTCGGCGCCGTTGTCGGTCGCGGTGCCGGCGTTGCCGCTGACGAAGAAGATGACGGTCGGCACCAGGGTGGTGAACTGGATGTTGGTCCACTTCATGTGATAACCGGTGATGTTGAAGCGCAGCCGGTTATCGAGCCACTGGGATTTCAGGCCGACTTCGTAGTTACGCACGAAATCGGACTTGTAGCTCGCCGTGATACCGTCCTGGGGTGCGGTGCCGCGGTTCACGCCATTGGGCCGGTAGCCCTCCGAATAGGTGCCGTAGACCAGGACTCCGGGTACGAGCTTATAAGAGGCGTTGAATTTCTTGATGTTGCCGACCTCGGCCGCGGTGACTCGCGGATCGAGCTCGAATACCCCTCCGAGGGGCTTGGCCAGGAACAGGCCGTTGATCGTGTTGCGCTCGTCAAACCAGCGGGCGCCGGCGAGCAGCGACAAACTGGAAGTCACATCCCAGGTGACCTCGCTGAATGCGGCGGTTTGCCGATCGGTCCGGTTACCCTGAAAGGACAGATAGGTGTAGGGATCGGTACCGCTCACCGAGTCTCCCGTATTAAGGCCCGGGGTGTCGTAGGCCTCGGTATAGCGGTGCTCGATGTTCTCATTGAACACGCCGACGATCGCATGCACCGGGAAGCTCAACGGCGTCTGCAGCCGCAACTCGTTGTCCCAGCGTTTGATGTAGTTGGTGCCGAGGAACTCCATGCGCGGGTCCTTGCAGCCGCTCAACACGCCGGTGCCGCTGTTGTCGCAATTGTAGAACGGCGCGATGAACCCGGAATACTGGGAGTACATCGAGTAGTCGTGCACGTACGTGACGTTGCGGTCGAAGTAGGAGCCGGCGTAGGTGACTTCGAAACCGCCGAACCTGCCGGTGGCCGTGAGCGAGCTCTGGCGAAACACGTCGTCCAATGAATCATTGAAATAGCGCGCGACATTCAGGTCGCCGCCGTTGAGTCCCGGATCGACATCGAACACGCCCTGGCTGGTGAGGGTCTGGGTGACGAACTTGAGATCGACGGTCCAGTGCTCGTTCGGAATGGTACGCAGCGCCAGCCGGAAGCCTTCCTTGCCCGAGGTGTTGAAGTCATTCCTGGCGTACAGGCTGTTATTGACCGTCGGAAAGTTGGTGACCGTGAGCCCGGTCGAGGTGACGTTCGGAAACGTGTAGGTGAAGTTCGACACGACGTTGTTGATATAACCGCCGCGCTGATCCGACCAGCCCACGAATCGAAGCGCCGTGTTATCGCTCAACGGGATGTTGGCGAAGCCCTCCACCTTGTAGCTGGGATCGCCGTGGTCGGTCACGGAATAGCCGAAGTCGGCACCATAATCCTCGGCGGCCGGATTGGGCGCCTTGGTGATGATGCGCACCGTACCGGCCTCCGACCCCGAGCCGAATAGCGTGCCCTGGGGACCTGACAGCGCTTCGATGCGCTCAATGTCGTAGGTCTCGATGTCCACTGAACGGCCGGCATTGGTCACCGGCTGCTCATCCAGGTAGATGGCCACCGAGGGCTGCACGCCGGAAGTCTCGACCAGGTTGACCGACCCGTCGGACAGCCCGCGGAAGTAGATCTGCGCCGAGCCCGGACCGGTGGAGGTGAACGACAGACTGGGAACCAGCAGCGCATAATCGTTGAAGCTGTTGACGCCCAGGTTCTCGAGCATCGCGGACGAGAGCACCTGGATGCTCGCCGCGACGTCCTGGGCATTCTCGGTGCGCTTCTCCGCCGAGACGACCACCTCTTCGAGCTGGCTCGACTCGGCACTGGTATCCGCGGCGCGCGCTGCACCTGCGTGACCGGCGATCGCAGCGATCACGGCGCAGGCGATAGGGGATAGGCGCTGTAGCGGCAGCGTCGGCGCACCGATCGGCGTGAATGGCGTGTTCGTACGCGGACGGCCGATACGCAAGGCCCTGCCGTGGTATTTTCGCGTCACCATAGCGTTCTCCCTGATTTCTTATCGCTGGATTCGTGCCGATGCAATCCCTGCCGAAGCTGTCTGGCACCAACATGGCGCATGAATCGCGCCGATGCATCACGCGAGTGCGCGGCGGCCACGTCGGACACGCCAAGGCTTTTCATTTGTTCGGAAATTCTCCCTATTCCCTTGATCTTCCTGACCTTGAGTCGGGCCGTTGAGTGGCGCTCAATGCTCTACGCCAGGGAGTCGTAGGATAGTTGTTCCGAGACTAGCAGCCCGGTCGCAGGCTGACAAGACAGCGCTTGTAGCGAAATTAGGACAGATGTCCTCGAGGCGGCGAGGCTTATCGAAGTCCGATCGCGGCGGCGCTGATGCCGTGCTGCAGCACCTTGACAGTCAGTTGCCGGCCGACGGCCAGCCGCGTTCACCAGCTCCTCACTTCAGGCGCTTCCAGTCTGCAAGGATCTCACGCGCGGCATTGTGTCCGGGGATGCCGGAGACACCGCCGCCCGGATGTGTAGAGGAGCCGCATTGATACAGACCCCTGACCGGTGTGCGGTAGTCCGACCAATGAGACGCCGGACGCTGCCAGTACAGTTGATCGGCGGTCAGTTCGCCGTGGAAGATATGGCCCTGCGGAAGACCGACGATGGCCTCGAGATCCGGCGGGACCAGGGTCTCAAGGTCGATGATCTGCCCGGAAAAACCCGGCGCCACCTGATCGAGTACGTCAAGCGCCGCTTTCGTGAGGTTAGGTTTCTCATTGGCCCAGGAGGCGCCGCCCTTGAGCTCATAGGGAGCGTGACCGCCGAATACATTGACGACATGTTTGCCAGGCGGGGCCAGGGAATTGTCGACGATCGTCGGGACCACCGGTGTGAGGAAAGGCCGGGTCGAGAACCAGCCGTATTTCGCATCGTCGTAGGCACGCTCCAGGTAGTCGATTCCCGGCGCGATGTGCACGTATGTCGGGTAGCCGAACCCGGTCTTGGCCGGATCGAACGCGCTATAGCGCGGTGGCTCGTGTGCCGCAATATTCATCTTGAAGGCGGTGGAGAATGTCCGGAACGAATCGATCTCACGCAACAATTCCGCCGGCAGATGGGCCGGGGCGACCAGCCGCCGGAACAGCGTTTTTGCGTTCGCGTTCGATGCCACGATCCGGGCGTGGAATTCGCGCCCGTCGGCGGTGCGCACACCGGTAGCACGGCCGCCGGTCACCATGACTTCCGCCACCGGCGAATCCACCAGCACCTGCATGCCAAAGCGCGCTCCGGAGCGGGCAATCGACGTGCTGATGGCTCCCATGCCCCCGCGCACAAAGCCCCAGCCCCCCGCCCCCTGATGCTCACCCATCAGGTGGTGCATGATGACGTATGCGGTTCCCGGTGATTTTGGCCCGGCAAAGGTACCGATCGAGGCGTAGTAGGCGAGCACCGAGCGGATGAGGTCGTGCTCGAACCAGACGGAAAGGTAGTCGTAGGCGCTCTGGGTCAGCAGGTCCACCATCCTATAGGCCCGGTCCCCGACGCTCCGATGCCGCCACAGCATCGAGGCGGTGTGCTTGAAGCTCTTCCAGCTACGCCTGACCGGATCGACCGGCGTTTCGAGCAGCAGCTTTCTCACCAGTGCCGCCGATTGCTCCAGTTGCCGTACGAATTCCGGGTAGATTTCCGCGTCGTGCCGCGAGAAACGGCCAAACTCCGCCTGCGTCTTACGGATGTCGTCGCTATAGACAATGTAATCGTCGCCGCCGATGGGGCAGAACAGATCATTGGCCGGCAATACCTCGAGACCCAGAGAATCGAGCTCGAGTTCGCGAATCACCCGCGGGTGCAGCAGGCTCATCACGTAGGAGAACCTGGATCCACGAAAGCCCGGAGTGAATTCTTCAGTGACCGCCGCCCCGCCGATGATGTTGCGACGTTCCAGAACCAGAGTCTTGAGTCCGGCTTTGGAGAGGTAGGCGCCACAAACCAGCCCGTTGTGGCCGGAACCGATGACGATGACATCGTAGGTGGTCGTCATGGCACGCACTACGCTGAAGTATCCAATCCAGTATAGGACAGCTGTCCTACGGGCGACAACGCTGACTCGTCGGCAGCTGCCGCCGGCGACCGCTCGACGCGGCTCGCGTCGTGTTGCGCGCCGCAGATACCAGCAGCGCGCCCGCCAGCCGGGCGTAGCGCTCGAGCGAGCGCCTGGAAGCCTGGCCGGAAGTGGTGGCATAGAGCACGTTGGCGCCCTCGCTGATCGCGCCCATCAGTTGCACGATATCCTGCGCGCGGCGCCGTCGCAGCGCCGGCTGGGTCAGCCGCAGCAGCAGCACCACGCGCTCATGCGCCTGAGCATAGAAGCGGTCCATCGCCTCGGCGATCACCTCATCGTGCAGTGCCATCACCCACAATTCCCGAAACAGGCGGCTCGTTTCGCTCGACACCGAATCCTCGACTAGCCAGCGCAGCAGCCCGGCAAAGCCACCGCGCCGTCGATGTCCGACGCTGCGCAGATACTCGTTCGATTTCGCCTGGTAATCCGCAACCAGCGACATGATCAGGGCACGCACCAGGCCGCGCTTGGACGGGAAGTGATAGGCAAGATTGCCAACCGTCAGGCCGGCCCGATTGGCTACCGCCCGCATCGTCAGCCGGGCGTAGCCAACGGATGCGAGCACCGTTCGTGCCGCGCGCAAAATTGCCGACGGCGTGTCGTGACGTCGCGTGCGAACACGGCGCCGCGCCCTGCTCGCGGGCTTGCGCACGGCACGATTAGCCGCAACGGGCATGATGGTTCATCGAAACGGTTAGCACTGATCGAACCTGATACAGTTTACAGATTGCCGGCGCTGGCTTCCCGTTCCGATCATGCCGCAGCAGCAGCTTGCGCACGCAGAAAGTGCGGCGCATCCTCGCCCTATCGCGCAACAGGGAGGCCAATAGCTTGTACGTTCCGGAACACTTTCGCGAGACGCGAATCGAGGTGCTGCGGGCGTTGGTCGAGCGGTATTCGTTGGGCACGCTGGTAGCGGTCACCTCCGAAGGCATCACCGCCAACCATATCCCGATGCAGTGGCTCGCCGCACCCGACGATGGCCCCGGCCTGCTACGCGGTCATGTCGCGCGCGCCAATCCGCTGTGGCGGTTGCTGCCGGACGGCTCGCCCGCGCTGGCAGTTTTCATCGGCCCCGATCATTACGTCTCGCCCGGCTGGTACCCGAGCAAGCACGAGCACGGCAAGGCCGTGCCGACCTGGAACTATGCCACCGTGCATGTGCACGGGCACATTCGCTTCATCGACGATGCCAGCTGGCTGCGCCAGTTGGTCGAATCGCTGACCGATGAGCACGAGCGGGCCAGTGCCAGGCGCTGGAGAATCACCGACGCACCAGCCGATTACATCGCGGGCATGGTGCGTGCCATCGTTGGTTTCGAAATACGGGTGACGGCGATCGAAGGCAAGTTCAAGGCCAGTCAGAACCGCTCAGCTGCGGATCGCGCCGGAGTGGCCGAGGCGCTGCGCGCGGCCGGACTGCCAGCCGATGAGGTGAGTCAACTTGCGCCTGAAGGCGGGACCTGAGCGCTCATAGCAACACCGCGCGCCCGGCGTCGTCGTGGCCGGTGACCAACCGGCGAAACGGTTTGTGCATCGAGACCGAGCCGCGCTCTGCGCTCTACGCGAAGTAATCTGCCGCCGCGGTCTGGTCCGCCGGCACGCGCCGCGTGCTGAGCGCGTTGAACGCCAGCGTCAGCACGATGACCACCACCAGGTTGAGGATCACGGTATACACGGCAATATAGCCCGGGAAGGTATAGCCCCCGAACGCTAGCGGATAGGCCGGCTTGAGGTTCACTGCCACGGCCATTGCCGTACCCGCGAAAGTTCCCGCGGCCCAACCCAGCAACAGCGCCCAGTCATTGAACCAGCGGGTATAGACTCCGAGCAGCACGGCCGGAAGCGTCTGAATGATCCAGATACCGCCCAGCAGTTGCAGCTGAATGGCGTATTGGGTCGGCACGAACAGGATGAATACCAGCGCACCGACCTTGACGATCAGTGACACCCACTTTGCCATCTGCGATTCCTGCCGGTCGGTCGGATTCGTGTTGATGAACTCACGGTGGATATTACGGGTGTAGAGATTCGCAGCGGCGATCGACATGATCGCCGCCGGCACCAGCGCGCCGATGCCAATCGCAGCAAACGCGATTCCCACGAACCAGGACGGGAAGCTGTGCAGCAGCAACGCCGGCACGGCAAAATTGTTGCCGAACTGCTTGAAGCCACTGGCGTATTCGGGAAGGCTGGCGACCCCGGCGGCGATCGCAAAGAAGCCGAACAGCGCGAGCAGGCCAAGCATGAAGGAATAGCCCGGTAGCATCGCGGCATTGCGGCGTATCGCGTGGCTGCTGCTGGCGCTGAGAATTCCAGTCAGAGAGTGAGGATAGAGGAACAGCGCCAGCGCCGAGCCCAGGGCCAATGTCGCATAGCTGCCGTAGGCGCCGGTGGTGTTGGGTCCGGGCACCGCCAGCAACAGCTTCTGCGGCGGCACGGCCGCGAAGATCTTGCCGAAGCCGCCCAGCTCGATCGGAATGACGATAATGGCCGTGAAGGCCGTGATGTAGATCAGTATGTCTTTGACGATCGCGATCGATGCGGGCGCGCGCAGGCCGCTCGAATAGGTGAATGCAGCCAGCACCGCAAATGCGATGATCAGCGGCAGATCGGCCGCGAATCCGGTGCCGGAGATGCCGAGCGCACCCACCACGACCTGGATGCCGACCAGCTGCAATGCGATGTATGGCATGGTCGCGACGATGCCGGTAATGGCGATCGCCAGCGCCAGCCAGCGATTGCCAAAGCGGCCGCGCACGAAATCGCCCGAGGTGATGTAGCCGTGCTTGCGGCAGACGTTCCACAGCCGCGGAAACACCAGGAACAGGATCGGATAGATCACGATCGTGTATGGCACGGCGAAGAACGCCACCGCGCCGGCACCGAAGGCGAGCGCGGGTACGGCGATGAAGGTATAGGCGGTATAGACGTCGCCACCGACCAGGAACCAGGTGACGAGGGTGCCGAATCGCCTGCCGCCGAGACCCCATTCGTGCAGCAATTCCAGATCACCCTTTCGCCAATGGGCGGCGGCGAATCCCAACCAGGTAATCATGCCGAACAGCAGCGCGAAAATGATGAGTGCAATCCAGTTCACATCCTGCACGATTCCCCCTGTGGATACGTCTGGTTTTTCTTGGTTGAGGACCCGGCGAGATGCCGATTGGTTACTCTGCGGTGACCAGATAGATGACCGCCGTGATGACGGCACTGATGACCACCCACAGCAGCTGGTACCAGTAGAAGAACGGGATTCCGATCCAGCGCGGTTCGACGCTGTTGTAGAACGGTGGCCACAGGACGGCAACGAATTGAACAACAAACAGCAGATACCACCAGCTCCAGCCGCCGCGTTTTGTGTGTGAAGCATTCATGGCCAGGCCCCCCCGATCATGCGTCCGCCGAACCCCCACAGGCTACCGGATGGGCCCAGGGAATTGAAGGGGTCGGGCGCGCCGAGCGTCAACGTTCAGCGTTGCCCGGGCGCGCCATCGGCGAACAGATTCTTCAGCCCCTGCGGCTGCGAACGCCAGTATTGCGCAGGGGCTTCAACCGTTGCATGGAGCTGCGCGGCGGCGTGCCATGGCCAGCGCGGATCGTAGAGCATCGCGCGCGCCAGCGCGACCAACTGCGCCTTGCCGCTGGCGATGATCTCCTCGGCCTGCTGCGCATCGGTGATCAGGCCGACCGCCATGGTATTGACGCCGACCGCGTCTTTCACAGCCTGCGCGAACGGCACCTGATAACCGGGCTCGGTCGGGATTTTCTGCAACGGCGACAGGCCGCCCGAGGACGCCGCGACCCAGTCGGCGCCGCGCTTGTGCAACTGTCTGGAATATTCGATGGTCTGCGCCAGGTCCCAGCCGCCATCGACCCAATCGGTCGCCGACACTTTCACGCCGACCGGCTTGCCGGCCGGGAAGGCGGCACGCACAGCGTCGAAGACCTGCAGCGGAAAGCGCAGGCGATTCTCGAGTGATCCGCCATAGTTGTCGCCGCGCAGATTCGAGATCGGCGACAGGAATTCATGCAACAGATACCCGTGAGCCGAATGGATTTCGATCGCATCCATTCCCAGGCGCGCCGCCCGCATTGCGGCGTTGACGAATGCATTGCGCACCCGCTCGAGTCCCGCGGAATCGAGCGCCAGCGGTGCCGTCTCGCCTGCCTTATAAGGCAACGCGGACGGTGCGTGCGGCAACCAGCCTCCTTGCGACAACTCGATGAACTGGCCGCCTTGCCAGGGCAGTCGGCACGACCCCTTGCGGCCTGCGTGCGCAAGCTGCATCGCCACGGCAATGTTCGAATACCGGCGTATTGCAGCCAGTACCGGCTTGAGCGCCGCTTCGGTGCGCTGGTCCCAGAGACCCAGGCAGGCCGGTGTGATTCGGCCGTCGGGTTCCACCGCGGTCGCCTCGATGCACAACATGCCGGCACCGGACAACGCCAGATGGCCCAGGTGTATCAGGTGCCATGCGTTGGCCTCACCCTGTTCGGCCGAGTACTGACACATCGGCGATACCACGATCCGATTGGGGACGTTCACGCCGCGCAGCGTAAACGGGGTGAACAATGCACTCATGAGGACTTCCAGTGATCTGCGGGAACGTCCGGCCAGTAGAGCATTGCACGCCGGACGGCTGCGCCTGTGCGCCGAGGGCTTATAACGAGCTGATTATGAAGGCCTAATTATGGATAGATGACGGCCCGGATTGCCAGCGCTGAAACCGGTCTGCTCGGGTCTCACTCACCCACACGAATGGCCGGTTTGGCGCCTGGCCTGCCGGGCGCGGGCAACGAGTCCAGCAGGGTGAACAGGCGCTGCAGGTCCAGCGGCTTGATGCAATGCGAGTCGAAGCCCGCCTCGCGCGAACGCTTACGGTCGGTCTCCTGGCCCCAGCCTGTCAGGGCGACCAGTGTCGCCTCGCGACCCCAGGGCTGCGAGCGGATGCGGCGGGCAACCTCGTAGCCATCCATCCCTGGCATGCCGATGTCGAGCAAAACCACGTCGGGACGCACCCGGGTCGCGGCCTCCAGGGCCTGCACACCATCCGCGGCCTTGTGAATTTCGTGCCCGCCCAGTTCCAGAAGCTGCGCCAGGCTCTCAAGCGCATCGCTATTGTCGTCGGCGACCAGTATCCGGCGCGTCACGCTGGTCGGCTGTGCCGCAGGGTCCGGTACGTCCGCCGGCCCGGCCTCTGCCGCCGCTGCGCTGGCTCCAGTCTGGCGCGGCAAAAGCACCGTGAACTCGCTGCCCTTGCCCGGTCCGTCGCTGTGAGCCCGCACCTCGCCGCCGTGCATCTGCACCAGGCGTTTGGCCAGCGCCAGGCCGATTCCGAGGCCAGTCTGGCCGCGCCCGTTCAATTGCGATGATTGCGTGAAAAGATCGAACACAGCCGGCAGCACCGCGGGATCGATGCCAATGCCATTGTCGCGTATCCGTATCTCGATCCGTTCGCCGATCGATCCGGCGGTAAGTTCGATGCGACCACCGGCATCCGTGTACTTGATCGCGTTGCTCAGGATATTGCCGACGATCTGCGTCAGTCGGGTCAAGTCGCCGTCGATGTAGAGCGGCTCCGGCTCCACGCTGACGATCAGTTCATGCCGCTGGCGTGACAGCATCGGCTCCACCGTCTCGACCGCGCGCGCGATAACGGTTGCAAGCTCGACCGGCTTGCGACTGACATTGATCTTGCCGCGAGTGATGCGCGACACATCGAGCAGGTCATCCACCAGCTTGGTCAGGTGTCCAAGCTGGCGCTCGATCACCTCGCGCGCCCACGTGAGCTGCGCCGCAGGCAGCTGCGGATTGCGCATCAGTTGCACGGCATTGAGAATCGGTGCCAGCGGATTGCGCAGCTCGTGCGCCAGCATCGCCAGGAATTCATCCTTGTGACGATTGGCCTCGCGCAACGTCGTATTCAGCTGTTCCAGCTCGAGCGTTTTCTCGACCTGAAGCGTCGAATGCGCCTGCGCCAGCCTGGCATTGGCTTCCTCCAGGCTGCGATTGAGTTTGCGCAGCTCGCGTCGCTGGCAGTACAGCTCCACCAGCACCGCTACCTTGCTGCGCAGGATTTCCGGTACCACCGGTATGGCCACGTAGTCCACTGCCCCGACCTTGTACCCGAGCAGGCGGTCGAGTTCGCTGACGTGCACGCCGGTGATGAAAATGATCGGCGTCTTTTCGTAGCGCGGGTGCTCGTGAATCAGCGAGGCGGTCTCGAAGCCATCCATGCCGGGCATATTCACGTCGAGCAGCACCACCGCGAATTCCTGCGCCATCAGCCGTTCCAGGGCCTCCGCGCCCGAGTGTGCCATGACCAGGTTCTGGTCAAGGCTGCTGAGGATGGACTCATACGACAGCAGGCGCGCCGGCTGGTCGTCCACCAGCAGGATATTCACCTTGTCTTCGCGCCTGGCGTTCATGCGTTCTAGCGGTGCAGCCACAGACGCACCAATGACAGCAGCTGCTCGGTATTCACCGGTTTGGCCACATAGTCCGACGCGCCAGCTTCGAGGCACTTTTCGCGATCACCCTTCATCGCTTTTGCCGTCAGCGCGATGATCGGCAATTGCCGGAACTCGTGCTTGCCGCGGATGCGCCGCATGGTTTCGTAGCCATCCATCTCCGGCATCATGATGTCCATCAGCACCAGCGACAGGTCGGGGGTTTGCTCCACCAGGCGGATCGCATCCTGGCCGTTATTGGCACTGATCACCTGCATGTCGTGGCGCTCGAGCAGGCTGTTGAGCGCAAAGATGTTGCGGATGTCGTCGTCGACCACCAGCACCCGGCGATTTCGCAATGATTCATCGCTCTGGTGCAGCGTCTCGATCATCCTCTGCTTCGGTTCCGGCAGATCGGCGATCACCCGGTGCAGGAACAGCGCCGTCTCGTCGAGCAGGCGCTCCGGGGACTGCACGCCCTTGAGCACGATGCTCTTGGCCTTGCGCCGTAACTCGCTCTGCTCCATCTCCGTCAGATCGCGGCCGGTAAATACCACCACCGGCACGTGGCTGTACTCGACGTCCAGCTGCATCCGATCGAGCAGCTCGAAACCAGACATGTCGGGCAATCGCAGGTCGAGAACGATGCAGTCGAAATTGCGCTCGCCGAGCAGCTCCAGCGCCTCGGCACCGGAACTCGCGGTGGTGATGGACACATCGTCGTGGCCGATCAGTTCGCGAATGCTCATCTGTTCCGCCGGATCGTCCTCGATCACGAGCAGCTCGCGTACCCTCGGCTCGGCAAAGCGCTTGATGCGATCAAACGCCGCCTCGAGGCCGTCGGTGGTCAGCGGTTTGTTGATGAAGGAGAACGCGCCGCGTTCCAGGCCGTATTGCCGTTCCTCCTCGATGGTGATGATCTGCACCGGAATATGGCGCGTGGCCGGATCGCGTTTCAGCTGACTCAGGACAGTCCAGCCGAGCATGTCGGGCAGGAACACGTCGAGCGTGATCGCGGTCGGTTTGTAGCGCCGCGCCAGGTCGAGTGCGTCAGTTCCGGTGTTTGCCACCAGGGCGCCGAAACCGCGAGCACGCGCCAGGTTGAGCAGTACCCGCCCGTAGTGCGGATCGTCTTCGATGATCAGCAATAGCGCCTGTCCGGGTTGCAGCGACTCACGATCGTCCACGATCTCCTCGGGGCGCGCCGCGGGCAGCACGATCGGCTGGAAGCTGCCGGTCGCGCCAGTCGTGCCGCTCGGCACGCTCGCCCGTCCGAGCGTCTTGCCGTAGGCCGCTCCCATGTAGCCGAGTGGCAGATAGAGAGTGAAAGTGCTGCCGCTGCCCGGAATGCTGGTCAGACGGATTTCGCCGCCCAGCAGATGCGCCAGTTCGCGTGAAATCGCCAGTCCCAGGCCGGTGCCGCCGTACTTGCGAGCGGTGCCGGCATCGGCCTGCTGAAAGGCTTCGAAGATGATGCGCTGCTTTTCCACCGGGATGCCGATGCCGGTATCACTGACCGAAAACTCGATCACCGGCTGCGCCTGGCTGAGTACCGGGTGGTCGCTGCTCCAGCCGCCCAGCGCCGTGCCCACATGCAGGCGCACGCCGCCGTGATCGGTGAACTTGAAAGCGTTGGACAGCAGGTTCTTCAGGATCTGCATCAGCCGCTTGTAGTCGGTAGTGATCGCACGGCCCAGGTGCGCATCGAAGCTGCTCGTGAAGGTGAGTTTGCGGTTCTCCGCCTCATGTCGGAAGTTGCGTTCCAGCGTCTCCTTCAGGTGCGTGAACGGCAGTTCCTCGCACTCGACCGTGACGGTGCCCGACTCGATCTTCGACAGGTCCAGAATGTCGCTGATCAGATTCAGCAGATCCGTGCCGGCGCCGTGAATGGTCTTGGCGAATTCCACCTGCCGCGTTGAGAGATTTTGATCGGCATTTTCGGCCAGCTGCTGACCGAGGATCAGGATGCTGTTGAGCGGCGTGCGCAGCTCGTGCGACATATTGGCGAGGAACTCCGACTTGTAGCGCGAGGTCAGCGCAAGCTCGGCCGCTTTTTCTTCCAGCGCCCGGCGCGCCAGCTCGATTTCCTGATTCTTGCGCTCCACCTCGACGTTCTGCTCGGCCAACAGCCGCGCCTTGGTCGCCAGTTCCTCATTGGTCTGCTGCAGCTCCTTCTGCTGCGTCTGCAGCTCGCCCGCAAGCTGCTGCGATTGCTTGAGCAGGCCCTCGGTCCGCATGGTGGCCTCGATCGTATTGAGCACCACGCCGATACTGCCGGTCAGTTGCTCGAGGAAAGCCAGCTGCGAGGCCGTGAAATCGTTCAGCGACGCAAGCTCGATCACCGCCTTGACCTGGCCCTCGTACAGCACCGGCAGCACGATCACATTGCGAGGCTTGGCACTCATCAGTCCGGATCGAACATGGATCGACTCGGGAGGAATATCGGCGAGGAACACCCGCTGCCGGTCGAGCGCGCATTGGCCTACCAGTCCTTCGCCGATGCGATAGCGGCGCGGCTCGGCGCTCTCCTGTGGGTCGGCGAAACTCGCCAGTTGCTTCAGCAGCGGCGTGCCCGCGCCGCCTTCGACGACGTAGACGATGCCCTGCTGGGCGTTGACCAGCGGCGCCAGCTCGGACAGCAGCATCTGTCCGACCGTGACCAGGTCGCGCTGGCCCTGCATCATGCGACTGAACTTCGCCAGGTTGGTCTTGAGCCAGTCCTGCTCGGTATTGCGATCGGTGGTCGCGCGCAGGTTGCCGATCATCGCGTTGATGTTGTCTTTGAGATCGGAGACCTCGCCGCGGGTGTCAACCTGGATCGAGCGCGTCAGGTCACCCTTGGTCACCGCCGTGGCAACTTCCGCGATCGCGCGCACTTGCGTCGTCAGGTTGGCCGCCAGCAGATTGACGTTGGCGGTCAGATCCTTCCAGGTACCGGCGGTGCCGGGCACGTGCGCCTGGCCGCCGAGGCGACCTTCGACGCCGACCTCGCGCGCCACGGTAGTCACCTGATCGGCAAAGATCGCCAGCGTGTCGGTCATGCTGTTGATGGTGTCGGCCAGCGCCGCCACCTCGCCTTTCGATTCCACGGTAAGCCGCTGACGAAGCTCGCCATTGGCCACGTTGGTCACCACCTTCACGATGCCGCGCACCTGGTTGGTGAGATTGTTGGCCATGACGTTGACGTTATCGGTCAGGTCCTTCCAGGTGCCCGCGACCCCGGGGACCACCGCCTGGCCGCCGAGCTTACCTTCGGTGCCGACCTCGCGCGCCACGCGCGTGACTTCGGCGGCGAAGCCATTGAGCTGATCCACCATCGTGTTGATGGTGTCCTTGAGCTGCAGGATTTCGCCCTTGACGTCCACCGTGATCTTGCGCGACAGGTCGCCGCGCGCCACCGCGGTCGTGACTTCCGCAATATTGCGCACCTGGCCGGTCAGGTTGGTCGCCATCGCATTCACCGAGTCGGTCAGGTCCTTCCAGGTACCACCGACCCCGGGCACGATCGCCTGGCCGCCGAGCTTGCCCTCGGTGCCGACCTCGCGCGCCACGCGCGTGACCTCGGCCGCAAAGCCATTGAGCTGATCGACCATCGTGTTGATGGTCTCCTTCAGCTGCAGGATCTCGCCGCGCACGTCCACCGTGATCTTGCGCGACAGGTCGCCGCGTGCCACCGCGGTGGTGACCTCGGCGATGTTGCGCACCTGGCCGGTAAGGTTGGTCGCCATCGCATTCACCGAGTCGGTCAGGTCCTTCCAGGTACCACCGACCCCGGGCACGATCGCCTGGCCGCCGAGCTTGCCTTCCGAGCCGACCTCGCGCGCCACGCGCGTGACCTCGGCGGCAAAGCCATTGAGCTGATCCACCATCGTGTTGATGGTTTCCTTCAGTTGCAGGATCTCGCCGCTCACGTCCACCGTGATCTTGCGCGACAGGTCGCCGCGCGCCACCGCGGTGGTGACCTCGGCGATATTGCGCACCTGGTCGGTCAGGTTGCTCGCCATCGAATTGGCGTTGTCGGTCAGGTCCTTCCACACCCCGCTGACGCCCTGCACCTCTGCCTGGCCGCCGAGCTTGCCCTCGGTACCGACCTCGCGCGCCACGCGCGTGACCTCGGCGGCAAAGGCATTGAGCTGGTCGACCATCGTGTTGATGGCCTCCTTGAGCTGCAGGATCTCGCCCTTGACGTCCACGGTGATCTTGCGCGACAGGTCACCGCGCGCGATGGCGGTGGCGACCTCGGCGATGTTACGCACCTGGCCGGTGAGGTTACCGGCCATCGAATTGACGTTGTCGGTCAGATCCTTCCAGGTGCCCCCGACGCCGGGTACGTAGGCCTGGCCACCGAGCTTGCCGTCGGTACCGACCTCGCGCGCCACGCGCGTGACCTCCGAGGCAAAGGAGCGCAGCTGATCGACCATGGTATTGATGGTCTCCTTCAGCTGCGAGATTTCGCCACGCACATCGACCGTGATCTTGCGCGACATATCGCCGCGCGCGATGGCGGTCGCCACCTCGGCGATGTTACGCACCTGACCGGTGAGGTTACCGGCCATCGAGTTGACGTTATCGGTCAGATCCTTCCAGGTGCCCGCGACCCCCGGCACCACCGCCTGGCCGCCGAGCTTGCCTTCGGTGCCGACCTCGCGCGCCACGCGCGTGACCTCGGCCGCAAAGCTGTTGAGCTGGTCGACCATGGTGTTGATCGTGTTCTTGAGTTCCAGGATCTCGCCCTTGACGTCCACCGTGATCTTGCGCGACAGGTCGCCGCGCGCCACCGCGGTCGTGACTTCCGCAATATTGCGCACCTGGCCGGTCAGGTTGGTCGCCATCGCATTGACCGAGTCGGTCAGGTCCTTCCAGGTGCCCGCGACCCCCGGCACCACCGCCTGGCCGCCGAGCTTGCCTTCGGTGCCGACCTCACGCGCGACGCGCGTGACCTCGGAAGCAAACGAGCGCAGCTGATCGACCATGGTGTTGATGGCTTCCTTGAGCTGCAGGATCTCGCCGCGCACATCGACCGTGATTTTTCGCGACAGATCGCCATTGGCGACCGCAATCGTCACTTCGGAGATGTTTCTGACCTGACCGGTAAGGTTACTGGCCATCGAATTGACGTTATCGGTCAGATCCTTCCACACGCCGCTGACGTCCTTGACCTCGGCCTGCCCGCCGAGCTTGCCCTCGGTGCCGACCTCGCGCGCCACGCGCGTGACCTCGGCGGCAAAGCCGTTGAGTTGATCCACCATGGTGTTGATGGTGTTCTTGAGCTCCAGGATCTCGCCCTGTACGTCCACCGTGATCTTGCGCGACAGATCGCCGCGCGCCACCGCGGTGGTGACCTCGGCGATGTTGCGCACCTGACCGGTGAGGTTGGTCGCCATCGCGTTGACCGAGTCGGTCAGGTCTTTCCAGGTGCCTGCGACGCCCGGAACGATCGCCTGGCCGCCGAGCTTGCCTTCCGAGCCGACTTCGCGCGCCACGCGCGTGACCTCGGACGCAAACGAGCGCAGCTGATCGACCATCGTGTTGATGGCTTCCTTGAGTTGCAGGATCTCGCCGCGCACGTCGACGGTAATCTTCCGCGACAGGTCGCCATCGGCGACCGCGATGGTGACTTCGGAAATGTTTCTGACCTGGCCGGTCAGGTTGCTGGCCATCGAATTGACACTGTCGGTAAGGTCCTTCCATGTGCCGGCGAGGCCGGGCACCACTGCCTGACCGCCGAGCTTGCCTTCCGAGCCGACTTCGCGCGCGACGCGCGTGACTTCCGACGTGAAGGCGCTCATCTGCTGGATCATCGCGTTGACGACCGTCGCGGAACGCAGGAACTCGCCCTCGAGCGGTCGGCCGTCGACCTCGAGCGGCATGGTCTGCGACAGGTCGCCCTTCGCCACCGCCGTGATCGTCCGGGTCACTTCGGTGGTCGGCCATAGCAGGTCATCGATCAGTGTATTGACGCAGGACTCCATGGCATCCCAGGCCCCGCCGCGCCGATTAACTGCCATGCGATGCCGCGTCTTGCCTTCCTTGCCGACCGTCTGGCCGGCGCGTTCCAGTTCGCGCGCCATCTGCTGGTTGGACAGCACGATCTCATTGAACGTATCGGCAACCTTGCCGGCGAGCCCGGTCTTGTCGCTGGGCAGGCGCACTGAAAAATCGCCATCGCGCACGGCCTGCAGCGCGCGCAGCAATTCGCGCAGATCCAGTCCCGCGTCGTGACCGGTCCCGTTGGTCTTCGGCGGCTCAGACGGGGTTCGACGCGCGCTGGGCGATTGCTGCGTGGGCATCAGGCGACTCCATGCAAACGGGGGTAACAGGTTGAAAGTAAAAGTGAAATCCAGGCTGCGCGGCCCGGCTGCAGGCGGCCTGTAATTTTTACAACGAGGGCGGGGAAGACGCTCGCCGGACGGAAATTTTCAAGACGCCCGTACCGCGTGCGTGGCGCGCACGATCTCATCGGCGGCGACATGACTGTCTGTTAATGGAATGTCATTCCGTGCCTGAGATCGAGAATAGCAGAAGCGCGCGAGTGCGCCAAAGGTTAGCCGCTGCGATGGATCACCTGGGGGATCGGTCGCTCACCGCTGTCTGCCCGCTGCGACATTTGCATTTGTCGCGCCATTCGTTTCGACGTACGCACCGCCCGAGGCACTGTAGTCATCGCCGTGTACGATCGTGGACGCAATCACCAGGACCAGCACCGCGATGGCAACGGCCAGCTGTCGGGTCAGATGCGCCGGGCCGCCGCGCACGCCCACCGCATGCGTGTGCTGCTGAAGGCTGCGTTCGGCGAGTCTCCGGGGCGCTTTGCCCTCGCGTATCTCCCTTTGCGAGCGGCGCCGTTTCTGGACATCCGGCATGGAACTGCTCCTGCTGAATGAACCACCCAAGGCTAATGTGGCGCTGAACATTGCCAAGTCAGCGCATACCTGGTGGCCGCGACAGCGGAGGATTACGGGCTGCGAGAATTCCCCTACATGGGCTATCAGCCGCTGCATGGCGCGATGGCTCGCGGCGATCCTGCCGGCGGCAAGCCGATGCTTTATGTGAAGTTCACTGCGCCGGTTGCTGCCGGCGCAGAAACGGCGGCCGGCGCGAAAAATCGTTGCAGCAGCCGCCGGTAGTCCTCGGGTGTGTCCAAATCAGCCGTAAAGCGGTCGTGATCCGCCTCGTATCGATACACGTCGTCCGGGTACTCGTTGGCGAGTTTCTTGCAACCGATGTGCCGCTCGCCGATGGCCACTTCGTGTACGTAGCTCGAGGCAAACAGGATTGGATTACCTCGTTGACCCTGAAAATAAGGAATCACGATCGATCGGTCGGTGTGCTCGAGATATATCCTCACCAGCTCGGTGTAGTCGCTCGAGCCCAACAGAACCATGTCACCCAGGCACATCATCACCGCGTCTGTCGCCATGCTCAGCGCACCGACGCCGACCGCCGCTGAAGTCATCTGGCCTTCCTGGTAGCGCGCATTGACCTGGTTCCTAACGGGCAGGTCCGCCAGCGCAGCGCTGATTTCCGGCGCGCGATGTCCCGTGACGACGACGATTTCCTGTGGACCGGCGGCGCAAAGACGTTCCACCGTGTGGCGGATGACCGGCTTGTCACCGAGCGGCATCAGCAACTTGTGCGGCCCGCACATGCGCGAAGACGTCCCCGCGGCCAATACCACTGCCGACCATCTCATCGGGAGGCAACCGATGCGGCGGCGCGACGAATGGCTGCATACCTTGCCGGCTCCTGCCGGAACGTCTTCAAACAGCCGTCGCAGCAGAAATAATAGTCCTCGCCATCATATCGCTCCACGTGCAGTGCCGCGGCGGTCGACACAGCCATGCCGCACACTGGATTGATGAAAGTGCCGCTCTGCCCGCCGTGCGGCGCAGCGCCGGTCGCGGCCGGCGCCGGCGGTACGCCGCGCGTGGCCGCTTGGGCGCCTGGTCGCTCAATGGGTTCGATCAGGCTCGCGCCCTTGCCGCGCAGTAGCGCCAGCACGCCCGCGATCGCCACCAGTGCGATTTCGCTCGGGGTTCTGGCACCAGCGTCCTGACCGGCCGGCGCCTGCAGCTGTGCCAGGCGCTCTTCAGTAACGCCCCGCATGCGCATTAGCTCGCGCAGGCGTCCGGCCTTGCGCTGACTGGCGATCATCAGCACGTGCTGCGCCGGACTTGAAAGCGCCGCTTCCAGGGCCTGGGCGTCATCTGCCCCTTGCGTCGCCACCAGCGCAACCGCCGCCTCGTCGACGCTGCCGACCAGCCGGATTCCCAGGCGCCGGGCAAAGAAACGCGCTTCGTCGGCTGCCGGCGTATCGCCCAAGACGCACAACGATGTACCTGAGCCGTAGGGCTGGACAAACAGCTCGATCATGCCATCACTGGAACAGGCCATCGCGCGCTGCAGTACGTCCGCTTCAGCCTGGCGCGCGTCGTTGGCGATGCGCACCAGTGTGGACTTACCGGTCGCGATCGCCTCCACGGCCGCGGCAATCACGATCTGGCTGGCGCAGGCACCGCCGATCCAACCGCACAGCGTCCCGTCACGCAGAATGATCGCGTGCGCACCGACATAGGCGGAGGTCGGAGCCCCGACCCGCACCACGGTGACCATCGCGTACGGCTCGTCACGCTCGTTGAGCGACTGTGCCAGCTGCATCAGTTCCTGCTCGCTCATCGCAACGATTCAAGGATGCGCGGAAGCACGCGTTTGATGGTTGCCAGGTCGGCGCCGGGTGCCAGCAGGTCGATGTGAGGCAGCGCCGCCCGCATGCCGGCACTGGCCGGGCTCCATCCAGGTTGAGTTGAGATTGGATTGATCCAGACAATGCGACGCGCGCGCCGTCGCAGCGCGCACAGTGCATCTGCCAGGATCTTCGGCTCGCCGGTGTCATAGCCGTCGCTGACGATGATGACCGCGGTGCGCGAATGCACCCGGCGAGCCAGGTGATCGCGGTTGAAATCGCGCAGGCAATCGCCGATCCGGGTGCCACCGCCCCAGCCGGCGGCCAACAGGTGCATTTTTTCCTGGGCGCGCCATGGATCGGCATCGCGCAGCGCCTCGGAAATCGCGGTCAGGCGCGTGTGGAAAATAAAGCCGTATACGTCCGATAGCTCGGCGGATAAAGCTCGGGCGAGTCGCAGGTAGAAAAAACTGTAGGCACTCATCGAGCGGCTCACGTCGAGCAGCAGCACGATTCTTGGCCTGATCCTGCGCCGATTGCGCCACATCACCGACAGCGGCACGCCGCCGTGCTCGATGCTGCGGCGGATGGTGCCCGGCAGGTCGAATCGGCGCCCGCGCTGGGCGCGCGCCTCGCGTCGCACCCGCAGCCGCTTCATCTGGCGAGCAAGCCGTCGCATCAGCTCCTCGATGTCGCGCACCTCCTCGGCCCGAGCCAGATTGCGAAAGTCCGCGTTCTCAATCGACTCCTGCCGACTCGCCGCATAGCGTTCGGGCCGCTGCGGGTGATCGCCGGCGCCATCACGCGCCGGTCCCGCTAGCAGCGTTTTGTCCTGGTTTTCGTCCGACCAAGGTTTGCAAAAGAGTGCCGGGTCGCGCGACCCCTCGACAAATGCCTTTTTATTGGGGCGCAGGAAATAGGCGTCGAACAGTGCGTCAAAGCGGTGCCACTCGCTCGGCCGGCCGCATAGCAGCGCCTTGAGACTCCAGCGCAACATCTGCGGATGAAGGATTCCAACCCGGGATGCAGCGGCCAGCACCAGGCAGGCGTCACCGCCGCCGACGCCAAAACCATTGGCCTGCAGGAAGCCGCTGAATCCGGCCAGTCGGGACTGCAGCGCATCGGCCAGATCGAGGCTGACCGGCGTGTCGGCGATGCTCAGCATGCCGCCGCCATCCGACCCACGACTTCGGGCGTAAACGCGGTGCGGTCATCACGCGTCTTGATGAGCGCCGCCAGGGATTCCAATATGGCATCGGTGGCATCCGGCCCGATGGCCGTGACGCCAAGGCGCAGCAGCGCCGCGGTCCAGTCGAGCGTCTCGGCAATGCCCGGCCTTTTCTGCAGATCCATGCGGCGCGTGTCCTGGACGAACTGCACCACCTGTCGCGCCAATTCGCCGGCCGCTTCGGGGGCGCGGATTTCGACGATGGCGAGCTCCTTCTCGAACGAGGGGTATTCGACAAACTGGTACAGGCAGCGGCGTCGCAAGGCATCCGACAGCTCACGCGTGCCATTGGACGTCACCACCACGAACGGAACGGATACCGCCGTCACGGTGCCTAGTTCCGGGATCGACATCTGGAAATCAGACAGCAGCTCGAGCAGGTAGGCCTCGAATGCCTCATCTGCCCGATCGACTTCGTCGATCAGCAGCACCGGCGCATGCGTACAGCTGATCGCCTCGAGCAGCGGCCGCTTCAGCAGATATTGCTCCGAAAAGATATCCTGCTCCTTGGCCGCGAGGCTGCGATCGTCCTGCTCGAGCAATTTGATCGCCAGCAGCTGACGCTGATAGTTCCATTCGTACATCGCCGAATGTGCATCCAGCCCCTCATAGCACTGCAGGCGAATGAGCTGCGTGCCACGCACCGCGGCGAGCGCCTTTGCCACCTCGGTCTTGCCGACGCCGGCGTCGCCTTCGAGCAGCAGCGGGCGCTTCAACTGCGTCATCAGCAGCAGGGCCGCGGCAAAGCTGCGTTCGGCGATGTAGCCAACAGCCGCCAGCTGCTGCTGCAGCGCGGCCACGTCCGCTACCCGTTGGGCGCCGGTACTCACGCCGTCTTCCTTGAAAATACGCCGCGAAACCACTGCTTGGCGACCACCCACAGCAGGGCCACGGCATTGAGCGCTGCGGCGGGTGGCGCCTCAGAGGCCGGACTGGTAGCGGGCGGCGACTGCGCCGCCGGCACCTGCGGGCCGCTCGCGGGCGGCGGCGGCTGGCGCGCCTGGACGCGTGCGGCAAAGTTGGCAGCAAACTGTCGCAGGATCTGGTCGGCGACGGTATCGATCATGCGGCCACCGAAAGTCGCCGCCCGACCGCTCACCGACGCCTGGCAGCTGCCGGTCAAGGCACTGCTACCATCCTCGGTCGCACGGACAACCGCCGTCAGCTCGAGTGATGCTGCCGAGGATCCGGATCCGTCGGTGCCTTTGGCGGCCATGCTCAGCAAACGATTGGCCGCATCCAGCTGCTTCACCTCGACATCGCCCCGGAAAGACAGCGTCGCCGGCCCCAGCTTGACGGTCACCGTGCCTTTGTAATGCCGTTCATCGATTCGCTCGGTGATCTTCGCGCCCGGCATGCATGCCGCAACCAACTCAACGTCGGCGAGCACTTCCCAGGCAGCGGCTGGGCCGGCCGGCATCGGGAAGGTCCGCTCGAGCTGAACCTTCACTGCACGCTACCGTTTGTTGACGCCAAGCGACTTGCAGTGCTGCCAGACTCGAAACGACGTATGCGGCATGTCCATATGCGTGACACCCAGATGGGCGAAGGCGTCCACGACTGCATTGGTGAAACACGGGATGCCGCCCACGTGTGGCGATTCGGCGACGCCCTTGGCCCCAATCGGATGGTGCGGCGATGGCGTCACGGTGAAGTCGGTTTCCCACTTTGGCGTCTCTACCGAAGTCGGCAGGAAGTAGTCCATCAGGCTGTTGCCCAGATGGTTGCCGTTGTCGTCGAACGGTACTGCCTGGCCCATCGCCACTGCAAAGGCTTCCGTCAAGCCGCCGTGGATCTGCCCCTCGATAATCATCGGATTGATTCGGGTGCCACAGTCATCCAGCGCGTAGAAGCGCCGCACCTTGGTTTCACCGGTGTATTTGTCAATATCGACGACGCACACGTAGGCGCCAAATGGAAAGGTCATGTTAGGGGGATCGTAGTATTCGGTGGCGTCGAGTCCCTTCTCCATCCCGTCCGGCAGATTGCTGGTATGCGCAGCCATGGCAATTTCCTTCATCGTCTTGGCCGCCGCCGGATTGCCTTTCACACGGAAGCGATCCACGTCCCATTCCAGGTCGCGCTCGCCGACTTCGAGCAGGTGCGCTGCAATCTTCTTCGCCTTGTCCTTGATTTTGCGCGCGGCGCGGGCCGCCGCCGCGCCGCCCACGGGCGTCGAGCGCGAGCCCCAGGTCCCGGCTCCATACGGCGCCTTGTCGGTATCGCCCTCTTCGATCTGGATCTCCTCGGACGGCAACCCGAGTTCGGTGGCGATGATCTGCGCGTAAGTGGTCGCGTGCCCTTGTCCCTGGCTCATCGTACCCAGGCGCGCAATCGCGCTACCGGTCGGATTGACCCTGATATCGCAGCTGTCGAACAGGCCGATGCCGAGGATGTCGCACACTTTGGTGGGTCCGGCGCCCACGATTTCCGTAAAGGTGGAGATGCCTATGCCCATCAGCTGGCCGCTGGCACGCTTTGCCGCCTGCTCGGCGCGCAGGCCGTCGTAGTCCACCGCCTTCAACACCTTGTCGAGCGCCACGTGGTAATTGCCGCTGTCGAGCGTCCAGCCCAACGCGGTGGTGTAGGGGAATTGCTCTGGCTTGACAAAATTTCGCCTGCGGATCTCGGCCTTGTCCACACCCACTTTCTGCGCCAGCACGTCGATCATCCGCTCGATCAGGTACACCGCCTCGGTAACTCGCAGCGAGCAGCGATAAGCCACCCCGCCCGGCGCCTTGTTGGTGTAGACCGCGTCAACCCGGCAATAGGCCTTCGGAATATCGTAGGAGCCGGTACAGATGCTGAACAATCCCGCCGGCAGCTTGGTTGCCGATACATGCGCATTGAAGGCACCGTGATCAGCGAGCGCACTGAAGCGCAGGGCCTTGATGCGGCCGTTGCTGTCGGCCGCCAGTTCGCCAATGCCATGGTAGTCGCGCGCGAATCCGGTGGTCGAAATGTTGTCGATACGCGACTCGATCCATTTGACCGGCACCCCGGTGACTATCGATGCCACGATAGCCGCCACATAGCCCGGGTACACCGGTACCTTGTTGCCGAAGCCGCCGCCGATGTCGCCCCCCACAATCCGGATCTTGCTTTCAGGGATCCCCGAGAGCATGGCCACCACGGTACGCACCAGGTGCGGGGCCTGCGAGGTCATGTAAACCGTCAGCTGGCCGCGCACCTTGTCGAACGAGGCTACGCAGCCACAGGTCTCGAGTGGGCACGGGTGAACCCGCGGATTCAGGATCTCCTCGCGTACCGTCACCGCCGCGCTGGCGAAAACCGCATCGGTGCCTGCCTTGTCGCCGGCCTCCCAGGTGAAGATATGATTCGGATGTGTGCGCGGACCGTGGCCGACGTTGTCCTTGTCGGCGATGTCTTCGCGAATCACCGGCGCGTCCGCCGCCAGCGCCTTCCTGGGATCGACGACTGCCGGCAATTCCTCGTAATCAACCTCCACGGCCTCGGCTCCATCCGCGGCGGTGTAGCGATCGGTCGCAAGCACAAAGGCCACCTCCTGCAACTGGAACCAGACCTTCTTGTCGGCGAGCACCGCCTGCACGTCGCTGCCGAGCGTGGGCATCCAGTGCAAATTGACCGGCTTCAGGTCATCAGCGGTGAGCACCGCGACCACACCCGGGACCTTGAGGGCCTTGCTCTTGTCGATGGATTTTATCCGGGCGTGGGCGTAGGGACTGCGCACAATGGCGCCAAACAGCATTCCGGGCAGCTTGATGTCGTCCACGTAACTGCCCTGTCCGCGGATGAAGCGTGCGTCCTCCTTGCGCTTGCGCGAGGCGCCGACCCCCTCAAGCTTGTTTTCGCGTTGCAGCGTTTCCTCGGACATGGCGATGTGCTCCTCTGAGCGTCACGCGGCAGCGGCCGACGACAGCTTCCGTGCCGCCGACTGCACAGCCTTGACAATGTTCTGGTATCCCGTACAGCGGCAAAGATTCCCCGCCATCCAGTAGCGGATCTCCTCCTCGGTCGGATTGGGGTTTTCCTTAAGCAACCGGTAGGCGCGCGTGATCATTCCGGGCGTGCAGTAACCGCACTGCAGGGCGTGGTCGAGGTGAAAGGATTCCTGTAGCGCGTGCAATTCGCCGCTTTGGGCGAATCCCTCGATCGTCAGGACGCAGGCACCCTCACACTGTACCGTCAGCACGGTGCAGGACTTGACCGACATGGCATTCAGATCCACGGTACAGGCGCCGCAATGGCTCGTCTCACAGCCGATGTGCGGGCCGGTATGCTGCAATTTCTCTCGCAGCGTGTGGATTAGCAGCTCACGCGGCTCTACCACCACGTCGACGTCCTTGCCGTTCAGCTTGAACGATACCGCCTGCTTCTTGGCCATGATTCGCTCCTCGATCGGCAACAACGCCTAGGCCGCGCGCTGGCGCGCCGTGGTCAACGCCCGTATGGTCATCTCGCCGGCCATCGCGGTCTTGTATTCGGCATCGCCGCGCTGGTCGGCGCTCGGCGCACAGACGCTCATTGCCAGGCGTGCGGCCTGCAGGATAATCGCGTCATCGGGTCTGTTTCCGCGCAGCAGCGCTTCGGCTTCTGTGGCCCGCAGCGGCGTGGGGCCGACATTGGTCAAGGCGATCCGCACTTCCTGCACCCTACCGCCTTTCAAATGCAACACCACGGCTGCGGCCGCGGCGGCAAAGTCTCCGGTCTTGCGCTTCAATTTGGCGTAGCAGTAGCCGGCTCCCTGCGCCGGCACGGGGATTCGGACCTGCGTCATGATCTCGTCCGGCTTCATCGCCGTTTCATAGGTACCGATGAAGAAGCCGTCAGCAGGCACGACACGCTCCCCACCGGCGCCGCGCAGGGCGAACGACGCAGCCAGTGCCAACATCAGCGCCGGATGGTCGTTGCCGGGGTCGCCGTGCGCGATGTCGCCGCCGATAGTGCCCTTGTAGCGCACCTGCGGGTCGGAGATCTGCCGGGCGCCTTCGACTAACAGCGGACATTTGGTCTGCAGCAGCTGCGACCAGATAATTTCGTTCTCCGTGGTCATCGCACCGATGAGCAGCGAATTGCCGTCCTGGCGGATGCCCTTTAATTCCGCAATCCCGCCCAGGTCGATCAGATGCCCAGGCTGCGCAAAGCGCAGCTTCATCATCGGCAGCAGGCTGTGGCCGCCGGCAAGCAGTTTTGCCTCGTCACCGAATTGCCTCAATAGTCCGAGCGCATCCGGCAGGGTCTGCGGGGCATGGTACTCAAATGGGCGTGGGATCATCGGCTATTCCCCTATCCAGTTCGAGTCAGTTTTAGTATTGATGGCAGCCGCCAAGCGGGCACGCGCTTCGCATCGACACGATCGTGGCTCGGTTATAATCGACCCGCCTGTGAAACGCGTCAAGCGCCGTTGGCGCGCCCAACCGGCACGATGGCTCAGCACACAAATCGACGAAAGCCGCAGATGTAAAATGCATGGCCAGCTAGCAATCGCATCGCACCGGGCGCACGGTCGATGAGTTCTTCACTGCAGCGCCTGTTGCCCCTGTTCGAGCGCGACCGGCAGCGCCATCAGCCGTTGGTACTTGCGACGCTGGTGCGCACCGACGGCTCTACCTACACCAAACCCGGCGCACACATGCTCATCGCGGGCAGCGGCGAATACGCCGGACTGATTTCGGGCGGCTGCCTGGAGGGCGATCTGGCCGAGCACGGTCGCGCGGTGCTGGCCACCGGCATTGCCAAGCTGGCGCGGTACGACTCCCGCGGTCCTGAGGATCTGGTCTTTGGCCTGGGATCGGGCTGCGAAGGATCCATGGACATACTGCTGCAGCGCCTGGACGATGCAAACGACTGGCAACCCCTCGAACGCCTGGCACTGGCCTGGCGCGAGCAGCGCGCACAGGCCCTGGTGCTGGTGGTGCAGTCGACGCTGCCGAGCGTGCCGGCCGGCGCTGGCGCCTTTGCCGGCGACGATCAGGCCTTTGGACTTGGCGGCGGAGCGGCGGCGGATCACGCGACGATTGAATCGCTGTGCCGACTGGCGGCGGTGCTGCCGCATGAGGGCCATAACCAATTCCTGCCACGGGCACTGCCCGGCATCGATTTGCTCGCGCTGCAACAGCTGCCGCCCACGCGGCTGCTGTTGCTGGGCGCAGGCCCGGACGCACAGCCAGTGGCCGAACTGGCCGCTTTTCTCGGCTGGAACGTCACGGTCGTGGATCATCGCAGCCAGTATGCGCAGGCCGAGCGTTTTCCCGGCGCGGCCACCGTGCTCGACGGCGGCCCGCAGGCGCTCGCACTGCTGCTGGGCAAGCTCAGCGGCGATCCGGCAGCGGAGCCCCGGCCAGCGCCGTTTCCCGCAGCGATCGTGATGAGCCATCACCTGGCGACGGATCGCGCCTATCTGCAGGCACTGGCTGGCAGCAGCATTCCTTACATTGGACTATTGGGACCCGCGGCCCGACGCGAACGCCTGCTCAAGGATCTGGGCGACGCCGCGGCGGCGCTGCGACCGCGGCTGCGCGCACCGGTCGGACTCGACTTGGGCGCCGTGTCGCCCGAAGCGATTGCGTTGTCCATCGTAGCGGAGATCCAGGCCGCACTGGCCGGTCGCACCAGCACCGGGCTAGTTGCGCCGGCCCGCCTGTCGAGCTCTCAAGCAGCGCGATGACGCCAGTGGCCAAGCTGCATCCTGCGGGCGTCGGTGACCAAGAACCACAAGCAGCAGCCGCGCGCGAGTGGCTCCCGTTACCCCATAATGGCACGTATCGCATCCTGGCCTGTCGCCAACACAGGCGTTTACCATTCTGGAGCAAGACAGATGCGCAAAAACCAGGTCCCGGCGCGCCTTCTAGTGCTGGCGCCAGTGATATTGCTGCTGGGCGTGCAAAGTAATGCGGCGACGGCGCCACCGACACCGCTACACGACGGTTCCCATGACTTCGATTTTCTGATCGGTGATTGGAAAGCTCACGTTCGGCGGTTGCCTGATCGGCTCAACGGCTCGACCAGTTGGGTCGAATATAACGGCATTTCCCGTCATAAGAAAATCCTCGACAGCAACGCCAATTTCGAGGAATTTGAAGTCGATGGCCACGAAAAGGGCCAGCACATCAAGGCGCAGACGCTGCGCCTCTACAATCCGCAGTCGCATCAGTGGAGTATCTACCTGGTCGACGTCGACAGCGGCGTTCTCAGCTTGCCCCCGGTGGTCGGAGAGTTCACGGGTCATCGCGGGGAATTCTACGATCAGGAACTCTATAAGGGGCGGACAATCCTGGTGCGCTACGTCTGGTCCGATATTTCACCGCAATCGGCACGCATGGAACAGTCATTCTCCGCAGATGGCGGAAAGAGCTGGGAAGTGAACTGGATCTGCGAGCTTTCACGATAGCGGCGAGAGATCACGGCGAGATTTGTCAGCCGCTGGCCCTGGCCACCCGGTCGCGCTACTTGCCTTTCATTAGAACGAATTTCTGGATTCGTTTGCCGGTATCGACTTCGCCGCTATAGAAATTTCCCTTGGAATCCAGGGCCGCCTGGTGAAGCCAGTGGAAATCTCCGGCATTGCGGCCGTTATGGCCAAAACTGGATACCACGGCGCCGTCATCGCGGCGCAGGACCCAGACGACATTATCCTCCCCATCGGCGATCAACAGGTATTTCTGCTTCGGGTCGTGCGAGAAATTGATCGCCCAGACTGAGCCGTTGCCCAAGGTTGTCGGATGAACCAGGAACTCCTTTACGAACTTGCCCGCCTTGGTGAAGACCTGGATGCGATCGTTGCCTCGGTCGCAGACATAGACCAATCCATCGGCCGACAAGCGAGCGCAATGCACCGGGTTCCTGAACTGCTGGTCTAACGGCTTATCGGGATAATACTGGACCTCGGCGCGGCCCTTCGCGCCAGCGACAGGGTACGGCGGATCATTCTTGACATCGGCAAGCGCGGCGCCATAGGCGCCCCAGCCGCGCTTGAACTCGCCGGTGTTCGAATCGTAGACCACGACGCGGTTATTCATATAGCCGTCGGCGATATAGACCTCGTGGGCTGCATCGTCGACCTCGATCCCCGCCGGCTGCCCGAGAATGCCGGTGTCCTGGTTGTTCTTGGCGTCGTTGCTCGAATGCCCGATCTCGAGCAGCAGCTTTCCGTCGGATGAGAATTTTAGAACTTGACGATCAGCGGGCGAATTGCCTGCAATCCAGACATTGTCCTGTTTGTCGACCCAGATGCCATGCTCGGATTTCGGCCACTCGGGCACATAATCGGGGCCGCCCCACGATTTGATGATGTTGCCGTCCATGTCGAATTCCAGAACCGACGGCGTAGTGTTACAGCAGAGCGAACGGGCCGGAGTTTGCTGAGCCCCCAGTTCGTCCACGGTAGAACTCAAGGGACGCTGCAATACCCAGATATGATCGTGAGCGTCGACGACCAGCCCGCCGACCTGGCCCATGATCCAGTTATTCGGCAGCTGCTTCGGCCAAAAAGGATCGACCTTGTATCGTGGCGCATCCTTATCGTCGCTTTGAGCGTGCACGGTCGGGACGACGCCGAGGGCGAGCGCTAGACATGTGCCCAAGACACCGAATACAAGCGCGTTACAGGTCCTCATATCTTCCTCCGAGATCCATCGGCCAAAGTTTAGCGAAATACCTGCCTCAAAGCGGTCATTCCACGATACTGAGCGGCGCCTTGGTTGTTGGATTCGTCCCGCTAAGTGACCCAGTGCACAGACGACCGCCATAAATGGGCGGACATTGCCAGAATGCGGGAAACTACAGTCCTTCCCCCCGGGCATGCGGCAGACACCGCACGTCAACGATTCGTAACATCCGGAAGGGCCTTCCAGTTGCTGCTTGCCCGACTGACCCGAATCGGGTGTCTGCTGGTCGCGGCCGTGGGCGTTGCGGTGGTGTGCGGCTGGATATTCGATATCCCGCAGCTGACGCGCTTACTGCCCGGCCTGGCATTCATGAAGATCAACACCGCCTGCTCTCTGCTTGCGGCGAGCATCGCACTTTGGATTCTGCACACGCGCGAACCGGGGTCATCGTGGTTTCCTGTTGCACGCTGCCTTGCCGCTCTGCTGCTCGCGCTCGGCGCACTTACACTGTCTGAACATCTGTTCGGATGGAATCTCGGCATCGATCAGCACATCGCGCCCGGCCTGCAGCCGTCGGCTCACGGTTCGCATGTCGGGCGCGTGTCACCTGCCTCATCTTTTATCCTGGTGTTCCTCGGTCTTGCTCTGCTCACGCTAAAGGCTCGGCGATCATATCTTGCCGCCAGCACCCATTGGCTGGTCGTTCCGCCTCTATTGGTCTCGGTCCTTGCCGTGCTGGGCTACGTCTACGGCGCCGACTCACTGTACGCCGTCAGGCCCTACACCTCGATGGCTGCACACACGGCAGCTTCATTTTTCGTCCTGAGCTTGTGCGTGCTGGCGGCCGATTCGGCGCACGGGTTCGCCAGCGTCGCTATCAGCGACACCGCCGGCGGACTTGTATCGCGGCGGCTGCTCCCCACCATTCCTATCATGATATTTGTACTCGGCTGGGTACGCGGGCAAGGACAGGCGTTCGGGCTGTATGACAGCCAGTTCGGTTCAGCGTTGATGGTGCTTCTGAGTATCACCTTTTGTGTCATCGCAGTCGCGTGGACCGCAGTGACCCTTCATCAGGTGGATCTCACCCGCAAGCTGGCTGAGGCCGAAATCTTAAGCCTGAACGCCGGACTGGAATTGCGGGTGCAGGAGCGCACCCATGAACTTGCGCAGGTATCCTCGCAACTGAGATTGGTCAACGGCGCACTCGAGTTGTTATCCCAACAGGACGGCCTCACAGGCGTGTCCAATCGGCGCTACTTCGATGCCTATCTTGGCGATCAGATAGCCGTCGCGCGTCGTTACGGACGTTCGCTGGCACTAGTGCTATGCGATGTAGATTCGTTCAAAGCCTTCAATGACCACTATGGGCACCAGGCTGGTGATGAATGTTTGAAACGCGTGGCAGCCGCACTGCGATCCTGTTGCCGCCGCACGGCGGACATGGCCGCCCGATACGGTGGCGAGGAGTTTGCCATAATCCTCCCAGAGACCGGGTTGAGCGATGCGTTGCAGATCGCTGAAGCTGCCAGAAACGCGGTAGTGCGGCTACGGATTGCCCATGCGAAGTCCGCCACGGCGCCCTATGTCAGCATCAGCGGCGGCATTGCCATCCTGCTTCACGATGGGAACCGCAGCGCCGAGCAATTGGTCTTGGCCGCCGATCAATGCCTCTATCGAGCGAAACGCCTGGGACGCAATCGCATGGTTGCCGAAGCAGCAGAATTCGGGCAGGCGATAGCATGACATCGTGAACCGCGCCGATCGGCTGCGCAGCTGGCCGGTTAGCGATGGTCAGTTCGAATACGAAGGGCTCAAATGAGGAGCGGGGCGTGATATGCCCTGGATCAGAGATTGACGCGCCCGGAGGGCGGGTTGCTCATTGCAGAATAAAAGCCCCGCGGATCGGTTGATCGGCGGGGCTGAGGGATCACGGGTTGACCAGCCCTGACGGCAGGTCGCTCATGGAGATCGTCGCCGGATCGTTCATGAAGGCCGAAGCCCCGCTATTGACCGATAGCGCCCACTTCTGGGACCAGACGACTATCGCCTTGACCAGCGGATAGTTGGCGTTGACGAGCGCAGGCAGTGCGCTGTAATCGCCCACGATGCCGCACTCGGCAAGAATGATGGGCTTACCGAGCGTCGCCAAGGCGCTGTACCAGCCACCGTCTTTCGCGTCCGGGGGATAGCTGTCCCAACTGACGACATCGACGTAATTACTGCCCGGATAGTAGGTGGTGTAATTGCCCAGATCCTCGTTGACGTTATAGATCCATAGAAGATTGGTCACGCCCTTGCTGGCGAAGTAATCATGCATCTGCTGCCAGACGAGTATGAAGGTGGCGGGATCTTTCTGGCCCCACCAGCTCCAGTTTCCATTCAGTTCGACGAAGGGGCGGTAGAGCACGGGCCCGTTGAGCTGCTTGAGCATCGCGATCTGCTCATCGAGCAACTTGTACCAGGCGATGTAGGGTGCTGTTCCCGGCTGCGTCAGTTGCGCCAGATCAATGCTGCGATCATTGTCCACGATACCGGTGAACGGATCGAGCGGCCACCAGGAGACCAGTGGGATACCGCCTTGAGCGAGCCACGCATTCGTGAGAGACACGACATTCTCGGTGCTGCCTGACTGCCCCGTGGTCGTACCCAGGATCGCGACCGTCTTGCCGGTCTGACTGGTTGCGGCCTGCACGTCGTCGAGCGGATTGGCGTCCCAATAGTTGGAGTGCTGGCCTAGCAATATGTGTCTGCTCTGTCCCTGCAATCCATTGATGTAGCCGAGCAGGGCAGCGGCTGTGCCATGCGAACCTGATGCGCTGGAGGCGCCAGAACTGCTCGAGCTGGAGCTGGATTTCGACGTGCGAGGGCCGCCGGAGCTGCCTGAGGAGCTGCCTGAGGAGCTGACTGAGGAGCTGCCTGAGCTGCTCGAGCTGCTCGAGCTGCTTGAGCTGCTTGAGCGCTTGTGGCGCGTGTCTGTGGCGGAGGCGGTCGGACTTACGCCCGCCGCGCTCGCGGTGTTGCTGGCGCTGCCCGCGTCGCTTGAGCCTCCACAGCCCGCCAGGGCCACGCTCAGAGTCACTAACGCCAGGCCTTGGCCCAGCCATCCCAGAGTCTTCTGGTTCTTGCCGCTCGTACCGCTATTCATGTCGCTCGCCCCGCTATTCAGGTGAAAACCCTTGAAAGCGCTCCGGCGAGGTGCGTTCCGAACAGCACAAGACGAGTGTTGACGGTCGGGTGAGCGATGCACTCGCATCCTCCCCTGGCCGGCAACCCCGCTATCTCGTGTCCCTATCGGACCTTAAGACCGGAGGCTTTGCGTCCCCGCCTTTCGACGGGTTTGCCCTTACATTGCGAGGCCAGTTAATACGCAATAGTGCGCACTGGCAAAGTGTCCGCCCCAGCGCACGTCGCCAGATGGCGACGTCATCGAGCACCCTCAGGTGCTGCACGGGGCGCGGCAGCGAGCTTTACGAATCCGCACGAATCGAGCCGCGGCGTGGACGCATGAACACGCGGTCCGGTGACGAAACATCCGGCGGATGCAAGAGGAAAGTGCAGTCGTCAGCATGCAATCGCGCCTCGGACGAGAGCGTTTGATCACTCCGAGCCCCGCGCCACGCGGTACCCCAAACGTTAGCGAGCCGTTAGACGCCGTTCGTCAGCGAGTCGACATTTAGTCGCAGCCGGTGGCATCGCCAACGCCCAATTTTCAAGAACCTCAACGGGGAAAGGCAGTCGCGGCGACAGCCGCACCGCGATTGGGAGTGGCCCAACTATTTCATTCGAAAGTGGCCCTTCAGGAAGGCCGTTCGTTCTAGCAGAGTATCGGCATATAGGTGCCTTGCCGTACTTGTAGGCGGAAAGCATGAGCTGCGTGGCCCTGGTACGAGTTGAGTCATTAATCTTGGGGGCAACAATGAAATCGCTTCAGCGTGTAGGAATCGTTTTTCTATCGAGCGTGCTTGGCTATCTCGTGCAATCTGCTCCGGCATTTCCACAAACAGCTCCAGTAGCATCCGAAACAGGACCTCAGCATCGGGGGACAGCGCGAGACGGGCAACACGATTTCGACTTCAATATTGGTACTTGGAAGACGCACATATCGCGCCTCCAGAGTCCGCTAACTGGTTCCACTACCTGGGTCGAATATGACGGTATTTCGGTCGTCCGAGAGATCTTGAATGGCCACGCCAGTCTGTTCGAGCTCACGGCCGACGGTCCGGCAGGTCATATCGAAGGTGTTGGCTTACGTCTCTACAATCCCCAATCTCATCAGTGGAGCCTCAATTGGGCCAATGGCGCGACGGGCATTCTGGGCGTACCCACGATAGGGGAGTTTGAAAATGGCCGTGGTGTATTTGTCGATCAGGAACAATTCAATGACAGAGTGATTCTTGTTCGAAACAGTTTCATGGACATCACGCCGGATTCGGCACGTTTCGAACAGACATTCTCCGATGATGAAGGCAAGAGCTGGGAAACAAATTGGGTGATGACATTTAAACGATTAAAAGCAGCGGATAAACCGCGCTGAACTGCGACCGCGTACGAGTCAGGAGAGCGTGTCGAAGCGCTCGGCGCCCGCATAGCAGATGTAGCGATTCTTGGCGATATGGCCGAAGAGCGTCATGCCCAATCTGGAGGCCAGCTCATGGCACATGCCCGTCACGCCTTTGCGGGAAACGATAACCGGGATACCGCTGCACGCGGCCTTCATGATGATCTCAGCGGTAAGGCGGCCCGTGGTGTAGAGAATCTTATCGTCACCGCAGATGCCGTGCAGCGCCATCCATCCGGACACGGTATCGATGGTATTGCGACGGCTGACATCTTCCACGCTGAGCCAAAGCTCACCGCCGCAAAACAGCGCGCTACTGTGCACCGAGCCCGCGGTGCAGTAAACCGAACTCGCCTTCGGCACATTCTCGATCACCGACAGTAGCGTGCTCCTGGCGATGCGCCTGGAGGCGCACACCCGCCTGCTAAGCGCATCGAGCAGCGTGGATCCGCGGCACGGGGCGCCGAGCTCGTGGCCCACATGAATGCCTGTCGCGCCCGGATCGATTGCTCGATCGTCGCGTCGGCTTACTACAACCGCCGTAGCGGACTTCCAATCGACGGCGATCGACTCGAGCGCGCTCACATGTGAGATCACTTGCTGGTTCCAGAGATATCCGAGCACCAGCCACTCGGGACGCGCACCAATCGTCCAGAGTGTCGTGAGTTCACGATCGTCCATCAGAACCGCGAGCCTGCGTTCCACCGGCACCTGGATGGTGCGACGGTCTCCGTACTCATCGAGGATTTCCAATTCGCTCAGCAACTCCTCCGAGGCACTACTGAGGAGCGGTGCGCCCACCAGAGGTGCCCGCTCGAGCGCTTCGCGCTGCATCACAATTGCAACGACTGGGCCGGACGTGGTGAGGGCGTCTGTGCGCAAGTGTTGCTCGACTCCTGCCCTCAGGGTGAAGCGCTTCATGCCGAGTTCTTCGGTCGACATCCGCTATAATACATGAACAAACTCGGCCTGATTTTGGTGCCGATCCCGCGTTGAATAGGCGAATTTCGACGGCCATTACCCCAAAAGTAGCGCAGGAGATGATCGACCGCCGGCTGGCGTCCTATCCCGCCGAGGCGCGCGCGCTCGCGCGTTGCATGGGTCAAACATTGCGCCAGGACGTTTATCCGGAGCGGGACAATCCACCCTTCGATCGCGTCTGCATGGACGGCATCGCCATCGACAGCGAAGCTTTTGGTGCGGGACTGCGCCGCTTCAAAGTGCTGGGCACGCAAGCGGCCGGCGTCCCGCCACTGGCTATTGAGAGTCGCGAGCATGCCATCGAGGTGATGACCGGCGCCGTATTGCCAGGCGGCACCGACTGCATCATCCCGATGGAGGAGTACCAGCAGACCGACGATGTGGCTGCAGTCCGCTCAGAGGCGAAAAGTGGGCGATATCGCAACGTGCAGCGTCGCGGAGCGGACAGCCCCCTGGGGGTTCCGATGCTCAAGGCGGGCATGCGACTGGGCGCAGCCGAGGTCGCGGTGATCGCTTCGGCAGGCCTGGCGGAGGTGCTCGTGAGCAGCCAGCCCAGATTCATGGTGATCTCCACGGGCGATGAGCTCATCGAGCCGGGGCTGCCCATCGCCGAGCACCACGTGCGCCGCTCCAACGCCTACGCTGTCGTGGCCGCGCTGCAGGGCCACGGCTTCGAGAAGGTCCACAACGATCATATTGGCGATGACGAAGGCATGCTCAGCGATCGATTGCAGCAGCACCTGGCACAGCATGACGTGTTGATCCTCAGCGGCGGCGTCTCCAAGGGCAAATTCGACTTGGTGCCGAAAGTCCTCAGGGCACTGGGCGTCGAGGAAGTGTTCCAACAAGTCGCGCAGCAACCGGGCAGACCGATGTGGTTCGGCATCGGCCCCGCCAACCAGGCCGTTTTCGGGTTGGCTGGCAACCCGGTGTCCACGCTGGTGTGCCTGATTCGCTATGTCGTGCCGGCAGTCGCCTCGGCGATGGGTAGGCAAGCAGCGCCGCAGGAGCACATCGCATTGGCGGCGCCTGCGAGCATCGGACGCGCGGTGAGCTACTTTCTGCCGATCCAGATTCAGCAGGATCAAGCCGGCCGGTCGGCGGCCATTCCACGGCGCCCCAATGGGCCCGGCGATTTCCTGGCACTCACCGGCACGGACGGATTTCTCGAACTGCCGCCGAACCTCGAGCCTTTTCCGGAAGGCTACGTGGCGAGCTTGTATCGCTGGTAGCGAGGCCGGGAGAGATTGCTCATTGAGTGGAGCTGCCGGAGGGCTGTGCCTGTTCGGCCTGTAACCGTTCCGCAACGGCCGCCAGCTCGAGGCGTGTATTGACGTTGGCAAATGCCTCGGCGCACGAGAACACCACGTGCTTCGCCGCGACGCGCTCCAACACCATCCAGGTAGCCGGGTGACGCCCGTCCGCTAGCGCCTCCTTGACCGTAGCGAGCGCACTGACCGGCCATACAGCGCACAGAGGTTGGCGGCCCTCGGCGGTTTCGGCCATCGCTGCGCCCGCCCCTGCCTCCTGGATCAGGCGGACAAAGAGATCCTCGGGTAGGAGCGGTGCGTCACAAGGACTGACCGCCAGCGAACCGACGCCGAGATGCTCAGCCCACATCAGCCCTACCTTGACCCCCGCGAGTGGGCCCTGTGCATCGCCGGCCTCATCGTGCAAAACCTCAAGTCCCGCGACCCGCGCCAGAGCCTCGGTCTCAGTTCCCGGACGCGCATTGACGGCCACCGCGCTACAGCTCGCCTGCAGTCGCGCCGCTGCCCAGATCAGCAGCGGCCGCCCCGCCAACTTGGCCACGGCCTTCTCGCCGTCAAAGCGCACTGAGCGCCCGCCAGCGATGACGAGTCCGACCACCCCCCGCGCGGCGGAAGTGCTTGAGCTCATTGCAGACATCTATTCGACCGGCGCGCCATCGGCGCTATGCTGCCCACTATATCGCTTTCCCGAAAGGTCGCCTGCGCATGCTTCACCATCACAGCCAAAGCTCGAGGCGCAGGGTCGCACGATCGTACCGGCAGTCACTGTTCAATGAATGACGCGCGAGTGCTTGGGCTGGTGGGCTGGAGTGGATCGGGCAAGACCACGCTGATCGTTCAACTGATTCCGCTGCTGGTCCGACGAGGGCTCAAGATCGCGACGCTCAAGCACGCCCACCATGGATTCGACGTCGATCAGCCCGGCAAGGACTCCTACGAACACCGCAAGGCCGGTGCCAGCGAAGTCATTGTGTCTTCCTCGCGGCGCTGGGTGCAGATGCATGAGAACGGCGAGGACGCGGAGGCAACCTTGGCGCAGTTGCTCGCCCGTGTATCGACCTGCGATCTGGTGCTGATCGAAGGTTTCAAGAGCGAGCGACATCCGAAAATGGAAGTGTTTCGCCGGGAAGTCGGCAAGAGCGCACTCCACCCCGACGACTCGCGGATCGTCGCCATCGCAAGCAATCAGGGCTTTCCAGGTGCACGCATCCCGGTCGTGGACATCAACGATATCCCGGCGGTCGCGGACCTGATCTGCGCCCGCGCCGTGGCGCTCACCGCGGTACTGGCGGAATTAGACAGGCCCGCCGTGGCGCCCTAACCCGTGCCGACCGACATCAATGGGCCGAGCTTAGCTGATATATTATATTCTAATGGTGGGCGCTTGGCGGTGGGCCGCGGGGCTCGGCGAGCGCTTCCAGACCGACTATCGACAGATTGGTGCGAAACCGCGGCGGGAATCCAGTATTGGAGAGCGCTTAGTGACTGAAACCGTAGTTCCACTGGAGAGAATAGGGACCAGCAAGAAGCGCAAGCGCCAAGCCCCTCGCGGCCGAATTGTGGATGAAGCAGCGGTTGCTGAAGTGCAAGCATTGGTCGGGCCCGAGCCGCTTCGACATGACCTGCTCATTGAATATCTGCACCTGATCAATGATCGCTACAAACAGCTCGGGGCTCCGCACCTGGCAGCGTTGGCCAGATTGTTGGATCTCGCGCAGACCGAGGTCTACGAGGTAGCGACCTTCTATCACCACTTTGCCGTGGTGAAGGAGAATCGCGATGGTAGCCTTCCGGCGCCGGCGGCGTTGACGCTACGCGTGTGTGACGGCTTGAGCTGCGAATTGGCAGGCGCAGGCGCATTGCTTGAGCGGCTGCCCCAAATACTCGGAAACGACGTAAAGGTGATCGCCGCCCCCTGCGTAGGGCGCTGCGAGCAAGCGCCGGTTGCGATAGTGCACCAGCGACCTGTACCTAACGCGACCGTAGAGAGCGTACAGCAGGCAGTAAAAGCCGGCCGGCTGTTTGACAAACCAGAAGCTTATATCGATTTCGATGCCTACATGGCTGAGGGCGGCTACAAGCTATTGCGCGAGTGTATCGAGCATCGACGCGATGTCGAGACAGTCATCAAGTCCATGGAGGATTCCGGGCTGCGGGGTCTTGGAGGAGCAGGATTTCCGGCTGGGCGGAAGTGGCGCATTGTCCGCGGAGAACCGGCGCCTCGAATGATGGCCGTCAACATCGATGAAGGCGAGCCGGGAACATTCAAGGATCGAGTCTATCTTGAGCGCGATCCGCATCGGTTTCTCGAGGGCATGTTGATTGCCGCCTGGGCAGTCGGGATCTCGGCGATCTATATTTACCTGCGTGACGAATACCACGGTTGTCGTGCACTCCTGGAAGCTGAGCTCGCCAAACTCAAGGCCAATGCTCCTGCACCGTTGCCCAAGATTGAATTACGGCGCGGCGCAGGGGCGTACATCTGCGGCGAAGAATCGGCGATGATCGAATCTATCGAGGGCAAACGCGGCATGCCACGGTTGCGCCCGCCATATGTCGCGCAAGTCGGATTATTTGGACGGCCAACCCTTGAGCACAACTTCGAGACGCTCTACTGGGTGCGAGAACTTCTCGAGCGGGGCGCCTCGGCTTTTGCCTCACAAGGCCGCCACGGGCGCAAGGGTTTGCGCAGTTTTTCAGTTTCGGGCCGGGTCAAGGAGCCGGGCGTCAAGCTTGCGCCGGCAGGCATCACGATTCGCGAGCTGATCGATGAATTCTGTGGTGGCATGCAGGACGGTCACAGCTTCTACGGCTATCTTCCCGGCGGCGCTTCCGGAGGAATCCTCCCCGCGTCCAAAGGCGACATTCCGCTCGACTTTGATACCCTGCAACCTTACGGCTGTTTCATCGGATCCGCGGCAGTGATTGTGCTTTCCGACCATGATACCGCCAAGGCAGCGGCGCGGAACATGATGCGCTTCTTCGAGCACGAGTCTTGCGGACAATGCACGCCGTGCAGGGTGGGTACGGCAAAAGCGAGTGCGCTGATCGCCGGTGAGCGATGGGATCAACCGTTGCTAGCCGAACTTTCGCAGGTCATGCGCGATGCGTCCATTTGCGGTCTTGGGCAGGCAGCCCCAAATCCAGTGGACTGCGTGATCAAGTATTTCCCAAACGAATTGAGCTGAGCACTACCGTGAGCACCGTCACCCATGCCAAGCAGGCGCCGATTCCGCTGCCAACCGTGAAGTTCATGCTCGATGGCCGGCAACTCACGGCGTCTAACACCGAGACGCTCATCGAGATCGCTGATCGCGAGGGTGTTGAGATACCACGGTTGTGTTACAAGCCGGGAATGAAGGCGGTCGGCAATTGTCGCGCCTGTATGGTTGAAATCAAGGGCGAGCGCGTCCTTGCTCCGGCTTGCTGCCGCGTTGCCGTTGACGGCATGGAGGTCACGACCGGCAATGAACGGGCGCGCAAGGCGCAGCATATGGTGATCGAGCTTCTTCAGTCTGACATGCCAGAAAAGGATTACACACGGCACAATGAATTAGATGACTGGGCAATCAAATTGAACGTTGGAAAGCCGCGGTTCGCACCGCGACCTGCTGTCGCGCCGGACCTCTCGCATGCAGCCATCGCGGTTAATTTGGACGCGTGCATTCAATGTACGCGGTGTGTAAGGGCTTGTCGTGACGAGCAAATGAACGACGTCATCGGGCTTGCATCCAGAGGTCAGGACGAGAAGATCGTGTTCGATATGGACGATCCGATGGGAGCGTCCACCTGCGTTGCGTGTGGCGAATGCGTACAAGCGTGTCCGACAGGCGCGCTGATGCCGGCGCGGGACGTCGCTCTGTCAATACCGGACAAATCCGTTGATTCGCTCTGCCCGTATTGCGGCGTCGGCTGCCAGCTTACATATCATGTGAAAGATGATCGAATCCTCTACGTCGAGGGTCGCGACGGACCTGCTAATCACGCTCGGTTGTGCGTCAAGGGCCGTTACGGGTTCGACTATTCCCGGCATTCGCAACGTCTCACCGTGCCCCTGATACGCCGATCGGGCGCGCCGAAGAACGGCCAATTCGTCATGGATCCGGACAATGTCATGCAGGTGTTCCGCGAGGCAACGTGGGAGGAGGCATTGAGTCTGGCAGGCGGGTCTCTGCGAAGCCTGCGTGACACATATGGAAAGAAATCTTTAGCAGGCTTTGGCTCGGCAAAGGGCAGCAACGAGGAGGCGTACCTCTTCCAGAAGCTGGTGCGTCTGGGCTTCGGCAGCAACAACGTGGATCACTGTACGCGCCTCTGTCACGCGTCGAGTGTCGCCGCGCTCCTGGAGGGAATCGGCTCTGGAGCGGTCAGTAACCCGGTGATGGACGTAATGCAAGCTTCTGTGGTGCTTCTGATCGGGGCGAATCCCACGGTGAATCACCCTGTGGCCGCCACGTTCATCAAAAATGCCATGCGCAGAGGCACAAAGCTCATTTTGATGGATCCGCGGCGCAGTGAATTGTCACGGACAGCTTATCGCTTTTTGCAGTTCAAACCCGACACCGACGTTGCACTTCTTAATGCGATGATGCATGTGATTGTCGAGGAGAACTTGGTCGACAAGAAATTCATCGCCGACCGCACACTCGGCTATGCGGAGCTTGTAAAAAATGTGGCCGGCTATAGCCCCGAACTGATGGCGCCGATCTGCGGTATCCCGGCCGAGACGATCCGCGAGGTCGCGAGGCTGTATGCGACGAGTTCCGGGTCGATGATCTTGTGGGGCATGGGCATTAGCCAGCATATCCATGGCACTGACAATGCTCGCTGCCTGATCGCGCTGGCCCTACTGACCGGTCAGATCGGCAAGCCCGGCACGGGCCTGCATCCGCTTCGGGGTCAAAACAACGTTCAGGGCGCATCGGATGCCGGGTTGATTCCGATGATGTATCCCGATTACCAGCGTGTTGACGATTCGCAAGCTAAAGCTCGCTTTGCGAAGGCGTGGGGAGTTCCGGCCGCGCAGCTCGACGATAAGCCGGGGCTCACGGTGGTTGAAGTCATCAAGGGCATCTTGGCGGGCACCGTGAAGGGCATGTACATCATGGGTGAGAATCCCGCGATGAGTGACCCTGATGCCGATCACGCCCGGGAGGCGCTCGCCAAACTGGATATGCTTGTGGTGCAAGATATTTTCCTCACTGAGACCGGCTATCTCGCCGACGTGATTCTGCCCGCATCGTCTTTTGCAGAGAAAACAGGCACATTCACCAATACCGATCGCTTCGTGCAGTTAGGCCAGCAGGCGCTGAAGCCGCCGGGCAAAGCGCACCAGGATATCGAGATCATCATCGATCTGGCGAATCAGCTCGGGTTACCCTGGTCCTACGGGACCGGGGAATCGGCGGTTGCAGCCGTGTTTGATGAAATGCGCCGAACGATGCCGAGCATCGGCGGGATTACGTGGGAGCGCCTGAAGGCCGAAGGCAGCGTCACGTATCCGTGCGAGCAGGAAGGCGATCCCGGCGTTTCGGTGGTGTTCACGGAATCGTTCCCAACGCCAACTGGCAAGGCGCGCTTCGTGCCGGCCGACATTATTCCGGCCGACGAGCGTCCCGACACCGACTATCCAATTGTGCTGATCACGGGTCGTCAGCTCGAGCACTGGCATACCGGCAGCATGACTCGACGCTCGGGAGTATTGGACGCCATTGAGCCCGATCCTGTCGCATCCCTGCACCCGCTGGATCTATCGACCCTGGGAGCAAAACCCGGCGACTTGATCACGATCGCCTCACGGCGCGGAAAGGTCAGTTTGTATGCGAGAGCCGATGAGAGTTCGCCGAGAGGGTCCGTATTCGTTGCCTTCTGCTTTTACGAGGCTGCGATCAACAAACTCACCAACTCGGCTCTCGATCCGTTCGCGAAGATCCCGGAATTCAAGTACTGTGCGGTGCGCGTAACGCTCGGGGGCACGCCTCCGGTACAGGCAAGCTTCGGTGGCGGCCAGATTCTGGCGCCGCGGTCGCCAGCGGTCGAGGCGGATTCTTCCAGCGCGACGCTCGCATCCTAGTCAATTGACCATTCGTGAGCCGAGGTAAAACGTTGCCGGCCTGAGTAAACATTGCAGTGCCTTTCCCGTAAGAATCCCACCAATGTGAGTCCCGAGGCAACCGCGAGGTTGACCGCAAGGCTCGAAGGGGCACCAATGGCCGCAAGCACTCCAACGCCGGTGCGCAACGCCTTTTGAACAAGTTCGAAGCTTGCCCGGCCGCTCAATAAAATAATGTGTTCGCTCAGTGGTAGGCGTCTAGCCAGGAGAGTCTCACCAACCAGTTTGTCGAATGCGTTGTGGCGCCCCACATCTTCAGCGACAGTCATCAGGTTCCCTGAAAAATCGAATAGTGCCGAGGCATGGATGCCGCCGGTGTCGCCGAATTTGGATTGCGATTGGCGCATGCGTTCCGGCAGACCAAACAACAACTCCAGTTCGATTGCACGGGTATCCGCGATGCGCGTCGCTGCAGCTCTAGCAATCGCCGCATCAAGTCCAGTGGTGCCGCACACGCCGCAACTGGAACCGGCCGAGAATCGACGCGTCGCCATCTGGGCTTCCAGTTGAACATTGGGATGAAGGCGTACATTCACCACATTCGGACGGCGAGTACTCCATTCAATAGCTTCAATATCTGTTGCTTGATTGACGATTCCCTCGCCGTACAACAATCCTGCCGCGAGGTACTCATCATCCCCCGGGGTCCGCATCGTCGTTCCGAACGACACGGACTCGATGCCGAGGGCAGGATGGTGCAGCAAGTACTCAAGGGGCGCTTCCACAGCGACGCGGTCATCTTTCTCGACATGCGAATCAAGACCTGCACGTACTATATGCACCTTCATCGTACCGCCGGCAACGGGCCGCTCTGCCTTTTCGGACGCGATAGGTTCTGCTTTGCTCATGACGCCTATGATAGCGCGCCGAGGTCCTGGCAATCCATGCGGCTTACAGCCAACCTAGTTTCCAATTCTCGCTGAGGAAGTGATCATCCGACCGTCCCGAAGTGAACACTTAATCCTGCGCAAATGAGGCTCAGTCCAATCTGCCTTGGAAGCTGTCTGAATTCCACCGAGGTGCGATCAAAGCGCCGGTATAAATTGATTCGTCAGTCCAAGGATGTCGGCGAGCAAGCAGACGGGCAAATGAGATGGGGCATGACCATCTATGCCGACAACTCACGCGTCGGGCGGCCTTTCAAAAAAGAAACATTGGGGCAAAAAGGCTGGCGCAATGTATTCCACATCCCGAGCAGATACGTCGCTAGCAAAGAAGATCTCACGCCACTTGCGCACCACATCGATGAGCCTATCAATTTTCGATCGCGCCTCATTCGTGGATAATCCAAACCGACCCGCCTGCGAGATCAAATTGTAAATGCTGGCCGTGCGACCGTAATCGCCAACGGTCAGGGCCAGATCACGCCGTTCCAGACTCACCATGGGCGCCGGCACGAGGTCATATGCCGGCGACAGTCTCCAGCCTTTATGCCGACGCAGCAACGCGTGGTTACGTGGGTGATCGTCAGTGTTGCTCACGGCGGCGTTAAACACCATGCGCCTGAACAGTTCCGCACAGTCGTCCTCGGGTTTGTCGGACCAGCGACGCAAGTTGTCGGCCAGCAGTGGATAGGACCAGCGCTCACGATCCAAGTAGCTGTCGTCGCGATCGAGTACCGTCAGTCCGCTGACGAACCCGAACCGCAGATATCCTTTGTCGGTGAATTCCCGGTCGAAGCGCTGGAGCATCAGGACGTCGTCGCGACCCACGGCCTGCAGTCGCCCTTGCGTGACCTTCAAGCCGCAGCGCCGCGCGAGATCGATCGTGGCGTATTCGACCCGTTGCAAGTTGAATCGATCTTCTTTGCTCGGAAACTTGCCGAGCCATAATTGTTGCGCGTCCTCGATCGTTGCCTTTGGCCGCGCGCCACCCATGCTCGTGCCTGGATCGAGCTGTTCGAGTAATCGCGCAGGGACCGGTCTGCCCTCCTCGATGGCCTGGGCCGCAGTAATTAGCTCGGCCAGTTGATGAGTGCGATTGTAGAGGCGCTTGGGGGCCGGAGATTCGGCTTTCAACCCGAAGCTCAAGTAGCCCGCTCCATCTTGGGGACCGTGCAGCAGGTAGTCGATTTCCTGGAGATCGGCAGCGCTTCGTTGCAGCTTGTGCTCGATGACACGTCGGCCCCATGCATCCGGGCCGGCATCGCGCACCGCACCGGGGATGCCCTTGAGCCGGGTGAACTCGTAGACATTCTTTCCCAATGGCAGCTGAAACGGATCCAACGCCACGGCGTCCTTGCGCTCGAGGTAGCGGTCACCGTAGCGGAAACGCCCGATATACGTTCCATCAGGCAGCGTTTCGACCCTGAGCATCGCGGCCGGCACGGTGTTGAGCGTGCCGGGGAGTTGGATGTAGACGTAGGCTTCGCGCTCAGAAGTCATAGTCGTTGCTCGACTTCCTCGGCTTTCCTGCGCGCGAGGGCCGGCGCGAAGCCTCGAGTGCCTTACCATGCAGATCGGTGTCAGGGTCAGCGACGGCGTCCAGGGACTTCTCGAGACCGAGCGCCCACAGCACGGTAAAGCAGACGCCGATTGCTGTCCCAGCCCTGCCCAGCTCTAAGGCGCTGAGAGTGTTGCGATTGATGCCGGCCTTGCTGGCCAGCTCGGCTACTGACCAGCCACGCCGTATTCGGGCCACGCGGATCCGCTGGCCCAGCTGCTTCACCCGCTGCGCAACTTCTAGTGGTGTCAGGAAATTGCTAATTAAATTGGGCTTCTATGCTAAATACGCCTACTATAATAGGCATACGAAGAGATCTAGGCAAGGGCTGACCGAGGCTACTGCCTAGTTATCTGGGCATATAAAACGTTAATGCCTATTATAATAGGCACATATTCGGCACTCCAAAATGGAGATAGCTGCGTCGCAGAGCTGCTCAGCCGGCCTTGACTGACCTGATATGTTTCGATAATTTTCGAATTATGAAACCAAAAGAGGCTATCGAGAGCTTGGCAGCCCTCGCCCAGGAATCCCGTCTCGCGATATTTCGCATGCTGGTCAAACGAGGCCCTGAAGGCTACACGCCCACTCAACTGGGCGAGAAACTCAACGTGAGCTCGCCGACGCTGTCGTTTCACCTAAAGGAGCTGCAGCGAGCCGGGCTCGTTGATGTGCGTCGCGACGGACGCTTCCTCTATTACCGTCCGAACTTTTCCCACATGAACCAACTGATCGGGTTTCTCACCGAAAACTGTTGCGTACTGGCCGACCAAGGCTGTGGTCCGGAATGTTCCCCAGCGGTCGCCGCGGCTCCACTTATAAAGAGGCAACGCGCATGAAGCGATTCCATGTGAACCTGTCCGTAGAGAATCTTACCGAGAGCATTCGCTTTTACACGGCGCTGTTCGAAGCGGAACCGCTCGTTCGAAAGGACGATTACGCCAAGTGGATGCTTGATGATCCGCGCATTAACTTCGCGATCTCCGAGCACGGGGGTCGCATCGGCCTCAATCATCTCGGTGTGCAAGTGGACTCCGCGGAAGAACTGACCGCGATGCGCGCCCAGCTCACGCGGTCCGATCAGGCGCTGGTCGAGCAGACAGGCGTCGCCTGCTGCTATGCGAACTCCGACAAGTACTGGGTGACGGATCCGACAGGAATCGCCTGGGAGACCTTCCATACCCTCAATACCACACCGATCTACGGCGCTGACATTGATGTTGCCGTGAAGTCCAGTATGTGCTGCGCTCCGCTGAAGGCCACCGCCAGTGAGTCGTGCTGCGAGCCTTCGGTCAACGCGACTTCTGCCTGCTGCGCATGACCGTATCCCGCAGCTTTGCAGTGCGTGCTTCCACAGCGGCGGACTTCCGTAGTGTCCGGGATCTACTGGCTGCTGCCCGGCTGCCCATCGAGGATCTCGATAGAGCCGCTGGACTGCACTTCTGGGTTGCCGAAGACGGGGATGACATCGTCGGGGCGATTGGACTTGAGTCATTTGGCGCCGCCGCCCTTCTGCGATCACTGGTCGTTGCGCCTTCACACCGTCAGCAAGGGCTAGGGTCCACACTTGTGGCAATGGCGGAGCAGGAAGCGCGGACCCGCAGCGTCGAGGTACTGGTGCTGCTGACCGAGACGACCGAGGCGTTCTTCAAGCGGCATGGCTTCGCGATCATCGAGCGGGAGTATGTCCCGGACGAAATCAAGAAGAGCGCCGAGTTCCAGTCGCTGTGCCCGGCATCTGCCGTGTGCATGACAAAGTCTTTACCATCCTGGCGTGAGGCGGTGTCGCTTGAGTAGCCGCACGCAATGAGTGCGTACGCTCAACCTCTGCCACGTCGGCTCCTCGGAGAGGCCCTCGGATCGTTCCTGCTGGCCGCGACCGTTGTCGGCTCCGGAATCATGGCAGAGCGCCTAAGCGGCGGGAACCTGGCGGTTGCACTGCTGGCGAACACTACGGCCACCGTTGCGGTCCTGGCTGCCCTGATCGCCCTCTTAGGTCCCGTAAGCGGCGCTCACTTCAATCCGGCCGTGTCCGCCATCGAAGCCCTCCGGGGCCGCCTGGCATGGCGAGACGCGGGCACTTACACCCTGACGCAGATCATCGGCTGCTGCGCTGGGGCGGTGACTGCGCATCTCATGTTCGAGCTACCCGTCTGGCAGCTCTCCGCTCATATCCGCACCGGGCCTGCCCAATGGCTCGCCGAAGCTATCGCGACCTTCGGGCTCCTGCTCGTCGTACTCGGCCATCGTCGCTCCGAAGATGCACCGTGGATGGTGGCGGCCTGGATCGGCGCGGCGTACTGGTTTACCGCATCAACCTCTTTCGCCAATCCGGCCATTACAATCGCGCGCTCCTTGACGAATACGTTCGCCGGGATCCGGCCTGCGGATGCGCCGGCCTTCATTGCAGCGCAGTTCATCGGCGCGCTGGCTGGTCTGCTCGTTGCAAGACTCCTGTTTCCAGCTACAAGGGCACTCCACGTCCCCGCCGAGACAGGCCGCGTGGCTGCACCGGCGGCAACCCAAGAGGCAGATGCCTGAATGACCGAGTCCGCAATCCCCGTCACGATTTATCACAACCCTGCATGTGGGACCTCCCGCAATGTTCTCGCGCTGGTTCGAAACGCCGGAGTCGAGCCGACGATCATCGAGTACCTGAAGACGCCGCCCGATAGGGCGACGTTGCAGTCACTGATTGAGCGCATGGGCATTCGTCCACGAGATCTACTTCGTCAGAAGGGCACGCCCTATGAGGAGCTGGGACTGCGAGCCACCCACTGGACGGACTCACAGTTGATCGAGCAGATGTTGGCGCACCCGATTCTGATCAATCGGCCGATCGTGGTTACACCGTGGGGCGTCAAGCTTTGCAGACCCTCAGAGGAAGTTCTGGACATTCTGCCCCTTCCCCAAAAAGGCCCGATTGCCAAAGAGGACGGGGAGCCACTGATCGACTCAGAGGGCAAGCGAGTCTAGCTGACCGACTCCCGGCTTCCGGACCTCTATGGAAGTTAGCGAACGGGCAACTGGCGCCCCCGGCCGGAGTTGAACCGACGACCTACCGCTTAGGAGGCGGTGGGTTGAACAGCACGCAATTAATTGAGTCCATTAACAATCCAACCAGTCGCTGTCTAATAATATCTGGCCGTTTGTAGGCTGTTTTCCTCGAGGTTTCCTCAGTTTCAAGCGGCAATATTAGACACTTTTAAATGCCGTAACTAATCCGCGATATGGCCATCCGAGACTCAACTGGAGGGACGTGCAAAACCTATGGCGGAAACTTCAACCGCGCCAGCAGTGGCTTGAATTGCGGCTCATTGCGGATCGGATCGAGTAGCGGGTCCACCTTGAGCGTCCAGCTAAGCTGTATGGCCTGGCATGCTGTGGAATCTGCACAGGTTCAAATCCTGTCACCCCGACCACTGATTTACTATAGTTTTTTATGATTCTCCCGCTCACGGTTCCAGGTCACAGAGGCTCACGGTTCCAAAAACGGTTCCTGTTTCAATCCCAAAAAAGCGCTCAAGCTTTTGGCTGCCCTTGGACCGTAACGGACGAGTAAATACGCACTCCGAGCCGTCGTGCTAGTGCGAGAAGCCGCAACGACGGACTGGGCGCAAGGTGTGGGTAGTCTGGTAGTTTAGAAAAACCGGGCGACGCGCTTGTCAGGGTAGAGCGATCGGACCGTCACCGTCGGCCGTCACTTCGCGCCCTCAGCCTCTGAAATCGGTCGCGGTAGGGACGGTTCTTCGCCCGTAAGGACTCGAGCCGCCCCCCGCACAGATCCCGGCGTGCAGCATTACCGCACCGGGCTCTTATCGCAGTTTCGAGCGTCAAAGCGACGGCCGGGCCAAGGATGAACGATGCGGACTGGAGGGAGCCAGCGAGTGGCCAAGCAGTCCATACGCTTCCAGTTCAGCCGATGACGCTGGCTGCGACGCCGAAGCGATCGGAACCAGCGCTGCGTGACGGCCGTACGGAAGGTAGCGAGCGCTTTGATATTGCTCGGCACGCCGTAATAGGCGACATGCCCGCGCAAACACCGAGGTCAGCCACCGGCCTTGTGCTGGGATAGGGTCGTGACGGCGACGGCGCAGTTCGGCGCCGACCTCTACGAGCTTGGCCGTCAACCGTTTGTGCATCGTGCGCCGGTGCAGGGCGAACTTCCCCTCCCGCGTGCGGCCGCAGATGTGCGTCAGCCCGAGGAAGTTGAACGTCTCCGGTGCACCGTCCCGCCGGCTTCGCTGCCGGCGGCAGTAAGCAAAGCGCCCGAACGGCAGCAGCCGTGTCTTCTCGGGATGCAGCTCCAGTCGGAACTGCGCGAGTCGTGCACGGAGCTCGATCAGGAACTTCTCGGCTTCCGCATGATGCTCAAAACCAACGATGAAGTCGTCGGCATACCGGACGACAATGACATCGCCGTGCGCACGCCGAGTGCGCCACCGCTGTACCCATAGGTCGAAGACGTAGTGGAGATAGATGTTTGCGAGGAGCGGCGATATCGTCGCACCTTGCGGAGATCCCATCTCCGGTTCGATCCTCTTCCCATCTTCCATCACTCCTGCCCTGAGCCACTTGTGGATCAGCCGCAGGACCCTTCGATCTGCGATTCGATGCTCAATGAACTTGAGCAGCCACCCGTGGTCGATGGCATCGAAGAACCCACGGATGTCCGCATCGAGCACCCAGTTCACCTTGCGCCGCAGGATCCCGACGGCGAGCGCATCCAGTGCTTGGTGTGGACTGCGCGCGGGCCGGAAGCCGTAGGAGAAGCCGAGGAAGTCGCTCTCGTAGATCGCGTTCATGACCTCGACGAGGGCACGCTGCAGGATCTTATCCTCCAGCGCCGCGATGCCGAGGGGCCTCTGCCGGCGCTGCAGGATCTTATCCTCCAGCGCCGCGATGCCGAGGGGCCTCTGCCGGCCATCCGGCTTGGGGATGAACGCTCTGCGCGAGGGCTTTGCCCGGTACGTGCCCCGATGCAGGTGGGTGTGCAGCGCTCGAAGGTTCTCTTCGAGTTGCTCGCCATACTGCCGCCAAGTCACCCCGTCGGCACCGGGCGCCGCGTCCTTCTTCAAGGACAGGAACGCAGTCCGAAGCCGATCGAGACTGATGTGGTGGAGCAACGCTGTGAACCGTTCGTTCTTAGCTCCTTTTGCTCTCTGACGCACACGACTGAGCGCATTGGGCGCGCCGGTCCGGCTCTGTGTCCGGGGCGCGTTTTGCTCGGCCGTGTTTCCTTTGATCAGACCCCTTCCCTCCATCGCCTCCGCTGCCGCTCGCGCGGCTTTGTTCAGCGACTTCGCCGGTACTATGGGCCTGTCCGACTTCCCCACACCGTGCATCGCCGGCGTCTGGCCACTGGCCTTTCCGGCGCGGCCCGCGGCACCATCTTCCGCGGGCGGTACGGGGATCTCCTGATTCTCGCGCACAAAGGTTCCGCACGTGTCGCGGGTCTTCGACCGCGCCGGGCCGTCCATGCGCTTGCGATGACGCGCAGGGACCATGTTGCCTTCCGCCTCGCTTAACGGCGTCGGCGCCCGGGATAGCCTGTTCTCGCGGCTCAATACCGCACCCGTGCGTGCCCCTGTCAACGCTTCACGCTCGGCCTTGCGACCGACCGCGCATGACTCGGGGTCATCGTGGATCGCTACTCCTTCGATGTGAGGCTCTTTCATCCTCTCCTCTGCGCCGGTTTATCCCAGCGCACTAAGCGTCCGGCGCGTACCGCATTGACACCTGGTGCGCTGGCTAGGCGGCTTGCTGCACCCGGGGTGTGAGCGATGCTGCTACATTCCACGGTAATAGTTCATCGATGCGATTGATTGGGTGCTCGGCGATACGTTCGAGAACGCGGCGCAAGT
>JABCZO010000017.1 GCA_013289615.1 Gammaproteobacteria bacterium
TACGCGCGGCGATGGCCGCGAGCGTCACGCGCGGCACGCTGTCGGCCAGGCGCTTCACAAAATTGAAGCGTACGCCGCGCACGCCTCCGGCGTGCAGCGCCGCCAGGTCGGTGGAACCGACATCGGGACGCACCGTCGCCACGCCGCGCGCACGGCCATTCGAGCGCTCGATGGCGTCCAGCAACGCGCGGTTGTCGGCGCCGTGACAGGTGGCCTGGACGATGACGTTGCGCTCGAAGCCGAGAATGTCGCGCAGTTCGAACAGCTTCGCGGCCGGTGCGTCGCAGGGTGTGTATTTGCGCTCCGGTGCGTACGGAAATACGTCGCCCGGTCCAAACACATGGCAATGAGCGTCCACTGCGCCGGGCGGCGGCCGGAACGTCGGCTTGGACGGGTTGGGATGAAATACCAGCCAATCCTTGTCCATCTGAAAGCTGCTCAGGTCAGCGCCACTCCGCTCTTAAGGGCCGCGACGCACGTCGCGCTCGGCGCTGTCGAGCCCGCCGCGCAGCACATAGGCATCGAAGCCGCGTTCCACCAGGATGTAGGCGGCGGCCGAGCTGCGCCGGCCGGTATCGCAGTAGACAATGTATTTGGTGGCGCGATCGAGTGTCGAGACCTTCAGGCGGATGAAATAAAGCGGGATATTGAGCGAGCCCTCGATCGCCAGATTCTGGTGCTCGGACGGCAGTCGCACGTCGAGCCAGCGGCCGCCCTGCGCGATCATCGCCTTCGCCTCGGCATACGAGATCCACTTGACCAGCGGCTCGTTCATCAGGTCGCGGAAGTCCTGCTTGTTCAGCCGCATCAGCACGCCGTCGGTCAGCATGCTCACGGTGGCATTGCGCTTGGCTTCGGAAATCAGCGCTTCCTCGCCGAAGGTGTCGCCGATACCGAGTTCGGCCAGCTTCAGGCCGCCACGATTCATCGGCGTCTCCCGGGTCACCAGGCATTTACCGCTCACGATCGCGTAGAAAAAGTCGCCCTCGGCACCCTGCTGTATGACGGTCTCGCCGGCGCGGCAGTCGACGCGCTGCATGCGCATGAAAATCGCCTGGATGTTGGCCGGTGGTATGCGGTGAAAGGCCTGGGTCTGCAGCAGGGTGGTCATCCAGTCGTCACCGCCGCTGCCGGCAAACTGTGCCTGCAGCTCCGCCACCTCGTAGGTGCCGGTCTGGTCCCAGGTGATCATCATGTCGAGCATCTCGCTGTCCACCGACAGGCACTCGATCGGGTCCACTGCGCGGGCGCTGACCTTGCGCGGTAGCGCAGGCGCGAGCGGGTTGCGCGCCTCGGGACTGCCGGCGCGAATCATTGCCACCGTGCTGGTGCCCTCACGCAGCTCGATCAGGCCGGCGATCAGCCAGTAGGTGCGCCGGTCCTTGTCGCCCTCCTTGAACAGTACGCGGTTGGCCGGAATCTGCGTGATCGACACTTTGCGGGCCAGGGCGACCAGGTTTTCCTTCTTCATGCCCTCGAATGGCGAGAATCTTCGTAGCAGCGCCACATCGACAGCCCGTTCTTCGCTCATGAGCGCGAGGCCTCAATTCCTCTCATAGGTATTTTCAGAATTTTCACACCCACCCGATGCGATCGATGGTAGCACAGGCGTTTCCCGGGGCGGTCAGGCCGTGTCACGCAGCGTCTGCCAGCCTGTATCGGGGCGAAAACGCACCCCGTAGCGCTTCGCAAGGGCCTCGAGCCGCGCGATGCAGGCGCCAATGCCGCGCGCGCGCGCGTAGGCGAGCGGGCCGCCGCGAAAGGGTGCGAAACCGGTACCAAAGATCACGCCGGCGTCGATCAGGTCGGCGTCCTCGACGATGCCCTCGCGCAGACAGGCGACGCATTCGTTGACCATTGAGAGTATCAGGCGATCGGCCAGATCCTCGGGCACCGGGGTATGCCCGGGCGGCCGGCTGACCTTGCCGTCGCGCCACGGATAGAAGCCCTGGCCGCTCTTGCGTCCCAGTTGCTTCGCCTGCACCAGCAGGCGGACCTTATGCACGTAGGCGGGCGCCTCCTTGTGCAGCTCGCGCGTCACAATCTCCCCGACGTGCAGCAGCACATCCAGTCCGACTACGTCGGCGAGCTCCATCGGGCCCATCGGCATGCCGAAATCGACCGCGGCGCGATCGATCGCATTGAAACCGATGCCTTCGCCGGCGGCATGCAGCGCTTCGAACAGGTACGGAAACAGCACGCGATTGACCAGGAAACCGGGGCTGCTGCGACACGGCAGCGGCAGCTTGTCGATACGGCGCGTCAGCGCCATCGCGCTCGAGAGCACCGCGGGCCTGGTCGGCGGGAAGTGCACCACTTCCACCAGCGGCATCTGCGGCACTGGATTGAAGAAATGCAGGCCGACCAGGTGGCCGGGGTCAGCCAGGGTAGTCGCCAACAGTTCGAGCGTGAGGCTGGAGGTGTTGCTGGCGAGCACTGCACCGGCCGCCATGCGCGGCTCGGCGGCCGCGTACAGCGAGCGCTTGGCGTCGAGATCCTCGAAGATCGCCTCGATGACGACGTCCGCCGCGGCGACCCCGCTGCCGTCGACATCCGCGCGCAGTCGCTCGCTGGCGGCGGCGCGCTCGGCCGGGGTAGACAGGCGTTTGGCGTACAGTGCCGTGGCGCGCGCTATGGCCGGCTCGATCAGTTTCAGCTCCCGGTCCTGCAGCGTGACGCTCAGGCCGCGCAGCGCGCACCAGGCGGCGATGTCGCCACCCATGACACCAGCGCCGATCACGTGTACCCGCTCCAGGCGCGCGCTGCTCTTGCCGGCCAGCCCCTTGAGCCGATCCTGCAACAGGAAAACCCGGATCAGGTTGCGCCCACTATCGCTGGCAAGCAGCGCCGCGAACGAGCGCGCTTCAGCGCTCATGGCCGCATCGCCGCGCGCGCCGAACTTCGCCCACAGCGCGACGATCGCATACGGCGCCGGATAGTGCTCGCGCCGGGCCCGCGAGCGCACCTGACGCAGCAACAGCGGGCGCAGCAGCGCGCGCAGCCCTGGCCAGCTCAAGGCCCGCTCGAGCAGCGGCGGCCGATGCGGCGATGGCGCGGCCTGGATCATCTGGCGCGCGGCCGCGTCGAGCTGGTCGGCGCCCGCGATCAGGCGATCCACCAGTCCCAGCTTGAGCGCCTGATCGGCGCGCACACTGCGACCGGTCAGCATCAGACTCATCGCCGGTCGCACCCCGAGCAGCCGCACGCTGCGCACCGTGCCGCCAAAGCCGGGGTGAAGACCGAGCAGTACTTCGGGCAGCCCCAGTGACAGTTTGGAATCGCCGACGGCGATCCGGTAGCGGCAGGCCAGCGCCAGCTCAAGGCCGCCGCCCAGGGCATAACCATGGATGGCTGCCACGGTCGGATAGGGCAGTGCCTCGAGGCGCGAATAGATTCGCTGTCCGAGCGTGATCAATTCAAGCGCGTTGGCCTCGGAGCCCAGGGTGTTGATTTCGCGGATATCGGCACCGGCGATGAAGCCCGAGGGCTTGGATGAGCGCAGCACCAGGCCGCGCAGCGCGCGTCGCTCGAGTGCATCGAGCTGTTGCTGCAGCTCCAGCAGTACCGCGCGGCCGAGCGTATTGGCGGAACTGCCGGGCCGGTCGAGCGTGAGCCAGCCGATGTTGTCGGCATCGACGTCGAGGGTGAACGCCAGCGCTTCGCTCATGGGAACTCCGGTCCGATCGAGTTGCCGTTGAGCTCGAAATCGCACACCAGCGGACGATGATCCGACCAAGTGACGGCTGGGATTCGAAACGAGGTTACGTCTATGCCACGGCTGACCAGGATGAAATCCAGCTCCACTCGCGGGTGGCGCGACGGAAACGATGGCAGCCCCTCGGTATTGGCACTGCGCAGTCCGGCGGCGCGCATGAACAGGTAGATTTCGTGCGTTCCCCAGAAAGTATTGAAATCGCCGGCTACGATGACCGGTTTGTGCGAGCGCACCACCAGGTCGTGCAGCGTGCGCAGCTGATACTGGCGATGGCGGAACTTGAGCGACAGGTGCACCAGGAATACGCACAGCTGGTCCAGCTCGAGCTCGATGATCAGCCGCTTGATGCCAGTATCGAAGTAATGGAAGCGCTCGCCGGTCACCCGCGGCGCCGCCAGCAGCGCGTTGGACTGCTTGCGCACGATCGGCACCAGCTGATTGATCGAGCCGGTGCCGTACTTGCATTGGTGGGCGGTGTAGTGGCCGAGCGCATCGGCGACATGCGTGGCCTGATTGAGCATGCCGGTACGTACCGATCCGGTATCGACCTCGATCAGGCCGACCAGGTCGGGATCCTCGGCGCGGATCAGTTCGGTGATGTGGTCGAGCACGCGCCGGCTGCTGCGCAAGTAGCCGGCCCCAGGAACCGGAAAATGAAAGGCCGGCCCGGTACCGGTCGCATAGCGGATATTGTAGACCAGCAGTCTCACAGCAGTTGCAGCACGTCTCTATCCATTCGGCCGGCCGTCACAGTACACTGGGAGCATGTCCCAGCGCGATCCCATTCGGGTATTCGTGACCCACTGTTTTGAGGAGGGCGACGACTACCTGCGGGTGTTCGAGTACATCGAGAGTGCGCAGAATTTCTACTACAAGAACTGCAGCGCCCCGGAAGTGCGGCCGCCGATCGGCGGGCAGGAAGGATTGCGCGAGGAACTGCGCCGGCAGATTGCGCCGGCCGAAGTCGTGATCGCTCTGTCGAGCCTGTATCCGCAGCAGCAGGACCTGCTGGTGTTTCAGTTGAACTATGCCAAGGCCAGCGACAAGCCGGTGCTGCTGCTGCCGCATTTTGGCCTCGAGCAGCCGCGCGCCAAGCCGCTCAACGGCCTGTTCGACGAGACCGTGTCCTGGGATGAGCGGGCGCTGGTCGATGCAGTGAAGCGCCAGGCGCGGCACGAGGACACCACGCGCTGGGATACGATCGAGTTCAAGCTCGATTAGGAATTGCTGCTGGCCTCGGTAGCCAGGTATTTCGCCAGCGGCACCACCGGGCGGGCGTTCCGTACGACGCCGTGATGGCTCATGCCTGCGGACATGCCATACAGCCGGATCACCAGCCCGGCATAACGGCAGGCCTGATCGTTGGACAGCTTGCGCACCGAGGCTTTGACGACATCATCGCCGGGTAGCGCCGGTGCGCGATGCAGGGTGCGAATCATGTCGCCGAATTCATGTGCCAGCTCGCCGGGCACGTCGCACTCTTGAATATCTTCCAGGTAGCGGCAGTACGCGTCGAACAACCGATCCTTGATGTGACCGGGACCGGTCAGAGACAGCGCGGCAGCCTCCAGGCGCGCACATAAATCCGCCATACCTAAGCTCCCTGCGACACCAGATCTTCGCCCGCACTGATTTGTACTTGTAGCGCGAAGCTCACGTAACGCCTTAATTGTTGTAGCCCGCGGGAAACCTTGCCCGTTCAATGTTATACGGAGCGAATATAGCGCGACGCCTGCGAAACTCAAGAGCGAATTATCCAACGGTTAAACGCCAAGGCGCCGCCAGACCTGATTTTTTTGCCGCACCTTGCGCAATACGAGATGTTATTTATGAAGATAGCCCTGTAACAGTATGATAACAATTAGAAATAAAACGGTAACACTCGATCGGAGTGGCGGCATCGGCGCCACCATGCTGCCAAAGCGTTCGCGTGCCGGGCGGATGGAAGGTGAATTAATCCCTCCGTTCGCCGCCGCTGTCCGGTCGCCACGCTAACATTCGCGACCTGGTGGCCTTAGGCTTTCTCTCGGGGGTGTGCCGGTGGCGTTGAAGAAAGCGTCCAGAACACGCAGCGCGCGCGCCCGCGGCCTGCGCACCCTGCAGCATCAGACATTGCCGCCCAAGACCCGCTACGCCATCGATACCGAAGTCTGGTTCCGCGGGCTGATCGTCGAGCGCCAGCCGCCGGCGCAGCGCAATCATCGGTGGTCGACCAAGGATCAGGTGCACGACGAGGCACTCGGCTGGTTTCTCGATCGGCACGCCGAGCGGCCGTTCGAGGAGTATCCCGCGCGCCGCACCGCCGACGAGGATCTGACCTTCTGGGTCGACTCGAGGCTGATGGAGCGTGCGCGACGCATGGCCGAGCGCGATGGTGTCAAGGTGGCGCGCCTGATCGATGCCGCGCTGAGCTGCTACGTGCGCGAACAGCTGCCGGAGGAACTGGTGCGCTACCGGCAGCGGGTGCAGGCTGAGGCGAGCAGGCTGTATGAGGCGAGGCGTCCGCGTGCGCGCCGGCCGCGCAGCGGCAAGGCAAGGGCATAGTGCAGTCGCCTGTTGAGCGCCGGAGGGATAAGCTTGCGGGCGGATCGGGGGTCGAACTAATGCGAGGCGAATACCATGGTTGAGAGTGTTTATAAAATAATCGAGCTCGTCGGCACCAGCACCGAGTCGTGGGAGAAGGCGGCCGCGGCCGCGGTAGTACGCGCCAGCACGACGCTGCGCGATCTGCGGGTTGCCGAAGTGGTGCAGCTGGATCTGCAGCTCAACAATGGCAAGGTCGAAGCCTATCGCGCGAAACTGAAAGTCTCGTTCAAGTACGAGGACGGTAAACAGTAGTACGCCCGCATCGGCTGCGGTTATTGCGGCGCGTGGGCCTGCCGCTCCGCGCGCGCGCGCAGCCAGATCTCGCGCGCAGCGCCCAGGCTCATCGCCAGGATCCCCAGACCCACCCCCAGGTCCGGCCATGCCGAGGGCCAGGCGAGGGTCAGCCCGGCCGCCGCAAGGATCGCAAGGTTCGCCCACACGTCGTTGCGTGCCGATAGGAATGCGGCACGCGACAGGCTGCCGCCCGCGTGCCGAACACGTGCCAGCAGCAGCGCGCAGCTGAAATTCACCGCCAGCGCTCCCAGCGCGGTGAGCGATAACCCAAGCGGCGAGGGCGACAGCGGCAGCAGCCATTTGTGCCATGCCGTCCAAAGCGTGGCGACGGCCGGCAACAGCAGCACGGCGGCAAGGGCGAAGCCCAACTGCGAGCGCCGCCGCGGCTGCCAACCCAACGCAACCAGGATCAGCACGTTGAGGGCGGTGTCTTCCAGGAAGTCGATCGAATCGGCGAACAGCGATACCGAGCCGAGGTGACGGGCGATCGCAAATTCGACCGCGAAGTAGGCCAGATTCAGCATCGCCACCCAGCCGACGGCACGCCGCAGCGCGCCGTCGCCGACGACAGCGGCGGCGCTGGAGGCGAACTGGCGGCCACCACCCGCGTCATCAGCGCCGTTCAATACCCACCGCCCGCACTGACTCGATCGAGATCAGCCGTCGCCGAGCTCAGCCGGGCACGATCTGCACGGAATCGGTGCTGGGATCGAAAACGATCCGCGCCTCGCCGCGCTCGAGCTGGCGCATCACGTGCCCGACTTTCTCCTCCAGCGAATATTCGCGCTCACCGTAGTCGGTACCTTCGCGCAGCACGAACGATTCGAGCACCCCGCGCAGCGCGTCGGATGACAGGTCCGTGTGCGGAACCTCGATTCTGTCGACACTTTCCCTTGGCACGCCTTTCATCAGATAAATATATTATAAATCAATATATTATGATATATAATGAATGTAGACTAGCGATAACCTGCCGGCAGCGCCGCCGCGACCGGCGGCAGCCGCGCGAGCTGCATGCTCGAATACCTGCGACAGTCATGATCGAATACCTGCGACAGCACTGGTAAATAGGTTAATTTACCCAATATAGAACCCATGGGGAGCACTCACTAAGATGGCGTTGTCCGCAGTCCGAGCCGGCGTTGCCCCCATCAACTGGGCCGCAGCCCTGATGTTCGTGCTGACCTCCGTGGTCGCGGTCACGGTGATACCGTGGTATGGGATCACCCACGGCTATCACGCCGCCGCCTGGATCGTCTTTACATTGTTCCTGGGCGCCAATGGCATGGCCATCACCTGCGGCTATCATCGCCTGTTCGCTCATTGCACCTATGAGGCGCATCCGATCCTGAAGGTGGCGTACCTGTTTTTCGGTGCCATGGCGCTGCAGAACAGTGCCCTGAACTGGGCGGCCGCCCACCGCGTGCATCACCGCTTCATCGACGATCCCGAACGCGATCCGTATTGCGCGCGCCGCGGGTTCTGGTTCTCCCATATCGGCTGGATGCTGCGCAGCTATCCGAGCGGCGAGCCGGACTTCAGCACCGTGCGCGATCTGCAGCGCGATCCGCTGGTGATGTGGCAGCACAATCACTACCTGCTGGTCGCGCTGTCCACCAACTTCGGCCTGCCGCTGCTGGTGGGATATCTGATCGGGGACGTGTGGGGCGTGTTCCTGCTGGCCGGCGTGCTGCGGCTGGTTGCCAGCCATCATTTCACTTTTTTTATCAACTCTCTGGCACACATGTGGGGATCGCAGCCCTACACCGACGAAAACACCGCCCGCGATAATCCGGTGGTGGCGCTGCTGACCTACGGCGAGGGCTACCATAATTTCCATCACATGTTCGCGCACGACTACCGCAATGGTCTGCGCTGGTGGCAATGGGATCCGTCAAAGTGGTTCATCAGCAGCATGCGAGTGTTGGGGCTGACGCGCAACCTGAAGCGGGTTCCATGGTTCAGGATCCAGCGCGCATTGCTGGACAACCAGTTCCAGCGCGCCGAGCGCAGACTGGCAAGCCTGCCGGGGCGCGCGCAGTTGGAGCAATTGCGCGCCAGGATTGCGGAGGAATATGACGCGTTTTCCAAGGCCGTGGCGGAATGGGCGCACCTGCGTGAGCAGTGGCTCGAGGACACCAAGCGGGCCATGGTGGAGCGCTGGGAACAATCGAACCTGCAGTCGCGCCTGCGGGAACTGGAATACGGATTGCGATTACAGTATCGTCGGATGCGTGTGCTTCAGGCCCAGCTCGGATAAATCGCTCGCGGCCCCCGCGGCCCGCGGCGGCACTGCCGAAGAGCAGAGATGGCAACAGCGCAAAGACCAATTGAGCTGCATTCAGGGTCCCGTATGAACGCAGAGTTCGAATGAACGCCAATCCCGAATCCGAAAGTTTTTCCGACTTTCCCGATGCGGCGCCTGCGCCGGGCCGGACGCGCCGCTCCCTGGAAGGTCGCCTGCTGCGTCGCTTGCTGTCGGACCTCGGCGATCCGCCGGTCGAGTTCGTCCTATGGAGCGGGGAGCGCATAGCGCCGGACGGCGCCGCTCCCGGCATCAAGATCCGCATCGCCGACCGCATCACGCTGTTTCGCGTGCTGCGCGATCCACAGGTGCAGTTCCCCGAGGCCTACAGCGCCGGCAAGCTCGAGATTGAAGGCGACCTGGTCGAACTGATCGCGCTGATCTATCGCGGCATGGCGAAAGACGAGGGCAGGGACTCCTTCGGCAGCCGTCTCGCGCGCTGGTTTCGCAGCACCCGGCGCAATACGCTGGCCGGTTCGCGCAGGAACATTCATCACCATTACGACATCGGCAACGAGTTCTACGCGATGTGGCTTGGCGAGACCATGGCCTATACCTGCGCCTACTATCCGACCCTCGCCGCCACGCTGGAACAGGCCCAGATCGCCAAGATGGACCACGTATGCCGCAAGCTGCAGCTGCAGCCCGGGGATTCGGTGGTCGAGGCCGGTTGCGGCTGGGGCAGCCTGGCGCTGCACATGGCCAGCCGCTACGGCGCGCGCGTCAGGGCATTCAATATTTCGCACGAGCAGATTGCGTTCGCGCGCGAGCGAGCCAGGCAGCAGCAGCTGCAGGACCGGGTGGAGTTCATCCAGGATGACTATCGCAACATATCCGGTCGCTACGATGTGTTCGCGTCGGTCGGCATGCTCGAGCACGTCGGCCACGAAAACTATGCGCAGCTCGGGCGCGTCATCCGGCGTTCGCTGTGCTCGGCCGGGCGTGGGCTGATTCATTCGATCGGCCGCAACCATCCCGGTCTGCTGCATCCATGGATCACGCGGCGGATTTTTCCCGGAGCCTATGCGCCGTCGCTGGGCGAGATGATGCAGATCTTCGAGCCCTCGGGCCTGTCGGTGCTGGATGTGGAGAACATCCGCCTGCACTACGCATTGACGCTTCGCCACTGGCTGGACCGCTACCGGGCCGCGGAGGATCGGGTGCGCAGGATGTTCGATGAAACCTTTGTCCGGATGTGGCGCCTGTACCTTGCCGGATCGATCGCCGGCTTCGAGACCGGAACGCTGCAGCTGTTCCAGGTGGTGTTCACCACGCGCGAGAACAACCACATTCCCCTGACCCGCCAGCACCTGTATTCCACCTGAGTCGGGCGGCCCGCATGCGTAACTGCGAGGTGATCGTGGTCGGCGGCGGACCGGCCGGCGCATCGGCAGCGCGCCGCCTGCAACAGGGTGGAGCGCAGGTGCTGGTGCTGGACAAGGAGGTCTTCCCCAGGCCCAAGCTGTGCGCCGGCTGGATCACCCCGGAAGTGGTGCGCGACGTGGACCTGGACCCGGCGACCTATCCGCACCGATTCTTGAGTTTCCGCCGCCTGCATTGGCATCTGAAGGGCCTGCACCTGCCGATTCCGTGCGTGCAGCATTCGATCCGCCGCCTCGAGTTCGACGCCTGGCTGCTGGAGCAGTCCGGCGCGCAGGTTGCCGCGCACACTGTTCGGCAGATCGAACGCGACCGCGGCGACTACCTGATCGATGGGCAGTATCGCTGCAAATACCTGATCGGCGCCGCCGGCACCGCCTGTCCGGTACATCGCAATTTATTTCGCCAGGCGCTGCCAAGGGTGCGCGCGCTGCAGACCGTTACGCTGGAGCTCGAATTTGCCCATGAGTGGCGCGATCCTGATTGTCACCTTTGGTTTTTCGAGGACGGCCTGCCAGGGTACAGCTGGTACGTACCCAAGGCGCGCGGCTGGCTGAATGTCGGTATCGGCGGCATGGCGCAGCGGCTGAAGCAGCGTGGCGAAGACATCTGGCTGCACTGGCAGCGATTTAGCCAGCGGCTCGAGCAGCGATTCGGCATCCGCATTGCGCTCGAACCGTCCGGCTACAGCTATTACGTTCGTGGTCCGATCGACGTGGTGCGCCTCGACAACGCTTTTCTGACCGGCGATGCGGCCGGGCTCGCCACCCGCGACCTGTGCGAAGGCATCGGACCGGCAGTGCGCAGCGGCCTGCGCGCCGCCGATTCGGTGCTGCACGGCGCCGACTACGATCTGGCGAACGTCACCGGTGCCAGCATGGGCGGGGGTTGGATCAGCCGCATGGTCGACTGGGGCTTTACCCGCGGCGTCGGCCGGCCGGCGGTGGGCGCCGCAGCGCCGATCTGAATCGTCTACTGGGTGGTGGACGCCGGCACGCCCATCAGGCGCGCGGCGCGTGCCAGATGCTTGTGGTAGCAGATGATCACCGCCAACTCGGTCTTGTAGACGTGATCGACGGTGCCATAGAAAGCGTCCAGCGTCAGGCCGTCGTCGAAGCGCTCGGCCAGCACCTGGAATCGTGACGCGCAGTGCGCGGGACTGGTCTGGTCGAGGTGATACTCGATGTAGTCGCGCAGCAGCGTTGAGGTCAGTTCGGAATGAAAGGCGTCCTTGGCGTCCTCCGACAAGGTGTCATAGGCGCTCACCAGACGGCTATCGATGCTTCTCTTCGACAGGACGACCATGCTGCCGGGCCGCGTCGGCAGCGACAACGCCTCCATGACGTGCTGGCTGGTGGCGGGAAAGTCGAAACGCAGCGACCATCGGAATTTGGGGCTGTCGGTCCTGACGGGCGTGCATCCCATGGATCGCAACCAGGATTCGACGGGCTCGATTTCCACGACCGGCTTACTCCGGGCGCCGTGGCGGCGCTTGCGCGCCATCGTACAGCCGATCGCAGGATCGCCACCAGAAGCACAGCAGCTCGGGGGTCGCGACCCGGAAATCGTTCCGCTGTGCGGCTTCGCTCATCATTGCGCCCCGTTGCCGTCGTGACCCGGCTCGACGGTGATCAGGTGCCTGACCGTCGGCGCATGTGCGAGCAGCCGGTGGATCTGCTCCTGCAGCACGCGGTCGGCGTGTGTCACCCGTTCATGCTGGCGCAAGTGCTCGATCCAGGACTCTACCCGGAAGGTCTCCAGAAATATCGACTTGTTGGCGGTGTCTTCGAACATGTCCCAGGCATAGGCTCCGTCGCGGCGACGCTCGTGGGCCAGGTGGCCCATTGCGGCGATGAAGCCCTGACGATCCTTGTCGGCGGCCAGCCGGTATTCGATCGTCACCAGCACCGGCCCGCGATCGGCGTCGATCTGATGCGCGACCACCGGCACCGGCCAGTGCATCGATGGGGTCAGGTCGACACCGGCGCCGGTCTGCAGCTTCCAGCGTCGCGTCAGCGGGATCGCGAGCAGCGCTCCGGCGGCGGCGATCAACTGCGTCAACCGCAATCCGGTGATGTCGGCCACTTCCCCCCAGACCGCGCTGCCGAGCGTCATCGCGCCGTAGAATACGGTCACGAACAGCGCCAGGCCACGGCCGCGCACCCAGTCCGGCAACGCCAGCTGGGCCGAGACGTTCAGATTCGCGAGCACTGCGATCCACGAGGCGCCGGCGAGGATGCTGCCGACAAGGCCGACCAGCGGCACGCGCGCCAGAGCGAATAGCAGCATCGCCAGCGCGGTGCCGATGGTCGCCGCAATGACCACGCGGTCCGGCCCGAGCGTGGCCTTGGCCCACGGCAGCAGGAAGGCGCCGCCGACCGCCCCGGCACCGATCGCGCCCAGCAGCAGCCCGTACAGCCCCGGGCCGCCGCCGATCTGATCGCGCGCCACCAGCGGCAGCAATGCCCAATAGGCGCTGGCGAACAGAAAAAACGCCACCGCGCGGATCAGCGTCGAGCGCAGATGCGGGTTGTGGCGCGCGTGGCGAAAGCCGGTGCGCATCGCGCTGCCGAATCGCTCCGCGGGCAGGCGATTGGCGGCGCGATGCGGTGCGCGCCACCACAGCAGCGCACCGATGACGCCGAGGTTGCTCAGCGCGTTGAGCCAGAATGGCGCGGCAATGCCAGCCAGCCCGATGATGCTGCCGGCCAAGGCAGGTCCCAGTGCGCGGCTGATGTTGATACCGACGCTGTTGGCTGCCACGGCGGGCGCCAGATCCTGCGGCGGCACCAGCTGCGGCACCACGGCCTGCCAGCCGGGCGCCGACAATGCACCGCCCACGCCGATCAGAAACATGAACAGCAGCAGTGAGCCGGGTGTGATGGCGCCGAATTGCACCAGTGCGGCGAACAGCGCCGACAAAGCAACCGTGGCTACCTCGACCCCGATCAGGAAGCGGCGCTTGTCGAAGATGTCGGCCAGCGCGCCGGCGGCGAGGGCGAACAGGAACATCGGCAGGCTGGTCGCGACCTGTACCAGTGACACCAGCAGCGCATCGCTGTTCAGGCTCACCATCAGCCAGCCGGATGCCGCGTTGTACATCCAGGTACCGATATTGGAGACCACCGTCGCGACCCAGATGACGGTGAAGGCCCGATGCCGGAACGCCGCGCGCGGCGGCGATGGCCGCCGTGCGGCGTCCTGCGATGGCACGACTAATGCGCCATCGAGCGCAGCCCCTTGACCTCGTCCGCCGACACCTTGTCCTTATAGAGGTTACCGAAGTGCGTGCGCACGTAGCTCACCACTGCCGCCACCTGCGCGTCGCTGAGGGCCCCATTGAAGGCAGGCATCGCCTTGCTGCCATGGAGCACCATGATGATCGGATAGGCGCTGGCCGACAGCTTCGGATTACCCGCCAGCGCCGGATAGCTGGCTGCGCCGCTGCCGCCCTGGCCATTCGGCATGTGACACACCTGGCAGGCTACGTGGTAGAGCGATTCGCCATCGGTTTGCAGGAAATGCGTCGGGCCCGTCAGGCTGGCGCCAGCCCTGGTCGAGCTCGGACCGCCCTCATCGGCGCGCGCGCCGGGGCTCGGGGCAAGCGCGGCGAGGGCGACAAAGGCGGCGATCACAAGGACTGCGAGTATCTGTTTCATGGCGCTACTCCGGCATGCGCGTGCGATCAGGCAGCCAGCACTCGCCGGTGCAGGCGTGTAATGGCATCGAGGGCCGACAGCACCGCTCCTTCCTGCCAGGCGGTGAATTCCGAGATGTGGTCGCCGGCCAGTACGATGCGGCCGTCGATTTCCGCCAGATGGCGGTAATGCGCCGCACGCAGCTCCGGGGTCCACGCCGCCGCGCAGCCCAGGGCGCCCGGGACCCGGTGCCAGCTCACCGACACACCGTTTTCGAACTCGCTGCGGTACTGCGGATGGATCTGGGCGCCGTATTCCACCGCTTTGCTGACCCGCAGCTGCGGCGACATGCCTGACAATTCGAACCCCGGCACGCCGATAGTGAAGGTCCCCAGCAGCACGCCCTTGCCCGGCCGGTTGTAGCCGGTATTGGGATAGGCGATCTGCCTGATCGGCAGATCGGTAAACGTGATACCGCCGTAGATCGCCTCGTCCTCCTCCCAGAATCGGCGCTTGAACTGCAGGCCGGTTTTCACGGCGCTGGCGTAGGCGATCGCATTGATGCCGGCTGCCATCGGCGCGCCGACATTAAGATCGATTTGACTCAGGATTGTCAGCGGGATCGTGCAGACGCACCAGTCGGCGCTGGCCTGGCGCGGATCAGCGCCGGTGCGGGCGTCTACATAGCTGACCGTAACCCCGGTGTCGCTCTGCCGGATCGCCTTTACCCTGGCTTTCAGGGTGATCAGATCGGCGATCTCGCGGCCGATCGCACGGGGCGTCATGTCCATGCCGCCCACCGGCTGGAAGATGGTCGATTGCCACTGATGCGTCTGCCCGAACGTCAACGCGCGCCACACGTCGGAGCGCAACAGATCGGCCAATCCGATCGGCGTCGAGGGCATTGGCGACGGCATCAGCCCACCGCCCCGGTTGACCTCATAGCCGCGCCGCTCGGCGCTGTCGAAGCCGGCCTTGTAGAGGAAGTTTTCATCCAACGCGCCCCAGCCGCGCAGCGCCTCGAGCAGGATCTGCTGGTCTTCATCGGTCAGCGCCTGGTCGAGCTTGTCCTGGCGCGCACTCTTGGCGAGCAATTCCGCCACGTGGCCCTGGAAGTCCGCCTGCACCTCGCGAAATCGGCGCGGCTTGCCATCGAAATACTGGCTGCTGTGCACGTAGGCGTTGTAGTTGACCATCACGAACGGTTCCAGGGCGACGTTGAAGCGCCTGGCGTAGTCCAGATAACCGCGATGATGGTAGGGGATGCGCCACGGCCCTGGGTTCAGGTACAGCCCCGGATCAAAGTCGCAGTTCTGTGTCTCGCCGCCGATCTCGGTATAGACATCGCCGCCGCGAAGACTCCAGGCGCGGCCGCCGACGCGATCGTTGAATTCCAGTACCTGGACGTGATAGCCGGCGTTGCGAAGTTCCAGCGCCGCGACCAGGCCCGCCAAGCCGGCGCCCAGGACGATGACCCTGGTGCCTTTGGGAGCGCCCTGCAGCTTGATCGGACCTGCATATTGTGAGTCGGCCGCGTATCCGAGGCTGGTCATGGCCTGGTACATCACGGATCCGCCGGCCACCATGCCGATCATCCGGAACAGATCGCGCCGATTCAGCTTCGAGTTCCTGTCGTCCATGTTCCTTCCACTGCGGCGGCCTGTGCCGCGGCTGCGACGGAATCATACCTGCAGATTCGGCGCCGATCAGTCGTAGAGGCCTGCCTGCCTGCCGCGCTCGCGCCCCAGCGCCAGCAGAATGTCCACCGCCGGGGTCGGCACCCGGGTCAATTGTCCCAATTCGTGCACCGCGGTCACCAACGCATCGATTTCGATCGCGCGAGCGCTCTCCAGGTCCTGCAGCATCGACATCTTGTGGCCGGTCGCCAGTCCTGCGGCCTCAAGCCGGCGCTCGATCATTGCCTCGGGAATGTCGAGCCCCAGCGCCAGCGCGACGTTGCGGCATTCCTGCATCACCGCAATGCAGACAGCGCGCAGTCCCGCCTCGCTGGTGATCCGATCGAGCGTGGCGAGCGTCAGCAGGCTGATCGGATTGAAGCAGGCGTTGCCCCAGAGCTTGAGCCAGATGTTCCAGCGCAGATTGGCGCGTATCGGCGCCTCGAAGCCCGCTTCGACCAGCGTGTGGGCGAGCGCCTGCACCCGGCCGGACATGCTGCCGTCGGGCTCGCCGATGGTAAAGCGCTTGAATTCATGGTGCTCGATGATGCCGGGAGCTACGACGGCGCAGGCCGGATCCACCACGCAACCGATGGCGCGTCCAGGCCCGATTGCGTTCCACTGGCGGGCATCGCGATCCACCGAATCCAGGTGTGTGCCCTCGAGCGCGCCGCCCGAGCGATAGAAATACCACCATGGGATGCCGTTCATTGCGGTGACGACGCAGGTTTCCGGCCCGAGCAGCGGCGCAAAGCGCTCGCACTGCTGCCATGCCTGGTGCGCCTTGAGTGCGCAGATGACCACATCCTGCGGGCCGAAGTCGGACGGCTGATCGCTCGCCGCCACGTACGCGGTCTTCTGCCGACCGCCGATCCGCAGTCGCAGGCCGTCGTTGCGGATCGAGCGCAGGTGCTCGCCGCGGGCAATGACGCAGACCTCGTTGCCCGAGAGTGCGAGCTCAACCGCGAGGTAACCGCCGATGGCTCCGGCACCAAACACGCATAGTTTCATCGTACAAGGACCGACTCGCGACCGCGACGGAGGGGAAGTCGCCGCCGCCGATCGGTCATCGCTAACTCCGTTTCCAAGCTCCCAAATAATCGGCCGCGGCCGCCTTCAGGGCGCGGGAATCAGGCCGGCGCCGCGCGCCCAGCGATACTTGGCACCCAGTACGGCGACCGGTATCTCGGTCGAATAGGCGTAGGCAGGAATGCCGTGCTGGTACAGGTACTCCGCCGCCTCCTCGACTTCGACGTCACCGGCGAGCGAGGCGACCACCGGTTTCTCGATCCCCCTGGCGCGCATCTCGGCGACTACTTCGACCATCAGGCGCGCAAATACCATCGGTGGGGTGATGATCGTGTGCCAGTAACCGAGGATCAGCGCATGAATGCGTGCATCCTCGAGGCCCAGTCGCACCGTGTTCTGATAGGTGGTCGGCGGCTCGCCCCCGGTGATATCGACCGGATTGCCGGCCGCGCCGAACGGCGGAATGAACTTTCGGAACGCCGCGTCGAGGTCCGGCGGCATCGCCATCAGCGTCAGCGCGTTGTCGACGCAGGCATCGGACAGCAGCACGCCGGATCCGCCCGCGCCGGTGATGATGACGACGTTGTTGCCCTTCGGAGTCGGCAGCACCGGAATGCCGCGCGCGAACTCGAGCAGATCGCGCAGCGAGCGCGCCCGAATGACGCCGGACTGGCGGAACACGTCCTCGTAGATCTTGTCGTTGCCCGCCAGCGCGCCGGTGTGCGAGCTGGCCGCGCGCGCACCCATGCTGGTGCGTCCGGCTTTGAGCACCACGACTGGCTTTTTCTTCGAGACACGCTTGGCGACTTCGGCAAAGGCACGGCCGTCCTTCAGGTCCTCGCAGTGCTGGGCGATGATTTGCGTGTTGTCATCCTGTTCGAAGAACGTCAGCAGATCGTCCTCGTCGATGTCCGACTTGTTGCCGAGGCCGACTATCGCCGACACCCCCATCTTGGCCGAGCGCGAGAACCCGATGATCGCCATACCGATGCCGCCCGACTGCGACGACAGGGCGGCCGAGCCCTTGACGTCATAGGCGGTGCAGAACGTGGCACAAAGATTCTTCGGCGTGTAGTAGAAGCCATAGATGTTCGGCCCCATCAGGCGGACGTCATATTTGCGGGCGATCGCCACCAGTTCATCCTGACCGGCGACATTACCGGTTTCGGCAAAGCCCGACGGGATCAGCACCGCGCCGGGGATTTTCTTCTCGCCTACCTCTCTGAGCGCCTGGGCGACGAATTTGGCCGGAATGGCGAATACCGCCACGTCGATCACGCCCGGCACATCCTTGACGCTCTTGTAGGCCTTCTTGCCCATGATCGAATCGGCACTGGGATGAATCGGATAGATCGCGCCCTGGTAGCCGCCGCTGATCAGATTCTTCATCACCGAATTGCCGATCTTGCCGCTCTCGTTCGACGCTCCGATTACGGCCACCGCATCCGGTTTCATGATCCGGTTCATCTGCCGGATGATGTCCTCTTTTTTCGGCCGGTAGCGCGGCGCAGGGGGCGTGAAGTCGAGCACAATGCGCACATCGGCGGCGACGGCGCTATCCCTGGTCGCGAACACCGGGTTCAGATCGAGTTCCGATATCTCCGGAAAGTCGGCGACCAGTCGCGAGACCTTTTCAATCATGGTCGCGAGCGAATCGCGATCCACAGGATCGGTGCCGCGCACCCCGCGCAGTATTTCTGCGGCCGCGATGCCATCCAGCATCGACAGCGCGTCTTCCCGGGTGGCAGGTGCCAGACGGAAGGTGACGTCCTTTAGCACCTCCACCAGGATGCCGCCCAGACCAAACGCCACCAGTTTTCCAAAGGCAGGGTCGGTCACCGCGCCAATGATGACTTCCTGGCCGCCGCCGAGCATCTGCTGCACCTGCACGCCGTCGATGCTCGCCTTCGGGTCGTAGCGGCGGGCGTTGGCGACGATGCTGGCGAACGCCTCCGCGGCCTGCTGCGCGTTCTTGACGCCGACCACGACGCCGCCGGCCTCGGTCTTGTGCAGGATCTGGGGTGATACGATTTTCATCACCACCGGATAGCCGATGGCGCTGGCAAGCGTTGCTGCCCCGGCGCCGTCGTTCGCTACGCCTTCCTTCGGCACCGCGATGCCGTAGGCGTCGCATATTCCCTTGGCTTCCGGAGCCGTCAGTGCCTTGCGTCCCGCCGCCTTTGCCTGATCGAGTACTTTTCGAACCGAAGCTTTATCAGGTTCCATCTTATTCCCGCGGTAATACATACAACTGGGCCACGCGGGGGTGTTCCCCGCGGCCATTTGAATTACGCTTCGGCTAAATTACGTTTTCAGCCCGCAGGGCTTCGATCTCGGTGGCGCTCAGGCCGAGCTCCGCCAGCACCTCATCGGTGTGTTCGCCGAGCAGCGGTGAGGACCTGACCTCGGTGGGGCTGTCCGAAAGCTTGATCGGGTTACCGACCGACAGATATTTGCCGCGGGTCGGATGGTCCACCTCGACGATAGTGCCAGTGGCGCGCAGCGAGGGCTCCGCAGCCAGTTCCTCCATCGACAGGATCGGGCCGCAGGGAATATCGTGCTGATTGAACTCGTCCATGGCCTCGAACTTGGTCTTGGTCATGGTCCACTTCTCGACCGCGCCGAAAATCTCCATCAGCCGCGGCAAGCGCGCGCCTGGCGTCGCGTAGTCGGGATCGGTGATCCACTCCGGCTTGCCGATGACGTTGCAGATCTCCTTCCAAACCGGCGCCTGGGTAATGAAATAAAGATAGGCGTTAGGATCGGTCTCCCATCCCTTGCACTTGATGATCCAGCCGGGCTGGCCGCCGCCGGAGGCGTTACCGGCGCGCGGCACCGCGGAGCCAAACTTGCCTTTGGGATATTGCGGGTATTCCTTCATGACCTTGGTGCGGGCCAGGCGCTGCTGGTCGCGCAGCTTGACGCGGCACAGGTTCAAGACCCCGTCCTGCATCGCCGCCTGTACCCGCTGGCCACGGCCGCTGCTCTTGCGCTGGTAGAGCGCGCAGACGATGCCAAGCGCCAGGTGCAGGCCGGTGCCACTGTCGCCGATCTGCGCACCGGTGACCAGCGGCGGCCCGTCGTCAAAGCCGGTGGTCGATGCTGCGCCACCGGCGCACTGGGCGACGTTTTCGTAGACCTTGCAGTCCTCGTACGGTCCGGGGCCGAAGCCCTTGATCGACGCGACGATCATCTTCGGATTGAGCTGCTGGATGCGCTCCCAGGTAAAGCCCATCCGATCGAGGGCGCCAGGCGCAAAATTCTCAACCAGCACATCGCAATGCCTGACCAGCTTCTCGAGCACCGCCTTGCCATTCTTGCTTTTGGTGTCGAGCGTGATCGAGCGCTTGTTATGGTTCAACATCGTGAAGTACAGGCTGTCCACGTCCGGAATATCGCGCAGCTGCTCGCGCGTGATATCGCCGGCGCCCGCGCGCTCCACTTTGATGACATCGGCGCCGAACCAGGCCAGCAGCTGCGTGCAGGTCGGACCCGACTGCACGTGCGTGAAGTCGAGTATGCGCACGCCATCCAATGCCTTCGCCATCCGAGAGTCTCCTACTGGCCTTATTTGTACATCGTCTGGTTCTTGGTGCCGGGCGCATATTCGCGCGGGTCCACCCAGATGTTGATGACCGCCGAGCGACCCAGGCGATGCACCGATTCGCGCGCGCGCTGCAGGGCAGGGGCAATCTGCGCCGGGTCGCGGACCTCTTCGCCGTAGCCGCCCAGCATTTCGGCGAACTTGCCGAACGGCACGTCGCCCAGCAGGTTGCCGACATTGCCGCGTTCCTCGCCGTATTTCGCGAGCTGCCCATAGCGGATCTGATTCATCGCCGAGTTGTTGCCGATGACCGCGATGTAGGGCACGCCGAATCGATTCGCGGTCTCCATGTCGAAGCTGGTCATGCCGAAGGAACCGTCGCCGTAGTAACAGAGCACTTCCTTGCTCGGATGGGCGAGCCCGGCGGCGATCGCGAATCCGGTACCAACGCCGAGCGAGCCGAGGGCACCGGGATCCATCCACTGGCCCGGCGCGCGCGGACGCACGGCCTGCGCCGAGATCGTCACCACATCGCCGCCGTCACCGATATATATGGTGTTGTCGGCGAGGAATTCGTTGAGCTCATAGGCGACGCGGTACGGGTGGATCGGTACCGAGTTGGACTTGAACAGCGGCATCAGCTTTTCAGTGGCCGCGGCTTCCGCATCGGTGAGCTTCTTCATCCACTGCCGGCGCGCCTGCCGCTTGTCCTGCTTGAGGCGCCCGGAGGCCGCCTGCAGCACCGCCCCGAGGATTGCCCCGGGATCACCAACCAGCCCGAGATCGATGTCGCGGTTCTTGCCGACGGTGCGGTAGTCCATGTCGATCTGCACCAGCTTGAGCTTGGTGCTGATACGCCGGCCGTAGCCCATGCGAAAATCGAATGGCGTGCCGACGATGACGATGACGTCGGCATCCGAGAACGCGCTGCCGCGGGTTCGATCGAAGTGGTGCGGGTCGCCCGGAGGCAGCAGCCCGCGGCTGCCGCCATTGAAGTAGCCCGGGATGTCCAGCCCGCGCAGCAGGGCGATCGCTTCCTCGTGGCCGCGTGCCGACCACACCTGCTGGCCGTAGAGGATCGCGGGTCGTTCGGAATTGACCAGGATGTCGGCCAGCTTTTCGATGTCGCGCGGATCCCCGATGGATCGGGTCGAGGCGCGGTAGTGCCCCGGCTTTGGAATGATCGCCTTGGTGAGATCGACCTCGCGATCGAGCACATCGCGCGGTATCTCGAGATACACCGGACCGGTGGCGCCGTTGAACGCCTCGCGTGCCGCCATCGAGATCATGTCGGCCACGCGTTCGGTGCTGGGCACCGAGGCGGCGAACTTGGTGATCGGTTGCAGCAGCTCGACATGCGGCAGGTCCTGCAGCGAACCCATCCTGTGCTGCGTCAGTGCCCCCTGGCCGCCGATATGCAATACCGGGCTCTCGGAGCGAAATGCGGTGGCGATTCCTGTCATCGCATTGGTGCAGCCCGGGCCCGCGGTGGTGACGACGCAGCCGAGCTTGCCGGTTTGCCGGGCATAGCCGTCGGCGGCATGCGCGGCGACCTGTTCGTGGCGCACGTCGATGATACGGATGCCCTCGTCGATGCAGCCGTCGTAGATGTCGATGATGTGGCCGCCGCACAGCGTGAAGATGGTGTCGACGCCTTCGTTCTTGAGCGCCTTGGCCACCAGGTGCCCGCCGGAGACAACCGCGGCGTCGCGGCTCTTGGGCTGCAAGGTGTTGTCCGCGGTCGTGGTGGCGGGCGTAGTCGCTGCTGCCGAGGATGCGGGGGTCATGGTGTCTCCCAGGTGGTCGACCGGTTCAAAGGGACGCCGCGCTTGAGGGCGCGCGGCGCGACTATCAGTTGCCCGACGCGGGCTGCATCGGCGCGCGCCCGCTCGCGTTCGCTTCGTTCTGCACCTCGGCACGCGTGGCGGCAAAATGCCTGATGCGCATCGGTTTCAGCACGAACAGGCCGATTGCGGCGGCCAGCAGGTTGAAGCTCATGGCAATCATGAAGACCGTATGCCAGCCCATGGATAGGGCGAGCGCGGCGGCAAACGGCACCAGCAGAGAGCCCATGCCCTTGGCGGTGTAGAGCATGCCGGCATTGGCGGCGGCAAACTTGGCGCCGAAGGTGTCGCCCTGAGTCGCCGGGAACAGGCTGTAGATTTCGCCGAATACGCCGAAATACAGGGCGGTGACCAGCACGAACAGCACCGGGTTGCTGCCGACCTGACTGAGCGTGAACAAGGCACCTGCGCCGATCACAAACGCGATCGCCATCGTGTTCTCACGGCCGATGTGATCCGATACCCAGCCGAAGAACGGACGGCCGACGCCGTCGAAGATACGATTGAGGAAAATCGCGAAGGTCAGCGCCGGCATCGCCATTCCCAGCAGCGCCACCGGGATCTTATCGATCTTCAGATCCTTGGCGATCGGCGCCATCGACGCGGCCATCATCAGGCCGCCCGACGCCACCAGCACGAACATCAGGTACAACACGTAGAACACCGGCGAGCGCAGCACCTGCGTCGGCGTAAAGCTGCGTGCGGCCTGGTTGGGTCGCGGGGCTGCCGCTACCAGCTGCGGCGGCGCGGCCAGCAGGCCAAAGGCCATCACGATGACGATGAGGCCCTGCAGGATGCCGAAGAACAGGAACGCATGCTGGTAGCCGTCGGAGGTGATCATGTTGGAGATCGGAATGATTGTGGCCGCGGCGCCGGCGCCAAAGCCGGCAGCGGTAATCCCGGCCGCAAGACCGCGACGCCCCGGGAACCATTTCAGTGCGTTGCCGACGCAAGTGCCATAGACCGAACCGCAACCGATGCCGCCGATCGCCGCGGCGACATACAGCAGCGCCAGCGAATCCGCCACCGAATTGATCATCCAGGCGATTGCCACCAGAATGCCACCGCCTATCACGACCGGACGCGGGCCAAAGCGGTCGACCAGATAGCCTTCCACCGGTACCAGCCAGGTTTCGATCAGCACGAACATCGTGAAGGCGACCTGGATCGCTGGACGTCCCCAGTGAAATTTGGCATCGATAGGATTGACGAACAGCGTCCAGCCATATTGCAGATTGGCAACCGACGCCATGCAGATGACGCCGAGGATGAGCTGGACCCAGGGGTTCGCAAAAATTGAAGTGGATGGTGATTTCGACACGGCAACCATGGATGCTTCTCCTGTTTTACTTGATTGGCTGGCGCCTGATGGCCGCCGGCCAGGCGGCACGAACTTCCGTGATCGGCAGCAGAATCATGCGTTGAGCTCTTTCATGGGTGCCATAGCGCGGCGGGATCACACCAGCTGGTCTGGATCGATCTCCCGAATGACTGCGCAACCCCCCCAAAACGTAAATGTAGTCTCACATTATTTTTGATCGGCGCCGACCATATGTGATATATCTCCAGTTTGTCAACTGGAAGTTGGATGCCGATCTTGCTGCCAGCACGGCACTGTTAGACGCGCCAGCGGCAGAAATCTTCCGCGGCGAAGCAAGGTACACGCGCGTCGAAAGCGTGAGACTTATGATATGCAGTGCCTGATATATCTTGACACCCTACTGCGGCGCATAATAAATTTCCGCCAACCCCCTGCGCGACTATAACTAAGGTATTCAAGATGCTGGAGTTTTCGATTGACGCCGGCGTGGCCAGCGCCATTTCAATCATTCCACCGTCGATACTCAAACGCGCGGCGCGCCGACGCACGCCGCCGATGCGTAGCATCAGCGGCCCTGTGTTGCTTGCCAGCGGAGCGCGGGTCGGATGAACACGGTGGTAATGGTCGGTCAGAACCGAAGCATGGCGGGACCGCTGGCGCTGGCGCCGCTGAATTCCGTCAGCCTGCGCGATCAGGCGTATGCGCTGCTCAAGGACGCCATCGCCGCTACCGACATCTACGGCGAACGGCGGCCGTTGCGCCTCGACGAACGGCAACTGACGCAGGCGCTCGGCGTGAGCCGCACGCCGGTGCGCGAAGCGTTGTCGATCCTGGAGCAGGAAGGGTTTGTCCGGACGGTTCCGCGCCGTGGGATCTTCATCGTCCGCAAGTCCAAGCGCGAAATCATCGAGATGATCCAGATGTGGGCCGCGCTCGAGGGCATGTCGGCGCGCCTGGCGACGCTGCATGCGCTGGACTCCGAGATCGGCAAGCTGCGCCACCTGTTCGACGAGTTCGAGAATTCGCCGCCGTCGGCGCACATTAGCGAATATTCGGACGCCAACATCGCGTTTCACCAGATGATCATCCGCCTGGGCGGTTCGCAGCTGATCGCCGACGCCACCAAGAACCTGTTCATCCACGTGCGGGCGATCCGCAAGCTCACGATCTCGCAGGACAACCGCGCGGCGCGCTCGATCGTTGATCATCTGAACATCATCGAGGCGCTGGAACGGCGCGACACCGAACTGGCCGAGCGGCTCACTCGCCAGCACACGCTCGGTCTGGCGACGCACGTCGAACGCTATTGCGATTTTCTCGACTAGAAGGTCTGGCGCGACCTTAAGCTCTAGCGCGAACGTCGCGCGCGCGCGTTTCGATGGCGCGCGCGCGGCGACAGCAGTTGCGGCGGCGCGCCCGATAGCTCGAAGTGCACCAGCCGCTCGATCAGCGCCGCACCTTCGCGCAGCAGATAGTCCTTGAAGGCCACTGCCACCGGCGGCAGGCGCTTGGTGCGGTTGTGCACCAGATACCAATTGAGCATGGCCGGAAAACCCTGCACGTCGAGCACCACCAGGTTACCGGCCAGCAGATCGAGGCCGATCGTGTGGGCGGAAAGAAACGCGATGCCCATGCCGGCCACTACCGCCTGCTTGATGGTTTCGGTACTTTGAATCTCCATGCCGATGGTCAGCCGGTTGGTCTGGCGCCCGAACACCTCGCACATCGAATTCCAGGTATCCGATCCCTGCTCGCGTTGCACGAAGCGCTCGCGGTTCAACGCCGCGCGCGGAATCTGCCGTTTTCCGGCCAGAGGATGGCTGGGGGCGGCCACGATCACGTAGGGATGAGGCGCGAACGCCACGGCGATCGTGTCCAGGTCGCTCGGCAGCCGCACCATCACGGCAAGGTCGGTCAGGTTCTCGGCCAGCTGACGCAGCAGCCCTTCGCGATTGTGTACGGTGAGATTGAACGCCACGCCGGGATGGCTGGCGCCGAACTCGGCCAGCACGCGCGGAAAGAAATAATCCCCGGCGCTGATGACTGCGACATTGAGGCGGCCACCGGTCACCCCCTTGAGGCGCGCCAGCGTGTCTTCCGCCTCCTTCAACCGCTGCGTGATCCCTTTAGCACACTGCAGCATCTCTTCGCCGGCCGGCGTCAGGTAGTTCTTGCGACCGACCCGCTCGAACAACGGCAGGCCGGCACAGGAAGTGAATTGCCTGATCTGGGTCGACACCGCGGGTTGCGATAAATGCAGTTCTTCGGCCGCGCGCGAGAAGTTCATGTGGCGCGCCGCCGCCGCGAACACCCGCAGATGGCGCAGCGTCAGGTTCTTCATCGGCGACAGCGTACGCGCGCCTGAGGTATATTTAAAATCGTATGGTCGCGATAGATAGCTTTGACTTTTCCTGGGGTAGCGCCGGGCGTAGGCTTGCTGCCAGTTGTCCGCCGCGGGCGGCGCACTGACGGGCTTGCCGTAGACTATGCTGCTGTAAGGGGGAGCGCCGCTCGGGCGCCGCGCGATTTCGCGCATGAGGTCATCGCCACTGCTACAACAATAGTAACGGCCCGCTGGGCAGGTAGAGAAGAATGAAGATCGCGATCATCGGCGCCGGCGCCATCGGTGGCTACGTCGGCGTGAAACTGGCGCTGGCCGGCGAACACGTTACCTGCATGGTACGCGGGGCGAACCTGGAGGCAATACGCCGCAGCGGCTTGAAACTGATCATGAGCGACGGCAGCGAGCATGTTGCCGCGGATGTGAAGGCGAGCGACGATTACACTGCCGTGGGCCCGCAGGACCTCGTGATCCTGGCGGTGAAGGCACACCAGGTCGAGGCGGTTGCCAACGATGTGCCGACACTGTTTGGCCCCGACACCGTCGTGGTGACGATGCAGAACGGCATTCCCTACTGGTATTTCCACCGGCACGGCGGTGCACTGGCCGGTACCGTGGTGCGCAGCGTCGATCCCGACGGCGTCATCGGCCGGAAGATTCCCGCCGAGCGCATCATCGGCTGTGTGGTATATCCGGCAGCGGAGCTGATCGCGCCGGGCGTCGTCAGGCACATCGAAGGCGAGCGATTTCCGCTCGGGGACCTGGACGGTTCGAACAGCGCGCGGGTGACGCGGGTCGCCGAATGCTTTAATCGCGCGGGCTTCAAATCCCCGGTGCTCGACAACATTCGGGCCGAGATCTGGCTCAAGGCCTGGGGCAATCTGACCTTCAATCCGATCAGTGCGCTCACGCGCGCAATGCTGGTCGATATCTGTCAGTTTCCGCCCACGCGGGCGCTGGCTGAGGCGATGATGACCGAGGCGCAGGCGGTGGCTGGCAAACTGGGTATCAGCTTTCGTGTGCCACTGGAGAAGCGCATCGCCGGTGCGGAAAAAGTCGGCAAGCACAAGACCTCCATGCTGCAGGACATCGAGGCCGAACGACCGCCGGAAATCGAGGCGCTGGTCGGATCGGTGGTGGAACTGGGCCGACTGACGCACACCCCGACACCCAACATCGACGCGGTGTACGCACTGGCTGGCCTGCTGGCACGCACGATTGCGGCCAACCGTCGCGGGACATGAGCCGGTGACGCACTGGGCGCGTTTCAGGGCCGCGGGCGATCGTGCCGGCTTCGGCGTGCTGGACCAGCACGGAATCATCGAATATCAGGGCAACCTGTTTGAGCACCCGACGCCAACGGGCAGCATCGTCCCCAATGGCGCCTTTACACTGCAGTGTCCCTGCGCACCCTCCAAGATCATCGCGCTGTGGAATAACTTTCGTGCGCTCGGCTTAAAGCTTGGCAAGCCGGTGCCCTTGCATCCGCTGTTTCTGATCAAGCCGGCGAGCTCGGTTGCCGGTCCGGGTGAGCCGATACGGCGGCCGCTCGCCTACAGCGGCAAGATTGCGTATGAGGGCGAACTCGGCATCGTGATCGGTAAGCGCTGCAAGGATGTACCGGTGAGCGGTGCGGGCGATTGCATATTTGGCTACACCTGCGTCAACGACGTTACCGCCGGCGAGGTGCTCAACGAGAATGTCGACTTTGTGCAGTGGTGCAGGGCCAAGAGCTACGATACCTTCGGCTGCCTTGGACCGGTGATCGCCGCAGACCTGGACTGGAGCAGCGCGCGCGTCGTCACCCGCGTAGACGGTGTTGAGCGTCAGAACTTCCCGCTTTCCGACATGATCTTTTCGCCGCTGGAGCTGGTGAGCCAGATCTCGCACGACATGTCGCTGCTGCCGGGCGATGTGATCGCCTGCGGCACGTCGCTGGGCATCGGGTCGATCAAGGACGGCGCCAGCGTCGCGATCACGATCGACGGCATCGGCTCGCTGGTGAACACACTGCAAGCATGCCGAAATTCAACGCCAATCTGACAATGCTGTTCAACGAGCTCGATTTCCTGGAGCGCTTCGGGGCGGCAAGAGACGCGGGCTTTCGGGGCGTGGAGTACCTGTTTCCATACGCCTATCACAAGCACGATCTGGTCGAGCGGCTGCAGCTCAACGGGCTCACGCAGGTACTGCATAATCTGCCGGCCGGCGACTGGGCCGCCGGCGAACGCGGTATCGCCTGCCTGCCCGAGCGCATCGGTGAATTTCAGGACGGGGTCGGCACCGCGATCGAGTATGCGCAGGCGCTGCAATGCACTCAGCTCAACTGCCTGGCAGGCATTGCGCCCCGAGGGCTCGACCCAGCGACGCTGCACGACACACTGGTTCGCAACCTGCGCTTCGCCGCGACTGAGCTCGGGCGCGTCGGCATCCGATTGCTGGTGGAGCCGTGCAATACGCGCGACCTGCCAGGATTTTTTCTGAACCGCTCGCAGCAGGCGCTCGATCTCATCGATGCCGTCGGCTCGGACAATCTGTTCCTGCAATACGACATCTACCATATGCAGGTGATGGAAGGGAACCTGGCGTCGAGCATAGAGCGTCACCTGAACCGGATCCGTCATCTGCAGATCGCCGACAATCCCGGCCGCGGGGAACCGGGCACCGGCGAGATCAATTATCCATTCCTGTTCGCATTCATCGACCGGCTTGGCTATGGCGGCTGGATCGGTTGCGAATACAAGCCAGTCAAAGGTACCGTGCAGGGACTGGGGTGGATCAAGCCCTATCTGTGACGTCCGGAAGCAGTATGAGCAAAGTCGGTTTCGTCGGCTTAGGGGTAATGGGCAGACCGATGGCAGCGCATCTGCGCACCGCCTCGCACGAGCTGTATGTTCATGACCATAAGCCCGCTCCGCAATCACTGGTTGCGCAGGGGGCAGTCGACTGCGCATCGGGCCAAGCGGTGGCCGAGCGCGCCGACATCATCATCACGATGCTGCCCGATACCCCGCACGTGGCGGCGGCGTTATTCGGCGCCGCCGGCGTCGCCGGGGGCCTGTCGGCCGGCAAGATCGTGGTGGACATGAGTTCCATCTCTCCGATCGAGACCAGGGAATTTGCAAAAAGGATCAATTCGCTGGGTTGCCAGTACCTGGACGCACCGGTGTCGGGCGGTGAGGTCGGTGCCAAAGCCGCGAGCCTGACTATCATGGTCGGGGGACCGGAGGATGCCTTTGCGAAGGTGCGGCCGCTGTTCGAACTGATGGGCAAGAACATCACGCGGGTCGGCGGCACCGGCGATGGGCAGACCTGCAAGGTGGCAAATCAGATCATCGTCGCGCTGACGATCGAGGCGGTTGGCGAAGCGCTGCTGTTCGCCTCCAGGATGGGCGCGGATGCCAGCAAGGTGCGCCAGGCGCTTATGGGCGGCTTTGCGTCCTCACGGGTCCTGGAAGTGCATGGCGAGCGGATGATCAAGCGCAGTTTCGATCCGGGCTTCCGCATTGAGCTGCACCAGAAGGATTTGAATCTGGCGCTGACTGCGGCGCGCGAAGTGGGGCTTTCGCTGCCCAATACCGCGAGTACCCAGCAGCTGTTCAACGCTTGCGCGGCAAACGGCGGCAAGGCCTGGGATCATTCGGCCATGGTGCGTGCACTCGAGTTGCTGGCGCGATACCAGATTGGAGCAGCGCCGCCGTGAACCCGGACAGCGGGCCGCGCGCGCTGCTGCGGGCGATGTTTGACGCTGCGATCGACGCCGCGCAACCCGCGCTGTGCGTGCCACGCCACCTGCCTTCGCCTCCGCGCGGCCGGCTGGTGGTGATCGGCGCCGGCAAGGCATCGGCGGCAATGGCACGTGCGGTCGAAGACAACTGGCGCGGCGAGCTGTCGGGAGTCGTGGTAACGCGCTATGGCTACAGCGTGCCCTGCCAGCGCATCGACATCGTCGAGGCAGCGCATCCGGTGCCGGACGCGGCCAGCGTGGCCGCATCGGAACGCATCCTGGCAGCGGTGCGGGACCTGCGACCGGAGGATCTGGTGCTGTGCCTGATCTCCGGCGGCGCCTCCGCATTGCTGGTGCGTCCGCTTCCAGGCCTGACGCTCGAGGACAAGCAGGCGGTCAACCGTGCGCTGCTGAAGTCCGGCGCCACGATCCGCGAGATGAACTGCGTGCGCCGGCATCTGTCCGGGATCAAGGGTGGACGGCTGGGCGCGGCCTGTCACCCGGCGAAGCTAATCACCCTGCTGATCTCCGACGTGCCGGGGGACAACCCGGTGGATATCGGTTCCGGCCCGACCGTGGCCGATCCTACCACCTGCGCCGACGCACTGGTGATCCTGCGGCGATACGCGATCGAGGTGTCGCCGCAGGTGCGCGAAACTCTGGAAAGCGGCCGCGGCGAGACACCGAAGCCCGGCGATGCACGGCTGGCCGGCGCCGAGACGCGGATCATCGCGACCCCGCAGATGGCGCTGGAGGCCGCCGCCGAGGTCGCAAACCGCGCGGGCGTCGCGGCGCTGATCCTCAGCGACAGCATCGAGGGTGAGGCGCGCGAGGTCGGCAAAGTCATGGCGGCTATCGCGCGCCAGGTGGTAACGCATGGAGAACCGTGCGCCGCTCCCTGCGTGCTGCTGTCGGGCGGCGAGACCACGGTAACCGTGCACGGAGACGGCCGTGGCGGCCGCAATGTCGAGTTCCTGCTGGCATTGGGGATCGCGCTTGATCGACAGGCCGGTGTCTACGCGATTGCCGGGGATACCGATGGCGTCGACGGCACCGAAGAAGTAGCCGGCGCGCATTTGGCTCCCGACAGCCTGGCGCGCGCCCTGGCCAAGGGCATTAACGCCCGCAATAGCCTAGCTAATAATGACGGGCACAGCTTCTTCGAAGCCATCGGCGATGCCGTGATCACCGGACCGACGCTCACCAACGTGAACGATTTCAGGGCGATTTTCATTACCGAAAGCGGCGCGCCGGCCGCAGGATGAAGAGTGCATGACGCGAGACGATTCATGGGCGCAGGGCAGGGTGGCGTTGGTCACCGGTGCCACCGCCGGCATGGGCCGCGGCCTGGCGATCAGACTGCTGAAGGCCGGCGCGCGCGTCATCGCCACCGGTCGGCGCCTGGAGCGTCTCCGGGCGCTGGAACACGAAGCCGGGTCGCAGCGGCTGCTGACGCGCGTGCTGGACGTGCGATCGGCGCCCTCGCTGCAGGCGTGCCTGGAGGGCCTTCCGGAGGACTTCAGCGCCATCGACACGCTGATCAATAACGCCGGACTTGCGCTAGGGCTGAGCAAGGCACACGAGGCCGAGATCGCGGACTGGGAGACCATGATCCAGACCAACGTATTGGGTCTGACCCGGGTGACGCGGGCGATCCTGCCAGGCATGGTGGCGCGAAATCGCGGCGACATTATCAACATGTCATCGGTGGCGGCCACCTATCCGTATCCGGGCGGAAATGTCTATGGCGCGACCAAGGCCTATGTGCGCCAGCTGTCGCTGAATCTGAGTGCCGATCTGCTGGGGACCGCGATTCGCGTGACCTCGGTGGAACTGGGCTTGTGCGAGACGGAGTTCTCGCTGGTGCGCTTCAAGGGTGATGCGGCCGCGGCGCGCGCCCCGTATGTCGGCATGCGGCCACTGGTGACGCAGGACGTGGTCGACGTTGTCGAGTCGATACTGCGGCTGCCCGCGCACGTGAACGTCAACGCCATCGAAGTGATGCCGGTGCAGCAGTCGTTTGCGGCGCTGGCGGTGGATCGCAAAGCCTGACACGCGCCGCGCGCGTCGATTGCATTGGTGTCTATGGCAATGCGCTCGGACCCGGCAGGCGCGGGCGCATGGCACTCGCGCTTGACAGTAGGTAAGTAATTACTTACCGTAAGTCATGACTTACGCACTGGCACTGCAGTGTCTTGGCGATCCAATGCGGCGCCGGTTATTCGAGAAGCTGCGCGCCGGGTCGGCATCGGTAGGGGTGCTGGCGAAGGGCCTGCCGGTGAGCCGGCCGGCCGTATCCCAGCACCTGAAGGCGCTGAAGCGAGCCGGACTGGTGAAAGACCGCCCCGAAGGCACCCGCAGGGTCTACTTCATCGATCCTGAGGGGCTCGGCCCGTTGCGTGTATGGCTCGATCAGTTCTGGGACCGGGCGCTCGAGTCGTTCAAGCAGGAAGTGGGAAAGACGGCTGGCCGCGGACCAAGGAGAACACCCTGAATCGCACCATCCAGATCGCGCCGGTACGCAAGAGCCTGCTCGTGGACGCCAGTCCACAACAGGCCTTTGAAACCTTCACGCTCGGCATCGATCTCTGGTGGCCGAAGAACCACGCGATCAGCGCCTCGCCAATGCGTGAATCGGTCATCGAACCGTTCGTCGGCGGTCGCTGGTACTCGAAATGCGAGGACGGTTCGGAGGTAACCGTCGGTCACGTGCACGTCTGGGAACCGGGTCGTCGACTGGTGTTCAGCTGGGAGATCAACGCGCAGTGGCAGGCCGACGCCCGCCCCGCCTACACCTCGGAAGTGGAGGTGATGTTCGCAGCGCAAAGCAACGGGCGTACACGGGTTGAACTCGAGCATCGCCGCTTCGAACGCATGGGTGCTGCTGATGGCGGGAAAATGCGCGGCGACGTCGATCGGGGCTGGCCTGGACTGCTCGAACTGTTTGCCAAAGTGCTCGCGCAAGGCCGTCAGGCATCGCGCGCGAACGGTTAGCGAGTTGCGGTCGCAGCGTCTGACGATGCAGCGTTCGACCTGGTTGCGGATCGCAGCGGTGCTGACCGCCGCGTACGCCATCGCTCACACCGCCGGCATGCCCTGGACGCCGTTGACCGGCCCGGATGAACAAGCGGTCGTCGATGCAATGAAGGACGTTCATTTTGCCGCTTTCGGAGTGTCGCGCAGCTACTGGGATTTCTACCAGGGTTTTGGCGTTGCGATATCCGTGCTGCTGGTGGTGCAGGCGATGCTGCTCTGGCAGAGCGCCGCGCTCGCCCGGGCCGGTGGCGCCAACATTCGGCCGATGATCGTCACGCAACTCGCCGGTTTCATGGTCAATGCCGCCGTGGCAGCGAAATACATCTTCGCAGCGCCGCTGATTCTGGCGGCGCTGATCGCGTGTTGCCTTGCCGGCGCGCCGATCGGGCCGCGACCCGATAGCAGGAGGAATTCCTGACCGCGTCAGGTCCGGAAAGACTGGCCGGCTGATCAATGCCGCGCGATGTCCACCAGCAGCGCTATCGCCACGCCGATGGCACCGATCGAAACACACAACACCGCGGCGGCGGCGCAGTCTTTCACGATCCGGATCTCCGGATGCAGTTCCGGGTGCAGATGATCCGCCAGACGCTCAATCGCAGTATTGAACAGTTCGGCGGCTAGCACCGCGGTGCTGCAGAGGATCACCAGCGCCCACCATACGGGCGGCGGCCGCAGGAGCAGCAGCCCCAGCGCCACCAGTAGCAGTACCAGTGCCTGTGTGCGCAGGCTGCGTTCGGTGCGCAAGCCATGGGAAATGCCGGCCATGGCAAAGCGCAGGCGGCCATATAACGATCGGTTCTTGTGACTTTCCATGGGTCATTGCTCGCTTCAGGCTTGTAGGTGCCGTGCAACATGCGGTACTTTATACTGCAAAGTAACAGGGTGCGCCGTATGCAGGACCTGAATCGCGCTTTGACCGACATCAGTTTGATCCGTGAGCAGCTGGCTCGCGACACCGAATTTCGCGGCTATGGGCCAGCGGCACTGGCAGGGACCGGAATCCTGGCTCTGGTTGTCGCAGCAACGCAGGCCCTGTGGCTCAAACAGCCCGCAGCCCATATGCATCTATATGTGTGGCTGTGGGTCGCGACGGCTGCGGTGTCCCTGGTGCTCATCGGAACGGAAACCTTTCAACGCTCGCTGCGCGCGCACGGCGATCTGGCAGTGCCGATGCTGCAATCGGCCGTTGAGCAATTCCTGCCCGCAATAGTTGCCGGAGGACTGCTCACGGTGGCGCTGCTGCGGGTCGCACCGCAGAGCCTGTGGATGCTGCCGGGACTGTGGCAGATCGTGTTCAGTCTGGGCGTCTTCGCTTCCTGCCGCTTCCTGCCGCGGCCGATGTTCCTGGTCGGCGTCTGGTATCTGGCGTGCGGGTTGGCCTGCGTGGCGCTGGTACCGACCGAGCAAAGATTTTCACCCTGGGTCATGGGCATCCCGTTCGGTATCGGACAGTTGATGGTGGCCCGATTTCTGCACCGCAACCGGCTGGAAGTGGATGATGATGAGCAGTTCTAAGAAAGACCGGGCGCGCACGTCGCAGTATGCGTACCTGGGTCTGGATCGCCTGATCCATGAGCGGGCGCGATTGAGTGTACTGACCTCATTGGCCGCACATCCCAAAGGCCTGCGCTTTGGGGACCTGAAGCAACTATGCGGTTTGACCGACGGCAACCTGAGCCGGCACATGCAGGTATTGCAGGCGGCGGGATTTGTCGAGGTCTCCAAGAGCTTCGAGCGCAATCGCCCGCAGACCTTCTGCCGCCTGACCGCCGAAGGCCGCAAGCGATATGTGGAGTACCTGACGGTGTTGGAACAGGTGGTGCGCGATGCGGCGGCGGCCAAACCGCGCTCGGCGCGCAGCCTGGCTAGCGACTGATGGCATCTTGCCGCGCACCGGTACTCTATATTGGAAAGTACTTTGCAGTATAGAATTACGGAGGAAAATGCACATCAGCGTTCCGACTCCGTGTTCGCGCCAGCACCGGCCCGTTGCCCTCGTGCTGATGCTACTGGCCGCGGGCATCGCACCAGACGCGGCCACCGCAGGCGGAATCCTTGGCCTTGACCATGTCGTGACGTACGACGACAGCGGCATCTGGGCCCGAAAGTACCAATTGTGGCTGATCGATGCGATGGTGGCGACGGACGTCGCGGCCGGGTTATGGGAGGGGGGAGAAAGCCGCCTCGGTCACGCCGTCTGGCAATCCATCGATGCCACCGTGATCGCCAGCGCGGTGACCGAGGTGCTCAAGGTATCGCTGTCGCGCGAGCGGCCCAGCCAGACCAACGATCCGAACGAATGGTTCAAGGGCCATGGCGCGGAGAGTTTTCCGAGCGGTGAGGTGATGGCTGTCAGTGCGATGGTCACGCCATTGGTACTGGAGTACCGATCCGACAATCCGGCCGTCTACGCGTTGGAGGCGCTGCCGATCTACGACGCTATTGCGCGCGTCAAGGTGCACGGACACTGGCAATCAGACGTCATCGCCGGCTATGCCATCGGTACTACCGCAGGCTATTTCATGCAGCAGCGGCGCAATACGCCGCTGGTGCTGAGCGTCATGCCGCATGGCGTCTATGTCGGCTTGAAGAAAAGCTTCTGAAAATCAATCGCTGGCGTGTCACAATCACAGCTTGAAAGATCTGCCAAAGAGCACGAGCGGCGCGCCGGCATCGTGATGGACGCGCCGAGCAATCAATCGCCCGGGCAGGGCGGCCCAATCGTCCGCAATGTGATCTTCGACCTCGGTGGGGTGGTACTGGAATGGAACCCGGACCAGATCCTGTCCCGCTTCCAGAAGGATCCCGATCTACGAAGCCGCCTCAGGCAGGCGCTGTTCGGTCATGCCGATTGGCATCTGTTCGATCGGGGCAGCCTCACCGAGGACGAGGTGATCGATCGCATGCATGCGCGCATGGGGCGGCCAAGGGGCGAACTGATCGCCATAGTGGACGCGGTGCGCGAGTCCCTGATCGAGAAGCCCGACACGCTGAAGCTGATCCGGGAGCTGCACCAGCGCGCCATACCACTGTATTGCCTGTCGAACATGCCGGCTTCGATTTACGCCCATCTTCGCATCCGCCATGCCTTCTGGGACCTGTTCCGCGGCATCGTGATATCGGGCCAGGTTCGGATGGTCAAGCCTGAACCGCAAGTCTTCGCACACCTGCTGCAACGGTTCAATCTGCAGGCAGCCGAATCGATCTTCATCGACGATCTTCCGGTCAATATCGAAGCGGCCAGACGTGCAGGTCTGCACACGATATTGTTTCGCGATGCTGCGCAGTGCCGAGACGAGCTCGGCACGGTACTGACGATCTAGGTAGTTGCGGTCCGCTTGGCGGTGTGTGCGAGCAGGGCCATGGAGATGATTGCCGAGCCGCCGAACACCATGTTGATGCCGACCAGCAGGCCGATGGCCCAAGCCGCCGTTCCGGGGAGCCCAAGAAATATCAATCCGCCCAGGATCAGGTCCAATGCGCCGCTCACCAGCATCCAGCCCCAGCGCGCCGTGAGTTCACGCTTGTGTTCAAGGCTATAGAAGATAGAAGCGACGCCTTCAATCACGAAAAACACCGTCAGCAGCACGGTAAGCGACAACGCTCCGCTCAACGGCCAACACAGCAGTAGAACGCCGATCGCGATCCCCAGCACGGCCGAGAGCAGCGACCAGCCGAAGCCGGGCGCCCGCCGCATTCGGAAGGTGGCGATCAAGCCGACGATCCCGCTCATGAGGAGCAGCCAACCGATAATGATTGCAACCGCAACCGTGGCGATCAGCGGCAGTACGATGGCCGCAACTCCCAATGCCAGTAGGATGATTCCCTCGATGAGAAACAGCAGCCAATGCGCGTGCAGGGACGTGGACACCGCGACCTTGATTCGATCGATGTCGGATGGATCCGGCGCCACAGCAGGCCTCCTCGAACGTTAGCGGCAAGAATAGTCCTGACAGCGCACCAGTTGCAAAGGCTAAGTTCAGATGGCGCGCCCGTCATCCGGCCGGGCTCGCATCAAACCGGTAAACCGTGTGCCGTGCCGACGGGCGCACGGCAAATCCTTCGCTGAAACGCACCAGCGAGGGGTAGGGTTCGACCGGCAAGGTATCGCGAAACGACATATGCTCGATCAGGCAGAAAAGCGCTACCTCGAACAGGCTGAAGTCACGCGCCGGCAGCACGCCCAGGATCTGCGCCGCGTGCCGGTCGAGCCAGCGCAGCGAATTGTCGAATCCGGCACGTGCCTTGGCGAAATAAACGTTGTCGGCGGGCAGCTTTCCGACGATCGTACCGAACACCAGCTGCACTTGTGCGCCCATGGCGTGCCACACGAGCTCGTGCGCATTGCGTGACAGGTCATCGCGCAGATCCTCGGGCCACGCGATACGCAGCGCTGTGCATGAGAGTTCCGCCAGAGCCCGGCAGATGTTCTGCGACCCGAACAACAGCGACTCGCCGCGCCTGAGACTGGGCAGCTTGAGTGCCGGGCTGCCGCCATAGGCGTTCGGGTCCGTGGCCGTCATGTCGTAGATCGGCTCGAGCTCGTATCGAATGCCGAGCTCCTCCGCGAAGATGAGTGGCACTCGCGTAAACAGCGAGCTGCTGCGTCCCAATATCCGTAGCGCCGTGGTTGAATGCCGGCCTGAGTCAATAGAGTTCACGCGACCTCCTTCGGCAACTGCGCGCAACCGATTGCAAGGGCGGTGGGGCGCAGCCGCCATTCGCGACAATATGTCCTTCGTGTGGTGCCGTACAGACCGAGCGGCGCCGGCATGTAATGTTGGCGGACAAGTCGTCCGTGGATTTGTGAGTTGATGGAACCATCATCGGACCATAACCGGGGTACATTTATGCGTGGTTACAAAGTTCTAATGTTGGCTGTGGTTGCCGGGGGCTGTCTGATGGCAACGGTCCCGAAGGCACAGGCGCAGGTCAGCGTCGACATCGGCTTAGCTCCGTCATGTCCTTACGGTTACTATGACGCCGCTCCTTACGGCTGTGCTCCTTCCGGCTACTACGGCCCGGAATGGTTTCAAGGGGACGTTTTCGTCGGTGCCGGACCGTGGTTTCATGGCCCCAGCAATTTTCGCGGCAACGTCAATCGAGACATGCATCCAGAGCATGGCTACAAGGGCCCGACGCCAAGCCGTGGCGAGAAAGCCGATCCGGCGAAGCGGGTGGATAAGGACCACTTCACGGGAAATGAGGAGCGCGATGGCCGCGGCCACGCCACCGAGCCCAAACGCTGACCCACTTCCAGGTGGACGAAAGGTTCCTGAAAGCCACGCGCCGTAAGCTAGTGCGCTGCACCCACGGTCATGCGATAGCGATGTCGTTGGCGGCCGTGGCATATGAGCCGAGCGTCGTAGGCCGGCTCCATTCTAAATGCGATCGGATATGGAACGCCCCTGGTCCAGCGTGATGCATGATCTCGGGCCTGCTCGCCTGCGACGTCTTCAATACTCCAGGTGCAGACGCAACGACCAGAAGTGCACCGGGCCGCGGTCGCGGTTGTAGCCCGGATCGCGAACCGTCTGGAAATCGGGGCTCAGCTGCCAGCGCACCGGGCCGGGTTGCTGCGGCCAGACGAGCTGGACACGATAGTATGCTTCAAGTATCTGTTCGTGGCCGTAGTTCAGTCGCCCGTCATCGAGCAGGAATCCCGAACCCCCGGCCGCCAGGTAATCGCGATGCGGCCCGGACAGAGCTTCGCTCGCGAATGCCACTGCCAGGCGGTCATCCCTGCGGCCCCAGTGGCTGCCGGCGAGCTGGCCGCCGAAGCTGGCGACCCGGTCGACCTCGGTAAACGCGAATGTCTCGGTCTTGCCGTCATCCCAGCCCCAGCGCAGGAATAGTCCGGTGTCGCCATCATCGGCCATGGGCTGCTCGGCATTGAGTCCAAAACCGCGCTTGTGGCGTCCATCCCTATCATCCGCGACGATATTCGGCACCGTGCCGCTGGCGGCAGCGATCGCGAGCGCGTCGCGGTAGTCACCCATGCGAGCGGTATTGAGGTAGGCGAGCAGCCGCACGATGGTGCCCGAGCGCCAGGGCGAGAGTGTCAGTTCGAGATTCTGGCCATGCGCGCGGCGAAACGACGACTCTAGCGCCTGATGGTTCGCAAGGATGGGCATCAGATAGGCGCCGTATTTCAGACTCCACTCGGGGCTGATGAAACCGATCACGAAGCCGTCAGTGTAACCGCGGGTATCGGCGGCATAGTCCCAGGCGGTGTTGGCCCACAGCGACCAGTTCATGAAGGCTGTACGCGCAGAGCTGGCATAGCGGTTTTGGTCGAAGTCGTCCGGCAGCGCCATGCGGCCGATTTTCAGTTCCAGGCGCGTGGCGGACTCGCGCCCGGGAATCTGATCCTGGGCGCGCTCCACGGTCTTGAGTGTATCGCCAAACGGCAACATGAATCGGGCATAGCTGCGGGCAATGTAGAATTGCTTCCTGACCCCCGAGGCACCCTCGCGCACGACATCCCCGTTGGTCAAGCCGCCAAGACCGGTGGCGCTGCTGACGCCTGAACCCATGAATTTTTCCAGGTCCAGGTCGAGCTGCCCCCAGCTGACTGGCGCCCAGCCCAGATAAATTCCGATTGTATGAGTCGGCTGCGTGTCGCCGTTCGGATCCAGGCTCAGCGGTCCGGAATAGGGCGCGTACATCCGGCTCTGATTCTGAAGAATGAAGGTGTACTGAGCGCCCAGCAGCATCGGCCAGGTGCTGGTCGCCCCCGGCAGCGTCGCCTGAGTGCCGCTCGTGACGGCTGGGGCTGTCACTACCACCGGCTCGCCAGTATCTGCATCGGCGGCCTTTGCATCGGCGGCACACAGGTTGTCGGCCGCCAACACGAGCGCGCCAAGCAGCCAGTGCGGCCAACGCTGCGACGGCGTTAACCTGTTGTGCTTCATTACGCCTTTCTCGCCCGTTCCATCGCGCTATAGCTCAACCATTTCACTGCGGCTGCGTAACTGGCGATGCAGGTGCCGGCAGCAGTGTCACGTCGTTCACACTATAGGATTTCTCGCGCACCCTTCTGCCCAATACCGGCGGTGGTACGGATCACGCCTGGGGCAGCCATCACCTGGTCATAGGAGATGCGGTTCACGGCGGTCGGATGTTTGGCAGCATGCCAACGCTCGCCCTGGGCGGACCTGACGACGCGGGTCCGGAGGGACGGTGGATTCCGAGCATTGCCGTTGATCAATATGCCGCGACGCTCGCCGCCTGGTTCGGTGCCGATGCGACCAACCTGGCGAGCGTCTTGCGAAACCTGGCTGCGTTCACTCCCGGCAACCTGTCCTTCGTTTAGGGCCGGATCGGTGCTGGCGCGTCGGTTGCCGCCGCAGCTCAACTACCGTGATCCTAGGTCGCAGCGCCGATGCGCGTCCCGGACCCCAGGCCTGGGTCCTCGAGGATTGCCGCGACTCCCAGCGCCGCCATTTCCATATCCACCGCCTCCGGAACGCCGCTGACGGCTACCGCACCGACGACGGTGCCACCGATCACAATGGGCATGCCACCGCCCCAGCCGATATACCGTTGATCGCCGAAGTACGCGATGTCAAAGCCGGTTTCGGGGTGTCGCACTGCACGGCCGATGTCAACCGATGGCCTTCTTTCGCGCGCGGCGGTCCATGCCTTGTTCGCAGCGATGACGATGGACGACAGCGGCGCGCCGTCCATGCGCATAAGGGCGATGAGCTCACCGTGGTCATCGGCAATGGTGACGACCGCGGCAAGCGCGCGGCGTGTGAGCTCCCTTGAAATTGCGTCGAGCGCCCGGCGGGCATCCTCATAGGTGAGTATCACTGACTTGGTACTCCGCTGCGGTTCAATTGGCCGATTCATCGGGCTTGTCCCAATCTGCTTCGCCCGCTGCGGTGCTGAAGTTGCCAACGAGCATCGTTGCACCCCGCTGAAGCGCTCCGGGTTGGCGCGCTTCAAGCCACTGCATGTAGGCAAAGCCAAGCAGCAGCGCTCCGAGGAACAGGTACGGAGTGATGTTATACGGCCAGGGGGGTATCGGGTAGACGGTAACGAATAGGACGGGCAGAAGAGCCAGGGTTGCGGCCCACGGTACCAGAACGTGCTGCCAGACGGTGAAGCGGTCGCGGTGCACCCGGCGCATATAGGACGTCAGCGCCAGGTTGGCCATGGCATAGAGGACAATGACGGCCAGCGCCGAAATCGTTTCGAGAAAGCCGAAAATATATTCCGGTTTCAACAGCAGCCCCACGAGGAGCACCGCTGCAATTCCGACTAGCTGCTGGAATGCGATTGCGAACGTAGGCGTGTGGTGGACGGGATGGATCCGTCCAAAACTGGCCGGGAGCGTGCCCGCCCGGCCCATCGTATACATCACACGTGATGCGGAGTTGGTACAGGCAAGACCGACCGCGATCGCACTGTTGATGAGAGCCAGGACAACGAACCACCAGCCGCCTCCCCACAGCGCATGACCAAGGGCGTAGTAGGGATTGGGATTTACGGCGAAGCTGGCCATGTTGCCGGTGCCCCAGCCGACTGCGCTTGCATAGGACGTAAAGATGTAGAACACCCCAATGGCGAGCAGCGACAGGATGACTGCCTGGCCAACCAACTTGCCCGCGCGGCGCGATTCCTGTGCGAGTGGCGCCGGGCCTTCGAAGCCGCTGAGTGACAGGATAGAAAAGACCATCCCGGCTACCACCCCTTCGAAATGATCTGGTGACGACGATGGGCTCAGCGGTGCGACATACGTAGAACCAGGTCCTGGATGGAGCAGCAGGGAAACCGCGAGCGCCAGCATGATCAGGAGTTCGAGACCGCCCAATAGCGCGGTGATCCGCATCGACAGCCGGATACCGTGACGAGTAAGCACCCAGATCACGGCGAATGTAACCAACGCGAACAGCCACCATGCAATGTCTACGTCGAACTGAGTTCGCAACATGTCTGAGATGAGGTAGCCAAGGAACCCGGTAGTGCCTGCAGGGCCAAGGAAATCGTAGATCAGGTAGCTCCAGGTCGCCATGAAGCCAATGCGGGACCCGAGGCCACGGGTCGCAAAGGCGTAATAGCCGCCGCTTGACGGCATGTACTTGGAAAACTGCGATACGGTGTTGGCGATGAAAAGGCAGACGACCGTTGCCAGCAAGAACGAGAGCGGCATGGCCGGTCCCGCCTTGAGGGCGATGATCGGAAACGCGAATATTATGTTGGCGGCTGGCGCAATATGTGTGACGCCCTGGAACACCAGCTCCGGAAGTCCGAGCGCATTGCGTCGCAACTGTGGCTGCGTGGCAGGGTTGGTCGCATCAGCGGTCACAGGCGGTCTCCTTGCTAAAATCGTTGGCAAGAAGCGATGGCCGATTCAACGGGTGCGCTGTTGCGCTTAGCGTGGTGCAGATGTCGATGCAGCCGATAACTCAACGCAACGACCGGTGCGGGCCGACTCGGCGACAGCCGCCTCCAGACGCATGGCCGCGAGGCCGTCCTCGCCGGTGACCGGCGCCGGCTTGCCCTGGTGAAGTGCCTGCACGAATGCCATAACCGAGCGATCGAAGGACTGCGGGTAGGAGCAGGGCACCAACGACCTGATGCGTGCCGCGATTGGCCCCAGACTCGGCGTACCGGCCAGGTTTGCGCCGGTCGCCGCATCGATCGCCAGCGCGCTCTGCGTCCCGAACAGCGCAAACGACCAGAAGCATTGCGAATAGGGGACAAGGGCCGAGCCTGACATCGTCGCGATGAAATCCGGATTGCGAAAGCGAAATGACGCCGATACGGCAACGGAAGGGTGATAGATCATATCCGCTGCATACATCCATGCCCTGCCCGCATGCGGCGTGGCCAGCGGACGTCGTCCCTGGTCGTCCACGATCGCCGCTGTTACCTCCACTGGATCGCCAAAGAAGAAACGCAGCAGATCGATCAGGTGCGCCCAGAGGTAGGCGTGCATGCTGGCGGTGTAGAGCGCCGGCTCGCCGAAGCTACCGCGGACGAGTTCCTCCTTGATCAAACCGTGGGACGGGACACTGCGATAATTGTAGTTGACCCCCAGGGTTCGTCCTGCCCGCCGAGCGGCAGCCACCATTCTTTCGCCAATTGCAATCGTGTGCGCCATGATTTTTTCGCACAGTACATGGCATCCGGCTTCGAGCGACAGCAGCACCGGTCTTTCGTGCTCCCACTCCAGTGTTGCCACGGTGACCACATCGGGGCGCTCGTTGTGCAGCATTTCTTCAATAGAAACGTAGCCGCTGACACCGAATTCCTTGCCGAAGGCGTGAGCCCTGTCGAGGTTGGTGCTGCAGACCGCTGTGACCTGGGTGTGCGGGCACTTGCGATAAGCCTGCAAATGAAACCGCGCAGCCGCGCCGGTTCCGATAATCGCGGCCTTAATATCCTTCATGTCTGCGGGGCTTCCTATTCACCGATTGCCGTTGCTTTAACGATATAATTTTCTGGAAAACGCGCGGCCCTGTGAATTCTGGACAGATCTCGCGGTCGCGGTAGGTGGAACTGCGCGGGCTGAACCGCACGTGCAACCGTCCGACGTTCAAGCGCCTGACGTTCGAAGTAAACCTGATCGGACTTTGTCGGTCAAGCGACATGGGCGGATGTGCCTCTGATTGAAGTGAGCCCACCGACTGCATGTATGATGAGCGGCCGCGGCTATGGCGGCTGCAAACGGCGTGTGCTACACAAGGCGCCGGCGGAATAGTCCCGTCAATGTCCCACCTACGGGAGGCGACCCGATGCGAGAAACGCTGGCGCAAACGAGCAGTCTGAGTGCGGATCAAATGGCCCAGTTTCACCGCGACGGCTTCGTGGCCGTGCGGCAGGTGTTCACGCCGGATGAAATTGCCGAGATTCGGGACACCTTCATGGAAATGGCCAAGAACGGTCCGGTTGACGGCCTGTCGGAGGCAAAGCAGGCGCAGAATCGCGGTGGTACCGCCCAGTACGCGCCGAACGATCCGCTGAGGTTCTACCCACGGATGTTGCATCCCCACAATCATTTGGATAAGCCGGTTGGACCGCTGAGCATGAAATATATGCTGCATCCCAGATTGGAGCCGATCCTCGCCGCGCTGCTTGCGGAAGAACCGGTGGCGGTGCAAAGCATGTTCTATTTCAAGCCGCCGCAATCCCGCGGCCAGGCCCTGCATCAGGACAATTTCTACCTGCGGGTCAAGCCGGGCACCTGCCTGGCGGCATGGTTGGCGATCGATGACGCCGATGAAGAGAATGGCGGCATGAAGTGTGTGCCCAACACGCACAGCTATCCGATTCAGTGTCCCGAGCAATCCAACCCGGCGGAGTCCTTCACCACCGAGCACGTAATCCCGCCTGAAGGATATCGGGTGGAGGACGTGCCACTAGGGGCTGGCGACGTGCTTTTCTTCAACGGCAATGTCATTCATGGCAGCAGTCCGAATCGCAGCAAGAATCGGTTTCGGCGCGCCTTCATCTTTCACTACGTCTCGCGTAGCACTCTGGAACTCAGTCACTGGTACAGCACACCTTTTCGGTTCAATCGCGAGCTGCTGTCGATTCCCGTGGCAACCGGCGGCGGCCCGTGCGGCAATTCGGAGGATGGTCAGCAGGCACCGCACTAGACTGCACCATGTCGAGTCCTGTACCCACTCTCCTCGGGACCACAGCGGCCATCCTTACTACCGCATCCTTTTTCCCTCAGCTTCTGCACATCTGGCGGTCGCGTGCCGCGCATGCGATCTCGGCGTCGATGTACACGATTTTCGTGATCGGCCTGCTGCTGTGGATCGTGTATGGGATCGTGATCGCGGCCTGGCCGATCATCATCGCCAACTCGATTACCGCGCTGCAGGCGATAGCGATTCTGTGGATGAAAGTGCGCTTTTCCCGCAGTGATGCGCTACCGAAGGACGTCAACTGATGGCGCAGTTACCACCGCAGTGCAAGCGCTTGCAATCCCACAGTCGCTGGATTAGAGTTTAAAGCTGGCGGCTGTTTTAGCCTCCGCAATCGGAATTTCAGGGCATGCGGCGGCGAGGGGGACGTGGCCTTGTCGACGGAATCGCATCATTACGCTCGACTGACCATGGCTCAGGCGCTCGTGAGGTATCTCGCGGCGCAGAAAATCGTCACCGACGGTTTCGAGCAGCAGTTGTTTGGCGGCGTGTTTGCCATCTTTGGCCACGGAAACGTGGTTTGCCTGGGCGAGGCTCTTTACGAAGCGCGGGCGGTGCTGCCGACCTGGCGTGGGCAGAACGAGCAATCGATGGGATTCGCTGCGGCCGCCTATGCGAAGGCTCATCGCCGGCGGCGGATTTGTGTGGCGACCTCGTCGATTGGCCCAGGTGCCACGAACATGGTGACTGCGGCGGCGGTGGCGCATGCGAATCGATTGCCGGTATTGTTCTTGTCGGGCGACGTCTATCATCACCGCCTTCCGCATCCGGTTCTCCAGCAAGTCGAGCACTTTGGCGACCCTACCGTATCGGTCAACGATGCGTTCAAGCCGGTCACGCGATACTGGGATCGCGTCACTCATCCCGCACAGCTGCTGCAGTCGCTCCCGGCCGCTATAGCCACCATGCTCGATCCGGCAGATTGCGGCCCGGCGTTTCTGGGTCTGCCGCAGGACGTTCAAGGGATCGCCTACGATTTTCCCGTTGCTTTTTTTGCGCCTCACGTTCACCGCATCCGCAGGACGCGTCCCGATCTCCAGGAGGTAGCCGCCGCTGCCGCGCGCATTCAGCGTGCGCAACGCCCGGTCATCATCGCCGGGGGTGGGGTTCACTATTCCATGGCAACGAATACGCTCGGCGAGCTCGCCGCGCGCCACAACGTTCCCGTGGTGGAGACCATCGCCGGTATGTCGACGCTGGTGCACGCGCATCCGTGCAACTACGGAATTGTCGGTGTAACCGGCACCGAATGCGCCAATGTCATCTGCGGCGAGGCCGACGTCATCATTGCCGTGGGAACTCGCCTGCAGGATTTCACCACCGGCTCCTGGACAGTATTCAGTGAAACTGCCCAGGTCATCGGACTCAATGCGGCGCGCTTCGATGCCACCAAGCACCTCGCGCTGCCGATCGTCGGCGATGCGCACGAGGGTCTACAGGCACTGGACGCGGCACTTGCGCACTGGCGTGCGGATTCGCTCTGGACGTCGCGCGCGAACACGCTGCGAGATCAATGGAATAGCCGACCGGAAACACGCGGCAAGACACCGGACGGGTTTCCCGCCTATGCGCAGATCGTCAACGCCGTGAACCGTCTGTGCGCGGCAGCTGACCGCGTAGTCACCGCGGCAGGCGGCCTGCCGGGTGAGATTTCGGCAAACTGGCGAGCGCGCTCGGTTGCCTCGGTCGATATCGAATACGGCTATTCGTGCATGGGCTACGAGATCGCGGGAGGATGGGGCGCGCGTATCGCGCAGATGGAAAGCGCCGATGGCGGAGACACCATCGTATTCGTCGGCGATGGTTCGTATCTGCTGCTCAATTCGGACGTTTATTCGAGCGTATTGTCCGGCCGTAAGCTCATCATCGTGCTGTGCGACAATGGTGGATTTGCCGTCATCGACAGACTTCAACGCAACACCGGCAACGTCGCATTCAACAACTTCATCGCCGATTGCCAGTGGGATCGTGCCCCTTTTGCTGTCGACTTCGCGATGCATGCCCGCTCGATGGGAGCACACTCCGAATCGGTGGACAGCATTGCGGGGTTCGAGGCGGCATTCATGCGGGCCAAGAGCTCGGATCGTACCTACGTGATCGACGTCAAAGTCGACCCATACTCATGGAGCGAGGGCGGCAGTGCCTGGTGGGAAGTTGGCACGCCTGAGGTGAGCAACCGCCCCGAGGTGCTGGCCGCCGCCTCGGAATGGAACCTCGGGCGCGTGCGGCAGCGCCGAGGCGTTTGAGATGACCCTCGCATTCGACCTCACGCGGCCGTTGGCCGCGATCGTCGTCGGTCGTGCGGGCATGGATTTGTACCCCCTACCGGACGGCACCAAGACCGAACAGGCCGGACAGTTCGCCGCCGAGATCGGCGGGTCTGCCGGCAACATTGCCGTGGCGCTGTCTCGCCAGGGCCATTCCGCAGCGCTGCTCGGACCACTGGCGGACGATTCGGTCGGCCGCTTTGTCCGTGGGCACCTGGTCCGCTTTGGGGTCGACACCTCGCGCTGTCGGGCGGTTGGCGGCGAGCACCGCACCAGCCTCGCCATCTGCGAGACTCGCAGCGATGACAGCGAGACCGTTTTCTATCGTAACAGCGCTGTCGATCTGCAGCTTCGCGCGGACGACTTCGATGCGGCATTCATCGGCAGCGCCGCCGTTCTGATCGTGACCGGCACCGCACTCGCGGCGGAACCTTCGCGTAGCGCGGCACTGGAGGCGCTGGCATGTGCCCGAGCGAGCGGCACCTTCGCGATTCTCGACGTGGATCATCGGCCGGTTTCCTGGCGCTCGAACGATGAGGCGATGCGCACTTACGCTGACGCTGCAAGCCGATGCGATGCCATTGTCGGCAACGACGAGGAATTTGCGCTGATCGCCGGAGACGCGGCGCATGCGTTCGCGGTCGCGACCGGATTCGTCCGGCAAGGTGGCAGATTCGCGGTATTCAAGAAGGGCAGCGCCGGGTCGGTTACGATTACCGCCGACCGCACGTTTGAAACCGGAACTTTTGTCGTCGACGTCAAGAAACCATTCGGAGCGGGCGACGCATTTCTCGGTAACCTGGTCGGCGCGCTGCTGCGGGGCCAGTTGCTCGAGCCGGCGGTGCAGCGGGCGTCCGCGGCCGCAGCCTACGTCGTTGCACGCCGTGGCTGCGCCTTCGCCATGCCGACCGAGGCGGAACTCGACTGGTTTTCTCAAAAGCATTCGATGAAGTGAGATTACTCATGCACATTCCTCATTACGACAACAACAACGCCCCCATTGTCGGCAGCGACGACCAGAGCGTACCGCTGGCCTACTTCAACATCGTTCGGTTGAAGAAGGGCGAGAGTTTCGTCTCCGCCGTGCCCGGCTACGAGACCTGCCTGGTGCCTGCCCACGGCACGATCGACGTGCAGGTGCAGGGGGAAGGCATCGACAGCAAATCCTTCGAGGCGGTCGGTGAGCGTACGTCGGTCTGGGACGGCCAGCCGTCGGCGGTATACGTACCGGTGAGCTGCAGCGCGCGCATCGTGTGCCGCTCCGACAGCACCGAGACTTTCGTGGCCGGCGCGCGCTTCGATCAGACGTTCGAGCCGTTCGTGGTGCGGCCCGAGCATATCGACCCGGTGCAGTACGGCTCGGATGACACCAAGACCCACCGGAAGATCAAGCACATTCTCGGACAGAAGCCGCCCGGTCGGGTGGGCCGGCTGCTGGTATCGGAACTGTTCACTGTCGGTGCGGGCGGCTGGTCGGGCTATCCGCCGCACAAGCACGACAGCGATCGTATGCCCGATGAGACACGCCACAACGAGGTTTATAACTTCCGCTTCCGGCCTGAGAACGGATTCGGATTGCAGCTGTTGCAGACCGAGGGGGACGAGTTTGGCCATGCGTATCACATACGCAATGCTTCGACACTGAAAATAGCCGGCGGCTACCACCCGTGCGTCGCCGCTCCCGGCCACGAGATGTATTACTTCACGATCCTCGCCGGACAGAGCCAGCGGCCGCTGCGGCAGTTCTTCCAGCCCAGCTATGCCTATCAGGTCGAGACAATCCCGGGAATCAAGGACATGATCGCCAAGTTCAGGTAAGACGCTTCGCATGCTGGTCAACCTGGCGACGATCCTGTCCCCGGCAGTCGATAGCCACTATAGCGTGGCATGCTTCAATGTCTTCGGTTGGGAGGACGCAATGGCTGTGGTCGATGCGGCCGCGCAACTCGGGGCGCCGGTTATTCTTGCGGCGACCCTCGACTTGAGGAAATTCATGCCGGTGGACGTCATCGCCGTGATGCTGCGTTCGCTGGCGCAGCGCGCACCGGTCCCGGTGTGCGTTCATCTCGATCACACCTACGAGCTGGATGAGGTATTTCGAGCGGTCGACCTGGGCTTCACCTCGGTCATGTTCGACGGGTCGCAGCTGCCGCTCGAGCAGAACATCGCCGGAACCCGTCGCGTTGTGCAATATGCGCATGCCGCTGCATGCTCGGTCGAGGCGGAGATCGGCTCGGTCCCGTATGCCGAGGGCCGCGCGCATATCAAGACAGAACTGACCGAGGTCGGCGATGCCGTCCGTCTTGCGGGCGAGACCGGCCTGGACGCGATGGCGGTCTCGGTCGGAAACGTTCACCGCCTGACCAGCCCCAGCGCGGTAATCGACTTTGCTCTGCTCGGGCGCATCTGTGCGGCGGTTACCGTGCCGCTGGTGATCCACGGCACTTCCGGCATTCGCGACCAGGACATCGCCCGGCTCGCGCGCACGCGCGTGGCGAAATTCAACATTGGCACGGTACTGCGCCAGGCCTTTGGCAGGGGTCTGCGCGAGGGCCTCGGCCGACACGCCGAGCGCTTCGACCGGCTTGAGATCATGCGCGATGTCATGTCAACCGTGTGTTGCGAGGCGATGCGCATGATTCGACTGCTAGGTTGGCCCGAGGGTAGCGCGACGCCAAGCGCTCAGTCGTAGCGCACCCTGACGCTCCTACCGCTGCGCAACGACTCGCAGGCGGCATTGGCGAGAATCAGCGCGCAGCGCCCGTCCTCGAAGCCAACGGCGGGTTGCCGCTTTCCATCCACGACATCGATGAAGTCGGTCAACTCGTCGAGATAGGCCTGCCGGTACCGCTCCATGAAGAAATTCAGCAGCGGTTCGCGGGCGTCGGTCGCCGTGGCGCCGGAACGCGTCAGCGTGCTGGCGCGCAGGTTGCCGGACTGCACCATGCCGTCGGCACCGAAAGCCTCGATGCGTTGATCGTAGCCATAAACCGCGCGGCGCGAATTGTTGATATGTACCAGCGCACCGGAGGTTGCTCTCATCGCTACCATGGCGGTGTCAACGTCGCCTAATCGATGCAGTTGTTTCTCCACCATGACACTACCGGTTGCAAACACATCTTCAATGCGGTCGTCGCCGAGTATGAAGCGCGCCATGTCGAAGTCATGGATGGTCATGTCGCGAAAGATTCCGCCCGAAACCTCCAGGTACGCCACCGGCGGCAAACCGGGGTCGCGGCTGGTGATCACCAGCATCTCCAATGCACCAATCTCCCCGGCGCGAACGGCTTCGCGCACCGCCCGGTGGCTGGGGTCGTAACGACGGTTAAAAGCGAGCTGCAACGGCACGCCGCTACCGGCGATGTCGCTCTTGCAGCGCTCGACCCGATCAATATCGAGATCGATCGGCTTCTCGCACAGAATCGCCTTGCCGGCGCGCGCCGATGCTGTGATCAGGTCGACGTGGGTGTTGGTTGACGAGGCGATCAGCACGGCGTCGACGCCCGGATCGCCCAGCACCGCCTCGACGCTGGATGCTACCTTGGCGTTGTATCTGGCCGCGGTCGACTTGGCCGCCACGGAGTTGGTGTCGAAGACGTATGCAAGATTCGCGCGCGGGTGACTGGCGGCGATATTTGCGGCATGCAGCGCCCCAATACGGCCCGCTCCGAACAGTGCAAATTTAACCATTCCGCCCTCCGAGAAGCAGGCGCTGCGTCGCAGCGCGCGCCGCCGATCAAGTTCCTGGTGGCGCGTGCGCGATCAGCGTGAATTCAGCGCGACTTCAGCGTGCCGCGCTCGACTGCGCTGCAATCGAACAGGCGCGCGTCGGTTGACAGTGCCGACTGATCGACGATGCCCAAAAGCAGCTCTACCGCGGTGACGATAATGTCGGCGACTGGCTGGTGGATGGTAGTCAGGTTATAGCCAGGCCATGCGGCCATTGCCATGTTATTGAAGCCGACAACGCCGATGTCGCGCGGTACGTCTACATTGGCATCCCTGCAGGCGTCAATCGCCCCCATCGCCAGCACGTCGTCGCCGCAGAACACGGCATCGATACCGCCGTTTCTCAGCAATTGCTTCATCAGCGTAAAGCCGGCCTCATGACAATAAGAGTGACCGTAGACGACGGCGCAGGGCGCAAGCCCTGCGATCGCCAGACTGTCCCTGAGACCTCGCAGGCGATCCTCGGTGGAAGTCGCGGCCTGCGGTCCGCCCAGGAAGGCGATGTTCCTGTAGCCGCGCTCGCGCAGCATGTCGCCGGCGAGGCGTCCACCCTGGAGGTTGTCGCAACCCACGATATTGCCCGACGCCGAACTGCCTGGCCTGCCGAAGGCCTGAACCACCGGCATTCCGGCCTCGGCGCATTCCTCGATGAAACGCAGCGGCAGCGTCGAGGAGGCCACGATAACACCGTCTACGCTGTATTTGAGCAGCATCTCCAGCGCGAGGTGCGGTCTGGCGCCTCCGGACAGGTTGGCGAGCAATGGTCGACGGCCGCGCTGCTGCAGGCGCCGCGTGAACAGATCGAATATCTCCATGAACAGCGGGTTGTCGAAATTGTTCGATATCAACGCGATCAGTTCGGTGCGTCCCGTCATTAGGCTGCGCGCCAACGCGTTCGGTTGATAGCCTAGGGATTGGGTCGCGGCAAGCACCTTTTCGCGTGTCCTGGGGGAAACCGAGGCGCCGGCGGTAAAGGTACGCGACACCGCGGAGACCGACACTCCAGCGAGTTCCGCGACTTCCCTGGCCGTGACCCTGCGATCGGTAACCGGCGAGCTGCGATTCGATCTGGTTGAAGTAACCATAGTGAGTGTCTTGCAAGGCCTTCGAGTGCGACCGCCCTGCGCTTGGGTGTAGCGAGACGCCGCGCGCTGCTGGCGCCGGATCTCAAACAATATCGTTACACGGGCCCGAGGGCGCCGTCCGGCGCGAGCTATTGTAACCGATGTCGTTGCAGGGCTTGCAAGCGCTTGCGCGCTGGCCGGCGCGGTGCTAAAAGAATTGAACTCGCGGCTGGCGCGAACTTGGCACCAGCCTGCAGCGCGGCGGGCCGCCATGCCAATGGTCGGTCAGGGCCGCGATCCTGCCGGGCAGATTAAGGTAGATCAATCATGACGCGGCGGATGGTCAGGATTCTTTACTGTTTATTTGTCTCCGCAGCCGTATCTACCCAGGCGCAAGCGCGAACCTGGGATGCACTCTACACGTTCGGCGACAGCTATACCGATAGTGGTGCGGGTTACGTCGATGGCAACGGGCCGTCGGCGGTGGTCTACCTGGCGTCGAGCCTAAAAATCCCATTTACCTACGCGGGTGCCGCCAATTCCACTGGGAAGAGTCTGAATTTTGCAGTAAGTGATGCTAAGACCGGCAGTAGCGACGGTTATAGAGTCAGGCCGGCGGCCGCAGACTGCGGCAATCGTGAAGCGCGTTTCGGACTCGGCATGCGTAACCAGGTCCGCGACTTCGCTCAGCGTGTTCGATCCGGAGCGGTTCGATTCAAGCCAGAAACGACGCTGTTCTTTCTTGCCGGCGGCCTGAATGATAGTGCGTTGCCGACGGCGACAACAGTTGCGAATCTCGAGGACGAGATCCAGCAGCTGTACGAGGCCGGTGGTCGATATTTTCTGGTCGCGCTGCTACCAACAAAAATTCCATCCTTCAGTGCCGTCGGATTGCGCCTCAATCCGGCGCTAGCCAGGATCCCGAACGATTTGCGCACCACGCTGCCGCAAGCGCGCGTCGAGCTAAGCAACTGGGGCAGGTTCTATGACATCGTGATGGAAAACCCTGCCCAGTACGGCATTGCAAATACCGCAAATCAGTGTGCCGGCAGAGCCGTCTTCGGCGAGGACCCGACACCTTGCGCGGCCCCCGAGACCTATTTCTATTTTCACGATGGACACCCTTCTACGACAGTGCACCGGATTGTCGCGCGCGAGCTGGAGCGCGAAGTCAATAATGCATTCGAGTGAACGATGTCGCGACGCCAGTGTTCGTGCGTACATGGCTGGAGTTGCAAGCGCTTGCACATCTAGAATCGTGATGCTATAAGAGCGCAAAAGTCGCGCTCGGCGTTCGCAAGCTGCAACTGTCTAATCGCGGAGGGAAGAATGTACATCATCGGTCAAGAGGAAATCGACGCGATGGCGCGCGTCGTCAACTCGAAAGCATTGTTCCGCTACGGACTGGGGCATGAGTGCGAGCGCTTCGAGCAACGCTACGCTGCCTACCTCGGCGCCAAGCATTTCTCGCTGGCGGCCAGTGGTTCTTATGCGTTGACGGCGGCGATGATCGGGCTCGGTCTGGGGCCAGGCGATGAAGTGTTGGTTCCTGCGCACACCTACATGGCCTCGGCCACCTCGGTGCTGGCGGCGGGCGCCATTCCCGTGATCGTCGATATCAACGAATCGATCACGATCGATCCCGCTGCGATTGAGGCCAGCATCGGTCCGCACACGCGCGCCATCATTGCGGTTCATATGTGGGGCACGACCTGCGACCTGGACGCGATCATGGACATCGCACGGCGCCGCAAACTGTTCGTCATCGAAGATGCGTGCCAGGCGGTGGGCGGCAGTTACAAGGGGCGCAAGCTGGGCACGATCGGCGACATCGGTGCCTTTAGCTTCAACTTCTACAAGAACATGAGCGCCGGGGAGGGCGGTGGTGTCGTCACGAGTGACGACGCAGTCGTGAAGCGGGTCAACTGTGCCATCGACCCTTGCCATGCATTCTGGACCGGACGCGACGAGGATTCAAAGCCGTTCGCCGGCAACGGTGCGCGCGCTTCGGAGTTCATGGGCGCGGTTCTCAATGTCCAACTGGATCGCATCGACGGCATCATCGAGGCGATGCGTCGCGAGCGCGACACGATCCTTGCGGGCATTCAGGATCTGAAGAGCCTGGGTTTGCGCGCAGCGCCGCTCAACAGCAGAGAATTCGACTGCGCAACGAATGTGTTCCTGACGCTACCGACTACCGAGGCAGCCGACGTGTTCGTCAAGACTTTTCCGAGCGTGATCGCGGGTAAGACCGGTCGGCACACCTACACCGAGTGGGACCAGGTATTGATGGGCATGGGCGCAGCCCATCCGCTCATGAATCCGTACAACATGCCGGCGAACGCCGAGTGCAGGAAGAACTATTCGAAGGATATGTGCGCGCGGTCGCTGGAGATCCTCGACAGGACCATTCTCGTCCCGACACATCCTCTGCACACCAAGCAGGAAATCGAGGACATCATTCACAACATCAAGGCCGCGACCCGTGTGGCGCTCGGCCACGTCAAGAGCGGAGAAGTGGACGTGCGCCAAGCGGCGGCTGTCGACGCGACTAAGTACGATTTGAAGGTGGTAGCCTGGTGACAGACCTTGTGCGGTTTAGGCCGACGTAACACCGGCCGGTCCGCCAGAATGGCTTTTTAGCCGGATATCGACCATTTCAACGACGGCCCAGGACGGCACATCGGGGGGCTCGCGCTTACGGCGAGCCCTCTCTCTTCGTGACCTGATTATCTACGGCGTCATCGTCATATCGCCGACCGCGCCGATGACCTTTTTCGGCATTTTGAGCCAGCGCGGCCATGGCCACGCGGCCAGCACCATTTTCATCGCGATGTTCGCGATGCTGCTGACGGCAATCAGTTACGGCCGCATGGCGCGTGCCTATCCGAGCGCCGGCTCGGGATTCACCTACGTGGGCCGCGAGATCGGCCCTACCTGGGGGTATGTGACCGGCTGGAGCATGGTGCTCGACTATCTGATGCAACCGATCATCAACGTGATCTTCTGCAGTCAGCAGGGCCATGTGCTGTTCCCGGCGGCGCCCTACTGGGAGTGGGCCGTATTCTTCACGCTGCTGTTCACCGGCCTGAACATACAGGGCATCAAGATGTCGGCGCGGGTCAATGCCGTGCTCGCGGCCGCCATGGGCTTGGTGGTTGCCGTGTTCTTTGGCGCCGCGGCGCACTATATCGGCAGCCACCCGCACGACGGCGCCGCATTCTACACCCGCCCTTTCTACGATCCTGAAACCTGGGCGCTGCCGGGGATATTGAGCGGCACGTCGCTCGCGGTGCTTGCCTACCTCGGTTTTGACGGCATTTCGACGTTGTCGGAGGAAGCTAAGAATCCCCGCGATGTGTTGCCGGCGACGGTGCTGACCTGCGTCGCGATCGGCCTGCTGTCGGTACTCGAGGTGTATGCGGCACAACTGATCTGGCCCGTATCCGAGCACTTTCCCGATATCGATACCGCATTTACCTCGGTGGCGGGGCGCGCCTGGGCTCCGCTTTACTCGGTGGTCGGCTTCACGCTGATCGTGGCCTGCGTCGGATCGGGGACAGGAATGCAGCTGGCCGCGGCCCGACTGCTGTACCGGATGGGCCTCGGCGGTGCGCTGCCGCGTTCATTCTTCGGCGCACTCGAGCCAAAGCGGCGCATACCTCGCAACAACGTTCTGTTCGTGGGAGCGATCGCTTTCGCCGGTGCGATCATCCTGCCGGCGATTGCCGGAGCGGCCACCGGCTTTGATCTGGGGGCAAGCATGCTCAATTTTGGTGCCCTGATTTCCTTCATGGGCGTCAATGCCGCGGCGTTCGTGCACTTTTACCTACGTGCCGAGAACAAGAAGCTCATCAATCTGGCGCCGCCGATCCTCGGCTTCATCGTTTGCCTGCTGCTGTGGTGGAACCTGAGTTCCGAGGCCTGGATCCTGGGCGCCGTGTGGATGACGATCGGTGTCGCGGCGGGCGCCTGGAAGACGCGCGGGTTCAGGGACAACCTGGTCAGCTTCGAGCTGCCGCCGGACGTCTTGCCGGAAACATTGAATACCTAGGGTCCTGGGTCCACCGATTCGAGCGCGCCGGTGCGCCGACCCCAGTGTTGCAAACGCGCAACAGTCTTGACTAAAAAACGCGGTTGAGCGAAAGTCATGCTGCAAGCGCTTGCAACTGGAGCCGGGGGAACGGTGTGACGACAATCGGGATCGGGCTGGTCGGCACCGGATATATGGGCAAGGCGCATGCGGTCGCTCTGAAATCTGTCGGAGCGGTTTTCAACACCAAACTGCGACCGGTGTGCGAGATCATCTGCAGCACCACTGTGGCCGGTGCCGCACGCAAGGCGGTCGAATACGGTTTCAATACCTCCACCAGTCACTGGCAGGACCTGATCACCAACCCGCGGGTGGAGGCGATCGTGATTGCCTCGCCGCAGACTACACACCGGCAGATTGCCCTCGACGCGATCGCGGCTGGCAAACCGGTGTTCTGCGAGAAACCGCTCGGCGCGTCGCTCGAGGACGCGCGCGCGATGGCGGCGGCCGCGGCGGCCTCAGATGTCCCCAACATGGTGGGCTTCAATTACATCCGGGCGCCTGCGACGCAGCTGGCACGCGAGATGATTGCCGGTGGTGAGATCGGTGAACTCATCCACGTGCGCGCCGAGCACACAGAGGATTTTCTTGCCAATCCGGAGGAACCCGCGAGCTGGCGCACGCGCGATGCTTGCGCAGGCAATCTCGGCGACCTGTCGCCGCACATCATCAACGCGGTGTTGCGCCTGGTCGGACCAATCGAGCGCCTGGTCGCGGATGTTCAGACCGTCTATACGACCCGGCCCGGTTCTGGCGGGCGCGAAGCGGTCACCAACGATGATCAGGCCAACCTGCTGTGTCGTTTCGAGAGCGGCGCGATGGGCTCGATTCACGTGAGCCGCGTGGCCACGGGCAGAAAGATGGGTTACGGGTTCGACATCACGGGCACCAAGGGGGCGCTGCGCTTCGATGCGGAGGATCAGAATGCCCTATGGTTTTACGATGCGCGCCTGCGCCGCGGGCGGCAGGGCTTCGCAAAGCTGCTGACCGGTCCTGAGCATCCGGATTTCCTCGCCTTCTGTGAAGGGGCAGGACACGGCACCGGCTATGCGGCGCAGATCATCATCGAGGCGCGCGATTTCCTGACGGCGATAGAGACTCGAGAGTCCGTTTTTCCGACCTTTCACGACGGACTCCAGGTCAGTCGCGTGGTGGCGGCCGCGGCGCGCTCGCACGCGGACGGCGGCTGGGTTCGAATCGCAGAGTTCTGATCCTTTCGGTAACCAACGGAGTCATTGATGCAGCTTTCGATCGGGAACGCTCCATGCTCGTGGGGTGTCGAGTTTGCCGACGATGCGCGCAACCCGCCCTGGACGCACGTGCTCGACGAGGCGAAGGCTGCTGGTTACACGGGCATCGAACTGGGACCGCTGGGTTACATGCCGGAGGATCCATCGATTCTCGGTCCGGCGCTCGCCGAGCGCGAGCTGACGCTGATAGGCGGAGTGCTGTTCCGACCGTTTCACGACCCGGCACAGTGGGCACAGGTGCAGGACGCGGCAACGCGCACCTGCCGGGCGCTGACGGCGCACCATGCGAAACGACTGGTATTGATTGACTCGATTTCGCCGCGGCGCGCACCGACCGCCGGTCGCAGCGGTGAGGCGGAGCGGCTGCGCGGGACCGATCGGGACGGATTTCTCGACCGCATCAGATCGGTGGCGAGGCTTGGCGTCGAGGAATTCGGACTCGAGGTGACGATGCACGCCCATGCGGCTGGATTCGTCGAGTTTGAGGACGAGCTCGAGGACGTCCTCGATGCGATCGAGCCAAAGCTGCTCGGGGTCTGCCTGGATACCGGACACTGCGAATACGCGGGCTTCGATCCGGTGGCGTTTTATCGGCGCCACAGCCGACGCGTTTCATATCTGCACTTCAAGGACGTCGATCCGGAAGTCAGGCGGCGCGCCATCGAGGAGCGCACCGGCTTCTACGACGCCTGCGCCGCGGGCCTGTTCTGCAATCTGGGCGACGGTGTCGTCGATTTTCGTGCCCTCAAGGTCGCGCTGGTTTCCGCAGGATTCTCCGGATGGGCGACCGTCGAGCAGGATCGTGACCCGACCGGTGCGCGCTCGACGCTCGCCGATGCGAAGGCGAACCTTGCTTATCTGAAAACGAGCGGATTGGCCTGACGGCATGAGAATGAACTGGGGATTGATCGGCGGCGGGGAGGGCAGTCAGATCGGCGCGACGCATCGCATTGCCGCGGGTCTTGACGGTGCTTTTCAACTGGCGGCGGGGGCGCTCGATATCGATGCGAAGCGGGCACGCGAGTTCGCGATCCGTCTCGGGGTGGCGAAGGATCGCGCCTACGGCGATTGGCACGAGATGCTCGACGGGGAACGATCACGCCCCGACCGGGTGCAGCTCGTCACGGTGGCAACGCCCAACAGCTCGCATTTCGAGATCACCAGGGCTTTCCTGCGCGCCGGCTTCGACGTGCTGTGCGAGAAGCCGCTCACCGCGACGCTCGGGGAGGCCGAAGAGATCGTCCGGACCGCGCGGGAAAACGGCCGGATCTGTGCCGTCAACTACGGCTACTCCGGCTATGCGCTGGTGCGCCATGCGCGCGCGATGGTGGCGCGCGGCGATCTCGGCAGGATTCGCGTGGTCGTGGCCGAGTTCGCTCACGGTCACCACGCGAATGCTGCGGACGCGGCCAATCCGCGCGTGCGCTGGCGCTATGAGCCGAAGCTTGCCGGCATATCGTCGATAGTCGCTGACTGCGGCATCCATGCGCTGCACATGGCGACATTCATCACCGGACAGGAGATCGAATCGCTGTCCGCCGATTTCGCATCGACGATTCCGGGCCGCGAACTCGAAGATGATGCGCTGCTCGCGTTTCGCATGTCAGGCGGCGTGGTCGGCCGGCTGTGGACCAGCGCAATCGCCGTCGGTCGAATGCACGGCCTGACCATCCAGGTCTTTGGCGAGAAGGGTGGGTTGCGCTGGGCCCAGGAGCAGCCCAACCAGATGTACTGGACGCCGGTCGGGGGGAGCACCTCGATCATCGAGCGGGGTGTTGCGGCGATCTCAGCCGAAGCGGATCGCGCATCGCGCGTCACGGTAGGTCATGCCGAGGGTTTTTTTGGCGCCTTCGGCAACATCTATGCCGATCTTGCCGAACAGCTGCATGCGAGCAGGGCGCAGCGAATGCCGAACCCCCTGGCGCTGTCGTGTCCGACCGCCGAGGACGGATTGCGCAGCATTGCCGCCGTGCAGGCCGCGGTCGCCTCGGCAAAGTCGCGCGGCGCCTGGGTTGACTTTGGATGCTCGATCACTGCCTTGCCGCAAACCAAACAACTATGAGGGTATCGGTCAATGGTTGCAGGAAATCTGATCGCTCCGGCCAATGGCTAAAGCGACACCCGTGACGCGCCATAAGTTGACGGGGAGCGAGCGCCGACGCCCGCACGTGGCGCTGATTATCGAGACCTCGCTCGGTTCGGGCCGCGATATTCTGCGCGGCGTCGTGCGCTACGTGCGCGAGCACGAGCCGTGGGCGCTGTATCATGAGCCTCATGGCCTGGAGGAATCCATCCCCCAGTGGCTGCGGCGTTGGAACGGCGATGGCGTGATCGCCCGCATTCAGACGCCTCGCATTGCCCAGGAACTCGCGGCCAGCGGCATTCCGGTGGTCGACGTCCTGGGCGTCGTCCCCAACCTGCCTTTTCCCCTGGTCCATGTCGATAACGTCGCGATCGCGACCATGGCCGCCGAACACCTGCTGGAGCGTGGTTTCCGGCACTTCGGGTTTTTCGGAATCGAAGGCGAGAACTGGTCGGAACAGCGCTATACCGGATTTTGCGCCGCCGTGGCAACGGTTGAATCGGCAGTGCCGATCTATCGCCTGCCGCGTGATGCAAAACGCCGGCGCTCCTGGGAGCGGGTGGAAAATCACATCGCCCGTTGGATCGCCGCGTTGCCGAAACCCGCCGGCGTGCTGATCTGCAGTGACCAGCGCGGCTCCCAGTTCCTCGAGGCCTGCCGTCGCGCCCATGTGTCGGTACCGAACGAGCTGGCGGTCGTGAGCGTCGATAATGACGAGCCGTTATGCGAGGTGTGTCTGCCGCCACTCTCGAGCATCGAGCCGGGGCACCTGCACGTTGGTTATCAGGCGGCGGCGCTCCTGGATACCATGCTGCGCGGCGGGTCGCCGCCCGGTAAGGCACTGCAGTTGCAGCCGCTCGAGACCATCACCCGACTATCCTCCGACGTCCTCGCAGTCGCCGATGCGCATATCGGCATGGCGTTGCGACTGATCCGCGATCAGGCCCCGGCGGGCGTGCGTATCGATGGCATCGCCCGTCAAGTCGGTCTGTCCCGCAGCGTGCTGCAACGCCGCTTTCGCTCGCTGCTTCACCGATCGATTCACCAGGAGATCCTCAATGTCAGGATTACGCACGCCCGCGAACTGCTCGCCAAAACCGAGTTGTCGCTCGCCGCGGTGGCCGAACGCGCCGGCTTCAAACATCAGGAATACCTCGGCGCGGTGTTTCGAGCTCGCGTGGGCAAAACCCCGGCGCAAGTGCGCGAGGAGGCACGCTAGAGAGCTGCAGTCCTCGAGCGTGTCGGCTGGGGTTGCGGTGCATCCAGGGGCCTATCGGGGCGCCGGCCATCGCCTTCCCGACGCTGCTGTCACGGCCGGACGGATTCCTCTACAGCGTGCAGCTCACGCCACGGCTGCCACGGCTCGAGCGGGCGCACACAGCGGGCGACGCCGCGCAGAACCGCCGCCGCCCGAAGCCATCGAGGGCCCTATAATCAGCACCATGGGCGGGCGGCGGCGCTCGTCGATCGTCAGTTTACGGTGCAGCACGATATGCGCTATGGCCATTGACCGCAGCGACCCGAATTCTACAAACATTGACCGATTCTCTCATTGTTGCACTCGCATGATCCGCTACACTTGTTACGACGGGCTCTCACCTCGCGTGCGCAGGATAGCGGTTACTAATCCAGTAACGGTTGTTTGGTGAACGACAGTCTGGCCACGACGACAATCGTAGCCTCCGCGCAAAAATAAAATGGAGCGACCATGAATAGGGACAGAAGATATGCGACACACTCATTCCTGAGTGGCGTCCTGGTTACCTGTGCAGGCATATTTGTTTCAGGCGCCGCGCTTGCCGAGGAGTCCGCCGGCCCGCCGGTGACACCCAGCGCCAGTCCGACCGCCACATTGGAGGAAGTGATCGTCACCGCGACACGGCGCGCAGAATCCGTTGAAAGTGTACCGATCAGCATCGAGGCCTTCGGCGCGGATCAACTCGCGATGGGCAATATCAAGGGCATCGAAGATCTCGCGGCGCTGGTCCCCGGCCTGCAGTTTGCGGTTCCGAACGGATTCAGTACGGCGTTCACCACCATTGCGATTCGCGGCCTGAATACCAATACCGGACCACCGACAGTGGGTCTGTACCTTGACGACACGGTGATTTCGAGCCGGCTTTCGGGCACGGCGAATCAAGGCAACGTTTATCCGTTCGTCTTTGACCTGAATCGGGTCGAGGTCGAGCGCGGCCCGCAGGGCACATTGTTTGGCGCCGGCGCTGAGGCCGGCACCGTGCGTTTCATCACCAACCAGCCGAGCCTGACCGAATTCAGCGGTCTGGCGCGAGCGGAGCTGGCATCGACGGTAGGCGGCCGCTTGAGTTATGAGGATGGTGTCGCGCTCGGCGGCCCGATCATCCAGGATGAACTCGGCTACCGGTTCAGCATCTGGGATCGCAGTGATGGCGGCTGGGTCAACCACATCGATGCTCTTCCGGGGCCCGGTCTCGGAACCGTCATCTCTCCCATGGCGAACACCAACGACAAGCTGGTCGCCAAAGGCGCGCTCGCTTTCAAGCTTGGCGACGCGCTGATCACGCCGGGCATCTACTACCAGCGGGTGCACCAGGATGACGCCCAGAGGTTTTACGCGGCCTTCTCCAACGCTCAGGATGGCATCTTCGACAATGGCGTGCTGCTGCCCGAAGTCTGGACCGACAAATGGATAATGCCATCGATTAAACTCGAAGATCACCTGCCGTTCGCGGACTTGACCGCAAACGCCTCGTATCTGAGCCGCGATGCCACCGAAATTCTCGACGAAAGCGCATTTGTCTGTCCCGGACTGCATACCCCGCCCGGCTCGTTGACAGCCGGCTGCGGCAATCCATTGGGGACCGGATATCCGAGCCTGGCGTCGCAGGTGGCGTACACGCCCACCAATCTGAGCATACGAGCCTACACCGCCGAGGTGCGGCTGGCCTCGAATGTGGCGACCGACACCTGGGTCAGTTGGGTGGCGGGACTCTACTACGAGCATCGTCAGCAAACCGATTTTCAGACCGATTACAGCCCGTACGCCTATCCACAATATTTTGGTCACCCTCCGCCGGGCCCCGGTCTTTTCGATGCGATCATTCAGGACCAGCACGAATTGTTCATCGACGCACAGACCGCCATCTTTGCACAGGCTGATTTCCACATCACGAAGAAACTGACGCTCACGCTCGGTGAGCGTGTGGCGCATGTGACTGTGAACGGGGCCGACATCACCGGCATCACCTACCTCACCGGAGCGCCCCCCTATGCACCGTTCAGTTCCTCGAACAATCCGTCGACGCCGCACGTCGGGCTCTCCTACCAGCTGACTCACGACAACCTGGTGTACGCGACGTTCGGCGAGGGCTATCGACCCGGCGGCGGCAATGGGGCGATTCCCAACACCTCGGGTCCGTGCGGTGGCCAGCCGCAGGTGCCGCTGACCTACTCGCCCGATACCGTTCATGCGTTTGAGGTCGGTGCCAAGAATACCGCCCTGGACGGACGCCTGCAGGTCAATACCAGCGTGTTCTACAACCAGTGGAAAAACATTCAGCAGTACGTGAGCTTATCTTGCGGCCCCTATGCCTACGGTACCAATGCGGGCGACGCGGTCAGCCAAGGCTTCGATCTGGAATTGCGTGCGCTGCTGACCCAGCAACTGCGCTTCGATGTCAATGTCGGCTATGTCAATGCCTATTACAGCAAGAGCGGCTACATCCCGGGGCAACCGCCCTCGCTGGCGACCATCCTCGTTGCAGAAGGCGACAAGGTCGGAATCCTGCCGCAGGTCAATCCGCCGTGGAACGTGAATGGCACACTTAATTATGAGACGGCGCTGAGTAATGGCGATAAATTCCATGCGCAGCTCGTGACCCTTTACACCAGCCAGAATCCCGGTCCGTTCATCACGCAGAATACGCTGGTGAATGGCTACCCGCTGGCGGTGCCGGATCCGGCAACGCACCTGTACAACGCGCGCGCGGGTGTCACGCTCAACAAACTCGATCTGACGTTCTTCATGAACAACATATTCAACGACACACCGGCGTTGAGTAAGTATCAGGCGAATGGCAGCTCGAACTTGATCAGTTTTACGACGTTTCGCCCACGAACCGTTGGCCTGACCGCCAACCTGGCATTCTGATCGGAGACTGATTGCGGCATTGGCCCGGGGGGGCACGTCCGGGGGCTCGCGGCCGCAGTCGCGGCGAGCCCTCGGTCCTTCGAAAGACCTGAACGTCATGCTGGTCGCGAAGCTGCGGACCGCGGTCGGCCTTTTTTACGTTGAGATTGCAAAGGGCGTCCGAGGTATTTCCGCTGCGCCAGAGCCCAGCCCTTAACCGGGTCACTTCAGAAGGTATACGTCATGAGCGCTGCAACCAAGACCCATCAACTGATCGAAATCGAGTGGCCCGAGTTCGGGTGGGCCGAGCGGCCGCCTGCGGTTGAGGCCTCGGAGCTGGAGGGGCGGCTCAAAGCGCTGCGGGCGGCAATGGTCTCGGAAGGGCTCACTCACGTCGTCGTCTACGCGGATCGCGAACACTTCGCGAACCTGGCATACCTCACCAATTTCGATCCCCGTTTTGAAGAAGCGATTCTTATCCTCGCGGAGGACGGAAAGCCGCTTATCGTCGTTGGGAACGAATGCGAAGGCTACCTGGGCGTGAGCCCGCTGCATGCCGAGGATAAGCTTCGGGTCGAGCGCTTCCAGCCGTTCTCCCTCCTCAACCAGCCGCGCAGTTCAAGCCGTAAGATGCGGGATATCTTCGCCAGCGAAGGAATCGACCAGGGCTCCAGGGTAGGGTGCATCGGCTGGAAGTATTTCGCCGACTCGGAGCACCCCGATGGCGCCCATGCGATCGACCTTCCATCCTATCTCGTCGATACGCTCCGGGATCTTTGCGGTCGTGTAGCGGTTGTCAATGCCACCGCCCTCATGATGCATCCCGGCTATGGGCTGCGTGCGCAATGCTCGGCGTCGGAGATCGCCTACTTTGAGTACACCAACGTGCTGGCCTCCGAGGGGATGAAACACATGCTCTTCGGCCTTCGCCCTGGCATGACTGACAACGAGCTGGCCGGGCTCTGCGGCTACAGCGGGGAGCCGCTGTCCTGTCACATGACCCTCGTGACCGAGGCCAATCGGGATCTCGGCCTGTCCGGACCGGTCGGCGCCCACATCCCGCTGGGATCGCCATTGGCAACGAACATTGCCTATTGGGGCAGCAATATCTGCCGCGCAGGCTGGGTCGCCAGGTCGGCGCAGGATCTGGTGCCGGCTGCACGTGACTACGTTGAGGCTTTTGCGGGCCCCTATTTCGAGGTGATGGCCGAATGGTTCGGGCTCCTAAAGATCGGCACCCCGGGAGGAAAACTCGCCGCACTCATCGCGGAGAAACTGCCGTTCGAGCGCTTCCGCATCTTCCTGAACCCAGGACATCTCATTCACCTCGACGAATGGCTGAGTTCCCCCATCTATGCGCGCTCGGATGTTCCGCTTCGATCGGGCATGGCCATCCAGGTGGACGTGATACCGTCCTCCCCGGTGTACTTCTCCACAAGGATGGAGGACGGCATCGCTCTTGCCGATGCCAGGTTACGCCGGAGCCTGCAGACACTGTATCCGGCCTGCTACGCACGCTGCCAGAAACGCCGTGCGTTTATGATAGACGTGCTCGGCATCGACTTGCCCGAGGAGGTACTGCCGCTCTGCAACGTACCTACCATCGTCGCCCCTTTCTTCCTGAGACCAAACCAGATCTTCGCCGTCGGGTAAGTCGGGATACTTTCGTGGAGTGTGCAACATGAGCCTGTTCTCAGGGATTGGACCGGTGCGCTTTGAGGGTGCCGGGTCAGCGAACGAGTTCGCCTATCGCGTCTACGACCCGGAGCGGGTGGTGCTCGACAAGCGTATGGAGGATTGGCTGAAGGTGGCGGTGTGCTACTGGCATTCGTTCAATTGGCCGGGTACGGATATCTTTGGCGCGGGGACATTGCCGCGACCGTGGCTGGGAACCCCGGTCACACAGGCCATGGCGGAGGAGAAGCTTGATGCCGCCTTTGATTTCATCTCGCGCCTGGGGGTGCGCTATTTCACCTTTCATGACGTGGATGCGATGGCATCGGCCAGCAGCGTGCGCGAGCACGAAACGAACCTGCGGCGTATCGAGGCGGGAATGGCGGACAAGATGGCCGCCACCGGCGTCAGGCTGCTGTGGGGTACCGCCAACCTGTTCACTCACCCGCGCTATGCGGGCGGGGCAGCCACCAGCCCCGATCCGCAGGTGTTTGCCTGGGCCGCGGCGCAAGTTCGTTTCTGCCTGGAGACGACCATGCGTCTGGGCGGGGAGAACTACGTCCTCTGGGGCGGGCGCGAGGGCTACGATTCGCTGTTGAACACGGACCTGAGCCGCGAACTGGACCGCTACGGGCGTTTCCTGGCCATGGTGGTGGAACACAAACAGCGCATCGGATTCAAGGGCACGATCCTGATCGAAGCCAAACCGTTTGAACCGACCAAGCACCAATATGATCGCGATACCGCGGCGGTGTCGGCGTTCCTGCAGCGCTATGGGCTGACAAAGGAGGTCAAGGTCAACATCGAAGTCAATCACGCGACACTGGCCGGGCTCGATTTCGAGCACGAGATCGCCGCCGCGCGCGCCTACGGGATATTCGGCTCGATCGACATGAACCGCGGTGATCCGCGCAATGGCTGGGACACCGACCAGTTTCCAAACTGCGCCCAGGACCTGGTGCCGGCGCTGGTGCAACTGGTCGAGGACGGCGGCTTCCTGAGCGGGGGCTTTAATTTTGACGCCAAATTACGTCGCCAGTCGGTGGATCCGGCGGATCTGTATCTGGCGCATATCGGCGGCATCGATACGCTGGCGCGCGCCTTGCTGGCGGCGGCCGATATCGTGCGCGAAGGCCAGCTGCAGCGGCTGCGCCAGGAGCGTTACCGTGCATGGAGCGGGGAGCTCGGGCGGCGCATCGACGGCGGCGAATTCACCCTGGCCGCTCTTGCCGATCATGCGGCCGAACAAGGCTTCGATCCCAGGCCGCGCTCCGGGCGCCAGGAACTCGCCGAAAGCATCATCGCACGCCATTGCAGGTACTGACGGCACAAACCATTGCACGAGTTATTGCATATGCCAGCCGTGACTGACAATCAGGGACTGACCGGTCAGTGCGTTCGTCGGGAACGATGCAAACAGCATGGCCACCTCGGTGACATCCTCGACAGTCGTGAACTGACCATCGATGGTTTCCTTGAGCATGATATCGCGGATGACCGTCTGCTCAGACAACCCCAATAGCCGGGCCTGTTCTGGGATCTGTCTGTCGACCAGCGGTGTACGCACAAAGCCGGGGCAGATCACATTCGCCCGCACGCCGTGCTGTGCACCTTCTTTCGCCACCACTTTGGCGAGCCCGATCAGACCGTGCTTGGCAGTGACATAGGGGGCCTTCAGCACCGAAGCTTCCTTTGAATGTACCGAGCCCATGTAGATGATGCTGCCGCCGCGCCCCGATCGGTACATGTGCGGCAGGCACGCCTTGGTCGTGAGAAAGGCACCATCGAGGTGGATACTGGTGAGTCTTTTCCATTCCTCGAAGCTGAACTCCTCGAGCGGATGCACGATCTGGAGGCCCGCGTTGCTGACCAGAATGTCGACCCCACCAAAGGCTGCGATGCACGCATCAATGCCATCGTTCACGGCCCGTTCCGCGGTCACATCCATCGTCACGCTGAGCGCTTGGCCGCCCGCAGCCTCGATCTCGGTGGCAGCGGCGTCGGCCGCAGTTCGGTCAAGATCGGCGATGGCCACCCGTGCACCCTCCCGGGCAAACGCGAGCGCGATATGCCTGCCGATACCGCTCGCCGCGCCGGTGACGATTGCGGTCTTGCCCTGTAGCTTCATCGATCTCTCCAATCATTGCGTCGGCTTGCGATTGAGCGCCCAGCGTCGCGGGGCGGTCGCAGATCCAGTTTAGCGCGTAATAATTGAAATCGCTGCGGCTCGCGCTGTAGAGACTTGACTGGAAAGGAGCTATCGGGCACTTGCGTCGGTGACGCGCTGTGGGGGGGGCAGGCAGGCTCGGCGACGGCCCAGAAGCGTGCGAACGGTTCCAGTTCTGAAACCTGGACGGCACTCGAGTGCGGCCCGCAATCCGCTCTTAAAATCGGCGTGCTAGTCTTGCCTGTCGACGGATTATATGGCTGCCAATGATTGCTCTTTTTGAAAATGTCCAGGTTCTGGCCTTGTTGATCCAGGCCATGGGAGCGGCGCTCATCGGGCTCCTGTGCCTGATGCTCAATCGGGTGGTGCGCCATCCCGCTTTGTCAGCCTGGGTTCGGGGCTGGGTGAGTCTGGGTGGCGCATTGATCGCGCTGCTCATCGAGCAGGCGATCCCAGGTAGCGCTGCCGCCACCTTGCCGCTGTACATGTTCGGCGAGTATCTGTTTGGCTATTGGATTATCGAGGGTTGCGCGCATTTCGGCGGCCGTCGCTGGTCGAGCCGATGGTTGCCGCGGTTGATTACACCGCTCGCGGCCTTCTCGATAGCGATGCCGCAATTGATCGGCTATGGATTTGCTGCCGTGTTCACGCTGCAGTCACTGGCACTGGCTTTCATCTTTGGTACCGCGCTGATTGCTTTGGCACCGGCTGCCAGGCGCGATCCTTCAAGCCCAGGATTACTGACAATGCGAGTCGCGCTGCTGCTGTTGACGTTGATCTTCCTCGGCTACCTTCCGATATTTATCGCCAACCTCCTGAGCAATGCGGCACTGCCGATGACCCTGCTCAAGCTCAGCTCGGCGACACACCTGGTGTTCGAATTCGTGCTCGGGTTCGGAGGTGCCGTGCTGGTTTTGGAGCAAAGTCACCAGGGCCTGGCGGTGCGGAATGACACGTTAACTGCCGACAACGCCAGATTTCGTGGTCAGGCAGAGCGTGACGCGTTGACAAACGCCTACAACCGGCACGCTTTCTTTCAGTTGCTCGATGCGTTCAGGGTTGGTGATACGGCCATCCGGGGCTGCGCCGTGATGATCGACGTCGATGGGCTCAAGCAGCTCAACGATGGGTTCGGCCACGTGCTCGGGGATGCCGCACTGATTCGCGTTGCCAACGCCATCCAGCAGCTGGCGCGCGATGACGATCGGCTGTTCCGGTGGGGAGGCGATGAATTCATGCTGATCGCGCTCAACCAGGACGCGGCAGCAGTCGCCGTCCAGCTCGACCAACTCAATCCCTCACTGGCGGCGCCGGGATCCGTCACGGTGCAGGTGTCCTACGGCGTGGTCGAGTTTGGCACCTTGGGCGAACTGTCCGATGCGGTGAGGCGCGCTGACCTTTCTATGTACGCGCGCAAGCGCGAACGCCGCCCAACCACGCGGTGGAATCAATCGGAGCGGCTTGAGAGGTCGGACCTGGCCATGGCCGCCGTCGAGCCGGAAAGTGAACCAGCGGGCCAGGGCTGAGCCTCATAGCAATGGAATTTGCCGGCCGAGGATCTCTGTTTCCACGTTTAGTAGCTGCAGAGGTCATTCGAGGCATTGGTAGATTCGGGCGCGCTCGGCGACCCTGCTGGCCTGAGAAGCACTCTGCGTCCATCCGGTAATTACCCCATATTGAGGTGCTGCAGGAAGCGGCGCCTGGGTGCGCTGGTCTGACCGACGTAGCGCAGCTGTCGGATATCGAGCGGATCCGACAGCGAAACGCTCACCGCAGCTGACTGTCTTTGCTCCCGCGCCGGTTATAGCCGCTGAAAGTGCCGCTGTGGCGATCCCGGGTTTCCTGACAGGAAATACACAGTCGGGCGCCGGGCACCGCGTCTCTGCGTGCCTGCGGAATCCGGGCACCGCACTCGGCGCAATGAGTCGCGCCAGGACCCTGGGGCATACGGCTTTGCGCGCGGCGGATCGCATCCTTGACCGTCGCGTCTATCTGATCCTGAACCGCACCCTCTTTCGCCCAGCCTGTAGCCATACCTCACCCGAAACATCCTCGCTGTATCAACTCTAGCACTACCGGATCTGATCGACCAATTCAAGTTTCCCGCACGCTGCCGATGCCCGACTGGAGTGATAGGATGCAGTGACGCTGGAGCCTGTCGAGTCGGTAGAGGACGCGGATGAGCTACGTGGAATCGAACCTCGTTCCAGGGGAGACGGTGGTCTACCAGACCCGCCTCCATTGGATCGTGATGCTTGGGCATCTTATCGTGGGGTGCCTGCTGCTGGCGCTGCCGGGAGCGCTTCTTCTTTACCACGCGCTCGGTCAGACCGGAATTGAGAGTGGCACTCTGCATGCGATGGAAGGCGGAGGCGTCGCTTTGATCATTTGCGGCTTGCTGGCGATCCTGATGGGCATGGTGCGGCGGAACGCGACCGAAATGGCAGTCACGACCCGACGCGTGGTGATCAAGACCGGCTTGACCAGCCGCAAGACGATCGAAATGCTGCTGAACAAAGTGGAGTCGATCGAGGTGAGCGAAACGACTTTCGGCAGGATCCTCGGTTATGGGGCGATCGTCGTGATCGGGACAGGTGGGACTACCGAGCCATTTCAAAAAATTGCGCATCCACTGGACTTTCGCAGCCAGGTGCAGCAACAGATCGAGAAGCTGCGCTGACAACCCGGCTGGCCGCTGGTGTTCAAGCGCGGCTCCAATTCGATTCTGCATGCAAATGACGGCAGGCGCGCGCCCACTATTGCAGTTGCGCGAGCAGTTCGTTAACCAGGGCGGAGGCGCCGATCCTGAAGTTCCCGGGCTTCGCACTATCGGTGCCGAAACGGCTCTCGTACAGCTGCAGGTACGTCTGCGCCTGCTCGATGCTGCGAATGCCGCCCGAAACCTTGAAACCAACCTGCAGGCCACGGCTGCGGGCCTCGACAATGGCTGCGAGCAGGGCGGAGGCGGCCTCGATGGTCGCCCCTGGTTCGGTTTTGCCGGTGGATGTCTTCAGGAAGTGCGCTCCGCCTTCAATGGCGATCTCAGCGGCACGCTGAATGCGCTCCGGTAGCGCAAGCTGGCCGGTCTCCAGAATAACCTTGAGCAGCACACGATCGCCGCAGGCGGCGCGACAGGCACGCACCAAGTGCAGGCCAATTTGGGTGTTGCCGGCCAGGAATTCGCGATACGGAAACACGACATCCACCTCATCGGCGCCGGCGGCAATCGCCGCGGCGGTATCGGCGGCGGCCGCTTCGACGTCAGCCGTGCCGGCCGGAAAGTTGGCGACTGCAGCGACCGCAATGCCGCTGCCGTGCAGCGACGCGCGGGCGACAGGCACGAGACGTCGCCAGGTACACACCGCCGCGACCCGACCGGCCTTGGTGCGCGCCAGGCGCGAGAGCTTGACGATGGTCGCCTCGTCATCCGATTCATTGAGGCTGGTCAGGTCCACGAGCGACAGCAGCCGTCGCGCCAGCGGCGCGTACGAACTCCCAGTGGCACCATGCTCGGAGAACACTACGGCTGCAGCGGCCGAAAATGACGCGCGCTGGTACCAGGCTGCGTGATCCACCACTCGGCGCGCGCCTTGACGGTGTGCTCGAGCGCGCGACGCAGCGCACGCTGCCTGAACGGCAGTCCGCCGATGACACTGTGCGGTATCACGGTTCTGACCAGCGGCCGATGATCGGCCGTCTGCCACATTTCGTCGAATTGATCGAGATGATCATCGAGGCGTAGTCGACCGCGTCGATCTGCTTGCCGATGATAGCCGAGCTGTCGTTGAGCTCCTGGGAGTAGGGCACTGACAGTATGCGCCCGGTACGCGTCGTGATCCAGACCGGCTGGTCGTCCATGCACCAGTCGACACCTTGCGAGGCGTGAAACGCCATGAAAACCGTGCCGATCAGAATCCCCGGCGTCCCCGCCAAGGCGGTGTAGGCGAGCGGCAGGTTGGGATATCGAGACCGGGTCGTCAGGAAATTCAATGTGATGCATCCTGGCGAAGAGATCAGAGGTTTCTGCGGTTTGAACAACCCGATGGGACGATCCTCATTATGTAATACCTACGAGCTATTGTGAGACAAACGGCAACCCTAATGGGTCGCGGTCTGACGGCCGTTTCACGGACGACGTGCGATAGATGGGTTATTCGGCACTGGTGCCTGTTGGGATTCAGGTGCTGTCGGAAGACTTATCTTGGCGCGCACATAAGATAAAATAAAGACGTGAACAGACGTGAACAGAGAAGCAGGGTACTCGCGTGAGCGCGCCTTTGGATCAGGGCAGTGCGACGGCCGATCGCAGCGGATTTGCGGGCCGGCTGTCGTCGAGCGCGGCGGTCGTTGGCGCTGCGTCATTGACAGAGCTTGAATTGCAAGACGACACCCCAACGGTTCAACTATTGCCTGGTCAACAGCAACCGGCGGCCACGACCGAAACGGTGGGCCTTGTGCCCGGCGCGATGTTGCGTTCCCGCTATGTACTCCAGGACATCATCGGGCGCGGTGGCAGCGCCATCATTTTCAGAGCCAAGGATCTGCACCGTGTGTCATCTCATTCGGCAGACAACTTCCTTGCCGTAAAGATGTTGCGTCCTGAGCTGCGTGCCGACCCGTCAGCGCTGGAGCGTCTGAAGCGCGAATTTCGGCAAATGCAGAGCCTGTCTCACCCCGGAATCGTCCGGGTGTTCGACCTCGATTGCGACGACGGTGTCTGGTTCATCAGCATGGAGTTCGTCGCAGGTCGAACGGTGAAGTCCTGGATGCAGACGCCTGGCGACCATGCACAGGCGCTTGCAATCATTGGCGCCTGCTGCGAAGCGCTCGAGTACGCGCACTCCCTGGGCATCCTGCATGGAGATCTCAAAGCGACCAACGTGCTGGTGACCGACGACGGCGCGGTGAAGCTGATCGATTTTGGGGCCTCCCCCATTCCTGGAACATATGTCGCTGCGGCATCGGATCCGACCATCGCGGTCACTCCGTTGTACGCAAGTCCACAGATACTTGCGGGCAAGGCCGCCGAGTGCCGTGATGACGTTTACAGTCTCGCGTGCCTGAGCTATGGCATTCTCAGCGGAGGTCTGCATCCGTTTGGTGGACATCCATCGCTCGAGGACAATCGAGTGAAATCGTCTCCAACCTACGTACGCGCGATTCCCACTGAACTTTTCAAGGTCATTGAACGCGGCCTGTCTGCCGAACGTGAGCGCAGGCAGGCGTCGGTGGGGGAGTTCCTGCAGGAGTTGACTTTCGCCGACAGGCGTCGGCGCGCCGCTGCGACCAGCGCCGCGATCCCGGTACGCGCCATCCCGCGCGCCCGGCGCGATCCACGCTCGGCAGCGATCGCCGCCGTTTCGACGTCACATTCAACGTTGCCTACCCTGCTCGGGGAAATCCGACTGGGAGCAGGCGGACTGACGATGGCCAGTGGCACCGCGATCGTACCGTCGGCACTTGATCGGTTCGGCGGCGGTCGCGGCTCCAAGCGGCGCGCCGTGCCATTCATCAGGCTGTCAGCGCTGGTCATCGCTCTTACGGCGGCCGCCGTCATGTTTCAGGTCGACAGGCAGCGTGATGCGGCCGGTACGGCTGAATTACCGCAGGTCGCTGCGGCCATCTTTCCTGATCTGGCGGCGGCGGCGGCTGACCCCACCGCAACCCTCGTTGAATCGGGGCCGGCACCCGATGCAGCAGGCGTGATTTCGTTCGAAACCACGACGCTGCACGCCAGCGCGGCACAGTCGCTGGTCGCGATCTCTGTGAAGCGCTTACAGGGGACAAGAAGCCGCGGCGCTTTCGTGTGGCGGGTCGAGCGCGGCACCGCGCATCCCGGTGTCGATTACGAACGCATCGAGCCGCAGCTGGTCAGATTTATCGAAGGACAGGCAGTGCGCACGCTGTTCATTCCGCTGATCAGCCCTGGCACGACCATGGCATCGGCTGACCCGCGCACCTTCACCGTGGTGCTGGAGCGGATCGCCGGCGGTCCGGCGCTGGGCCGGTTCGCCCGCATTACAGTGGCAATCGATCCGCCGCCGGCCGCAAGTCGTTTCGCGGCGTACCAGGCCCGCGCCAAGGAATAGGAAATCCGATCGATCGTCGGCCTGCGCAGATCATTAGGCAGCCGCGGCGCCGCGGACGTGCGCGATCGCAACGCAAGTCACGACCAACGACAGCAACGTGAGGGCAAGACCGGCCATGGCGCGCCATCTTTCGGTGCGGGCCAGTTGCCCGGGTGACAGCGCGGCGATCAGGAACGGCTCGTTACCGCGGGGCTTGGCAAGCACACAGACGCGCTGCTCGGGTACCTGCTGAAGCCTGTTCTGCCGCGCCTCAGCGAGCGCTGCAGCGCGCGCGGCTTCCCACTCCGCGGCATCGATTCGACCGTCATGATTGGCATCGAAACGCGCAAGCAGTACCGGCTGATTCTGCTTCCATCGGCTGAGCAGGGCGGCCGCCTCATCGTCAATGGAATTGGTCATCGAGCCGGTCTCGGCGCGCAGTTCCCCCAGCACCGATAACTGCGCGTCCTGTTTCAGGATCGCCTCGATGTAGCGGTATCTTTGGCCAAACCCGAAGCAGAATCCACCCCATAGTGCGGGCGGGATTTCGTCGGCGGAATTGCCGTACCACACTTTCCGGTCGCTCGGTTCAACCTCGGCACCGTCCGGATGCACCACGCAATGATCGCTCTGATCGATGAGCAGGAAGGGCTGATCGCTGGTGCCAGTGTCATTATGACGCCAGAGAATTGCCGCCCGGCCGTCGCGCTCGCGCTGCTGGATGCGGTAGGTCCACCACACGCAGCTGCGCCCAGTCAGAGGCGCACGCAGCGCCTTGCCATCCGCCGGTTGCGCGCGTCCCGAGAGCCGAACGTAGCCCTGCGGCGCTGAACGGATGCGGGCCGCCGGCGTGTCCTCCACCAGCCGTTGTTGTCGCCAGCGACGAAAGAAGATGTACAGGCCGGTCAGTACCCCGGCGCCGCCGCCGACCGCCGCTGCGAGGTAGAAGGGATTGGCCTGATACACGGCAAAAGTGCGTCGCGTCGGCGCCTAATGGGCAAATTCTGCCTTCATGTCGACGTCGGCTTTCTGGGCGGCATCAAACTTCAGCAAGTGCGCCGGCTCAAAGTCATAGCGCGTCGCGATCAGTACGTCCGGAAACGCTGCGATGCGCACGTTGTTGATATTGACCGCCTCGTTGTAGATCTCACGCCGATCCGCGATCGCCTGCTCCAGCCCGGTGATGCGCTGCTGCAGGTGCTGGAATGCTTCGTTGGCCTTCAGATCCGGGTATCTCTCGGCCACTGCGAACAGGCCCGCCAACCCGCTGCGCAGTCCGGACTCGGCCGCACCGACGGCCGTGACGCTGCCGCTCGCACGCGCTGAGGCGACCGCCGAGCGGGCCTGCATGACGCGCTCGAGGGTCTGCTGTTCGTACTGCAGGTATTGCCTGCAGGTTTCAACCAGCTTCGGCAACTCATCGTGTCGCTGCACCAGCAACACGTCGATATTCGACCAGGCGAGCTTGACCTCCGCGCGGACCCTGACGAGTCCGTTGTAGATGCCGATGAAGTATCCTGTGACCAGCACCAGCAGAATCACCAATATCAATGCGGCAATCATGCGATCGGCCTCCCTTAACTGTCGCAGCCCATCCGGTAAGTCGGCACGCTATCAGTAAGCGTGGCGCAGCACGTGACGGGGGTCACGGCTTTGTAGTTTGAATTAGACGCCTCGGCCCCGGCAGCATCGATTGGCCAGTGGCGGCGCAGCGCGCACCCGGTATTGATCGCGGCTCAACCCCTTGATTCCCAATGAGTGCACTGACGGGTGCTCGGGTCAGTCACGCTGGTGCGAGGTGTCATTCAGCGTGATCAGCCTTGCGCCGTCCGTGGCGATATCGATGTCGCTGAGCCCGCACGGATCCTGCGTAAAACGCCAAAACGACGATGCAGGCAGATCGAGGATCTGAAGCAGAAGCGCCCGGTTGACACTGTCGTGGCCGACGACGGCGACCGTCTCGCCAGCATGTTGGTCGAGAAGCATGCGCAGTACGTTGGCTACCCGCGCGATGAGGTCCTGGAGGGAGTCACCGTTCGGGAATCGTACCAGCTGGGGCGCCGTATCCCAGCGCTCGATCAGCGCAGGCCACCGGCTCCGTACTTCATCGCGTGTCAGCCATTGCCAATCGCCGTAATTCAGATCGATGAGATCGGCGAGTACCTGTACGTCAACACCGGTGGCGGCCGCGATCGCGGCTGCCGTCTCTGTGCAACGCCGCAACGGACTTGAATACACAACCACGGGCCGTTGCCGCTGCGCGATGCGTTCCGCACGACGCGCGCCTGTTGGACTCCCCGCGGCGACAGCGGCACGTCCTGGCGTCCCCGGAAACGCTCAGGGCTGATGCCGTCAACGTGACCATGGCGTACCAAAAGCAGCTTCATCACGCGTGTCTCCCCGGCTGATCAACTGGCCAATCGTGCCCACGACGTCTCCGGGAGGGCAGTGGCGATCCGCAGCGCCATCGCGGCAAATGTCGCGATGAGCTCAAGCCCGAGCCACCATGCCGCCTGCGCCCGGATAGCGGTCATGGCCCGGCTCCGGGCAGATCAGTCACGGTCGTTCTTCCGTGGGGGGGTCCGCGGTATCCGGGTTCAGGATGCCGAACTGGGCGGGGATCAGGGCGTAGAAAAGGCGAACCTTTTCAGCGCGCACGAGATCCAGCAGCTTGTTGGCTTCCTCGGCCGTCACGATGAACTCGACCTCGACGGTCAGCGCACCGGCAAGCTCAAAGAAATGGTCTTCGTGGAGCACATGGTGGCGGCCGAAGCCCGCCATTGCACGAAACGCGGAGCCACCGCGAATCCCCAGGTGATTGGCCTGATCGAGCAGCCACTCCCATAGCAGACGATGCTTGTGGCGAGCGTTCTCGTGAACATAGAACCGGCAGAACGAACCTTGCATGGTTTTGTCCCTGCGTGTCGCCTCAGTTTCGCAGACAGTTTAGCGCGCCGATACGGGACTTTGACCCGACTTTGGTGCACAGCCGATGCCTAGCCGGGGAGCAAGCGCTATCGGTAGCCCAGACTGCGCCAAAGCTGGCCCTGGCGCGACCAATGTTCAGCGGCTTGCCGACTTGGTGGGAAGGGACGGCATCGCCCATGGACGAACTGGATCGGCCTAGTGCCCCTTTACGTTGCAGCTTTGCTCGACCAGCGATGGATCTGGCATGTCGAACTGCATCGCTACCTGTCTGCCCTGCTCATCTTTCGCTGTAATGGCGACGGTGCGCGCTCGAAGAATTTCCTTCAGCGAATGCTTGGGGATGCTGGCAGAAGTGTTGTCCGATGTCGGCGACCATTGTTGCTCCTCTTCTCTTGCAGAATTGTCGGTTCGATATCGGACTGCAACCTTGGGGAAGTAGGAAATTCCACGAATCTCTTCCGGCTCAACGTAGATGATTTCCAGGGGCGTTCCGACGATAAGGTTCCCGGCCAGGAACGTACCCCTGGAACGGGGGGACTCCTCAGCGGGAATACAGTCCACGACAAAGGCGGGGCGATTAGGGACTGCATCGCGTGACGAGGTAAGGAATTTACCCAGCAAGGTAAATCGCGAGTAGCTATAAGCGTCCGCGGCATTTGTCCTTTGCGATTGGCGCCACGCATTCGCCGACACAGGCTGTTGTGGCGCCGACTCCGCCACGGCGAATGAAGCCCACGCAAGCGGCACGAGCAGAAGCAGTGGTTTTGTTTTCATCGTCCCGTCCTCCTGGTTCGCTAACGAGCGATCAGCTCAGATTTCAGTCTACTGGCTCAAGATGAAAACCTCCTGAATGCAACGTTAAAGGGCATTCATATCGGCTCGTAGAATCATCGTGTATGTGCAAGCGCCCGCACCCAACCGATACCTGGGCGCAATGGCGCGTTCGCCCCGAAGGCGGTCGCCCGCGAAAGTTGTGTTGCAGGGCAATAAACGGCCCGAATACGATCTTCCGGCTCCCGCTTGCCGACAACAGTGCCGTTGGCCCGCAATAACCAGCTCCAAGCTGCAAAACTGGGCGGTTGGAACGCTTGTTGGTTTCCGTCGGCGCATAGGCTTCGGACAGTCGGGAGCAATCGGGAGGTTTCCCCTGTGCGGTGTTAGATGCAAGTCCTGAAACCACAAGCGGGTCGCATTGCCGAGAGCGGGCAATCGAAGGCAGATCTGCACGAGCTCGACCAGGTTCTCGCGCAGGTGCTCGAGCAGACCGGTGAGGCCATCATCGTTAAGGATTTGAACGCGGTCGTCACCTATTGGAACCGCGAAGCGACCGCCCTGTATGGTTTTTCCGCACACGAAGCCGTGGGCCAGCCGCTCCGCAAGCTGCATGCCGCCGACCTTTCCGAAGTCGAATACGCTCGCCTTCTGGAGCGAGTTCGCGCAGGGCGCCTGACGTCGAGCTCCACCGAGCGGCGCAAAAAGAGCGGCGAAATCGTCCGAGTCGACCTCAAGACATCGCCATTGCTGGACGCGCACGGCAAACTGGTCGGGGAGATCACTGTTGCACGCGACGTCACGGCGCTGCATCGCACCGAAGAGAGCTTGCGCGGCAACATTCGGGCGTTGGCAGCCACGGTCCGGCAACTCGAAGCGTTCCATCACGACGGCAAGACGCTGTCGCGCATGACCGAGCTGTTGCAGTCGTGCACGCAGCGCGCCGAGGCCTACTCGATCGTGCGCGAAACCAGCGCGCAATTGTTTCCGCACTCGTCGGGATCACTTTTCATCTTCCGGGAGTCGCGCGACGTGCTTGAGTACGCGGCATCCTGGGGTCGCAGCCGAGCGCCCGAAGCGGGGCTGGCGCCGGACGACTGCTGGGCGCTGAGACTGGGAAGTCCGCATTTCGTGCCTCGCAAGGGAGCTATCCGATGCCGGCATGCGCACGAAGATGCAGACAGCTACGCCTGCATGCCGGTTCAGGGACAAGGGCAGACCCTTGGCTTGTTGCATATTGCGGTGGAGGTCAACCCGCGGACCATGCGCCCGGCGCGACCCATCGATCGGCGGCTGCACGCGCTGACCGACAGAGTCGGCCCGGCGCTGGCAAATCTCAAACTGCGCGACGCTCTGCGCGAGATGGCCCTGCGCGATAGCCTGACCGGTCTGTACAACCGGCGCTATCTGGAAGACGCACTCATTCGCGAGTTGCATCGCGCCGAGCGCGGCGCCAAGCCGGTGTCTGTGGTGATGATCGACATCGACCACTTCAAGCAATTCAATGACAATTTCGGCCATGATGCTGGCGATTTCGTTCTGAGTGCGTTGGCGCGCGCCATCGCGAAAAGCATTCGCCCCTCCGACATTGCCTGCCGTTACGGCGGCGAGGAGCTTGCGATCGTGCTTCCAGACGCAAGCCTGGAATGCGCCCAAGAGCGTGTCGCCCAGATGCGCGTTGCGATCCGCAATACCAACTCTACCCATCTTGGGCAGGCGCTACCGCCCCCGACCGCCTCCTATGGCATCGCGGTTTACCCAAAAGACGGAACCAGGCCCGCCGATCTACTCAGGTCGGCGGATCAGGCACTGTATCGCGCCAAGCAAGCGGGTCGCGACCGGGTTTGTGTGGCAGGGCAAGCGGCGCACGATGCCTCATGAGCGCAGCCAGGCTAGAGCCCCGCATGATCAGGTCGGCAGCAGCGAATAGCTGATTACATGGTGCGCTAACAAGTACCCGCCGGAGTCACGACACTCTGCCGTACCGTACGAAGTTCTCTTTCCCAGCTTCAGAATCCGCGCAATGCAGTAGATGTCTGTCTGGCGCGCGCTGCTCAGAAAAGCAGTCTTCATGTCGGTCGTGACCCAATGCTCGGTTTTACCGCGCTGGGTCATGATTGCCAGCCACATTGCAACGTCCGCAGCGCCCATGATCGTCATGCCGCTCACCATGCCGCCAGGCCGCTCTGACGAAGAGGCGTAAGGCACGAGGATGGTGCATTCTCCTGGCGCACAGGACTGAACAACAAAGCCGTAGGGCTTCAGAAACGCCGCGCCCGCCAGGGTTTGGGTTAGTTCGTCAACGGTACATGCGAGTTCCGGGCTCATTGCTGCTCCCTAAGGAAGTATACGACGTAACTAGTTGATTATACGATTATTATCGGCCTGCAGTTCAGCAAATCACAGGCTTCGACACGATTGAAAAAAGCTCCACTGATCCGCTACTGCCCATTGCTGGCCAGCCCCATGGCGACCCCATTATGCAAAAGTGGGTGATCGAGACGGTTGTTCGTTTTTGTCGGCGCATAGGCTTCGGGTAGTAGTCTGAATTTGTGCCTCGGCTTGGCTAAGCACACTCCAGATCCAGGATGGTGCTCAATGCAAGTCGTCAAGCCACACATGGTCCAGCGCGCCGAGGAGGAGCGATCGCAGGTTAGCGCCCGCGAACTCGCGCAGGTGCTCGAGCAGAGCGGCGAGGCCGTCATCGTCAAGGACCTGAACGCGGTGGTTACGTATTGGAACCGGGAAGCGGCCTCCTTGTACGGCTTTTCCGCAGAGGAAGCCATCGGTCAGCCGCTGCGCAAGCTGCATGCCGCCGATCTCTCCGAGGCCGACTATTCGCGCCTGCTCGTGCGCGTTCTTGCGGGACGTCCGACCGCATCGACCACCGAGCGGCGCAAGAAGAGTGGCGAAATCATCCGTGTCGCTCTCAAGACGACGCCGTTACTGGACGAGCAAGGCAATTTGGTCGGCGAGATCACGAACGCACGCGACGTCACCGCGATGTATCAGAAGGAAGTGGCCTTGAGCAGAGCCAAAGATGCGGCCGACGCGGCGCTGCGTGCAAATGAGATGATTACCGGCGAGCTGCGGGCGGCACAAAGCGAGCTAATGACCAATGCCCGCCAAGCCGGTATGGCTGAGATCGCCAATAATGTCCTTCACAACGTCGGCAATGTTCTCAACAGCGTCAATGTGTCGGTTGGGGTAATAGGCAACAGGCTGCGCGAATCGAAATCGCAGGGACTGGCCAACGTCGTTCGCCTGATGAATGAGCATGCTGCTGACATCGGTGACTTCCTGACGCGCGATGCAAAAGGACAGCGGGTGCTAGGGTACCTTGATAAGTTGGCCATGGCGCTGGCCACCGAGAGGCGGAGCCTCGTCGGGGAGCTGGAGTTATTGGCAAAGAGTGTAGATCACATCAAGGAAATCGTTGCCACTCAGCAATCCTATGCCGGTGCGGCCAGTATCGTCGAACCGGTTCGGATCGGCGAGCTGGTGCAAGATGCCGTACGCATGACTTCAGCTTCGATGGAACGGCATCAGGTTTCGGTGATCACGCACGTTGCCAGCGTGCCAACGCTTCTGATGGACAAACACCTGATGCTGCAAATCCTGATCAACCTGATCAGCAACGCCAAGCAGGCGATGCACGGTGTACCCGATCGATTGCATCAGATCACATTGCGAGTGGACGAGCCGGGCGCCGCCGATAAGCACAGCGCCGGTGAGCGTAGTTTGCGAATTCGAGTCGAGGATAACGGCGAGGGGATCGACGCGGCGAACCTACCCAAGCTCTTTCAGCATGGCTTTACCACGCGCAAGAACGGCCATGGCTTCGGCTTGCATAGTTGTGCGCTGGCCGCCCAAGGGATGGGTGGAACACTCTCGGCCGATAGTGAAGGGCGGGGCGCGGGCGCTGGTTTTACTCTGCAGGTACCGATGAGGATTGCGCCGGTGTCTTAATGACTACACCTATCAATAGGCGCGTCCTGTTCGTGGACGATACGCCAACGATCCACGAGGATTTTCGAAAGATCCTTGCAAACGATGCGGCCGTATCGGATCTTGAGGCAGACGAAGCCGTGCTTTTCGGAACCGCCGCGCGCACAGACTCATTGCAGTTCGAGATGGCATCGGCATTTCAGGGTGTGGAAGCGCTCGACAAGGTAAAGGCATCTTTGCTCGCAAATACTCCTTATGCCATGGCTTTCGTCGATATGCGTATGCCGCCTGGCTGGGATGGCGTCGAGACCGTTGAACGGCTGTGGCAGGAGGATCCGAGACTTCAGGTCGTATTCTGCACTGCCTATTCCGACTACTCCTGGAAGGAGGTACTGGCCCGACTTGACGTGCGCGATCGATTGCTGATCTTGAAAAAGCCCTTCGATGGCATTGAGGTCTATCAGCTTGCCAGCGCGCTGACCACAAAATGGGAAATGACCGAACAGGCGGCCTTTAGGATGAACAGCCTGGAGCAGGCCGTCGAGGAGCGGACCCGGGAACTCTCCAACGCCAACATAATCGTTCAGAACAGTCCGGTGATCCTATATCGGCTGCGCGGGGAGCCCACGTTCCCTCTCATCTATATCTCACACAACATCACCAAGCTGGGACACGATCCAAAGATATTGCTGGCCTCGCCCAAGTGGGCGGAAACTCTCATTTATCCGGAGGATCAGGCCAAGGTCGGCGAGGCGATGGCGCGTGTCCTGGTTAAGGATGCTCAAGGCGCATCCATCGAGTTTCGGCTGTGCACTGGCGATGGCGCACTTCGCTGGGTCGAGAACCGCTACGTCCCGGTGCGTGATCAGGAGGGACGGCTCATCGAAGTCGAAGGAATTATCATCGACATCACCGAGCGCAAGGCGGCGGACGAGAAGATCACCCTACTGGCACGAACGGACGGGCTCACGGGTCTGGCAAACCGCGCGACCTTCACTGAGCGCCTCGCCCAGTCCTTCGCGGCAGCCCAACGCGGCGCCCGTCCGTTTGCAATTTTGTATCTCGATCTTGACAAGTTCAAGCCGGTCAACGATTCCTTTGGCCACCCTGTTGGGGATTTGCTGCTCCAGCAGGTCGCTCAGCGCCTCAAGAGCTGCACGCGGGTAACGGACCTCGTCGCGCGCCTGGGCGGGGATGAGTTTGCAGTGCTTCAGGGCGAGATCTCGGATCCCGCAAGTGCCGGTGCACTGGCGGCAAAGATACAAACGGCGCTTGGCGCGCCCTTTCTTCTTGACGGCAACGAGGTGCACATCTCGGCCAGCATTGGAGTCAGCTCCTATGTCGCGAGCAGTCCGGGGCCGGACACAATGCTGGTGCAGGCCGATCTTGCGCTGTATCGCTCCAAGGACGAGGGCCGCAATCAATATCATTTTCACTCACACGAACTTGATCAGGAGGTGCTCGATCGAGTCAGGCTTGCCGGCGAAGTAGTACAGGCGATCGATCGGCGCGAATTCGAGCTTCAATATCAACCGCAAGTGGAATTGGCCTCGCAGAATATTGTCGGCATGGAGGCCTTGGTCCGATGGAACCATCCCACGCGAGGGCGGCTGGCGCCGGGACTCTTCATCCCAATTGCCGAGAAGACGGGTACGATTGTCGCGTTGGGCCACTGGGTACTCGATCAGGCGTGCCGCCAGATGAGCCTATGGCGCGGTGAGGGTCTGAAGCTCCCCGTGATCGCAGTCAACCTCTCATTGTCGCAGCTCAAGCGCAGTCAGGAACTGATACGCGACGTCACCGAGACCCTCGCGAGGTGGGGCCTGGTGCCATCAGACCTGGAATTCGATGTGACCGAGGCAACCTTGGCTCAGTTGACCTGGGCGCAGAACGACGTCCTGCCGCAGCTGCGTCAACTCGGCGTCAAGATCGCAATCGACGATTTTGGCAGCGAGTATTCGTCGTTCGACTATGTCCGCGCATACCGCGTGAATCACCTCAAGATCGCCCAATCCTTTATCAACCGGTCCACTACCGACCCAGAGTGTGCGGCCACCATTCGCGCAATCGTCAACTTTGCGCACGATGTCGGGATTGGCGTCATTGCCCAGGGCGTGGAAACCAAGCAACAGCAAGACCTGCTAACGTCGGCCGACGCCACGACGCAAGCCCAAGGTTTTCGCTTCAGCAAAGCGGTGGGTGCCGATCGCGCCGGCGATATGTTGCGAGAGGGTCGCATTGATCGCAGAGGCGAATCCTTCACTGACGAGTCGACCCAAGTGCAGGTTATTCTGGCGCCAGCGGCATGAGCCCGCCGCTTGGTCACCCGGAGTATTCCCGTGGATAGGACCGAGCCAGCCCTCAACCGCCGCATACTCGTCATCGATGACAGCGCGGCGATTCATGAAGACTTTCGCAAGATCCTCACGAATCAGGACGATGACGATGTAGCACTTGCTGAGGCCGAAAGCGCTGTCTTCGGCGACTCCAGAACGAAGAAAAAGCAGCCCAGTTTCGAGCTCGACCACGCGCTGCAAGGCGAGGAAGGGCTCGAGCGGGTGCGCATAGCCCTCGCCGCGGGCCGGCCCTACGCCGTGGCCTTTGTGGACATGCGTATGCCGCCGGGATGGGACGGGCTGGAGACAATCGGAAAGCTCTGGGCCGTCGATCCCGACCTGCAGGTCGCGATATGCTCGGCGCACTCGGACTACGACTGGCTGGACGTCATTGCTCATCTAGGTCATGCGGATAAATTACTGGTTATCGCAAAGCCTTTTGAGATCATTGAAGTCATGCAATGCGCTACTGCACTGACGCGCAAATGGCACAACGAGCGTATGTTACGCCGTCAAGTGCGAACCCTGGAGCAGGCCGTAACCACGCACTCGGAGGGATTGGATGTTGCTAACCGGAAGCTGCGCCACGTTGCGACACACGACGCGCTGACGGGTCTGCCGAATCGGATCCTGTTTGAGGATAGGCTCACTCAAGCAATGGTCCACGCCGAGCGCGAAGGGCGCATCTTTGCCCTGCTTGCGATAAATCTCGATCGATTCAAACTGATCAATGATTCACTTGGTCACCGCGCCGGAGATGAGCTGTTGCAGGAAGTCGCACGTCGCTTGAGCGGCGTTGCCCGCGATGTCGATACCGTAGTGCGGAGCGGCGGGGACGAATTCATGATGATTATAAATCCGGTTACAGGACGGCTCGATGGCGAAGTCGTAGCGACGCGCATTATCGAAGCACTCAAAGTCACGTTGCCGATCACGGGTGTTGAAACGCACACGACCCCAAGTATCGGCATCGCTTTTTACCCGGACGACGGCATCACCGTGGAGACTCTGATAAGCCATGCGGATGCGGCCATGTATTGTGCCAAGCAGCGTGGACGTAACAACGCACAGTGTTTTGAGGCCGGAATGGACACGCAGACACGCGATACGGCACGTCTGCGAAGTGATCTGCATGATGCGATTTCTCTGAGTCAATTTGAACTCTACTACCAACCAAAAGTCGAGGTCGCCTCGGGGGCAGTGCGTAGCGCCGAGGCCCTGATTCGCTGGCGGCATCCAGAACGTGGTCTGGTCTCGCCGGCCGAGTTCATCCCATTCGCCGAAGACTGCGGGCTGATCGGAGTGATAGGGGAATGGGTGGTTCGCGAAGCCTGCCGTCAGGCAAAGTCCTGGCAACGCGCGGGCCTGCCGGCAGTGCGAGTGGCCGTGAACCTGTCAGCATCTCAGTTCCGGCACGGCGGACTCCTGGACATAATCAAACAGGCATTAGGAGATGCACAGCTTGATCCACAAGACCTGGAAGTCGAATTGACGGAAAGCGCGGTCATGAGCGATCCGGTGGGATCGGTGGCGATCCTCGAGCAACTCAGCAAGATGGGGGTACTTATCTCGGTCGACGACTTCGGTACCGGATACTCGAGTATCAGTTACCTGAGGCGCTTCCCCATCGATAAATTAAAAATAGACCGGTCATTTATTAACGAGATCGCCACACGATCCGACGATGCCTGTATCGTGCGAGCAATCGTGTCGCTTGCCCACTGCCTGAAGCTCAAAGTGGTCGCCGAGGGCGTTGAGACAGGCGAGCAGCTAAGTATCTTGAAGTCACTCGGGTGCGATCAATATCAAGGCTATCACTTTAGCCCTGCGATCACGGTGGACGCTTTCGAGGATCTCCTGCGCAGACAGCAAAACGGCTCCGACGCGAACGCGCAATCGGAGGCCGAACGCACGCACAGTAAGCTTTCGACACTTCGAGTTCGGTAGTAGCGCAGGCATCCGAGCAACAGTTCTCAGGTGCGCGGCGGACGACGCACAGCAGGCATTTGACAGGCGGGCAGGGCGTGCCGAAGCCGCCGCCCTCGGACCTGTTCAGGGGCGGAATCCCTTAAGACTTCGCTTTCTTCGAAGGTGTCGACTTGCCAGAACTGTTGAGGGTGCCCGCTTGGCGAACGAGCGCCTTGAAGGCGGACTCGTCAACTTCTTTTCCTTCGTGAATGTCGATCGCGCGGCGTGTGTTTCCCTCGAGACTCGAGTTGAAGAGACGGGCCGGATCCTTCAGGGACGCGCCCCTGGCGAAGGTAAGCTTCACGACATTCTTGTAGGATTCGCCGGTGCAGATGATGCCATCGTGCGACCAAACCGGAGTGCCCATCCATTTCCACTCCTCGACGACGTCCGGGTCTGCTTCCCTGATGAGCTTGCGCATTCTGCTGAGGGTTTCCCCGCGCCAGTCCCCGAGTTCGGCGATTCTCTTCGAGATGAGCTCCGATGCCGACTGGCCCTGGCTCGCGCCCGACTTTTTCATGTTCTCGTCCTAGAAGTTCCAGATATATTTCATTTGCAAGACGGTGAAGGATAGTCACGTAAGACTTCAGAGCAATGTTACGGCAAGCGTATAGGCGCGGAAATAGCCAATCGTAATGAGTTTTTCATGGAAGCGTTGATTTGCGGCCAAAGTTGATCCGGTATTTGCCGCAAGCTAAGGACGCCTGCCTCCGACGCCGCGGTCTACAGAACCCTCGCGCGCAGGCCGTCCTGACCCGGTGGATTCTCCGCTTCGGTTGGAGATCCGACTGAAGAAATGAGCGGCTGCGCGACTCCCGAGCGACTAGACTAGATTTAGTGCAACCATTGACTAGGCAACTGTGGGGCAAACCGAGCGGCAGGCGACAAGATTAGTGTTCCTCGTCGTTGGTTTTGTCGCGGCGGCGTGGGCCTGTTTGGTTCCTTTCGCGAAAGCCAACACGGAAGTGGATGAGGGAACCCTCGGGCTACTGCTGCTTTGCTTGGGTGTTGGGTCGATACTCGCGATGCCGACCGCCGGCGCGCTGAGTACACGGTATGGATGTCGAGTTGTACTCACTGCGTCATCACTGTTTGCCTGCGCCGCGCTACCGCTGCTGGCGACCGTGTCGTCCGCGCCATTGCTTGCCGTTGTTCTCTTCGTCTTCGGTGCTGCTTTGGGTTCGGCAGATTGTGTAATGAACGTTCAAGCGGTCATCGTGGATCGTGCCAGTGCAAGGCCTTTGATGTCAGGTTTCCACGCCTTCTATAGTCTGGGGGGCATCGGTGGAGCTGCAAGCATCAGTATCCTGCTGACGCTCGGGGCCACGCCGCTTAACAGCACGCTGGTTGCACTCGCTCTCATGGTTCTTGCGGTTCTGGTTGCCTACCCAGGCCTGTTGCCCTATGGCAACCCGGCAGAAGGCCCGGCATTTGCAATTCCGCGTGGCGTAGTACTTTTCCTCGGCGTGCTGTGCTTCATCGTATTTCTGGTGGAGGGTTCAATGTTGGACTGGAGTGCGGTCTTGATGACCGAGCAGCGAGGCACGGGTCCAGCCCAATCAGGATTCGCATTCGCGAGCTTCTCGACGGCGATGACATTGGGCCGACTGATTGGCGATAGAGTCGTCGCCAAGATCGGCAGACGCCCTGTGGTCGCTGGTGGTGCACTGCTCGCTGCTGGCGGCATCGCATTGGCCACATTGGTCTCAATTCGCGCGCTCGCGTTGCTTGGCTACGCGCTCGTCGGCGTTGGTTGCTCGAACATCGTGCCGGTACTGTTCACTGCTGTGGGCCGGCAAAAGACCATGCCGCAAGCAGTAGCGGTTCCGGCGATTACTACTTTGGGCTACGCCGGCATTCTCACGGGCCCCGCAGGTATCGGCTTCATCGCTCAGCACAGCAACCTATCGGTCGCATTCCTCTTGGTTGCAGCGCTCATGGTTGCTGTGGCTGTCAGTAGCAGGTTGTTGCAAGCCCTAGATAGCTGAAGGACCGAGCTCACCAGAAAATCGACAGCTTCGCGGCCGGTGGAATACGCTAGTTAGGGTGATCCAAGGCAATTTCCTATCCGCCGCCGCTGAGGTATCCCTCGTTTACGACTCTGATCAATGACGCAAGACAAAGGCACGCACATGACGTATCGACGCGCTCAAGCAGAACTATTCCACTTTGCAATTGCCATGTTCGCGGGACTCTGGCCGCTCATGGCTTACGCCGACGACGCGGCGCCGCCGCGCGAGGCCATCGTTCAAGAGCTGATGGTGCGAGATCTGGCTGGAGTGATAGGGAGGGAAGTTCGAATGCTTACAGTCGAGTACATTGCCGGTGGTGCGTCCCTGCCGCACCGGCACAACGCGCAGGTGTTTGTGTACGTGCTCGACGGCGCCGTCAGGATGCAAATCGAAGGTGCTGCGCCGGTCACGCTCGGTCCGGGAGAGACCTTCTACGAGGGTCCAGACGACGTTCATACGGTGTCTGCCAATGCAAGCCAAACGAAACCGGCCCGAATTCTGGTGTTCATCATCAAGAACAAAGGGGCGCCGGTATCCACGGCAGTCGCGCCGGCGGTGCACCGATGAAATTCCATCACGTGCTCGGCCTAATCTCGTTTGGGGGCTTTCGGTGACGTGGCCGAACGCGCATGAACGCGGTGGGGTTGCGCAGTAGCTCATGGCCCCCAGTGGCAGGAACCTGCGCGAAAGTCACCATTCCAAGAGGATACAATGAGTGCCCGATAGAGGCAGGAGTCGGCCCTCGGAGGTCACCGGCATGTGGATTTCCCGTCTGCGCTTCGCAGCCCGTGTTCTGATAGGGATTTGCCTATGCTGTGCGCTGCCTGCTCGGGCCGGGGCCGAGACGGTTCAGTGCGCACTGGGCGGCAATGCGTTGCCGAACGGACCGGTCGTGCTCCTGCCTTCGGGAGAAAAGAACTATCGGTCGATGAACCTGCAGCTGTTGAACAATCCCTCCATGAGCGGCGTGGCGGTGCAGGTAAATTGGAGCGACATCGAGGCGAGCGAGGACAAGCCGGATTGGTCGCAGCTCGATGCGCTGTTCGCGGCCGCTGCCGCGGCAAAGAAATGG
>JABCZO010000018.1 GCA_013289615.1 Gammaproteobacteria bacterium
GCACGACGTGGTCGAGTACGCACGCCGGGAAAATATCCTGTGCCAGGGCCGTGGCTCGGCCGCCAATTCCGCGGTCTGCTACGCGCTCGGCATCACCGAGATCGATCCGGCGCGCATGCAGCTGCTGTTCGAGCGCTTCATCAGCCGCGAGCGCAACGAGCCGCCGGACATCGACGTCGACTTCGAGCACGAGCGGCGCGAGGAGGTGGTGCAGTACATCTACCGCAAGTACGGCCGCGAGCGCGCCGCGCTGGCAGCGACGGTGATCTGCTACCGCACGCGCAGCGCGGTACGCGATGTCGGCCGCGCGCTCGGTGTCACCGATAGCGATATCGACCGGCTGACGCGACTGCATGTGTGGTGGGATGAGCCGGGCGAGATCCAGCGCAAATTTGCCGCCGATGAGCTGGGCATCGAACCCGCCCGGCTGTACCGGCTGATGCGGCTGGTGCGTGAACTGATCGGCTTCCCGCGCCACCTGTCGCAGCACGTCGGCGGCTTCGTGATTTCCGGCGAGTCCCTGAGCACCCTGGTGCCGGTGGAGAACGCCGCCATGCCGGACCGTACCGTGATCCAGTGGGATAAGGACGATCTGGAGTCGCTCGGCCTGCTCAAGGTCGATGTGCTCGCGCTCGGCATGCTGACGGCGATGCATCGATGCTTCGACCTGATCGAGGGCTATCGCGGCGCGAAGCTGCGCATGCAGGACATTCCGCCGAAGGATACCGCCACCTTCGACATGATCTGCCGCGCCGAGACCGTGGGCGTGTTTCAGATCGAATCGCGCGCGCAGATGAGCATGCTGCCGCGACTGCGGCCGCGAAATTTCTACGACCTGGTGATCGAAGTGGCGATCGTGCGGCCCGGTCCGATCCAGGGCGATATGGTGCATCCCTATCTGCAGCGTCGCGAACATCCGGACAGCGTCAGCTACCCGAGCGAGGCGCTCAAAACCGTGCTGCAGAGAACGCTCGGCGTGCCCATCTTTCAGGAACAGGTGATGCAGATCGCGGTGGTCGCCGCGAATTTCACACCCGGCGACGCCGATGGACTGCGCCGCGCGATGGCCGCCTGGAAACGCCGCGGCGGACTCGAGCCCTACCGCGAACGCCTGTTGTCCGGCATGGCCAGCAATGGCTACCCGGCGGAATTCGCCGAGCAGATCTACAAGCAGATCCTGGGCTTCGGCGAATATGGTTTTCCCGAGTCCCATGCCGCCTCGTTCGCGCTGCTGACCTACATTTCCTGCTGGCTCAAGTGCCACGAACCGGCCGCCTTCGCCGCCGCCCTGATCAACAGCCAGCCGATGGGCTTCTACTCTCCGGCGCAGCTCACGCAGGATGTGCGCCGCAGCGGCGTGCCGGTGCTGCCGGTCGATGTGAGCATCAGCGATTGGGACTGCACGCTCGAGCCGCACGCCGGCGTGCCGCAGGAGCAGCCCGCGCTGCGTCTGGGATTGCGGCTGGTGCGCGGCCTGCCACGCGCCGATGCCGAGCGCCTGGTGGCCGAACGCGCGCAGCAACGCTTTGCCGACATCGATCAGCTGGCCGCGCGCGCGCAACTGTCGCGGCGCTCGATCCAGGCGCTGGCCGCCGCCGGCGCGCTCAGCGCCCTGAGCGCGCACCGCCATGACGCCAGCTGGCAGGCGCTGGGCGTGGAGCGGCTGCCCGGTCTGATCGCCGGCCTATCGGCCAGGGAAGCTGCGGCGACGCTGCCGGCACCGACCGAGAGCCAGAATATCCTGGCTGACTACCGCCACCTGGGCCTGACCACCGGCCGTCATCCGCTGGCGCTGCTGCGCCCGGGGCTCGCGCGCAGGGGCTTTCGCAGCAGCAGCGATCTGCAGCAGCTCGCCGATGGCAGCAGCGTGCGGGTCGGAGGCCTGGTGACGCACATGCAGCAACCGGCGACCGCCGCAGGCGTGGTGTTCGCATCGCTGGAGGATGAGACCGGCATCGTCAATATCATCCTGTGGCCGAAGCTATTCGCCGCGCAGCGCCGCTGCGCGCTCGAATCGAGCCTGCTGGTGGTCGAAGGCACGCTGCAGAGGCGCGATCGCGTCGCGCACGTGATCGCGCAGCGCCTGCACGATGGCTCGGCGTGGCTGCAAGGAATACGCCGCGACTCGCGCGATTTTCATTAAGCCATGTGTTATCGAATGCCGCAGATTGAACCCGTTGCTGATACTCGAGAGCGGCTGGTTTGCGGTAGCCTACGGACGCGGACCTGAGGTCGGTAGGCGTCAAGACGGCGGAGGCAAAATGGTTGGCGGTTACGTGCACGGTTATGGCTCAAGAGAGAATCAGCTCCTTCAAGACCAGGCGTCCACACTGTCAGAGCTTTTGCATTCAGATACGACCTACCCGGACGGAAGCCTCGTATTGGAGGCCGGGTGCGGTGTCGGAGCGCAGACGGTTACCCTCGCGTCCAATAGCCCAAACGCGCTGGTAACCTCGATAGACGTGTCCGAGGCTTCCGTTGAGGAAACGAAGAGGGCTGTGCGTGCGGCCGCTGTTGGCAACGCAACTGTTTGCCGAGCAGATATCTTCGACTTACCCTCCCTTTCCCCAGAGGTCATTCGATCATGTTTTTGAGTGCTTCGTGCTCGAGCATTTGGATCATCCGATCGCGGCGTTGCAGGCGCTGAAACGTGTCCTGAAGCCTGATGGAACCATTACGGTATTCCACGTACTTCTACCCGCCTCAGTTGGCATAACTGAATTAGGATGTCGACCCAGATAGAGGGGATTGCATGACCGTCAGGCGTGGCAACTTGCTCGACAGGTATTTTTATTTCCTAATGTCTTTCCCGATTACTGCCGTCGTCGCTTATGGATTCAGCCGTACGGTCGGAAAGAACTTGATTCATCCCGTCATACCTCGACCGTCTATCCTCTATTTGCATGCCGCCATCTTTACCGCCTGGCTTGGCTTTTTTCCCCTGCAATCCTTATTGGTCCGAACGCGAAACGTGAAATGGCACCGCCGGATCGGCCGGTTCGGTGCAGGCTTGGCCGCCACAATGCTCATGCTTGGCGTTACCACGGCCATCACCATGGCTCGATTCAATGCGGTTCAATTGCACCAGAGCGACACTGATTTCGGTCTGATGATCCCGCTATTCGACATGCTTTGCTTCGGAAGTACGCTAGCCCTGGCTATCTACTGGCGCAAGAAGCCCGAATATCATCGCCGCCTGATTTTCATCGCGACCTGCGCGCTCACCGCCGCAGGCTTCGGCCGCTTTCCTGAGTGGTGGCTGTTTCCCTCCGACTATTTCTATGCTGGCGTCGATATCCTAATTTTGTTTGGTGTGGCTCGTGACCTCATCGTCGATCGCCACATCCACCGAATCTACCTCTTCGCGCTACCACTGTTCATCGCTGGCCAGACCATCGTCACCTACACATATATTCACCATCTCTCGTACTGGCAAGACATCTCCCACGCTATCCTTGGCTGACGACTACGACTAACCTACTGACATCTGTGGCCAACATTCTGCCTTCATAGCTTCACACGGACGGGCGAGCCACGGCGGCACGGTCCCGCAATATCGTCACAATCCACTCCACGAACGTGGCAACCAGGACAGGATATGCTAAGAAAGGAAGCGGTTGGGACAAGGCTGCAATCTGCGCGCCTGCGAAGATACAGCAGGCCGTCGCCGCGAATAGGTGACAGAGCATCGCACTAGTTTCCGGCACGCTCGACCGTCACCGCGCCGGCATGATGCGGCCGGAACAGGCGCCATCGTTCCGCCAGCAGCACGAACAGCAGGCTCGACAGGCCGCAGGCGAACGCGCCCGTGGCCAGCGGCAGCGTCGCGCCGTTGAAGCGCCGCCCGATCAGCGCGCCGACCACCGCGCCACCGAAGGTGGTGATGAATCCCTGCAGCGAGGCGCCGATGCCGGCCACCGAGCCGACCGGCTCCATCGCCATGGCACCGAAGTTCGACGCCGTCAGGCCGAGGCAGGCCATGGTCGTCGATTGCAGGATCACGAACGTCCACAGGCTCTCCAGGCCGAGCCCCGCGATCAGAACGTGCAGTCCGGTAATGGTGATGAACACCAGCAGTCCGAGGTGCGAAATGATGCGCATGCCGACGCGCTCGACGATCCTCGAATTCAGGAATGCGGTGACGCCCATAGACGATGCGCACAGCGCAAAGATGCCGGGCATCAGGGCTGGGCGCTGAAATACGTCCTCGAAGATCTGCGGCACCATGCCGACGTACGCCAGGATGGATCCGAACATGACCGTCATCGCCAGCGTGTAGCACAGCGAGGTACGGTTGCCGAGCACCAGTGCGATTGCGTGCACGATGCGATCGCGGCTCAGGATCAGACGGTATTCCGGGTGCAGTGTCTCCGGCAGCCGCAGCAGCACCCACAGAAACACCGCCGCGGCGAACACGCCGAAGATCAGGAACACGAATCGCCACGGCGCCAGCCACAGGATCAGCTGGCCGAGACTGGGAGCGAGCACCGGCACCGTCAGGAACACGATGAAGGTCAGCGACATGACGCGCGCCATGTAGCGCCCGGAGTAAAGATCGCGAATCACCGAGCGCGACACCACCACGCTGGCGGCGGCCAGGCCGTGAGCAAAGCGCCAGCCCAGCAGTGTGACGAAGCTGCTCGACAGGCCGGTCAGCACTGCGGCCAGCACGTAGACGGACAATCCAATGAGCAGCACCGGCCGCCTGCCGTAGCGGTCGGAGAACAATCCCCAGAACAGCTGTCCGCAGCCAACGCCTGCCAGGTAGGCGGTCACGATCCACTGGCTGTGATTCTCGTTGCGCAGGCCGAGCGCGGCGGCGATGGTAGGTAGCGCCGGCAACATGGTGTCCACGGCGATCGCCTGGGTCGCCATCAGGGCGGCCGCCAGGGCGACAAATTCGCGGAATCCGAGGGCCTTCGATGCGGCGCCGGAGAAATCAGATTGCATTGCCAGGCCATCCTACCCGAACGGCATGGCCGACTTTGGCGATTGCGGCAGCTGCCTGCCGGGGTGCGTGCTATTGCCCGAGGGCGCTACGCAGCGCCGCCAGCTCCTCGGCCGACTCGCCGACCAATTCCCGGCAGATATCGGCATCGAGGCCGAGGTGCACGGCCGCCTTACGGTCGGCGAGGCGGGTGCGAATGAGTTCCGGCGAATCCTTGCACATCGACAGCATGTCGGCGATTTCCAGCACGTCCGCCAGCGCGGCGCTGGTGCCGCGCAGCTCGCGCGCACTGTCCTCGTAGCTGCTGACCGCGTTGACGATCTCATCGGCCAGGAACCAGCTCTCGAGCAGCGCCTTGGCGATGTTGCCGTGCCAGTCGCGAACGATGCGCTGGTACATGGTCTGGTCGCCGAACAGCGCCGGATGGCGCATCGAGTGGGTGAGGATATAAAGCTTGCCGACCCCGTGCACCAGGCCGGTAAGCATCGCCATGTCCGGGTTGACTTTGTTCGCCCGCCGCGCTACCACGAAGCACAGCGATGCCACCAGCACGCTGTGCTGCCAGAGCACGTTCAGGTGACGCTCGATGCCTGCGTACGCCTTGGCGCGGCGTAACTGCGCCATCGCAAAGCCGACCGCGGCCGCGCGCAGCGCATCGAACCCGAGGCGAGTGACCGCGGCGCGCAGTTCCGTCACCGGCTTACCGCCGGGATTGAGTGCAGCTGAGTTTGCCATCGACAGCACGCGGGTGGCGAGCATCGGCTCGGCACCGAGCACCCGCACCACGCGCTCCGAGCTGGCGCAGTCCTCCGACAGCACCTTCTGCACCCGCAGCGCGACGTCCGGAAAACTCGGCAACTCGATGGTGCTCGAGGACAGCTCGGTCGCCAGCTCGCGCACGAATTCGAACGCATCCATGCTGGCATCGCGCTGCATAGCCGTGTTCGGCGCCGGATCGGGATTGTGCGCGACCGTCATGATTTCATCCCATGCGCGCCACTGCTAAAACTCGCTCCAATCGTTGCCCGCGCTCGAGCCGGCAGCTGGCTTTGCAGCGGCGGCCTTGGGAGCGGCGGCCTTGGACGGCGCCGGCGCCGGCGCCGGCACGCCCTTCGACCACGGACGCGCGGCGGTGCGACGCTCGGTGGTCACCACCGGCTCGCGCTTCCTGGCGGCGGCCGCCGTCGCGACCGCGCTCGGCATGGCGATGAATTCCGCGCTGCCCGGCGCGCCGGTGTAGCCCTCGCGTAATTTGAAGTAGGCCGTGAGCTGCGACAGCCGTGCGGCCTGATCGTTCATCGAGGCCGCCGCAGCGCTGGCCTCCTCCACCATGGCGGCATTCTGCTGCGTGCTCTCGTCCATCTGCAGCACGGCGCGGCTGATCTCTTCGGCGCTGGCGGCCTGTTCCTGGCTGGCGTTCGATATCTCGCCGACCACGTCGCTCACCTTCTTGACCGAAGCCACGATCTCGCCCAGGTGCTGTCCGGACTCGCTCACCAGGCGGCTGCCCTCGCCGACCTTGCTGACGCTGTCGTGGATGAGGTCCTTGATTTCCTTGGCGGCCGAGGCACTGCGCTGCGCGAGGCTGCGCACTTCACTGGCCACTACCGCAAACCCGCGGCCCTGATCCCCGGCGCGCGCGGCTTCCACCGCGGCGTTGAGCGCCAGCAGGTTGGTCTGGAATGCGATTTCATCGATCACCGAGATGATGTCGGCGATCTTCTTGCTGGCGACATCGATTGCGCCCATCGCGGCAACCGCGCGCTCGACGATCGAACCGCCCTGTTCCGCCTGATCGCGAGCTGCCTGCGCCAGCTTGTTCGCAAGCTTGGCGTTGTCGGCGTTCTGCTTCACGGTCGAGGTCATTGCCTCCATCGAAGAGGTGGTCTCCTCAAGGTTCGCGGCCTGCTGCTCGGTACGCGCGGACAGGTCCGATGTGCCGGCGTTGATCTGGCGCGCCGCGGTCGCCACCGTCAGCGAGCTCTCCTTGACTCCGCTCAATACGCCGCTGAGCTTCCTCTGCATGATCTGCAGTGCCCGCATGGTGCGCGCCAGCTCGTCGCTGCCATGCACCGCAATGTCGTGGGTGTAGTCACCCTCGGCCAGGCGCGACACCACCGTCACCGCCTCGTTCATGCCGCCCACCGTGGTCCAGATCACCACGCCAACGCAACCAAGGCCGACCAGCAGTGCAGCGGCCACCAGCAGCAGCATGTGGTTGCGCGTGCCGCGCAGATCCTCAAGCCTGTACTGCAGACGCTTCTGCGCCGCCTGTTGCATCGAGGCATGCAGATTGCTGATCGCTGTAGTGAGCTGTGCGGCGTTCTTGACTACATCATCGAGCGGATCGCTGGTGCTGCCGCTGATGACGTTCTGGTGCACATACCTGCCGAAAGCCTCGAACGCGCTCCTGACCTGCGATACCGACTGCTCGGCCCCGGCGCGCACGGCGTCGCCGGCGCCGCCGCCTTCCGCCGCATGCCGGATGTCGGCGTCGATATCGTCGAGCGCACGCTGCGCCAGTACCTCGGTCCGGGTGATCTCCTGCATATCGGCCATGGTCGACTTGCCGGCAGCGCCCACGCCGGCGGCACGCGAGCGCAGCTCGGTGAGGTAACTCTCGTAGTTGGGGATGCGCATGACCGCGGCATCGATGAAGAACGACCCGACCGAATCGCCGTCGAGCACCAGGCCGGAGGTGGTCGAGATGTAGTCGCGGTAATCGAGAATCTTCTGCCGCAGCTGGTTGTGCGCGCGAATGACGTCGGCGGTCGATGTGGACTTGATGCTGACGAGCGCGTTCCAGGAATACCTCACCTCGTTCCAGCGCCGCCCATCCTCACCCGCGGCAGCGCCGTAGTCATCGTTGGCACTGTCCTGCTGGGTCATGGCGCGCGTCACATCCGCGCTCGCCGCCTGCAGTTTCTCAGCCACGCCCTCGCCGGCCGCCGCCGCCGCGCTCCACACCTCGTGCATGCCAAGGGGCAACAGCATCAGCTCGAGTCCCTGGTAGCGGTGCAGACCCGCCAGCTCGCGCGCCGCTACCTTGATGTTGTTGTGCTTTTCGGACAGGAACAGCACGGTCAGCACGATCACCGGCACCATTGCCGCAATCGCGATGATCACCAGCTTGGTGGAGAAGTTCAGGCTGCGGATCCAACGGGTCATGGATGCATCTCCAACTGACAGTCAGGCGCGTCCGGCGTGAGAACTGCGTCACATTGCTGCCTGGCACGCGCCGCAAGCGCCGCAATCCGGGCGATTCCTGAGCACGTTTTCGGCCGCGCAGCGCAAAACTTGATGCTGCGAGCGGGCATATGTTCAGCTTCCGGCGGCACGTCGCTCTTCCCGCGCGTCGCCCAGCCGCACCAGGCCTTCGGCGATCTGATCGATCGGCAGGATGCGATCGACTGCACCGAGCGCGACCGATGCGCCGGGCATGCCCCAGACCACGCTGCTCTTTTCGTCCTGGGCGATCGTGAACGCGCCCCGATCGCGCATCTCCTTGAGCCCGCGGGCCCCGTCCGCCCCCATGCCGGTCAGAATCACCCCCACGGCGTTCTGGCCGACCTGCTCTGCCACCGAGCGGAACAGCACGTCGACGCTCGGGCGGTGGCGATTGATCGGTGCATCCTCTGACAGGCGGCAGCGATAGCGCGCGCCGTCGTGTTGCACCAGCAGATGCCGGTCGCCGGGGGCGATATAGGCATGGCCCGGCATGATCAGCGCGCCGTCCTCGGCCTCCTGCACGGTAAGCTGCGAGCAGGCATTCAGGCGCGCTGCAAACGGCGCGCTGAAGGCCCTGGGGATGTGCTGACTGATCACGATGCCGGGTGCGTCCGGTGGCAGCCGCTCGAGCACCTGGCGGATCGCCTCGGTACCGCCGGTGGAAGCACCGATGGCAACGATCTGATCGGTGGTGCGAAAGCGTAGTTCCGGTCGGCTCCTGTACGCACTGCCGGCCTGGTTCGGCGCCGGCGGCCGTTGAAACAGCGGCACTACCTTCGCCACCGCCGCCACCTTGACCTTGCCGATCAGTTCGGCGGCATAGGCTTCCAGGGCGTGGGCAACGTCGACCTTCGGCTTGGTGACAAAGTCGATGGCACCCAGTTCCAGCGCCGCCAGCGTGACGTCGGCGCCGCGCTCGGTCAGCGACGAGCACATGACCACCGGCATCGGTCGCAGCCGCATCAGATTGCGCAGGAACTGCAGTCCGTCCATGCGCGGCATCTCGACATCGAGCGTCAGCACGTCCGGATTCAGTGACTTTATCTTCTCGCGTGCGATGAAGGCATCGGGCGCGGTGCCGACGACCTGCAGCGCCTTGTCGGCCCCGAGAATCCTGGTGAGAAGGGCACGTACCAGCGCCGAATCGTCAATGATCAGCACCTTGATGCGCTTGCCGGTAGAGGTGTCGTGGTCCATAGATATCTTCCTGTTATCTGTGGTTGTCAGAACAGTTCAATGTCGCCGCCGACCGGAGCGGCGTCGATATCGCGCATGTAGCGCGTCTCATCCGCGACCACGCGGCCATCGGTGCGCGCCAGACGCTTGACCTGGGCGCTTCCGGTCGCCGGGTTGTACAGCACCTTGCGTGGATACAGGCTGCCGAGATCCGCGCCGACCACCCTGAAGCCTTCAGCCTGCACGTACTCCTTGACGAAGCGGATGTTGCGCGCGCCGACGTCGCTCAGCGAATCAAGCACCTTGCCGCCGCCGACCAGCTTGACCTCGAGATCGGCGCGCCGGCCGCCGAGCTTGAGAATCTCGTTGATCAGTCGCTCCATCGCGACGTTGCCGAAGCGCGTCGAGGCGCTGGCGGTGTTGCCCCAGGCGCTGGTGCCCTCCGAGCGATCCACCGGCAGCATGAAATGATTCATCCCGCCGATGCGCAGGCGACTGTCACGTACGCACGCCGAGACGCACGAGCCGAGCACGGTCCCGATCAGCTCGCCCGTGTTGGCGACGTAGTAATCCCCCGGATGCAGCGTCGCCACCACGGCGTCGAGCCGGGCGTCGAAGCGGCGCTGGATATGGCTGAACTGGCTCGACGCCGGCGATGGCGCACGGGACGGCGAGCTCATCATGGCAACCTGCGGTGGATGGTGTCGCGCACCAACTGATACTGCGTGCTTACCTGCAGTAGCGACTCGGAATGTCCCAGGATCAGGTAATCGTGTGGACGCTGCAGCGCCGCCATGCGCGCGACGATCTGACGCTGGGTTTCGCGATCGAAATAAATCACGACATTGCGGCAGAAGATGATGTCGATCGGCCCCTTCATCGGCCAGTCATCCATCAGATTGAGCGTCTTGAAGTGCACCAGCTGCTTGAGCTCGTCGCGCACCATGAACTGGCGTGCATCCTGGGCCGGTTCGAACCAGCGCAGCACTCGTTCCCGATCCATCGTCTCCAGCCGCTCGGCGCTGTAGAGCCCGGCGCGCGCGTGGCTCAGGACATTGGTGTCGATATCGGTCGCGAGGATCCGGATATCCCAGTGGCGCAGATGGCGCAACTGCTCAAGCAGCACCATCGCGATCGAATACGGCTCCTCTCCGGTCGAGCAGCCGGCGGACCAGATGCGCATGCGACGCCTGCCGCCGTTGCCGCGCTCGAGCGCCGGCAGCAGCTGCTGGGCCAGGAACTCGAAATGATGGCGCTCGCGGAAGAACGATGTCAGGTGAGTGGTGATGGCATTGCAGAAATGCTGCAGCTCCTCGGCGTCGCCGGATTCAAGGCGCTGCAGATAGGCGCTGAAATCGCGCAGCTTGAGCGCACGCAGGCGCCGGCTCAGGCGGCCGTACACCAGCTCACGCTTGGATTGGGCGAGCGCGATGCCGAGGCGAGTGCGCACCAGGCGGCGTATACGCTGGAAGTCGTCGTCAGACAGCGCGTATTCGCGAAGCAGCGTGCTGTCAGCCGCTCCGGCCATGGCATAATTCTCTCCGGCCACGTCGGTCGGCTTTTAGAAGACTTCGAGTTCGCCGGGCGCAGCCGCCGCCCGCAGACCGGTCAGCGCCTTGAGCATCTGGTCGGCGCTCAGGCCGCGCATCATGAAGTCGAACAGTACCCGCTCCTCGACCATGCTGTAGCGCGACCGTACCTGCTCCAGCATGGAGTTCCAGTCGGATCGTGCCGGATCCAGCGAACTGACGGTGGAGTCCGACGGAATAGCCAGCCCGTCGCGCACGTGCGTCAGGCGCTGGATCAGCTTGTCGTAGAACTGCAGCGAGGTGACGGTGGCCTGCACGTGTGCATCGAGCTGCGCGGCCAGCTGCCGGATGCGCTCGCGCGCCTGCTGCACCTCAGCGGCGTTGCCAGACTCCAGCGCCTGCACTTGGGTCTCGAGATCGCGCGCGTCGGTCGCCACCGCGGTCACAGCGGTGGCGAGCTTGTCCACCCGCGCATCGCTCTCGCGAATTGCCGCATCGAGCTGCGCGGCTCCCAGTTCCAGAAATCGCCGCAGTTCGCCGGCGAACTTGACGTTGGCGCTGGCCGCGGCAGGATCGATTGCCGCAGGCGCGGCGCGCGCCGACTTATCCGGTGCACTCACGGCAATATCTCGGCCGCTGCGGCCAGATGCTCGGCCAGGCCCAGGGCGCGTGCCGCGCCGGTGTTCAGGCGCTCGGCTCCGAGCAGTTTCAGCTTCAGGCCGCGGCGGCGCGCGCCCGCGGCCGCGGCCAGCAGCAATTGCAGGCCGGCGGTATCCACGCTCTCGAGCATCCCGGCATCGACCTCGGCCGAGCCGGCCGCAAACTGCGCCCGCAGCTGCGCCGCGCGCTCGCCAACCTCGCGTATCGACAACGACGCGCCGAGCGGCAGCGGACCGCCGGCGGCCGGTCCCACCGCCAGGACGTCGCACGCCTTGGGGGCGGGCGCACTGGCGATCGTGGCAGCGCCATTCAGCGGCGCGGCGGGCGCGCCCGCCGCGGCCGGCGGCGGCGCTGCGGCTCGGGCCGCGGAACGTGACCGGCGCGCGCGGCTGCCGCCAGAGGCTTGCTTCTTCGCCATGTGTTGTTTGCCCATTACGCCGCTTTCGGCGCGCTCGCCGGATCGGTCAGCGTGCGGTTGACCAGGTGAACCACGTCCAGCAACACCAGCATTCCGTCCCCGACCATCGCCAGCCCGCGCACAAAATCGGAGTCGATCGCCGAGCCGACTTCCGGCGGCGGGCGCAGATTGTCGGCGCTGATGTTGCAGACCTCGCAGACCGCATCGACCACTATGCCCGCGGTCAACTCGCCGCGCGCCGTGTCCACCTTGACCACGATCACTACCGTGGTGCGGCCGTATTCGGTCTCGCCCAACCCAAAGCGTCGCCGCAGGTCCAGGATCGGCACCACCGAGCCACGCAGGTTGATCACACCCTGCACGTGATCGGGTGAATGCGGCAGTCGGGTGGGACGCTCCCAGCCCTTGATCTCCTGCACCCGCAGGATCTCGACCCCGTAGGTCTGGCCCGCGAGCTGGAACGTCAGGTATTGCTCCGCGTGACTTGCGGGTACGGGCGTCGCGACGCTCTTGGCGGCTGTGGCATCCATGACTGATCCCTCAGCTGCTGCGCACGGCCGTCTGGTTGCCCAGCACGCGCTCGAGGGTAGCCAGTAGCTGGTCGGGATTGAACGGTTTCACCATCCAGCCGGTCGCGCCCGCCTGCTTGCCCTGTATCTTGCGGTCGGGGCTCGACTCGGTCGTCAGCAGCAGCAATGGCGTCAGGTGATAGTTCGGCAGCGTGCGTAGCTGCGCGATCAGGGTGATGCCATCCATGCGCGGCATGTTCACGTCGGTGAGCACCAGATCCACGCGATGTTTGCGGGCATATTCGAGTGCCTCGTCGCCGTCGGAGGCTTCGATCACTTCGTAGCCTGCCGCCCGCAGGGTGACACCGACCATTTGCCGCATCGAAGCCGAATCGTCGACCGCGAGAATTGTCTTAGACATTTCCTGATGCTCCACCCGTCATTACGTCAAATCTGGGCCAGCCGCCCTTGAGCCCGCAGGCAGCGGCTGATACCCGGTGTATCGGCGCGCCAACGCAAGGATTAAATCCGATCCGGCGAGCTGGCCCTGGAATGCGTCGCACTTCACATTCTTGCGCCGCAGCGCGCTGCGGCGCCGTCGCCTTCAGGCCGCCAGCGACTCGGACACCGAGCGCGTCAGGCCCGCAATATCGAGTATCAGGGCCACCGAGCCGTCACCGAGGATAGTCGCGCCGGCGATGCCATCGACATGGCCGTAGTTCGCCTCCAGCGTCTTGACCACAACCTGCTGCTGCCCGAGCAACTCATCGACGCACAGCCCGACGCGCCTACCGTCGCCCTCCACCACCATGATCAGACCATTGCTGGGCTCGCGCTCGCGCCCGCAGCGCGCCTCGAACACCTTCTCCAGCCGTACCACCGGCAGGTATTCACCTCGGAACGACAGTACTTCACCGTGCCCGACCACGTGATTGACCGAGGCGGTGCGCATCTGCAGCGATTCGACGATCGCGGTCAACGGTACGATGTACGACTCGTCGCCAACCGCCACGGTCTGGCCATCGACGATGGCCAGCGTCAGCGGCAGCGTGATGATGAAGCGCGATCCCTTGCCGGTCTCGGAGCGTACCTCGATGCTGCCGCCGAGCTCATCGACGTTGCGCTTCACCACGTCCATGCCGACGCCGCGTCCCGAGATATCGGTTGCCTGGTCATGGGTGGAAAATCCTGCCAGGAATATCAGATTGTCGACCGCCTCGTCGCTGAGCTGCTCGTCGGAGCCGACCAGCCGACGCTCGCGTGCCTTGGCGAGGATGCGCTCGCGCTTGAGACCGCCGCCGTCGTCGCTGACCTCCACGGTGATGCTGCTGCCGCGGTGGTAGGCATGCAGATGCACCGTGCCGCGCGCATCCTTGCCGCTCGCCTGCCGCTGCTGCTGCGACTCGATGCCATGATCGATGCTGTTACGCACCAGGTGCACCAGCGGATCGCCGATCTTTTCGAGCACGGTCTTGTCGAGTTCGGTCTCGCCGCCGGTCATCTTGAGCTCGACCTGCTTGCCGAGCCGCTGGCTAAGATCGCGCACCATGCGCGGGAAGCGGCTGAACACGAAACTGATCGGCACCATGCGCACGCGCATGACGCTCTCCTGCAGCTCGCGCACATTGCGCTCCAGCTGGGAAAGGCCGGAGCGCAACCGCTCGCCGGCGGCGCCGTCGAGCAGCGCGCCGAACTGTCCGAGCATCGACTGCGTGATCACCAGTTCGCCAACGCGGTTCATCAGGTCGTCGATCTTTTCGATACTGACGCGGATTGAACTGGCGTCGCTGCCCTTGGCGGCGTCTCCGGCCTTGACCGCGCGCGGCTCCGCCTCTTCGGCGTGCGCAATCCCTGCCGGCCGCTCGATCGCCGCCGCCGCGCCGGCGGTATCAGCACTCGGGCCGGTGGGCACCGCCGCCGGCTCGGTCTCGAGCGCGCTCACCTCCAGCGTGCAGTCGCCCTCGGCCCAGTCGAACACCTCGACAATCGCCTGGCGCGTGGCTTCCGTGCGCAGCTGCAGCGTCCAGGACAGATAGCAGTTCTCCGGGTCAAGCTCGTCGAAGGCCGGTAGTGCCGAGACGTCGGCGGTCACCTGCAGATCGCCCAGATCGCGCAGTTCGCGGAACATGCGCAGCGGGTCATTGCCACGGGCCAGCAGGTGCAGGAACGGCCGGAAGATGATTCGGTACAGCGTGCCGCGCACCGCCTCGGCGGCCGGCGCTGGCGTGGTGGCTGCGGCCGCAGCTGCTGCCGGCACCGCGGTGACGGCCGCGCTGTTACCCTTTTGTGCCACGGCGAGTTCCAGGTCGAACTGCAGGTCGGCGACGCGCTGCGCATCCACCGCCAGCCGGCCCTGTTGGGCGCGAAGCATCTCGCGCATCACATCGACCGAACGCAGCAGCAGGTCCGACAGCGCGCTCGTGACCTTCATGCGCTGGCCGCGCAGTTCGTCGAGCAGCGTCTCGAGCGTATGGGTAAACGAGGCGATCTCGCCGAAGCCGAAGGTCGCCGAGCCGCCCTTGATCGAATGCGCGACACGAAAGATGGTGTTGATCAGCTCCAGATCGGGCGTACCTGCATCCAGGCGCAGCAGCGCCTCCTCCATCTGCCCGATGGCCTCGAAGCTCTCCTCGTAGAAGGCATCATGAAATTGTGTCAAATCGATCGTCATGATCTACACGCCCAGATCCGACAGCAGGGCATCGACGTCCTGCTGGCCGCTGACGGCGTGACCGTGATCGATTCCGGGCACTACCGGACCGCGGCCGCCGGCCGTCGCGCCGCTACCCGGGCGAGCGTTTCGGTCAGCGTCCTGGCCGCTGATGCGCGCCAGGTCGCCCAACGCGGCCTCCAGTTCGTCCACCAGCGTCATCACGCCGCGGATGATCTGCCCGCTCAGGTCCTGGTAGCCCTGGGTCAGCAGCACCTCGGCAAGATTGCTGCGCACCGCCGCCATGCTGGTCCAGGTCTGCTTCAGGAACGCGGCGATCTGCGGCTGTAGCGGCTGCGATGCTCCGTCGGCTTGCTGCGCGACGATCAGCCGTTCGGCCTCGTGCGCGGTGCGATCGGCGAGCGGGCAACATTGCTCGACCAGGTCCATGGTCCGGTGGGCGGCGGCGTCGGTCAGCCGCAGCACATGCGCCAACCGGTGGCGCGCATCCGGCACCTGGTGCTGCGCCAGATCGATCAGTTTGGAGTCGACCCGAAAGCGATCCAGTGCAGTCTGCAGGTCGGTTGCGATCCGTCGCACCCACTGGGTAACTTCGGCATTGCGCGCCTGGTCGAAGCCTGCCAGCGCGACGCCAAAGCCGCTGGAATCACCACCTTCCAGCGCCCGCGACATGGCGGTAACCCATGGGGCGTACTCGTTCATTCACGCCGCCGCACGTGCCGCCAGAATCTTGTCGATCTTTTCCTTCAGCGTCGCCGCCGTAAACGGCTTGATGACATAACCGCTGACGCCGGCTTGCACCGCCTCGACGATCTGCTCGCGCTTGGCCTCGGCGGTCAGCATCAGCACCGGCATCTTGCCCAGCCGCGAGTCGGCACGCACGTTCTTGAGCAGGTCCAGGCCCGCCATGCCGGGCATGTTCCAGTCGGTGATGAGGAAATCGAAATTGCCTTGCTTGAGCAGCGGCAAGGCCGTATTGCCGTCATCGGCCTCGGTCACGTTGGCGTACCCCAGGTCGTGCAGCAGGTTCTTGATGATCCGGCGCATCGTGGAAAAGTCGTCGACCACGAGAAAATTCAAGTTCTGCTGCACTCGTGTTACTCCAAATCGTCGCGATCGGCTGCGACTCGATCTATCGGCTTATATACCGGGAATCTTGAGGAAAGTCGTGGCCGCGGCCGGGTGACTTGGAGCCCTCGCGACGCGGTTCACATATTGCGCGGCATCGCGGCCGGCGCCGCCGAGCGCGCGCTGCGGCAACTAGTTGCCGGCGCTTATGATCGTGCCGCCGTCGACGATCAGGTTCTGGCCGGTGACGAAGGCGCCGGCGCGGGACGCCCGCATCACCGCCGCGCCGGCAATCTCATGCGGCTCGCCCGCCCGGCGCAACGGCATCAGCGCCAGGCGACGCGACAACTGCTCCGGATGATCAAGCAGCGGGCGGGCGAATTCCGTGGCAATGAGTCCGGGTGAGATCGAATTCACACGTACGTTGGCCTCATCGGCTCAAGGCTGGGCGGACAGGTGCGGCCAGGCATCGCGCAGGTAAAGACCCATCGATATCAGCGTCAGTGCCGCGGCGATCACCGTCAGCCAGATGCCGATCTGATAGACCGGCAGTCCGAACAGGTCGGCGCGAAATAGTAGCATCGTGACTCCGACCATCTGCAGGATGGTCTTGTACTTGCCGATGCGCGACACGGCGACGGCGGTGCGCTGTCCGATGCCCGCCATCCATTCGCGCAGCGCCGAGATCGCGATTTCACGGCCGATGATCACGGCCGCGGTCAGCACGATGATCGGGCGTGGATCACGGCTGACGATCAGCACCAGGGCGACCGCGACGATCAACTTATCGGCCACCGGATCCAGAAAGGCACCCAGGCGGGTTGTCTGCCCCAGCCGGCGCGCCAGGTAGCCGTCGAGCGAATCGGTGATCGCGGCGGCAGCGAACAACAGGCCCGCGATCGGGTACGCCAGGCTCCAGTGATTCCTGGGACCGAACAGAAACAGCAGCACCACCAGCGGTATCGCCAGTATGCGCAGCCAGGTCAGGATATTGGGAAGGTTCCAGATCATCATGCCCCCGGGTGCAGATGATCATAGATCGAACGCGCCATCGCCGCGCCAACGCCGGCGACTTTTTCCAGGTCCGCGACCCCGGCACGCAGCACCCCCTGCAGGCCGCCGAAATGCGTCAGGATCGCGCGCCGGCGCGCCGGACCGAGGCCCGGAACGGTCTCCAGGATTGACTCGCGGTAGCGGCGCGCGCGCCGCCGCCGGTGTCCCGTGATCGCGAAACGGTGGGCCTCATCGCGCACGCGCTGGATGAAATGCAGCGCCGCACTGTCGGCCTGCAGCACGATCGCAATCGGCTCGCCGGGGCGAAACAGCCGCTCCTGGCCGGGCCGCCGGTCGGCCCCCTTGGCCACGCCGACCACTGCCAGGCCCGGACAGCCGGCCTCGGCCAGCGCGCTGACCGCGGCGTCCACCTGGCCCGCGCCGCCATCGATCAGCAGCAGGTCGGGTCGCGCTCGCTCGCCGCCGGCGATGCGGGCCCCGTGGCGCAGCAGCGCCTGATGCATGGCGCCGTAGTCGTCCCCGGGCGTGACACCCTCGATGTTGTAGCGCCGGTATTCATTCTTGCGCGCCCCTTCGGGCGTGAACAACACGCATGAAGCCACGGTACCCTCGCCTGCGGTATGGCTTACATCGAAGCACTCGACGCGCTCGGGCGGCCCTGGCAGATCAAGCACTCGCGCCAGCAGCTGCATGCCCTCGACCGCCAGCTCGGCGCGCAGCGAGCGCATGCGCAGCGCATTGCGCGCGTTGTCGAGCGCCAGTTCCAGCCACTGGCGCTTGAGGCCGCGTTGCGGCACGCGCAGCTCGAGCGACCTGCCGGCGGCGCGCTCGAGCGCCTGCGCCACCGGCTCGTGATCCGGCAGCTCGATGTTGATCAGGACCTCTGGCGGCGCCGGCTCGCGGCTATAGTAGAGCAGCAGAAAGTCCGCCAGCGTGTCCGCCGGCTCGCTCAGGGCGCTGCCAGGGAAGTGACTGGCGGTACCGAGATTCTGGCCTTCGCGCACCGGTAGCACGCAGATCGCATACTGCCCGGGCTCCCCGACGATCGCGATCACGTCGGTATCGGCCTGGCGCTGCGCATTGGCGATCTGTTGCGAGCGGATTTCCTGCAGCTCGCGCAGCTGATCGCGCAGTCGCGCGGCATCCTCGAACTTCAGTTCCCCCGCCGCTGCCTCCATGCGCTGCTGCAAATCGCCGATCACCTCGGCGTTGCGTCCTTCCAGCACTCCGATCGCCCCTTCGAGATCGCGCGCGTAGGCCTCGCGGTCGATCAGCCCCACGCACGGCGCCGAGCAGCGGCCGATCTGGTGCTGCAGGCATGGTCGGCTGCGATTGGCGAAGAACGAATCGCGGCAGTTTCTTATCTTGAATACCTTCTGCAGGTGCTGCAGTACCTCCTTGACGGCGTGGGCGCTGGCGAATGGCCCGAACTGGCGGCTGTTGGGCTGGCGCGGGCCGCGGTAGAACACCAGCCGCGGAAATTCGTGGCCGGCCTGGCACAGGATGTACGGAAATGACTTGTCGTCTCGCAGCATGATGTTGTAGCGCGGCCGATGCGCCTTGATCAGGTTGCATTCCAGCAGCAAGGCTTCCTGCTCGCTGTTGACGACCGTTACCTCCACCCGCGCGATACGCCGCACCATCGCCACCACCTTCGGCGACAGATCATGATTGCTGAAATAACTGCCGACCCGATCGCGCAGGCGCGCGGCCTTGCCGACGTACAGCAGTTCATCGTCGGCGGCGTACATGCGATACACCCCCGGACGCTGCGGCAGCGTCGCGACGTAGCTCTTAGGATCGAAGTCGGTGTCGCTCATGGCGGCCGGGCGCCGAAGCGCTCATCCGGTGCCGCGCTGCGGATTCGACGCTGCGGGTTGTGATTCCTTGTAGGCGGCAAGCTCGGCGTCCGATGTCATGCTCAGTCCCAGATGGCGCAGGATACCGTCCTCGAGTCCATAGATCAGGCCGTGCACCGCCAGCGCCTGGGCGCGCCGCCAGGCGTCCTGGACCACGGTCGTCTCACCGACGTGCACGGTCTGCGCCAGCACGTGCAGTTCGCACAGGCGCCGCAGTTGCGCGTCGACCGGCCCGGCCGCCGCCAGCTCGGCGACGTGGCGGTGCCGCACGTCCTGCACATGTCGCAACCAGTTGTCGATCAGGCCGAGCTTCTGTTCGCGAAAGGCCGCGCTGACGCCGCCGCAGCCGTAATGACCGCAGACGATGATGTCGCGCACCTGCAGCACCTCGACCGCGTACTGGATCACCGACAGGCAGTTCAGGTCGCTGTGCACCACGACGTTGGCGACGTTTCGATGCACGAAGATTTCCCCGGGCAGCAGCCCCAGGATCTGATTGGCCGGGACGCGGCTGTCCGAACAGCCGATCCACAGGTAACGCGGCAGCTGCTGGTGCGCGAGGCGGCTGAAGTACTGCGGATCGGAGCCAGTCAGGCTGCCGGCCCATTGGCGATTGCGCGCGAGCAGTGTGTCGAGGTCGTCGGTGCCGCTCACGGTTTCTGTTTGCTGCGCTCGGCGATCAGCATCGCCAGCTCCAGCGCCTGTTCGTAGTTCAGGCGCGGATCGACCTGTGAGCGATAGGTGCGCTGCAGGTCGGCATCGGTCAGCCCGCGCGCACCGCCGGTGCATTCGGTGACGTCCTCACCGGTGAGCTCGATGTGCGCACCGCCAAGGTAGGTACCCTGCTGAGCGTGGATGCGAAACGCCAGATCGAGCTCCTTGAGGATATTCTCGAAGCGGCGCGTCTTCAGGCCCCCGGTGCTGGTCTCGGTATTGCCATGCATCGGATCGCAGCACCACAGCACCGTGTGACCGGTGCGCCGCACCGCCTCGATTACCCGCGGCAGCGACTTTTCGATGTCCTTGGCGCCGAAGCGGTGAATCAGCGTCAGCCGCCCGGGCTGATTCTGCGGATTGAGCGTGGTTACAAGTTGCTGCAGCCACTGGTCGTCCATCGCCGCGCCGATCTTGACGCCGATCGGATTGGCGATGCCGCGGAAATATTCGACGTGCGCGCCGTCCACCTGCGCGGTGCGCATGCCGATCCAGGGCATGTGCGTAGACAGGTTGTACCAGTGGTTCTGGCGCGAGATGAAGCGCGTCTGCGCCTGTTCGTACAGCAGGTGCAGGCCTTCGTGGCTGGCGAAGAAATCCACCCGCGTCGCATCGTGCACCGCGCGGCCGGTGAGCGACTGGAAGAAATCCAGCGCATCGCCGATCGAGTCGGCAATGCGCTGGTAGGCCTCGCGCAGCTCAGCGTGGCGCACGAAGCCGAGATCCCAATATTCCGGATGATGCAGATCGGCAAATCCGCCATCGACCAGCGCGCGCACGAAGTTCAGTGTCAGCGCCGCGCGCTCGTAGCCGCGCAGCAGCAACTGCGGATCGGCACGGCGCGCCTCGGGCGTGAACTCCACCCGATTCACCAGGTCGCCGCGATAGGCCGGCAGCGTCACGCCGTCGCGCGTTTCCATGTCGGCCGAGCGCGGTTTGGCGTACTGGCCGGCCATGCGCCCGATGCGCACCACCGGCTTCTTCATGCCCGATAGCAGCACCAGGCTCATCTGCAGCAGCACCTTGAGCTGCTTGGCGATGCGGTCCGACTCGCAATCCGCAAAGCTCTCGGCGCAATCCCCGCCCTGCAGCAGGAAGCCTTCCGCGCGCTGCGCGGCGGCGAGCCGCTCGCGCAGATTCTCGATCTCCCACGAGACCACGATCGGTGGCAGCCGCGCCAGTTCGGCGACCACGCGACTCAGGGCCGTCGGGTCGTCGTAGAGCGGCTGTTGCGCGGCCTTGCGTGATTGCCAGCTCGCCGGATGCCAGGAGGTGCTGTCGGTGGATCGCATGCAGCAATGTTAACATGCACGCTTTAGCGGGGAATACGCATGAACAAGGTGCTGATCCTGGGCGCCGGCAAGATCGGGGCGCTTATTTCAGGTCTGTTGGCCGAATCGGGTGCCTACCAGGTGCAGCTGGCCGATGTTGACGAGACCGCGGCGGCCGGTGTTGCGCGCGCCCATGGTTTGCCGAACATCCAGGCCGTTCGGCTCGATGCCACGGATGCTGGCGCGCTGCGTTCCTACCTGATCGCGCACCCGGTACAGGCGGTGGTCTCGAGCCTGCCCTATCACTGCAATGCGTTGGTGGCGGGCGCGGCGCGAGAAGCCGGCATCCATTATTTCGACCTGACCGAGGACGTGGACGTCACGCGTCGCGTCAGCAGCCTGGCGCGTGGCGCTGCGGCGGCGTTCGTGCCGCAGTGCGGGCTGGCGCCGGGTTTCATCAGTATCGCCGGCGGTGAGCTGATCCGGCACTTCGACACGCTGCGCAGCGTGCGGCTGCGCGTCGGCGCGCTGCCGCAGCATCCGCACAACGTCCTGAAGTATTCGCTCACCTGGTCCACCGAAGGGCTCATCAACGAATACGGCAATCCCTGCGAGGCCATCGTCGACGGCCGCGCGGTGGAGGTGCGGCCGCTCGAGGGCATGGAGGAAATCGAGATCGACGGCACGCTGTACGAAGCCTTCAATACCTCCGGCGGGCTCGGATCGCTGGCGCAGAGCTTCGGCAGCAGCTGCGAGAGCATGGATTACAAGACCATCCGCTACCCGGGACACTGCGAGCAGATGCGGCTGCTGATGAATGACCTGAAACTCAATCAGGATCGCGGCACGCTCAAGCGCATCCTCGAGAATGCCGTGCCGCAGACGCTGCAGGACGTCGTGATCGTCTATGCCGCGGTGACCGGCCTGCAGAACGGCGAGCTGCGCGAGGAAAACTATGTCAGCAAGATCTACCCGCAGATCATCGCCGGACGGCTGTGGTCGGCGATTCAGGTGAGCACCGCCGCCGGCCTGTGCGCCGTACTCGACCTGGTTTTGACGCACCCGGAGCGCCGCCAGGGCCTGGTGACGCAGGAGTCGTTCCGCCTGCCCGATATCCTCGGCAATCGCTTCGGCCGCCACCTGGCCGCCGGCGGCAGCAAGGACATCTCCGGCGATGTAGTGGTGAGCGGTGCGCCGGGCCGGCAGCGCTCGCGCGCGGGTTGAGCCATGGCCAGGTCCAACATCGGCGCACTGCTGAAGCATTTCGACCTGCCCTCGTCCGAGGCCGGCGCGTCGGCTGACGGGCTCGAAAGCTATAACCCCGCCGACGGCAGTTTGCTGAGCCGCGTGCACACCAGCGGCGCGGCCGGCTATAACACCGTCATGAGCCAGGCGGTGGCTGCCGCCCGCGCCTGGGCCGACGTGCCGGCGCCGCAGCGCGGCGATCTGGTGCGTCAGGTCGGCGATGCGCTGCGCCAGCACAAGCGCGAGCTGGCCGAACTGATCGCGCTCGAGAACGGCAAGATCATCGCCGAGGGCCTGGGCGAGGTGCAGGAGATGATCGACATGGCCGATCTGGCGATCGGTCAGTCGCGCATGCTCTATGGCCGCAGCATGCATTCCGAGCGCAGCCAACACCGCATGTACGAGCAGTGGCATCCGCTTGGCGTGGTCGGCGTGATCACCGCCTTCAATTTTCCGGTCGCGGTGTGGTCGTGGAACGCGTTGCTCGCCGCGGTGTGCGGCAACGCCACGGTCTGGAAACCCTCGCCCAAGACGCCGCTGTGCGCGCTGGCGGTACAGCAGCTGTGCGATCGGGTCCTGAGGTGTCACGGCGCGCCGGCAATTTTTCAGCTGCTGATCGATCGTGGTGCTGAACTGGGGGCGCGGCTGGCGGCCGATCGGCGCGTCAACCTGCTGTCGTTCACCGGCTCTACCGCGGTCGGGCGCCAGATCGCGCAGACCGTGGCGACGCGTCTCGGGCGCAGTCTGCTGGAACTGGGCGGCAACAATGCCATCATCGTCGACGAGACCGCCGACCTCGACCTCGCCGCGCGCGCGATCGTGTTCGGCGCACTCGGCACCGCCGGCCAGCGCTGCACCAGCACGCGCCGGGTGCTGGTCCACCGATCGCAACTAACCGAGCTGCAACGCCGGCTGGTGCATGCCTACCGCCAGGTGCGCATCGGCGATCCGCTCGACCCGACCACGCTGGTCGGCCCGCTGATCGATCTGGATGCGGTGCGCGCCTTCGAGCGCGGCATTGCCAGCGCGCAGGCCGCCGGCGGCCAGCTGCTTGTGGGCGGCAAGACGCTGACGCGGGCCGGTCACTTCGTCGAACCGGCGATCGTGCTGGCACGCAATGACTGGGACATCGTGCAGCACGAGACCTTCGGGCCGATCCTGTACCTGATCGCGGTGGACTCGATCGACGAGGCCATCCGGCTGCAGAACGAGTCGGCCTATGGGTTGTCCTCGGGCCTGTTTACCCAGCGCCTCCAGCACGCCGAGCAATACTTAAGCCATCAGGGCAGCGACTGCGGCATCGCCAACGTCAACATCGGCACCTCGGGCGCCGAGATCGGCGGCGCCTTCGGCGGCGAGAAGGACACCGGTGGCGGCCGCGAGGCCGGCTCCGATGCCTGGAAGACCTACATGCGCCGCCAGACCAATACCGTCAACTGGAGCTCTGCGCTGCCCCTGGCGCAGGGCATCGAGTTCGACATCGCGCCGTGAATCTGATTTGGGTGCGTCTAAAGCGTACGACTGATTTTTTTCGAGGAACGCGGCGGCGGGCGGCTATTGCGCCACCCCCGCGTCCTGCGACGCATAGCTCAAGAAAATGGCTCTAGCCGCCTCTGTCATCGCCCTGTTGCCGTGCTGGGCGCGTCGGCGGGATGGCCGTCATCGCCCGGGGTCCTGAGTCTATCAATGCAGCCTTGTGGCTGCTCACCGAGAGCGCAGGGTGGCAACCGATCGCGCCATAGTTGTCGGCAACCGTCGAAATGCAAATAGAGAGGCAGCCGGGTCGCTGCGCCTATCGCCCCGGTAGGCGCAGCTCCACGCGCGCCCCGCCGAGCGCATCCGAGCTGTCGATGAGGAACTGCCCGCCGTACAGCGCCACGGTCTCGCGCACCATCGCCAGACCCAGTCCGTGGCCGGGCACATGCTCGTCGGCGCGAACGCCGCGTTCGATGACGCGCGTGCGCAGTTCCTGCGGGATGCCCGGGCCATCGTCCTCCACCACGATCGACAGGCGTCGCGGCAGGCCGCGATCTGGATCGATGCGCGCCGTCACCAGCACGCGCGAGCGGCACCATTTACAGGCGTTGTCGACCACGTTGCCCAGCAGTTCCAGGATATCGCCGCTGTCGCCGATGAAGCCCAGTTCCGGTGCCGCATCGATCTCGATGTGCAGATCCTTGCCCGCGTGCACCTTCAGCAGTGCCGCGCGCAGATCGGTCAGCAGTCCCAGCAGCGGCACCGATGCCTGGCCGAGCGTGGCGCCGCCGCCGGCCGCAGCGCGCTTCAACTGGTGATCGACGATCTGCGCGATGCGGTCGATCTCGAGCTGGATGGCGGCCGCCGAGCGGCGCTCCTCGCTTTCGGCGCTGCCGAGACTGGCGCGGATCACGGCCAGCGGGGTCTTCAGGCTGTGCGCCAGATTGCCAAGCGTATCGCGGTAGCGCCGGATGCGATTGCGCTCGGATTCGAGCAGCGCGTTGAGGCCAGTGGCCACACCGGCGAGCTCGCGCGGATAGCCTTCGCCGAGCTGACTGGCGCCGCCGCTTTCCAACGCCGCGATCTCCTGTTCCAGGCGCCGCACCGGAGCGAGCGCGCGCCGCATCATCCACGCCATCGTTGCCAGCAGCACCAGGTCCAGTGCGCCGAACGTGCCGGCCATGCGCTGGCGGAACAGCCAGCGCTCGCGCATCTGTGACGCGGTGCTGTCGGCCGCGGTGAATACCAGCTTCTTGGACAGCCCCGCGCCGTAGGCCCACTGCAGTCCGCGGCTCAGCTCCGCGATGGTCGTCCCGTCCCGCGCGACCTGATAACGGAAATCCACTCCCCCGACCGGCAGCTTTGTGCCGAGCACCAGAGCGGTGCCGGCCAGCGACGGCGAACTCCACAGCAGCTTGCCGTTGTCGTCGCGCAATGCCGCGTACTGGCCCGATCCCGGCACATCCAGTCGCGACTCCGGGTCGAGCAGGTTGACCACCAGCTTGCCGTCGAAATCCAGATCGACCGCAGTGATCAGCGCCACCACCTGCTCCTCGAGCCGGTCGCGCAATGCCGCAGTGCTCTGCTCACCGAATACGTAGTCGATGGCATAAGCGGTGAGCACGAAAAACAACAGCAGCGGCAACGCCACCGCGACCAGCAGTCTGCCTCTGACCGACGGCGGTCCGCGCATCATCGGTCGGTGCCCGCGCTCAACCCGGCCGACGCGGCAGGCTCAGGCGATAGCCGCGACCGCGAAGAGTCTCGATCGGTTTGATGAGCTCGTCGGGATCGAGCTTGCGGCGCAGCCGGCCCACCAGTACTTCGACCACGTTGCTGTCGCGGTCGAAGTCCTGTTCATACAGCCGTTCGGTCAGCTCGCTCTTCGAGATTACCTCGCCGGCGCGCAGCATCAGATGTTCGAGAATGCGATATTCGAAGCTGGTCAGCTCCACCGCCGCGCCGCCCATCGTCACCGCCTGGCTACGCGTGTCGAGCTCGAGCGGCCCGCAGGCAAGCCTCGGGCTGGCCCAGCCGCCGGTGCGGCGCAGCAGCGCTGACAGCCGCGCCTGCACTTCGGCAAAATGAAATGGCTTGGCCACGTAGTCGTCGGCACCGGCGCTCAGCCCCTCGACCTTGTCCTGCCAGCGGTCGCGCGCCGTGAGGACCAGCACGCCGTAGGTCTTACCGCGCGCGCGCAGCTGGCGTATCAGATCGAACCCCGACAGCTTCGGCAGTCCCAGGTCGATGATCGCAACATCGATCGGATATTCGGTGGCCGCGTACAGCCCCTCTTCGCCATCAGCCGCCAGATCGACGCTATAGCCGGCCGCCGACAGATCGGCTTTCAGTACCTCGCGGATCGCCACCTCGTCTTCCACCACCAGCACGCGCACTCACGACCCCTCGGTGCCACGGATTCAGGGCACTTCCATTCCGGTGCGCGCATCGAGGCGCACGATCCATACCTTACCGGCCGCCGACAGCAGCCGGAACACATACACGTGGCGGCCATCCTGGTCGAGGAATTCGGCGCGCACCACGCGTGCACCATAGCGCTTCTGCACCAGCGCGACAGCCTGCTCACGCGACAGGTCGAGCTCGGCGCGCCCCTGCATCGGCGCAGGCGCCGGCGCGGTGTCGACCTTGGGGCTGGCGGCGCACAGGCCCGCGACCCCCAGGGCCACGCTGGCACAAAGCAGGCCCGACGCCAGCCCCACGAGCCCTGGTGTGGTCAAGTGCGCGCGCATCGATCCATCGCCCCATGCGCCGTGAGCGCATCATAATGATGCCCGCGAGCCTAGGCGGTGCGCTGTGAACCGGGCCTGAATCGCTATTTGTCCTTTTTTGTCAGTGACTTGGCTTCATCCCAGAGCAGCTGCCACTGCGCCGCGTCGAGTGCGCGCAGCGAGCGCCGGTCGCGCTCGGCGAGCCGTTCCATGCATTCAAAGCGCTGTTCGAATTTCAGCGCTGCACGCCGTAGCGCATCCTCTGCGTCCACCTCCAGATGCCGTGCCCAATTGGCCACCGTGAACAGCAGATCGCCGATTTCATCCGCGACCTGCGTGCGCTCTCGCGCCGCCAGCGCAGCGTCGATCTCTGCGAGTTCCTCATCGATCTTGGCGCGCACGCCGGCGGCGTCGCGCCAATCAAAGCCCACCCGGCGGGCGCGGCGGCCGAGCTTGGCGGCGCGTGCCAGCCCCGGTAGCGCGCGAGGTACATCCGACAGCACGCCATGCACACCGGCAGCCGCCCGTTCGCTCGCCTTCTGCGTTTCCCACGACACGTGCAATTGCGCCACGTCCACCGCCCTGGGCTCGGCGAACAGATGCGGATGGCGCCGGATCAGCTTGTCGCGAATCCCGCGCGCCACCGCGGCGAAATCGAAGCGGCCGGCCTCCTCGGCCATGCGCGCGTGAAACACCACCTGGAACAGCAGGTCGCCGAGCTCATCGCGCAGGCGATCCAGGTCGCCGCGTCCGATGGCGTCGGCAACCTCATAGGCCTCTTCGATCGTGAACGGCGCGATGCTGGCAAAACTCTGCTCCCGATCCCACGGGCAGCCGGCGTGCGGATCGCGAAGGGTGCGCATCAGCGCCAGCAGCGCCTCGAGTTCGTCGCCGGCCTCGCTCAAGTGGCTTCCTCGCCGAAGCGATCGCGCAGATGCGCCAGGATGCCGGCGGTCGCGCCCCAGATATTGTGGTGGCCGAAGGACAGTTCCCAGGTTTCGACTTCGACCCCGCGGATGCTGCGCCGGACGACGCGGTAGCTGTCCGCGGCCAGCGCGATCGCCAGCGGCAGTTCGAACACTTCCGCCACCTCGGTGCCATCGGGCGTGAGCGTCAGCCCGGGCTGCAGCAACGCCACCACCGGCGTGATGCGATAACCGGTCTGGACCACGTGGTCGGGCAGGAATCCGATCGGCTCGATCGCCGAGGCCGCAATGCCGATCTCCTCCCCGGTCTCGCGCATTGCGGCGGCCGCGATATCGGCGTCATAGGACTCGAGCCGGCCGCCCGGAAAACTGATCTGGCCCGCATGCCGCCGCAGGTGGCTCGCCCGCACGGTCATCAGCAGCGCCGGTGAGTTGCTGCGGTTGATGATTGGCACCAGCACGGCCGCGGCTTTCAGCGACTCCGGCCAGCCCTCGCGCAGGCGCGCGCGCACCGCGGCGGACTCCTGCACCAGTCCGGCCGCCCGGCAGTGCTCGAGGCGATGATCGGGGGTGCTCAGCAGGCGGCGGCGCAGGCGCGCGCGCCAGTCGGCAGGCAGCTCAGTCGCCACTGCCGGCGCCGATGCAGCCATGGTTCTCCTGCCCCATCGAAGCTCAGCCCCCGCCGCTGCTGCCACCCTTGATACCGCCACCCTTGATGCCGCCGACGGTGAGTTCGGTCGGATCGAGCAGCCGATCGAGCTGTTCGCGTTTCAGATCGGTCATCGCGGCCGCGACCTCGCGGATCGGCTTGCCCTCGGCGTAGGCCTTCTTCGCGATCGCCGCGCCCTTCTCATAGCCGATCACGGGATTGAGGGCGGTCACCAGGATCGGGTTGCGCTCCAGCGCCTCCTCCATGCGCGGCCGATTGACGGTGAAGCCCTTGATCGCCCGATCGGCCAGCGCGCGCGACACGTTGGCGAGCAGGCCGATGCTCTCGAGCAGGTTGTAGGCGATCACCGGCAGCATCACGTTGAGCTGGAAATTTCCCGACTGGCCGGCGATCGTGATCGCGGCATCGTTGCCGATCACCTGCGCGGCGACCATGGTAGTGGCCTCGGGAATCACCGGGTTGACCTTGCCGGGCATGATGCTGCTGCCGGGCTGCAGCGCCGGCAGCGCAATCTCGCCCAGCCCGGCGAGCGGGCCGCTGTTCATCCAGCGCAGATCGTTGGCGATCTTCATCAGGCTCACCGCGATCACCTTGAGCTGGCCGGACAGTTCCACCGCGGCGTCCTGTGCCGACATCGACTCGAAGAAATTACGGCTCGGTTCGAACGCGATCCCGGTAAGCCGGCCGAGCTCGTTGCAGAACGTGACGCCAAACTGCGCATGGGCGTTGATACCGGTGCCCACCGCGGTGCCGCCCTGCGCCAGGCTTAGCAGGCGCGGCTCGGCGGCGCGCAGCCGCGCGGCGCCGTTCTCGATCTGCGTGCGCCAGCCCGACAGTTCCTGGGCGAGGGTGACCGGCATCGCATCCATCAGGTGCGTGCGGCCGGTGGTAACGATGCCCGCAACCTCGCTCTCCTTGGCGGCAATCACCCCCGCCAGATGCGCCAGCGCCGGCAGCAGCTGTTCGCGCAGTAGCAGCACGGCGCTGACATGAATCGCGGTCGGTATCGCATCGTTGCTGCTCTGACACATGTTGACATGATCGTTGGCGTGCACCGGCACGCCCGATCTTGCCGCCAGGTGCGCGATCACCTCGTTGGCGTTCATGTTGCTGCTGGTGCCCGAGCCGGTCTGAAACACGTCGATCGGAAACTCGCTGTCGTGCGCCCCGCTCGCTACCGCGGCCGCGGCCCGCTCGATGGCAGCGGCGATGCCCGGATCGAGCAGACCAAGGCGCGCATTGGACGCGGCGGCGGCCCGCTTGATCAGCGCCAGCGCGCGGATGAAGGCGCGCGGCAGGCGCAGCCCGCTGATCGGAAAGTTATCGACCGCGCGCTGCGTCTGCGCGCCCCAAAGCGCATCGGCGGGGACTTTGAGCTCGCCCATGCTGTCGCGCTCGATCCGAAACGATGCTGAGGTCATGATTGGTGTGGCTCCGGCACGCTACGGCCAATGCGTTATCATGGCTAGTCTAGCATTTCGATGATTCGCGGCATCTTCATGGACCCTTCAGCTCTGACTGCGCTCTCGCCCGTGGATGGCCGCTACGCCGTCACGGCCGCGCCGCTGCGCGAATACTTTTCCGAAGCCGCGCTGATCCGCGAGCGCATCCGTATCGAGGCGCTGTGGTTCAGGCAGCTCGTCACCCCGCAGCTGCGGCTGCTCGCCGGCGACCTGCCCGCGACGGTACACCAGCGCATCGCCGCGCTGGCGCTCGATCCCGGGCCCGACGCGCCGGCCGGCGTCAAGGCGATCGAGCGTCGCATCAACCACGATGTCAAGGCGGTCGAGTATTTCGTGCGCGATGAGCTGGCTGCCGCCGGCGCCGGCGTCGCTGCGCTCGAGCTGGTGCACTTCGGCTGCACCTCGGAGGACATCAATAACCTCAGCTATGCGCGTCTGCTCAAGGGCGCACGCGACACGGTGTTGCTGCCCGAGCTGAGTTCGCTGGTCGCGCTGCTGCGCGTGCTGGCGAGAACACACGCCGAGCTGCCGATGCTCGCGCGCACTCACGGCCAGAGCGCAACTCCCACCACCTTCGGCAAGGAGATGGCGAACGTGGGTGCCCGCCTCAGGCGTGCGCAGCGCCGTCTGCAAGCGATCGAGATCCTCGCCAAGTGGAATGGCGCGGTCGGCAACTACAATGCCCATCACAGTGCCCGCCCCGACCTCGACTGGATCGCGCTCAGTCGCGAGTTCGTCGTTTCACAGCAGCTGAGCTGGAATCCTTACAGCACCCAGATCGAACCGCACGACTGGATCGCCGAGTACTGCGACGCCTGCGCCGCGATCAATGTGATTCTGATCGATCTGTGTCGCGACCTCTGGGGCTACGTGTCGCTCGGCTATCTGCGCCAGCGTGCGGTGCCCGGGGAAGTCGGCTCCTCGACCATGCCACACAAGGTCAATCCGATCGATTTCGAAAACGCCGAGGGCAACTTCGGCATGGCGAATGCGATGCTGCGATTCTTCTCCGACAAACTGCCGATCTCGCGCTGGCAGCGCGACCTCACCGACTCGACCGTGCTGCGCAATCTCGGCGTCGCGCTGGCTCATGGCCTGGTCGGATGCAAGGCGCTGCAGCGTGGCCTGGCGAAGATCAATCCCGATGCGGCGCGCATGGCACAGGATCTGGACGGGGCATATGAAACCCTCGCCGAAGCGATCCAGAGTGTGCTGCGGGCCGCCGGCGTCGCCAACGGCTATGAGCTGCTTAAGGATTTCACCCGCGGCCAGAGCATCGACGCCGCAGGCCTGCGGGAATTTGTCGCGACGCTGCCGCTGCCAGAGGGCGAGCGCAGCCGTCTGGCGGCCATGGCACCGCCGCAATACCTGGGTCTTGCAGCCACCCTGGCGCGTCGCTTCGCCGACGAAGCCGAATGACATAGTCGATTACATAATCCAATTATTGTCGGATTAGCGCCCGATCCGATAGTCGGCTCACACAGCGCAGCCGTACAAATGTGACCTGGTTGGCGATCGATCCCCGGTCTCGTCTCTACCATCGTGTTGCGAAAGCTCATAAAGCTTAATCAACGCAGGCGAGCGAGTGACTGGCACCAGGGAAAACCGCGCGACGACCTCGGCGCGTCTGTCGAGCTTCGGGCTCGAAGACGGCCCGATGACGACCGCCGTGCTCGCCGAACGGCGGCCGGTGAGCGAGACCCTGCACGTCCTGAGCACCTTCGACGAAGTTCGCGCAGCCACCGAAACGGTTGCCGCCAGCGGCCAGCGCCTGATTTCGATCATGACCCCGGACCTGGAGCCGGAGATCTACGACCAGGCCGCGCTGCTCGAGGTCATCAAGCGCTTCGTGCTCGGCCACAGCTTTGCCAAGGTGCGGGTGCTGATGCGCGACCAGGCGCGGCTTAGCAATGGCGCCAACCGCTTCATCGCGATGGCGCACCGGCTCACCAGCTATCTGGAGATCCGGATCCGCGCGCCGCAATATCGTGAACTCACCGCCGCCTACTGCATCGCCGACGACCGCGCGATCGTCTATCGCTTGCGTGCCGATCGCGCCGAGGGCATCGCCGGCTTCAACAATCCCCCGATCGCGCGCCAGTACCTGCAGGAATTCGATGCCGTGTGGCAGGCGAGCATGATCGAAGAGCGCGAGGTCCGGGTCGCCCGCAGCTGAGCGGCTTTCTGCTGCGGCGCCTGCCCACCAGCGCGTGGCGCGCGCTATCCTGCGCCATGGTCTGGAAACCCGATGTCACCGTTGCCGCCATCATCGAGCGCAGCGGCCGCTTCCTGCTGGTCGAGGAGCGCATCCGCGGCCGCCTGGTACTGAACCAGCCAGCCGGCCATCTCGAGGACGGTGAGGCGCTGCTCGACGCGGTGATTCGCGAGACGCTGGAGGAAACCGCCTGGCAGTTCACCCCCGAGGCGCTGTTGGGCGTCTACCAGTGGCGCAGTGCTCGCGGTCACACCACGTTGCGATTTGCTTTCACCGGCACCGTCCAGGGCTACGATGCGGACCGACCGCTCGATCCGCCGATCGTAACGACGCACTGGCTGGCACGCGAAGAGATCGCGCAGCGCGCAGCGCGGCTGCGCACGCCGATGGTACTTCGCTGCGTCGAGGATTACCTTGCCGGGCGGCGTCTGCCGCTCGAGGTGCTGGCCGCGCAGTCCGACGATCCGAGGCTGTCATGGTAGAGTCCCGGAGCGTGATTCCGGCCGTGCCCACCTTTGCCAATCGCCGCGAGGGGCTCTGCAATGAAACCCTGGATTCAAATTCTGGCATGCACCGCGTGCCTCGCCTCCGCCGCAGCCGTCGCAGCCGGCAGGCAGCCGATCTCCCTCGATGAGGCTCTTGCGGTCATCAAGTCGCACCGCTTCGTCGATCTCACGCACGACTTCGCGCCCGGCATCCCGCATTGGAAGGGCGCGAGCGACGAGCGGGTCACGACGCTCTATACGGTCGAGAAGGATGGCTTTCACATCGACGAGTTCTGCCACGTCGGACAGTGGGGCACCCACATCGACCCACCGGCACACTTTCACGCCGGCCTGCGCTCGGTGGATCAGATCGACCCGAGCGAAATGGTACTTCCGCTGGTGGTACTCGACGTCCACGATAAGGTTGCCAGCAATCCGGACTACGTCCTGTCGCTCGAGGACGTGCGTGCCTGGGAGCGGCGGCACGGCCGCATTCCGCAGGGTGCCTTCGTCGCGATGCGCACCGACTGGTCGAAGCGCTGGCCCGATGATGCGGCACTGGCGAACCGCGACGCCGCCGGCGTGTACCACTATCCGGGCTGGAGCCTGGAGGTGCTGAAACTTCTCTACGAGCAGCGCGGCATCACCGCCTCAGGCCATGAAACAACCGACACCGACCCCGGGCTTTCGACCACCAGGGACGACTACTCACTCGAGTCGTACATCCTTCAAACGAACCACTACCAGATCGAATTGCTGGCAAACCTCGACCAGCTTCCCGAGGCCGGCGGCATCGTCGTCGTCAGTTTCCCGAAGCCGCGCAACGGCTCGGGCTTTCCGGCCCGCGTGATCGCGATCGTGCCATGAGCGCGCCGCGTGAACCGATCGAGTACGCGCAGGCCTCACCCGAGGTGCGTGCCGTCTACGATGACATCATGGCGACTCGCGGCGCCGACTGGGTCAACAACTTCTGGAAGGTGCTGGCGCACGATCCGCCGACGCTGCGGCGCATCTGGGCGAACATTAAGGCAGTCATGGGCCCGGGGGCGCTCGACCCGCTGACCAAGGAGCTGCTGTATACCGCGGTAAGCGCCTCCAACGGCTGCCACTACTGCATCGCCTCGCACAGCGCGGCGGCCCGCGCCAAGGGCATGAGCGAGGCGCAGTACTGGGAGCTGCTGGCGATTGTCGGGCTTGCGAACGAGACCAACCGGCTCGTGACCGCGCTCGGCGTGCCGGTGGACGAGCGCTTCCAGTAGCCGCTGCGCGCGCGTGACTGCCTAGGGCTTGAGTGCGGACGGCCGTTTCACGATCACGCCGCCCTTGACGACGAACACGACGTTCTTGAGCGTGCCGATGTCGGTGAGTGGATTGCCGGGCACGGCGATGATGTCCGCAAGGTAGCCCGGCTTCAGCAATCCGATCTGGTGCTCCCACCCCAGCAGCTTCGCGCCGGTCAGCAGATCCGCCTGCAGCACCGCGAGCGGGGTCATGCCGCCCTGAACCATCAGCTCGAACTCGCGCGCCTGCGTGCCATGCGCAAATGGTCCCACGTCCGAACCGACCGCCAGCGGGATGCCTGCGGCAACCTGGCGCTTGAACTCCCTGACCTTGTAGTTGTAAATCTCGGTTGCCACCCGGTTCTGCTCCGGCGTTGGCGAGTGCGTCGAGAAGTACTCGTAGATGGTCAGCGTCGGGACCGCCGGGATATGGCGCTCCTTCATCAAACGCATGGTGTCGTCGCTGAGCTGCAGCGCATGCTCGACCGAGGCGACACCGGCCTCGACCGCGTAACCCGTGCCCGGCTCCCCGGTCGCATGTACGGCGACGACGGTGCCGAGCCGGGCTGCTTCGTCGACCGCGGCCCTGAGCTGCGCGGTGGTGTACTGATACGGCGTATGCAGCGTGCCGTCGCGCATCTCATCCGGTCCGGTTTGATAAATCTTCACGAAGTCGGAGCCTTCCTTGTGCTGGGCGCGAATCACGCCGACGAGCTCGTCGGCGCTGTTCGCATAGGTGGCGTTTGACAGCACGTGCTGCGCCGGGTTGAAGGCGATCGCATCCTCGTGACCCCCGAGGATGTCGATCGCGTTGCCGCTGATCCGCAGCCGCGGCCCCTGGAACAACCCCTGGTCGATGGCATCGCGCAGCGCCGTGTCGGCCGAGCCCGCGCCCTCGGTGCCCAGGTCGCGTTCGGCCGTGAAGCCTGCCATCAGATCGTCGCGCGCCGCGAGCAGGGCGAGGAGCGTTCGCTTTGGCACCGATTCCTGCACGGTCTGCAGATCCTCGGCCCCCGGGTGCAGAAACAGGTGCACGTGCGCATCGATGAGGCCGGGCAGCAGGGTCGCCTCTCCGAGGTCCACGGATTCAGCGCCAGCGGGGTGCCGGACCGAGGCACCGGCCGCAACGATGCGCTCGCCGTCGACCAGCACCTCAGCCGGGGAGATCACTTTGCCAGAGTCGATTTCGATCAGGTGCGCGGCGCGAATGATCAAAGGATGGTGTGCGAGGGAGGAGTCGGCGAGCGCGAAATTCCCGCAGCACGCGATGATCAGCCCGAACGCTCGCCCCGCCGTCTTGAATTTTCGCGACATGATTGTCTCCGCACGCACTGGATGCTGCAGTGTGACGGATCGAGGCAGGCAGTTGCCAGTGCCTGCCCGGTGATCGCGGCCACCAGCGTTGCTTGGCAACCACAAGAGAGCGCACACGCGCAAATGCACTGATCGAGTGCCTTCAGTGTCACCGATGCACCGTGACGATACCGACGAAATACTCGCGTCGACCAGAGCGCTTCTAGCACTGCAAGACTGCTATATTTGATGCATCGCAAGTTCTTTCAATCCATCGCAGGGGAGGCGGTGATCATGAGAACGAGATTCCGTTATTCGACGTCCGCGCGTACCTGCGTGAATCCTGTTGGTCATTCAAGACAGTCGTCGTTGCATGCTGGCGTGCGCGTCGCCATCGTGTGGGGATCGGGTTTGATATCGGCGTTCTATCTTGCGCCGCGCGCGCACGCGGATCTGCCCACCACTGCCCCCGACCTGGGTGGGCTCACCGAGGTCGTCGTCACCGCCGAGAAATTCAAGTCGACGATTCAGGAAACGCCGATCAGCATGTCAGCGCTGAGCTCCAGCCAGCTCGAAGCGCAGGGCATCACAAATGTCGAGGACATCGCGCGCGACGTTCCGGGCCTATCGATGCGCTCGGCCGGACCGGGCCTCACCGAATACGACGCACGCGGCCTGGCCTCGAACGGCGGCGCGGCGCCGACCGTCGGCTTTTATCTCGACGAGATCCCGCTGTCACCGCCCGCACTGTCGCAGTCCGGCAAGGTCGTGATCGACCCGGATCTGTACGACATCGATCGCGTCGAAGTGCTGCGCGGCCCGCAGGGCACGCTGTACGGCTCGGGCTCGATGGGCGGCACGGTCAAGGTCATCACAAAGCAGCCGAAACTCAACCAGTTCGAGGGTTCGGCGCAGGCCACGGTGTCGGATACCGAGGGCGGCGGCGCCAACGGCAACGTCAGTGCGATGCTCAACCTGCCGCTGGGCGACAAGTTCGCGCTGCGTATCGTCGGCAGCGACCTGTACCGCAGCGGCTGGATCAATCTGATCGCCGTCAATGTGCCGAACGCCGCGACCACGCTGAAGACGCCGAACCAAACGCCGGTCTATGACGCGCCGGTTACGAGCGTGATCCCGCGGGCCAACGCCGAGCACATGCGGGACGGACGCGTGACGCTGCTGTTCCAGCCCAACGAGGATCTATCGATCACCGCGATGGCCTTGGACCAGCGCCTGTCGATGGGTGGCTACGACCTGCTGGATTCGAGCCCGACCAGCGCGGCACCCGGTAAGGTATACAACGCGCACTACGAGGTGTTCCCACTGCGCGAATATCTGAATGACGACGTGCAGATATACGGCCTGACGATCAATGCCAACGTCGGCTTCGCCGACCTGACCAGCGCGACATCGTACTTCACGCGGCTCAATCACCAGGCGCAGGACGCGTCCGAGTCGCTGTATTACTCGAACGTGTTGAACGGCGTGCCGCAGGCGCCGCTCGCACCCAATCTGTACCACGAGGTCGACCCGTCGCACCAGTTCAGCCAGGAACTGCGCCTGACCTCGCACGATATCGGCGCGCTGCACTGGGTGGCGGGTGCGTTCTGGAGCAGCCTGAAATCGATCTGGAACGAGATCAGTAACAGCCCGCTGAACGCGACGCCGACTATTCCCGACGGCTCGTACTTCACCTCCTGGAATCCGTACTGGGTGCGGCAGACGGCGCTGTTTGCGGACGGCTCGTACAAGTTCGACGATCATTGGAAGCTCGCCGCGGGCGTACGCTGGTACACCTACAAGAGCGAGCAGCACGAGTTCTCGTGGGGCCTCGATGCCCCCTACCCGAACCAGGCGGTCACCCCGACCCAGGTCACGCGCGCCTCGGACAGCGGCTTCAACCCGCGCGTGAACCTGTCCTACGAGCCCACGCGCGACCTGAACCTGTACACGACCATATCCAAGGGCTTCCGGCCGGGCGGTGCGAACCAGATTCTGCCGAGCGGCCCGCCGATCAACTGCCAGCCCGGCGTGCTCTCCTTCAGTCCCGACGAAGCCTGGAACTACGAGGTCGGCGAGAAAGCGAAGCTGCTCGACAATCGGCTGACGATCAACGGCGACGTCTACTACATCCGCTGGCTGGGCGTGCAGCAGGTGATCACGCTACCTTGCGGCTACCAGTACTACAACAACGCCGGCGACGGCCGCGCCTACGGCCCGGAGCTCGAGATCAACGCCAAGCTCGCCCCGGCCTGGACCATGTCGGTGGGCGGCGCGTACACCGACTCGAAGATCACCTCGCCCAACGCCTCGTTTCAGAACTACCTGTCGACAGTGGCATCCACCCCGAACGGCGTTACGCGGCCGTGTCCGGTGACCGGCAGCTGCACGGTGCCGATCCTGAACGTGCCGAAGGAGACCGCAAGTGCATCGCTCGCCTATACGACCGAGGTCTTCGCCACCTACCAGCTCACGGCGCGCGTCGACGATTCCTTCGTCGGTCCGGCGACCGACGTCGCCTACTTCTTCGGCTACCGTCTGCCCTCATACAACATCGCCAATCTGCACGTGATCCTCGATCATGGTCCGTGGTCGGTTATCGGCTTCGTAACCAATTTCACCAACAAGGTGGCGCTGATCACCGCGAACAACACCAGTTTCCAGTTCAACATCCCGCAGACCGTGCGCTACTCGACCAATCAGCCGCGCACCTACGGCATGCAGGCCAACGTCAAGTTCTGATGCTCGCGCCGGTGCACGAGCAACTGTAGGAGTGGACCGATGCGGGGGTGGTTTGCCGGCATGTCGGCCGCGGGTGTCGCCGCGGGCGCACTCGTGCTCGCGCTGCCGGCGTTTGGCGCTGACCCGGACGATCTGGCCGCGGACGCGAAGCTGCAGCTCGCCGAGTCGCACGTCACTGCGACGCTGACGCCGACGCATGCGCGGCGCCTGTTCGTCCTCGATGTCGCGTTTCCGGCAGCCGAGGCGGCCAGGACCTACGTTCTGGACGGCGCCACCGGCCGCATCGAGGGCATGTTCAACCAGGCGTACTGGCCGAACTTCGCGGTGTCGCCTGACGGCAGCGAGCTCTATGCCGTCGATTCCTACTGGGAGAAGCACACGCGCGGCAAGCGCAGCGACTACATCGTGGTGCGCGACGCGCGTACGCTGCAGGTCAGCGAGGACATCCCGCTGCCGGCCGGGCGGCTGCTGATCGTCTCGAAAAAGTACGATTTCGACGTGACGCCCGATGGGCGCTATGGGCTGACCTACAATCTTGCCCCGCAGACCACGGTGACGGTCACCGACCTCAAGGCGCGCAAGAGCATCGGCACGATCGGCATCCCGGGCTGTGGCCTCATCTTCGCGCAGGCCGCGAGCCGATTCTCCTCGCTGTGTGCCGATGGCGCGATCGCCACCGTGACTTTCGACGAGTCCGCCAATGGCACGATCAGGCGCACCGCGAACGTGTTCGATGCGAAGAACGACCCGGCGTTCGAGCACTCCGGGTGGGACAAGCACCATCAGATGCTCTACCTCGTGACCTACCATGGCAAGGTGGTGCCGGTGGACCTGGCGGGCGAGCAGGCGGTCGCGGGCCCCAGCTGGTGGCTGACCGACGAGGCGGAGCGCCGCGCCGGCTGGCGGCCGGGCGGCTGGCAGGTGTGTCACTTCCATTCCTCGAAACGCCGGCTGTATGTGCTGATGCACCGTGGTGGCGACTGGACGCACAAGAATTCGGGCACCGAGGTGTGGGAGTTCGAAGCCACGACTGGCAGGCGCGTCCAGCGCGTGCGGCTGCCCGAGCCGGCACAATCGATCGCGGTGTCGCAGGACGACGATGCCCTGCTGTACGCGATCGGCGACAGCTACCGGATCTACGCGTTGGGGCTTGCGACCGGTAAACTGCTCTATAAGACCAGGCCGCTCGGCTTCACGCCGCAGCTCCTGACCGTGTGGGGTGACTGAGATGCTCGATACGCTGCCACACCTGACGCTCGCGCTCGCACTGGCGGTGCTGTTCGCGGCCTCGGCTGTGCACAAACTTCGAGCGCGCGAGCAGTGGCCGGCCATTGTGCGCCAGTACCGGCTGCTGCCCGACGTGCTGGTCGCGCCGATGGCCGCCCTGTTGCCCCTCGCCGAGGCGCTAGCGGCGGCCGCTCTGCTCTGGCCGCGCACACGTGCGGTGGGCGCGCTCACCGCCGCGGCGCTGCTGCTCGCCTATACGTGCGCGCTGGCGATCAACCTGCGCCGTGGCCGCGCGTCGATCGACTGCGGCTGCTTTGCGTCGCGACGGCGCCACGGCATCGCACCGTGGATGGTGGGCCGCAACCTGGTGCTCGCGGCCCTGGCGCTCGCACTGCAGATGCCCACCGACGGGCGTGCGCTCGGCGCGGCCGAGTGCGGCCTCGCACTGGCCTTCGTCGTGACGTTTGCGTTCCTGTACCCGGTGCTGGAGATCGTGCTGCAGCCAGCGCCGCCGAGCTTCGACGACAACCTGCGCGCCAGCCGGGCGCGGCTCGGCCTGTAGGTCACGGTCATGGCGAGCGCACTGCCCTACGTCATTGCGATCCAGATCGTGATCTCGCTGGCACTGGCGGTGCTGGTATTTGCGCTCGCGCGCCAGGTCGGCGTGCTGCACGAGCGCATTGCCCCGATGGGGGCCATGACCAGCGACCACGGCCCGGCGGTCGGCGAGCTCGCACCGCCGCTCAGCATGGTCACGCTCGCCGGCGAGCGCATCGAGATCGGCGGCCCGAGCGCGCTGGCGCGCAGCCGGCTGCTGCTGTTCGTGTCGGCGTCGTGCCCGGTGTGCAAGAAGCTGCTGCCGATCGCCCGATCGTTCGCGAGCGCCGAGCGCCTGCAGGTCGTGCTGGTTGGGGACGATGAGCCCGCCGGGCAACGCGCGATGATCGAGCAGTTCCAGCTCGAGCAGCTGCCGTACGTCAATTCGCCGCAGGTCGGCATGGCATATCAGGTCGGTAAGCTGCCGTATGCGGTACTGATCGACGCGCAGGGAGTCATCCGCGCCAAGGGTCTGGTCAACAGTCGCGAACACCTCGAAAGCCTGATCGTCGCCGAGGAGAGCGGCTTCGGCACGATCCAGGCCTATCTCGCCGCGCGGCGGATCGCCGGCCGCGATCAGAGCGAGGTCAGGCACACATGACGCCGATCTCCAGCACCCGGTTCGACCGCCTGATCGAGGCGTTCACGCGCGGGGCGGCGCAGCGCAGCTCGCGCCGCGGCTTCCTGTCGCAGTGCGGGCTGTGGCTGATCGCCGCCTCGGCGCTGCCGCTGCTGCCGGTCGCGCGCCGCGCGCAGGCCGGCGAACAACCGGCCGGCAAGCCGGTGCGCAAGTTCGCCTCTGCGTTTGCCAACCTGGCCCAGACCAGCGATTCGACGCGCTGCAACTACTGGCGCTACTGTGCGAGCGACGGCTACCTGTGCGCGTGTTGCGGCGGTGGACCGAACACCTGTCCGCCCGGCACCTCGCCGTCGCCGACATCGTGGATCGGCTCGTGCATCAATCCGGACGATGGCAAGACCTACCTGATCGCGTACCGCGACTGTTGCGGCCAGGACTCGTGCGGCCGATGCTTGTGTCTCGGCCAGGAAGGCGACATGCCTTCATACCGGCCGCAGGTCAATAACGATATCGTCTGGTGCTTCGGCGCCTCGAGCATGGTCTACCACTGCTCGAGCGCGGGCCTCGTCGGCCTCGCGGAATAGGAGCCTCGCGTGCGACGGCGGCAACGGGCGGGAAGCGTGCCGGGGACGCTCGCGAGCGCGCTGGCGCTGTCGATCGCGCTTTCGAGCATCAGCGGCAGCGGCCGGGCTGCCCCGCCGGCCAGCAACGTACCTGACAGCGTGACGCGCCGCTCGGGCCTTACGCTCGCGCCGATGCCGCGCGCGGCGCAGCTCTACGCCACCAACTGCCAGGGCTGCCACGGCGAGCTCGGCAGTTCCGCGGCCGAGATGCCGACACTTGCCGGGCGCGTCGGATATTTCACCCGCATCCCGGAAGGCCGTCGTTACCTGGTGCAGGTGCCGAACGTTGCCCTCAACGCGAACTCCGATGCCGACATCGCCGCGGTGCTCAACTGGCTGCTCGCGACCTATAGCCGCGCGCAGTTGCCGCCGGACTTCAAGCCGTACACGGCCAGCGAGGTCGGCGAGCTGCGCCAGGCGCGCATCGACGTCGCGGCGACCCGGCGACGCGTCATCGATGCGCTCGTGGCCGCCGGCCAGGTTCCGTCAGCCGATGCGCTCGCCCTGCCGCACATTGTGCTCTACTGAGCGCCTCGAGACTGCGTCCGTGCCCGCCATCACCCGAGGATTGCTCGTCTGCTTAGCCTCAGTGCTGCCGGCGGGCGCGCTCGCGGCGCCCGACCGCGTCGCCCTGGGTGGCGAGAAGTATGTCCAGTGCGCCGCCTGCCACGGCGCGGACGGGCGTTCGACCGTGATCCCGCAGTACCCGAAGATCGGCGGCCAGTCGGGGCCGTACGTCGTCAACGCGCTCAAGGCGTACCGCGACGGCCGGCGCCAGGGGACTTACGCGGCCGTCATGGCGGCGGTCGCAAAGCCGCTGACCGATGATGAGATCGAGAACCTCGCGGCCTACATCGAGTCGCTCGACACCGTAAAATGACATCGGCGGAGGCAGCAACGACCATGGCGAAACTCATTCACTCGATGATTCGCGTGCTCGATCTCGAGCGCTCGGCCCGGTTCTATCGACAGGGCTTCGGCCTCGAGGAGTCGCACCGCCTCGAGTTCCCGACCTTCAAGCTTCTGTACCTGCGCGATGCGGACAGCGGCTGCGAGATCGAGCTCACCTGGAACCAGAGCCAGGCCGAGCCGTACACGCACGGCACCGGCTACGGCCACGTGGCCTTCTGCGTCGACGATATTGCCGCGCACCGCGACATGATGCAGCGCCTCGGTTACGCACCCGGTGACATCAAGTCGCTGGCCGCGCCCAATGGGTCGGCGCGCTTCTATTTCGTCACCGATCCCGACGGCTACAAGATCGAAGTACTCGAGCGCGCCGGCCACTACGTCTGATCGCGCGGCTCGCCGGACGGCATCGGCGACGCCCGGCTGTACTCCGGCAACGGAGCTGCCGCGAGCGCCGGTCGCAGCCGGATGAGCAGCAGCGCGCTCGCAACCCATGCGAGCGTGACGTACGGCCACAGGTTGTTCGGGAACTGCGGCACCGGGTAAACGTTGCAATAGAGCACCCACAACAGCAGCAGTGGTCCGAGCGCGCAGGTGGCCGCCCACCAGCGCCGGCCCTCACGCCGGGCCTCGATCACCTCGGCACCACCGACACCGATATAGATGAGGAGCAGCGACAGCGCGCCAGTGGTGCTGGTGTAGCTGTAGTAGTTTCCGGCGCCGGCGAACGGCGCCCACAGCAGGAACGGCACGATGATCAGCAGCGCGGTGACGGCGATGGCTGGCGCAGGCGTGCCATGGACCGGATGCACTTCGGCAAGCCGGCGCCACAGTCCCACGCGGCCGAGCGCGTACAGCACGCGCCCGCCGGCGGCGATCGCCCCGATGGCACCCGAAAAGCACGTGGTCGCGGCCGCAAGATCCAGTGCGATCGACAGGCGCGCGGACACGTAGCGCCGCGACAGCACGTCGAGCGGTGCCTCGGAATTGGCGAGCTCGCGCATCCCCTGCGGCCCGAATCCAACGACCTCGCAGTAAGAGACGAAGGTGAAGAACACTGCGCACAGCAGTACCGCACCGATGAGGGCCACCGGAATCGCGCGCCGCGGGTTGATGGTCTCCTCGCCGAGCGTGGCCGCACCCTCGAAGCCGGCGAACGACAGCATGCTGAACACCATCCCGAAGCCGAGGCCGACCCAGCCGTTGAAGGCCCGGGCCGGGCGGAAGCTCTCCGCCAGCCGTTCGCTGCCCGGGTGGACCTTGCGCAGGATCGCGATGCACAGAAAAATGATCGCGACCATCGCCAGCGCCTCGAGCGCCAGCATCACGCGGCCGGCGAGCCGCATGTCCTGGTAGGCGAGCCGCCACGCGAGCAGCAGTGCCACCACGCCAATCACCAGCCACGAGCCGCCACCGCCGCCGATCCCGAGGTCCTTGAAGGCGGCCATCGTGAAGCTGCCGACCAGCGCGGCGAAGCCGGTGCCGAAGCCCAGATAGGTGAGCAGCAGCGCCCAGCCGGCGACGAATCCCGCCCGGCTGCCGAAGGTGTGCGTGATGTAAGCGTAGGCCGAGCCCGCGTGCGCGACGCGATGCGTGAACGCCATGAACGACAACGCGATCAGCACGGTTGCCGCCGCGGCGATCACGAATGCCAGCGGCGCGGCCGCCCCGGCGGCGCCCACGACCAGCGTGATATTGAAGGCCGCGGTGACGGTAGGCGCGACCACAGCCAGGGAAAGCCCCAGGGCCTCGAGCAGAGTGAGGCGCTTGATCAGTACAGCCATCGATCCTTGCTGCCGACCGCGCCCCAATGCGGTGGCGGTATCTCACTGAAAATCATAGCTCACCACATCATGAACGGCGCCACGTCCGCATCCGCAACCAGGCCGCGGCCGACATCGGTCAGCGCCTGATCGATGATCGCGACCCCGTGTTCAGCCTCGGCCTCGGTCAGCGTCAGGGGCGGTGTGAGCTCGAGCACGTTGCCGCGCAGGCCGACATAGAACAGCACGGCACCGAGCTGCCAGGCCCGATAGATGACCTTGGCGGTGGTCGCCACCGGGACTGGTTCGCGCGTGGCCCGATCGCTTACCAGCTCGATGCCGATCGCCAGTCCCCGACCGCGCACCTCGCCGATCATCGGTTGCCGTGGGGCGAGTGCGCGCAGTGCGCCGGCGAGCGCCTGACCGACACGGGCGGCGCGCTCGCTTAGGTCCTCGGCGGCGATCGTGCGCAGCACGGCCAGGCCGGCCGCGGTCGCGACTGGATTGCCGGCCGTGGTCTGCAGCGCGAACGCGGGTGCGTGGTCCATGATCGCGCGCGGGCCGATCAACGCCGACAGCGGCAGGCCGCCGCCGAGTCCCTTGCCGAACACCACCAGATCCGGTTCCAGTGCCTCGTGCTCGAAGCAGTGCAACCGGCCGCTGCGCGCCAGGCCGGCCTTGACTTCATCGACGATGACCTGGATGCCGTGGCGGCGGCAGCGCTGCTGTACGGCGGCGAGAAAACCCTTGGGCGGCACGATGACGCCGGCGTCCGACATCAACGGCTCGATGAAGATAGCGGCCACCTGGTGCGGCGGACAGCTGGTTGCGAACTGGTAGTCCAGCAGCTTCAGCACCTCTTCCGCACTGAAGCTGGGTCGGTACGGATCCGGGTACGGCAGCAGCACCAGTCCCGCGCGTGGCAGCGTGTGCGTCATCGCCGTATGCCCGCTGACACTCATCGAACCGCTCAGATTGCCGTGGTAGGAGCCGATGAACGAGATGAAGCGCGAGCGGCCGGTGGCCGCCTGCACCACGCGCAGCGCGCAGTCGTTCGCATCCGAGCCGGAGTGGCCGAACCAGACCCGGCGCTCGCCCTCACCCGGTGTGATCGCAAGCAGCCGCTCGGCCAGCGCCACCGCGTTCTCGTTTGGAAACGCCAGCAGGCTCGCCCCCGCCATGCTCGCGGTCGCAGCGTTGACCGCGGCCGCGATCGCCGGATGGCTGTAGCCCAGGATCGCCGGTCCGAAGGAAGCCGACAAGTCGAGCAGCTCGCGGCCGCCTTCCTCGATCAGCCGGTTGCCGCGCCCACCGATGAGGCTCAGCGGCGAGAAGCGCAGGCGGCCGATGCTGGCGATGACCTGCGCGTCGCGCTCGCGCAGCGTCGCAACGGGCGGGCGATGGCTGGTCGCCGGCGGGCGAGTGGCGTTATCGGCGCACATGGACGCGCTCCTCGCGACTGATCGTGACGGGCATCGGGGCGGTGATTGCGACCGCGCGCCACGAGCATACGGGCTCCCATCGGCAGCTGCACTCTCCAACCCGATGCACTGCTACCATCGCCAGCCAATCGACCGATCGAGCGCGCCCGCCCGCGTGGCCGCCGCCGGTCGTGTGCTGGAGGCGGCGACGATGACCACTGACGCACCCCTGTCCTGGAAGCGTGCCCACCGCTCGCTCTACTATGCGCTGGCACCGGAGCCCGCCGATCCGGTGCTCGAGCGCGGCAAGCTCGCGCTGCTCGTCATCGACGTGCAGAACGTCTACCTGAAGCGGCCCGATCCGGCGACGCTCGATGCGCCAGCGCGGGCCGCCTACGACGCCTGGACGCCATTTCACGAGCGCATGCACGGCATCGTGATCCCGGCCATCCAGGCGCTGCAGGCACGCTTCCGCGCTGACGGCCACGAGGTACTGTTCGCGCGCATCGCCTGCCACACCCGCGACGGCCGTGACCGCTCGCTCAGCCAGAAGCTGCCGGGTTGGAACAACCTGCTGCTGCCAAAGGACGAATGGGAATCGCAGATCGTGCCGGCCCTCGCCCCGCGAGGCGATGAGATCGTGGTCACGAAGACCACCGACAGTGCGCTGACCGGCACCAACCTGCGGCTCATCCTGTCTAACCTCGGCATCGCGCATGTGGTGTGCTGCGGGATCTTTACCGATCAGTGCATATCCTCGACGGTGCGCAGCCTCGCCGACGAGAGCTTTCAGGCCATCGTGGTCGAGGACGCCTGCGCCGCCGGATCCGACGCGCTGCATCGGCTGGAGCTGGAGATCATCAACATGATCTACTGCCAGGTGATGCGCAAGGATGACCTGCTCGGCTACCTGCCCTAGAAACCGGCCGGGCGGGCGGGCGCCGCAGCCGCAGCGGCGCGCTAGTCAATGCGGCGACAGGCGCGCTATCTCGTCCAGGATCTCGCGGGTCGAACGCTGCCGGCAGTAGCCGCTGTTGTTGCGTAGCGACCATTCGTGCCGCTCGGCTGACAGCGTGAGGCAGGCGTCCGTGGGCACGGTCACCAGATACCCGAGGTCGCAGGCATCGCGTACCGTCGAATCGACGCACTGGTCGGTCAGGCAGCCGGCAACGATCAGGTAGCGCGTGCCGAGATTGCGCAGCACGTAGTCGATGTTGGTAGAGATGAACACCGACGAGGAAGTCTTCGCGAACATGATCTCGTCGCCGGCCGGCGCCAGCGCGTCCACCACCCTGGCATCGTACGAGCCCTTCGGTACGTTGAAACCGGTGATCTTGTAGTCGAGCGAGCGATCGCGCCCGTCGGCCGTGAGGCTCTCGATCACGGTGTAGGTGACTTCGATGTGTGCGCGCCGGCAGGCCTGCTGCAGCCGCACCATGTTCGGCAGCGCGCTGTCCTGAAAGACGCGAAAGAAGTACCCATAGCGCTCATCGCGGGTCGCGGCGTCGAGTTGCGCGTACTCACCACCGGCCGGCAGGCAGTTGTAGTTCTGTACGTCCACGAATAGCAGCGCGGTGTGCGCCGGCTCGATCTCGACTTCACGGCTCAAGGCATTACTCATGGCTGTCCTTATGGAGACCGCGCTGCGCTCAATAGACTTCGGCGTAGCGGCGGCAAATCTCGCTCTCGTCGAGGGACTCAAGTGCCTGGTATTCGGCGCGCTTGAACAGCAGGTAGCCGGCCAGCAACTCAGCGCCGAACCAGTCCGTGGCCAGCGGTGTCTGCTGCAGCAGGGCCAGCGCCTGCGCCAGACTGCCCGGCAGCGCGCGGCGGCTGTTCGGGTCGATTTCGCGCCGGGCCCGGATACCGTCCACACCCGCCTGCACCACGGCTGCCAGCGCCAGGTACGGATTCGCGGTGGCGTCGCATACGCGGAACTCGACGTTGAATTGGCTGGCGTGCTGCGTCGGGTCGACGCCGTTCAGCGGTGCGACTCGAACAGCCGCGGCGCGATCGGCGCTGCCGATATCGGCGTGAACCGGTGCCCAGCGGTTCGGCCGCAGGCGGTAATAGGAGGCGACCGATGCGGCGGTCACTGCACAAAGGGCGGGCAGGTGGTGCAGGATCCCGGCGACGAAGTGGCGGCCGACGTCGGACATCTGCCATGGGCGCTGCGGATCGAACAGCACCGGATGCCCGTCGGCGTCGAGGAAGCTGAAGTGAATATGGGTACCGTTGCCGACGCCGTTGGGATCTGCGATCGGGGCGAAACTCACGGCCTGGCCGAAGCGGTAGGCGACGGCCCGGACCAGTTCACGCGTGATAACCGCCTCGTCGGCCGCCCGCAGCCCGATCGCCGGCGCGGTCGTGACTTCGAACTGGCGTGGGCCATACTCGGCGAGGAACGAGTCGGGCACCACACCGGCCTGGCGCAGCGCGCCGAGCAGCACCTCGCCGAACAATCCCTGGCGCCTCAATCCCTCGAGTTCGTACGGGCGCCAGGGATGCGCCGGCACCCCGTCGTAGGTGAACTCCTGCTCGAAGGTCGCATACAGCTGCAGACCGCTCTCGCGCCGCAGCGCCTCGAGCGCACGGCGCAGCACCTGGCGTGGACAGAAGTTCCACGGCTCGCCGTCCGCGGTCCGGAGGTCCGCGATGAAGAAGTACTCGCTGGCACTGGCCTCGAACGGCACCAATACGCGCGCAGCCGGGTCGGGCATCAGGAATACTTCGCCCACGGTTCCAAAGGTCGTCACCTGGATCGGGCCGAACGCCCCCAAGTAGAGGTTGGTCGGCGCCTTGCCGATCCCTCGCTGCAGCTTCACCGGCAGGTCCGCGGCCGGGAAGCTCTTGCCGCGAAAGTGAGCCGACAGGTCGCTGGTACCGACGAAGACGATCGGCTCGCGTTGCATCGAGGATGCGCCGGTGAGTATCACGGGACGGCCACCGGCAGATGGCGGTGCTGCGGCACCAGAACGCGCGCCTCTGACATGAGTAAGCCTTCGATTACGGCCACGTCGGCCCGGCGGCTAGTGTCTCAGTCAAACTCAGACTCTGCCAGTCGTCGATAAGGCTTGCCTTGCGCCCGATCTTCGATCCCGACGGCGCGGCGCCAGCCGCCAAACCCATCCCGCTGCCATTACAATAGCTCGATGAACAAGCGCTTGCCCGTGGCAGAGCATCGCCCCGCGAGGACGCCGACTGGCCAGCGCGTCATCGTCGGCTTGTCCGGCGGCGTGGACTCGGCGGTTGCTGCGCTGCTGTTGCGCGATGCCGGCTACGACGTGCAGGGCCTATTCATGAGCAACTGGGATGAGGACGACGACTACTGCACCACGGCCCGGGACTACCAGGATGCGCGCACGGTGGCTGCCGACCTGGGCATCGTTCTGCATCGGGTGAATTTTGCCGATCAATATCGTGCACAGGTGTTTGTCCACTTCCTGGCCGAATACCGCGCCGGCCGCACCCCGAATCCGGACGTGCTGTGCAATCGCGAGATCAAGTTCGGACTGTGCCTGGACTATGCCCTGCGGCTCGGCGCGCAGCTGTTCGCCACCGGCCACTACGCGCGGCGCGTAGCGCTCGAGGACGGGCCGGCACTTTATCAGGCGCGCGATCAGGGCAAGGATCAGTCCTACTTCCTGCACTCGGTCGCACGCGAGCGTTTTGCGCGCGTGCTGTTCCCGCTCGGGGAACTGTTGAAGCAACAGGTGCGCGAACTGGCGCGCAGCCGCGGCCTGCCGGTGCACGACAAGCCCGACAGCACCGGCATCTGCTTCATCGGCGAGCGGCCGTTCGCGCAGTTTCTGGGCCGCTACCTGCCGGCCGCGCCCGGACCGATCGAATCGCTCGACGGACGGGCGCTGGGACAGCATCGCGGCCTGGCGTTCTATACGCTCGGTCAGCGCGCCGGGCTTGCGATCGGCGGGGCGCGCGGCTGCGCGCAGGAGCCCTGGTATGTCGCGCACAAAGACCGCGAGCGTAACGCATTGATCGTGGTGCAGAGGCATGAGCAGCATCGGTTCGAGGCCGGCGCGGTGGCCACCGGGCCGCTCAACTGGCTGTGTGCCCCGCGCGCCGGCAGCTTTGATGCCGCCGTAAGGCTGCGTTACCGCCAATCCGAACAGTCGGCAAGCATCTCGATTCGCCCCGATGGCAGCGCCTGGATCGAGTTCGAGACGCCGCAGCGCGCGGCAACCCCCGGCCAGTTCGCGGTGCTGTACCAGCAGGGACGATGCCTGGGCGGTGCCGTGGTCGAACAGGCTCACCTTAAAACCGAGCATAAGGTCAGTACAACGCGGCATGACGAAGCGCCCGGTGCGAACTCGTCATACCTGCCGGCGCAAGCGCCCGATATAATTCGCGGGTTTTGACGTGCCGCCGATGCGGCGCGACGGCAGCCGGAGGCACCATGACGGATAGTTTCAAAGCGCGCACAACTCTCAAGTCGGGCGCGGAGTCTTATGAGATCTGGAGTTTGCCGGCGCTGGGCGCGGAAAAAGTCGCGCGCCTGCCGTATTCGCTCAAGATCCTGCTCGAGAATCTGCTGCGCTTCGAAGACGGCACCAATGTCACGCGCGCCGACGTCGAGGCGCTGCTGAACTGGAATCCGAAGGCGGCCCCCTCGTACGAGATCTCGTTCACGCCCGCGCGCGTGATCATGCAGGACTTCACCGGCGTGCCGGCGATCGTGGATCTGGCGGCGATGCGCGAAGCGATGACGCGCCTCGGCGGCAACGCCGACGAAATCAACCCGCTGGCGCCGGCCGAGCTGGTCATCGACCATTCGGTGCAGGTGGACAGCTACGGCAGCGCGCATTCGCTGGCCGACAACAATCGCATCGAGTTCGAGCGCAACGGCGAGCGTTACGCCTTCCTGCGTTGGGGCCAGTCGGCGTTTCGCAATTTCAAGGTGGTGCCGCCCAACACCGGCATCGTGCACCAGGTCAATCTCGAGTACCTCGGGCGCGTGGTATTCGAGAACCGCAGCGCCGGTACGCGCCAGGCCTACCCCGACACGCTGGTCGGCACCGATTCCCACACCACCATGATCAACGGCCTCGGCGTACTTGGATGGGGCGTCGGCGGCATCGAGGCGGAAGCGGCCATGCTCGGCCAGCCCGTCACCATGCTGATCCCGCAGGTCATCGGTTTCAAAATGACCGGCAGCCTGACGCCGGGCGCGACCGCAACCGATCTGGTGCTGACCGTCACCGAGAAACTGCGCAAGCACGGCGTGGTGGACAAATTCGTCGAATTCTTCGGTGATGGCCTGGCAAACCTGCCGCTGGCCGATCGCGCCACGATCGGCAACATGTCGCCCGAGTTCGGCAGCACCTGTGCGATCTTTCCGATCGACGAGGAAACCCTGCGCTACCTGCGCCTGTCGGGTCGGCCGGCGGCGCTGATTCAGCTGGTCGAGGATTACGCGCGCGCTCAGGGCATGTGGCGTATCAACGGGGCCAGGCCCGCCGACTATACCGACGTGCTCGAGCTGGACCTGCGCAGCGTCGAGCCAAGCCTCGCCGGCCCCAGCCGGCCGCAGGACCGGGTACCGCTGCGCATCGCCAAGGAGACCTACCGCAAGCATCACGCGCGCATGGCCGAGGAGCGCAGCCGCAAGAATCCGGCTGCCGGCGGCACCGCGCCGGTCAGTGTCGACGGCAGGTCGTTCGAGCTGCGCGATGGGGCGGTGCTGATCGCTGCGATCACCAGTTGCACCAACACCTCCAACCCCTATGTACTGATCGCCGCCGGACTGCTGGCGCGTAACGCCCGGCACCTGGGTCTGAACTCCAAGCCCTGGGTCAAGACCAGCCTCGCGCCCGGTTCGCGCGTGGTCACCGACTATCTGGAGAAAGCCGGACTGCTGGAACCGCTCGCCACTGTGGGCTTCAACCTGGTCGGCTACGGCTGTACCACCTGCATCGGCAATTCCGGTCCGCTCAAGCCCGAAATCTCCGCCGGCGTGAAAGCCGGCGACATCATCGGCTGCTCGGTGCTGTCCGGAAACCGTAACTTCGACGGCCGCGTGCACCCGGAAGTCAAGATGAACTTCCTTGCCTCACCGCCGCTGGTGGTCGCCTACGCGCTCGCCGGCTCACTCGATGTGGACCTCAACAACGAGCCGCTCGGCACTGCTGCCGACGGCAAGCCGGTGTACCTGCGCGACATCTGGCCGGCACCGGCCGAAGTGGCCGACTACGTGCTGCGCAATATCAATTCCGACATGTTTCGCCGCAGCTACGGCAGCGTGTTCACCGGCGATGAGCGCTGGCAGGCAATCGCGGTGCCCGCGGGCAAGATCTACGCCTGGGATCCAAAGTCCACCTACGTCAAGAATCCGCCCTACTTCGACGGCATGACGATGCGGCCCGCGGCGGTGGGCGCGATTGCCGGTGCACGGGCGCTCGCCTTGCTGGGCGATTCGGTGACCACCGACCATATCTCGCCGGCCGGCAACATCGCCAAGGCCAGTCCGGCGGCGCGCTACCTGATGGAACAGGGCGTGCAGCCGGGCGACTTCAATCAGTACGGTGCGCGCCGCGGCAACCACGAGGTGATGATGCGCGGTACCTTCGCCAACATCCGGCTGCGCAATCTGCTGCTGCCCGGCACCGAGGGCGGGATCACGGAGTATCTGCCGAGCGGTGAGCAGCTGAGCATCTACGACGCGGCGATGCGCTACAAGGCGGATCGCACGCCGCTAATCATCATCGCAGGCAAGGAATACGGCACCGGCTCCTCGCGCGACTGGGCCGCCAAGGGCACCATGCTGCTGGGCGTGCGCGCCGTGATTGCCGAGAGCTTCGAGCGCATCCACCGCTCCAACCTGATCGGCATGGGCGTGCTGCCGCTGCAGTTCATCGACGGCCGCAGCGCACAGTCGCTCGGGTTGACCGGCCGCGAGAGTTACGAGATCACCGGCTTCAACGGCGCCGACGCCCGCAGCGCCATCGTGGTCGCAACGCCTGCCAGCGGCAGCCCGATCCGTTTCGAGGTGCGCGTGCGCATCGATACGCCCAAGGAGCGCGAGTATTTTCGTCACGGCGGCATCCTGCCGTTCGTGCTGCGCCAGCTCGCCGGCCAGAGCCGCGCCGCCTGAAGCCGTCGCCTGAAGCGCGCGCCTTGAATAGCGGCAGCCTGGCGGTATTCGATCTCGACGGCACCATCACGCGGCGGGACACCTTCGGCCCGTTTCTATGGGGCTTTCTGTGGCGCCGTCCGTGGCGGCTGGCGCGTGTGCTGCTGGTGCTGCCCGCGGCAGTGGGCTTCGTGTTCAATCGCGATCGCGGCGCGCTGAAGGGCGCGCTGATTCACGCCCTGCTCGGCGGCGTGCAGCGCGCCAGCCTTAGCCGCTGGGCCGAGCGCTTCGTCGCCGAACTGCTCAGCGACGGCCTGTACGCTGAAGCACTGGCTGCGATCGCGATGCACCGCGCGCGTGGCGATCGGCTGCTGATGATGTCGGCCAGCACCGACCTGTATGTACCGCACATTGGCCGGGCGCTTGGGTTTGATGAAATCATCTGCACCGAGGTGCGCTGGCGTGCGGACGGGCGGCTCGACGGCCGCCTGGCGAGCGCCAACTGCCGCGGCGAGGAGAAACGCCGCTGCCTGGCGGCGCTGATCGCGCGTGACGCCCCCGGCCGCGTCTACGCCTACGGCGACAGCCGTGCCGATCTGGCCCACATGCAATTGGTGCAGGAGGCGTACCTGGTCAATGCCTCGCCGCGCCTTGTTGAGCGGCAGGCTCCTCAGGTGCAGGCGATTCACTGGCATCAGTCCGGTGGCATCTGAAATGCCGCAGGATTCTCAAATACCCGTGATGAACCTGCGGTATCGGGACAGGTATCTGGCGCGCTTTCCGCTCGTCACCCTGCACGTAGCGGTTTCGCCGCGTCTCGATACAGCCAGGCGACGATCGTCCCGAGTATTACCAGCAGAACCCCGTCGCAGACGATCTGCCTGATGACCACCTCCCCTGGCATCGGCTGCACCACGAAGTAGATTGTGTAAGTTGGCACGACCGTGAGCAGTGCGACCGCAAAACCAAAGCGCACGCCCTGTGCCATCCACGGCTTCGCCTCGACGCCGCGCGCATAGATCCAAACGAACGCGCCGGACAGGATCACATGGGCCAGTATCATCAGGGGAAAGTATCTCTGTTGGTCGCCCTCTGGCCGGAACAGGTTGGTCAGTTGCATGTAGTCGGAACGCAGCAGTACGCCGTGTACGACAAAGCCGCCCAGAAACCAGGCGACGAAAAGCACTGACCAAGCGATGGCGAACTTCTTGTTCATGGTCTCTGCCTCGGTTTGCAGGGAGCGGCGCAAGGGGGCGGAAATCACAGCCTGCACAAAAGCATACGCCGGCGCCCCTGCAGTGCAACCCCATTGCTTCGACCAGCCAGATCCCGCGCGCGCTGCGGGCCGGTCGCTGCATTGACGTGCGCGCTTGCCACAGCTCGGGTTCATGGATGCCAGGTGCGTTGGCAACACGTGCCGCATTATTCCGGCAACCCCAGCTTCTTGAGGAGTGCCGCATAGCGCGCATCAGTGCGCAGCGTGGCGAGCAGCGGGTCGATTTTGAGATCAGACAGACCGTCATCATGCTGTGCGTAGGCGCGCTGCAACCATTCAAATGCCCGGTCCTTCTCGCCGCGCCAGGCATACACCTCGGCGATTTGGTAGGCCGAATTCTGCGAGTATTTGGCGGCTAATTCGTCCAGTGCCTGCTGCGACCCCTTGGCTTGACCCAGCGCGTGTTCGGCCATCGCAATGCCGCACAGTCTTATGGGTTCGAAGCTGAGCGCGCGAAACAGCGTGAGTGCCTCCTGCGAATGGCCTTCCAGCAGGTCGAGTCTGCCCAGGCCATAGGACATCGGGATCGCTTCCGGATTGAGCTCCAGCGCGCGGCTGATCGCCTCACGGGCCGCCGCGAGCTGCCCGCTGGCCGCAAGGTAGGTGCCGAGATTGTCCCAGGGCCAACCCGACAGCGGGTCCAGCTCGATCGCCTTCTTCGCCGCCGCAATGGCTTGTGGCAGGCGGCCCATGCGGCCCAATAGCGATCCATACAGGCCCTGAGCCGTGCTGTCAGCGGGATCGAGCGCCAGCGCCTTCTCGAAATCCGCCTGCGCTGCACTCCAGTCCCACGAGTGCGTGGAGCGCAGGAAGCCGCGTGCCACATACCCGTCAGGCAGATCCGGCGCCAGCGCAACAGCCCGTTCCGCGCTCGCTATGGCAGCCTGCATCGCCGCAGGATCGCCGGTCATTTCGCCGACGTAGAACTCGGCGTGGGCCAGCCCGGCATAGGCGGCGGCGTAATTGGGATCCAGCGCGATCGCTTTGCCGAAGGCCTGCAACCCAGCGCGAAGCCCCTCCTCGTTGCCTCGATTTACCGAACTCTTCCCCAGCAGAAACTGGTTATAGGCCTCGGTATTGCTGGTGCGGTGGGCATTGGCGACCTGCTGGGCCGGCAGCAGCTTGGCCTTCAGCGCCTCCACCACGGCGGCCGCGATCTCGTCCTGCACTTTGAAAATATCTTGGAAATCCCGGTCGAAGGATTTCGACCAGAGGTGATAGCCGTTGTCCGCACGGATGAGCTGCGCCGTTACCCTGATGGTGTTGCCGGCTTTGCGCACGCTTCCTTCCAGGACATGGCTGACGCCAAGCGCCTTCGCGATGTCGGCGATCGTGGACTGCTTGCCCTTGAAGTAGAACGAGGAGGTGCGGGCCGGCACGTGCAGGTCCTGCACCTGCGCCAGCAGGTCGATGAGCTCGTCAGACAAGCCGTCGGAAAAATACTCCTGATCCTTCTTCTCACTCATGTCCACGAACGGCAGGACCGCGACCGACTTGTCGGAGATCGCGGCGATGGGGGCGGCTGCAGAGGTTACTGCTGCAATAGGATGCTCGCTGGTGGCGTGCCGCGACAGCCAGAACCTGTCGACGCCGAAGTACGCCAGTGCCACCGCCATCAACGCGCCCACCGCGACCAGTGAACGGCTCAGGCGCTGACTCGTGTGGCCGCTGCCGGGGAGCTGTGGGGAAAGGCCGGCTACCGGCTTTGGTGCGTCAGCGGAATGGCCGGGCTCCCCAGTTGATGCCGGCGCCAGTAGGCGCTGCACCGCATCGACGAGTTTGAGCACTGCGCGGTCGACACCCACGGCGCTCGCATCGAGCCAGTGCGAGGTGTTGAGAAAGTACTCGAGAGCCGCCGGCATCGGCGCAGCGTCGATCCGCAACGAGACAACGGGGTGGCGTTTCGAACTCGCGCGTTCCACCTCTCTGAGCACGTGAGGAGAGCCAGCGGCGTGCTTCGACAGGATGAGCACGATCAATGCGGCAGCATCAATCGCGCGAACGATCGCATCGGCATAGAACTCGCCGGGCACCACGTCGCGCGGTGCCACCCAGCAGGTCATGCCTTCGCGTTCCAGGGCTGCACAGACAGCCTCAGCGACCGCGCTGTCCTGCGAGGCGTAGCTTATGAAAACCTCGGGCGCGGCGGGGCGAGTGCGCAGCGCCGCCGGGGCGGCGCCCGCAGCCCTGTTCTCGCCGTCACGTTCGGCCATAAAGACCATCCCCGGCTACCCGTTCGCCAATCAAGACTTCTGCTTCGCCAATGCCTCGCGCGCTTGCTTGAGCTGCTTCCAATCGGGCGCATACTCGAGCGCCGCGTTGTATTTCACCAGCGCCTCTTTAGTATGGCCTTGCTTCACGAGCACATCGCCCCATGCTTTGAGCGGATCAGCCCAATGAGGCCCGCGTTGGTTCGCGGCCTTGAGCTTCGCTTCGGCGGCTGCGACATCTGCATGCTTCGCCAGCGCCACACCCCAGGAGTAATACGCCGCCGGCAGATCCGGCGCGAGCGCCACCGCTTCGGCGTACGCCTTCTGCGCGCCCGGCCAGTCGCCGCGAGCATCGAGGATGTCAGCGCGAAATCGATAGCAGTCGACGAATGCGCCAGCGGCCTTCAGAACCGCGTCGGCCTTGGCCGGATTCCCCGCCGCCTCTTCGGCCGGCGCGATCCAGCAGTTGTAGCCGGGATTGTTCGAGGACACGGCGGGGTCGGCGTAAGCCACGCCGAACGCCTCCATCTGCATCGCGGCGCTGGAGACATCGCCGGCCTCGGCCGCCAGTCGGCCGCGCACGAAGTGAGTCGTCGCGGCTATGCTCGGATCATGCGGGTCGTCCCTGGTCGTCTTGAGCGCAAGATCGGCGGCCTCTGAATCGTGCAGTCGAGACTGGATGTCGGCGATCGATGGTCCGACCGCCCCGGTACTGGTCCCCGCACCGGCGTTCGCTTCGGCATCGGCCACGACCGCACCCAACCACGCCTGCAGGTTCCAGGTGAGGTAGTCCCAGTTTTGGTAGTCAAACTCGCGCGCTCGGCCCGGTCGGCCCCCGGCGGCCGTGCGCATGTCCTCGCCGGCCCGCCACGCCCCCTCCTCGTCACCCAGGAGCATGAGATCGTTCTGGATGTTGGTATGGGCGGTCCAGAGGTCCGGTTGGAGCTTTACCGACGCGCGGAACAGTGACAGCGCCTCGCTGGGCGAGCCGCCGGTGCTCTGCAGGGCGATCGCCCAGATATTGAGGAGCCTGGGCCGCTCGGCGGGATCAGCGCTCGCAACCGCACCCCGGCAGAACGCAATCGCCTCCTCGTTGCGCTCGACGTTGCTGAGATAGGTGGCCCAGCGCGCGGGTTGCGATTGAGAGTACACGTACTCGGCCGCCTCGACCGTGAGCTTCTTGAGCTCTGATGTCGACCCGGTGAAGGTCTTTGGCGCGACGCCATTGCCGCGCACGGTGAGCGCAAGGCCGGCCGTCGGGGTCTCAATCAGGTTGCCGTCAATGTGCACGTCATGCCCGAACCGCTCTCTGAGGAGACGGGAGATCTCACCGATCGAAATGCCCGCCTCCGGCACGTCCAACTTGAGATTGCTGGTCCATGCGCCGGAGAGGCCGCGGGCAGCAGAACTGCTGCGGGTGGCATCCTGCAGATGACTGAGTTCGTCGAGAACTGCGCCCGCGATCACCTTGCCGGTAAGGCCTTGAGCGGCAAGTGCGGGCGGCGCGTCAAACGGCTCGATGACCACGCGGCGTGAGCTGACGGCGTCGCGGATCATGATTGCGACGCCAATTCCGACGACGGTCGCGGCGAGAGCGACGAAGATCTGGAACCCGGTGCGCAGCCGAGTGCCCAGAAGGCGCGGGCCCCATTCCTGCTTGAAGTATTCGTGTTCCGCTTCGACCGACTTGCGCTGGGCCTTCACCAGCTGGGTCTGCTCGCGAAAAAACGCCGCAGTCTCGGCTGCCACTTCCGGGCTTTGGGTCCCGATATTAGCGGCCACCGCCGCTGCGAACGCCTCAGAACCGCTCTTGGTCGAGCCAGCCTTCTCCTCCGCCTCGCGGTCGATTATCCCGCCGAGCAACCCTTCAGCCATCTCGATCTCCGTTCGAGGCCTCGGCCATGTTCACGGATGCTGCGTATATTGGCAACAGATGTGCGGCTGGTGCTCCCTGAACGTCTGCATGCGGGCAGGGATTTCGGTGCGGCGGCTGCGCCGCGCGCAGCGGCTGGTCGCTACATCGATGTGCGCGCTTCCCAAAGTTCTGGAAACAATCGCAACCGCAGCGCCTTCGCAAGATAGCTGACGCCGGCGGTGCCGCCGGTGCCCGGCTTGTAGCCGATGATGCGCTCCACGGTCTTCATGTGCTGGAAGCGCCACACCTGGAATCGATGATCGAGATCGACCAGGCGCTCGGCGAGCTCGTACAGATCCCAATCCTTGACCGCATTGTGATAGACCCCAAGCCAGGCCCCGGTCACCTGCTTGGAAGGCAGGTACGGCTGGCTGAAATCGCGTACTAGCGATGTCGCCGGCACGCCGTAACCGCGCTGCGACAGCAGCCGCAGTACTTCGTCGTACAGGCTGGGTGCCGCCAGGGCGCGCGCCAGCACCGCGTACGCCTCGGGATCGCGCCGGTGCACCTCGATGACGTCCGCGTGCTTGTTGCCAAGCGTGAACTCGAGCAGGCGGTACTGCACCGACTGGAAGCCCGATGAGCGTCCGAGAAGATTTCGGAACGAGGAATAATCCGCCGGCGTCATGGTCGACAGGACTTCCCACACCGCCAGCAGCTGCGCCTGCACACGGCCGACGCGATCGAGCATCTTGAAGGACGGATCCAGATCGTCGCGCCGCACGCACGCGATCACCGCCTGCAGCTCGTGCAGCATCAGCCGCATCCACAGCTCGGAGACCTGGTGCACGATGATGAACAGCATTTCATCGTGCTCGGTGGACAACGGCTTCTGCGCGTCGAGCAATCGATCGAGCCGCAGGTACTCGCTATAGGACAGCGAGCTGCCCAGATCCCAGTGCACTGCCTCATCCGACAGATCGACGCGGGTGGCGTCATGCGCCGTTGCCGCAGGCGACTCGCCGTTCGGATCGGGTAGCGACGGCGGCTCGCTCAACTGAATATCCACGACGGCACCCGCGACCAGCTTTGCAGCAGCTGACGATCCAGCGCTTTCCAGTCCGGTTCGTGGCGGGCGACTTCGGCCCAGAAGCGAGCCGAATGATTCATATGCCGCAGGTGTGACAGCTCGTGGATCATCAGGTAGCGCAGTACCTCGGGACGCTGGAACAACAGGCACGCATTCAGGCTGATCGTGGCACGGCGCGAACAGCTGCCCCAGCGCGAGCGCTGGCAGCGCACCTGCAGCCGGCCGGGCTGCACCGCCATGCTCGCGGCCAGTGCCCGCAACGGTCCTTCGAAGCGCAAGCGCGCGCGTTCGATCAGCCAGTTGGTCAGCAGGCGCCGCAATCGGTACTGGTCGTCAAGCAGGCCGCTGATCTGCAGCTCATCGGCCGAGATTTCGCGCAGGCGGATGCGACCGGCGCCCGGTTTCGTGCTGCAGTGCCATTGTTCGCCGATCGCCGTCAACGACAGCACCTCAGGAGGTAGCGGCCAGTGCAGCGCCGGCGCCGTGCGCCGCCGCTGGCGCTCGATCCACTCGCGATGCTCGCTGACGAACTCGCTCACCCGCCGCGGCGGCGTGCGCGGCGGCACCACGATCTCGACTCCGCCGTTACGGAAAACGCGCACGCTCAGGCGCCGCGCACGGGCACTCTGGCGCACTGCCCAGCCGTGCTCACTGCGATCGACGTCCCAGAGTTGCAACTGTCGCAACATACGCTTGGGCAGGCGGTCATGCACCGCGCGATCATATCAGGCAACGCCATCCCGCATTACAGTAGCGCCATGCATTGGATCGACGTCGGCGCCAACCTGACCCACGATAGTTTTGACCGCGACCGGCCCGCGGTGATCGAGCGGGCGCGCGCCCATCGGGTGCAGCAGATGATTGTCACCGGCGCAAGCGTGGCGGGCAGTGTCGCGGCCATTGAACTCGCCCGCTCCCATCCCGGTATGCTGTTCGCCACCGCGGGGGTTCATCCGCATCACGCCGCGCAGCTTGGCGCCGCGGATCTGCCGGTACTGCGCCAGCTGCTGACGCAGCCGGAGGTGGTTGCCGCCGGGGAGTGCGGACTGGACTACTACCGCGACCTGTCGCCGCGCCAGGCACAGCTGCGCGCGTTCGAATGGCAGCTGCGGCTGGCTGCCGACACCGGCAAGCCGGTGTTCTTGCATCAGCGCGACGCGCACCAGGATTTCCTGGCGGTACTGCGTGAGCATCGGCACAAGCTCAAGGCGGCGCTGGCCCATTGTTTTACCGCCGGCGAACGCGAACTGGAGGACTACCTGGCGCTCGAGCTGTCGATCGGCATCACCGGCTGGCTGTGCGACGAGCGCCGTGGCGAGCATCTGCGCGACCTGCTGCCGCGCATTCCTGCCGGTCGTCTGATGCTCGAGACCGATGCACCGTATCTGTTGCCGCGCGATCTGCGTCCCAGACCAAAATCGCGCCGCAATGAGCCGATGTACCTGCCGCACGTGGCCGCCGCGCTCGCCGCAGCGCGCGGGGAGAGCCTGGAACAGTGCGCGGCGTACACCTGTGCGAACGCGCGGGCATTCTTCGCGCTGCCGACGCCTCGCAGTTAGCGGCGGCCGGCGCGGCACTGCCCGCGCCGGCCGCTACCTGCCGTTGGCGAGCTACGGCGGATGCTCAGGGCCCTTGCACCTCGATCTTTCGCGGCCGCAGCGCCGCGCGCTTAGGGATTTGCACCGTTAGCACTCCGTCCTTCAGATTCGCCTGAATCTTCTCGGTATCCAGCTCCCGGCTCAGAACGAAACTGCGCCGGTATACCGCGGCCCGGACATCGGCGTGCAGCGCCTCGGCCTTCTCCGGCAAGTCGAACTGCACGCTCCCCTGCACCACCAACGTGGTGCCATCGACGCGCACGTCGAGCCGGTCTTTGGACACCCCCGGCATATCGGCAGTCAGCACCAGACTGTCGCTATTCTCGAATATGTCCACCGGCGCACGGATTGCCGATTCGCTCGCGCGTGCGCGCTGTTGCGGCGTCGCGATCGCCGATTCCCGGCCGGCGACCTGTGTATTGTTTGTGGCCATGATCTGATACCTCCGTTCAATGAATTTCGATCTGGCGCGGTTTTGCCGATTCGCGTCGATGCAGCTTTATCTGAACGATGCCGTCACGATAGGTCGCAGTGACGCGCTCGGCGTCCACATCCTCACCCAAGCTTATGGCGCGGCGGAAATCACCGGCGAATCGTTCCTGACGGTAGTAGGTAGATTTGTCGTCGACGTCGATCTGCCGTTGCCCCGATATCGTGAGCAGACCCTGCTGAATCGACACATCGAGCTTTTTAGGATCGAGTCCTGGTGCAAACAGGAACACCTGAACCTCCTCGGCAGTCTGGATGACGTTGATGGCCGGGAACGAGCCGCGCGGCAAAGACCTGATTCCGCCCGAGGAAAACGGTCCGTCCCCGAGCATTTCGTCCATTTCCTGCTGCAGGCGCCAGAACTCGTCGAGCAGCGAATTTTGTGAACTCGTGAACCTACCAAACATGTCGCACCTCCTTTCAGTCGGTTGAGCCACCCGAACAACGGCTACGGTAGGGGCGCCTCGGCCAACTTCAAGGGGGACAAGCGATGGCTATCGCGTGGATCGCCCCAGGCCGTAAGCAATTGATTGAATTGCCGGACAGACTCGCCTATTCAAAGCTCGACGGCACTCCGTTACCGCTGCCCGTCACGGCGCTACGCGCCTGGCGCTCCAGGTGTAGTAGTCGCGCGGCACCTCGCCGCCATGTCCGGCGAAGGCATGGCCGTTGACGTCCTGCGGCAGCGCTTGGCCTTCGATCTGATTGCCATGCGCCAGCCCCGAAAACAGGATTCGATAGGCCGGCGGACCTGGAAAATCCACCGCGAACGACAGCTTCGCTCCCACTACCGAGCCGGACAGCGGCGCCGTGACTCGCGGGGTGCGAAAACTGCCGCTCAGCGTGTGGCCACTGGGCTGAAACAGCACGGTTGCCTGCTCGGTGCCGATCCGCCCCCGCCAGGAAAGCTGCCACTGGCCTGCAACAGCGGAATCCGCATGTCCACAGCCGGCCATTGCCGCCAGCACCGCGCCCGCGCTCAGCCGGCCGTATCGAGCGACGCGACGGCTAATGCGCCGGCTGGGCTGGCCAGAAATGAAACGCATCCCAAAGATCTGTCAGCGCGGGACTGTTGGTTGGCGCATAGGGATTGTCGCGCCGGGTCTTGGGATTGGGAAAGTTGTCGCGGCTGCGTGCGCTGATCGGTTTGAGATGCCAGTTGCGCTCGATGAATTTGATGATCGACACGTGATCGGCGTAGCCGTGATTGACCAGACCACCCTCGGTGTAGGCCGACACGATCAGCAGCGGGATACGCGGGCCGTCGCCGAAGAAGTCGAGCGGCTGGATGTAGCCGGAATCGTAATAGCCGCCGCCCTCATCGAAAGTCACGAACATCGCCGTATCGCGCCATAACTTCGGATGCCCTCGCATCTGGTCGATGATCTTTTTCAGGAAGCCCTCGAACAGGTCCAGCTTGGAGGACGCCGGGTGACCGTCCACGAACATGCTGGGCTTGACGATCGACACGGCCGGCAGGTTCTCATCGGCGATGTCCTGGTAGAACACATCGGTATCGTGAATATGCGCCTGGCGCAGCGCCGGGTTGCTCATGATGTCGGTCGCATACTGGAACGGATTGCAGACGTGGCAGTAGGCATCGTAGGGATTGGAGCCCGCCGGATCGGTCCGGTAGATGTTCCAGTCACCGCCAAAGTAGCTGAACGAAATATCGGCCTGCATCAGCACATCGCCGATGTGGCGCACCGAGCTTGGCGGAATGGTGTACGGGGATTGCTTGCTCGCCAGCGTGCCATCGGCGTTGAACCCGGGGTTGTAGTTGTTCAGCAGGTAGTAGTGCTTCGGTTCGCAGCGCGGATTGATCGGCCGCGGCAGCGACTCGAGATAGGCCACCACCGCCGGCACGCCCGGCTGGCGCAGGTCCGCGCAGGCGCTGTAGCTGCCGCCGGCATAGCCGTCCTCGTCGTACCAGTTGTCGGTGCCGGGCTGCGGATCGGGATTCTCGATCTGGTTGGCGGGAGGCGTGGCCGGATGACCGTGTCCGTCGCTATACCAGATGGCGTCGGCAAAGCCGAACATGATGTGATTGGCGCCGGTGCCGCCCAGCACCGACTGGTGCATGTTGTCGCTGAGCGTGTAGCGGTCGGCGAGTTCCTTCAGATAGGGAGCGTCACCCTGCTGCATGTTATAGAACTCGAGCGCTGTCGAGCCCTCGCCGGTGGCGATATTGGTCATCGGTAGCGGCTGCGACTTGCCGTTGCCGCCAGGTCCGACGCTCACCTCCACCCACGCAAACAGGTCGTTGCGACAGCCGCTCGGATTGGCCGCGGTCGCATGTTCCACGTTGCAATCGAGCTGCTGCCACATCTGGTAGAAGCGATGCACCGGGCTGGCCGCGTAGTCGTCGTACTTGACCGAGGGGGTGAGCTGAAACGAGCCCGGACCCAGATTCTCGTAGTTGGCAATGCGGGTGTCGATCACATCGGCCGGCAGCCCGGTGGCCCCCGTGAGCAGGAACCCATAGTAGTCGCTCGGCAGGTCGTGCTCGGCGGCCGTGGCCGCCGCCAGTGTCGCAAACGGCGCCGGCTTGGTGTCGCTGGCGCCAGTGGGTGCCTCGTGCGTGCCGGGTGGCGGAATATTGACGTAGGCAAAGGCCCTGGCAGGACTGATCGCGTAGCGGCGTGTGTCGGTGGCGGCACGCTGCGCGGAGGCCGCGTGGTTGCGCCCAGGCGTGCCGTCGGCGCTGATGATGCCGCGCGACAGCAGATTCGCTACCTGCTGTCCGGAACGCGGTACATAGGTCGCAAACACGTGATCGAAGCTGCGATTCTCGCCGATGATCACGATCACATGCCTGATCGGCGAGGCCGTGTCCTTATCGTGCAGACCGCGCCCGCCGTGCCTGTCGTCGGCGGTCCCGGCGGCCGGCTGCGCGCGGATCGGCGCCATCGCCGGCAGCGATAGCGCAAGCGCAATCGCCGCGACCACGGCTTTGCGCCGCATGCTAGATCGCCGCCTTCGGCGAGGCGAGCTTGCTGGGGGTCACCGACTTCTCGATCAGCCGCCACGAGGGCATCCAGCGCTCGAGCAAGCCGCTCATGGCCTGTCGGTCCGATGCCGGGAATTCCGCCGGCAGTGAATCGAGCATCAGAGTGTGATGCGGCAGCCCCTTGGGAAATTGGCCGCTGGAGGTGAATACCGCGCGTCCCTCGATCGGCACCTCCGGCGCCAGCGCGCGCACCGCGGCGATGCGATCGTACAGTCCGGTCTGCGGATTCGGAAATGTATAGCGCAGTGCGCGATGCATCACGGTCCACTCGGTCATCTGATCGCCGCCGAAGATATTGCCTTCAATATCGCGCAGATCGATCACCACCAGGCCGCGCGCCGTCAGCAGCAGGAAATCCACGTGCAGCGTGCTGCCCTGGCCGTCAGGCACCAGCACATTGCGCAGGTACTCGTAGCCGCAGGCGGTGACCGCCAGTGCACGCGCCGCGCGCATGCGCCGGCGCCGATCCCAGCGCCACAGCAGGAACAGCCCCGCGAGCAATGCGGCCGCACCGACCACGGTGGCATCGAGGTCCAGATTCAGAAGAATGGGTGGCAGCGAGTCCATGGGCTATAGCGTGCTACTCAGGGCATCGAGCGTAGCCTCGATCTCGGTACAGCTCGAGGGCCGATCGAACAGACGCGCCAGATTCTGCGGCATAGTCAGCGTGGCGCCAATGAGCGGCTCGACAATCTCCCGGAATTTGGCCGGATGCGCGGTCGCCACCAGCACCCAGCGGCCACGGGCGCGCTCATTTGGTGCGAGCCGCTGGTACGCCTCGGCCGCGACCGCGGTGTGCGGGCACCAGGCCCGGCCGTAGCGCCGGTAGTCGATGCGGATACGCTCGCGTGTGGACTCATCGTCGATCGAGACCGCGCGCACCGCGCCGCGCAGCCTCTCCGGGTCCGGAAACAGCGCCAGCAGGCGCTCCAGATTGCTGGGATCCCCGACGTCCATCGCCGAGGACAGGGTCGCCACGCTCGGGCGCGGACGCAGCACGCCCTGTTGCAGGTAGTCCGGCACGGTGCGGTTGGCATTGTGCGCCAGCACGATCGCATCGATCGGCGCCCCGAGCTGCCGTGCCCAGACGCAAGCGGTCGCATTGCCGAGGTTGCCGCTCGGGATCACGAACGAGGCCGGTTCGCCGTGCTCGCGCCGGATCGCCAGGCTCGCCGCCCAGTAGTACACCGTCTGTGGCAGCAGTCGGCCGAGATTGATGCTGTTGGCGGACGACAGCTCGAATCGCTCGCGCAGTGCCGGATCGCCGAACGCCTGCTTGACCAGGCGCTGGCAGTCGTCGAAGCGCCCGCGCACCGCGATGCTGCTGACATTGTCGCCCCAGCAGGTCAGCTGGCGTTCCTGGGTCGGGGACACCAGGCCCTTGGGGAACAGCACCGCGACTTCGATCCCGCTGTGACGATGGAAGGCCGCGGCCACTGCCCCGCCGGTATCGCCCGACGTAGCCACAAGGATCTTCAGCGGCCGGCGCGCGCCGCGCCGCGCCCGCGTCAGCGCCGCCGCCAGAAATCGCGCGCCGAAGTCCTTGAACGCGGCGGTCGGACCGTGGAATAGCTCCAGCACCCCCAGGCGAGCGCCCGCGTCGAGCATCAGCAGCGGTGCGGGAAAATTGAACGCCTCGCGGGTAATTGCCGCCAGCGCGGGTGCAAGCGCATCGCCGGCCACGAACACTTGCAGCAGCTCGAGCGCCAGCGCCGGCAGATCGGCGCTATCCGATCTGGGCGCCAGCTGCGGCCACTCGGTCGGCGTGTACAGGCCGCCATCGCCGGCCAGGCCGTGCGTCAGTGCGGCGCCAAAACCGACCCGATGCAGCAGGTTGCGGGTACTGGCGAACAGCATCAGCCGATGACGCGCGCGCCGAAAGGCTCGATCGAGATGGTCCAATGGTCGGCCTGCAGGCCGTGCCTTGCGAACTCGAGCACCATGGCTTCGCGCACCGCGGGCGCATGCTCCTCAAGACACCAGGCGAACACCGTCGGGCCGGCACCGGAGATCGAGCAGCCGATCGCCCGGGCGGCCAGCGCTGCGCGCCGCACCTCGCCGAAGCCGGGAATCAGCGCAGCGCGCTGATGCTCGATCACGACGTCCTCGAAGGACTCGCGCAGCATGTCCAGATCGTTGGTGTAGCAGCCGGAGATGAAACCGGCAAGATTGGCCGTCTGCCACACAAAATCGGCCATCTGGACGCTGCCCTTGAGAATGGCGCGCGCCTGGCGCGTGGACAGGAACATATGCGGATGCACGATCACCGCCCGTATCGAACTGGGTACCGGGATCTGCTTCACCCGCGGATGCTCGATGCCGACCGTGAGTACCAGCCCGCCATACAGTGAGGGCGCAATATTGTCGACGTGCATCGAGCCGCTGGCGACTGCCTCGCCATGCATCGCGTACTGCAGCAATTCGAGCTGCGAGCGCGGCTGCTGCAGCAGCGCATTGGCAGCCACCACCGCGGCTACCGCCGAGGCCGCCGACCCGCCCAGCCCCGAGGCCAGCGGAATGCCCTTGTCGACCTCAAGCTCGATGCCGAAGCCAGGCGGCTGCGCGTCGTGCAGCGCGATGACCGCGCGTCCGGCGGTGTTCTTGGCCGCCTCGAGCGGCAGATCCTGCACCACGCCGCGAATCGCCCTGATGCTCACGCCGCTCGCCGCGGTGCGCCGCGCCGTCACCCGATCCCCGAGCGCGTCGATCGAGAAGCCGAGGATGTCGAATCCGATGGCGACGTTGCCGACCGAGGCCGGCGCAAACGCCGTGGCGACGCTACGGCCGTGCGCTGGCGCGGGGCTGCTCACAGGCGTGCTCCGAGATAGGTGGTCAGGCGCAGCAGGTCGGCGAACACACCGCCCGCGGTCACCGCAGGACCTGCGCCCGGCCCCTGCACGATCAGCGGGTTGTCACAGTAGCGTGCGGTCGCAAAGCGCACCACGTTGTCGGTCAGGGCGATGTTGGCGAACGCGTGGCGCTGTTCGAGTTCGACCAGTCCCACAGTCGCACGTCCATCGGCCGAGACCGCGCCGACATAGCGCAGCACCTTGGCGCGCGCGCGCGCCTCCTCGTAGCGCTGCTTCATCGGCGCGTCGTAGCGCGACAGCCCGGCGAGAAACTCCTCGCTGCTGCCGGCCGTCAGGTCCTGCGGCACCAGGCTGGCGACTTCGACATCGCTCATTTCGAGCGGCAGCCCCATCTCGCGGCCGAGGATGATGAGTTTGCGTGCCACGTCGGTGCCCGAGAGGTCGTCGCGCGGATCGGGCTCGGTGTAGCCGCGCTGCTTGGCTTCGCGCACGATTGCCGAGAACGGCGTGCTGCCGTCATAAACGTTGAAAAGGTAAGCCAGCGTGCCGGAAAAGATGCCTTCGATGCGCGTGATCTCATCGCCGGTTTCGCGCAGGTCGCGCAGCGTCTGGATCACCGGCAGGCCGGCACCGACCGTGGTCTCGTACAGGTAATTGGCGCCGCTCTGGCGGCGTGCGACCTTCAGGCTCTCGTAGTAGGCCAGCGTGCCGCTGTTGGCCTTCTTGTTCGGCGTCACGATGTGAATGCCCGCCGCCAGCCAGTCGCGATAATGGGCGGCGACTTCGGCGTCGGCGCTGCAATCGATCAGCACCGTATGCGGTAGATAGTCCACGCGCACATGTTCGACGAAACGCTGCAGGTCCGCCGGCTGCGCGTGTTGCTCGAGCTCCTCGCGCCAGCGCGGCAGCTGCAGTCCGAAATCGGCCAGCCGCATGTGCCGCGCGCGCAGGATGCCGCGCACGCGCAGATCGATCTTGAATTCGTGCGCCAGGCGCTCGCGCTGGCTCGCGAGCTGGTCGAGCAGCACCCGGCCCACCGTGCCCGGCCCGATGACGCCGATCGACAGCGTATGCGGCGACAGGTAGAAACTCGCGTGCGTCGCCCGCAGCGCCCGGGTCGCGTGCCGGCCGTCGACCACCACCGAGATGTTGCGCTCGGACGCGCCCTGCGCGATCGCGCGCACGTTGATGTGCGCATGGCCCAGGGCACCGAACACCTTGCCCGCGACGCCGGGCATACCCGCCATGCCGTCGCCGACCACCGCCAGGATAGCCAGGTCCGGCGTCACATCGACGCTCTGGATCTGGCCTTCGGCCAGCTCGCGCGCGAACGCGGCCTCCAGCACGCTCTTGGCGCGCGCCGCCTGCGCCTGCGGGATCGCGCAGCAGATCGAGTGCTCGGAGCTGCCCTGCGAGATCAGGATCACCGAGATGCCCTCCTCGCGCAGCGCGCCGAACAGGCGATGCGCCGTGCCCGGCACGCCGATCATCCCGGCACCCTCGAGATTGACCAGCGCAACGTCCTCGATGCTGGTGATGCCCTTCACCGGCAGATTCGAGCTCGGGTGCGCGCAGATCAGCGTGCCCGGCTTGTCGGGCGCGAAGCTGTTGCGGATCCAGATCGGGATGTCGCGGCCCACCGCCGGCGCCATGGTCTGGGGGTGAATCACCTTGGCGCCAAAGTAGGCCAGTTCCATCGCCTCGTTGTACGACAGCGAATCGATCACCTGGGCGTCGGGCACGCGGCGCGGGTCGGCCGACAGCACACCGTCGACGTCGGTCCAGATATGGATCTGCGCCGCGTCCAGCAGCGCGCCGAAGATCGAGGCGGAGAAATCGCTGCCGTTGCGGCCGAGTGTGGTCTGCACGCCGCGCGGATCGCTGGCGATGAAGCCGGTGATCACCAGCGCCACCGGCGCCCGCGCCGGAAGCAACGCCTGCAGCTTGTGCCTGGATTCCTGCCACTGCACCGCCGGCCCCAGCGGCCCCCACTGCACGGTGACGCAGCGCCGCGCATCGAGCCATTGCACGCCGCCGATGACGCCACGGCGATGCACAAAGCGGTGAAACAGCCGCGTCGACCAGATCTCGCCGTAGCCCGAGCACAGATCGCGCACCGTCTGGGCGGCCGAGCGCATGATGCTGGTGGTCTGCAGCACGCCGGTCAGATCGGTGACGTCGCGGTCGAACTCGGCCAGATACTCGGCGGCCGCCTGCTGGTCGAGCAATGCCACGGCGATCGCCGCGTGCCGCTGGCGCAGCCCGGCGAGTCGCTGCGGCCAGCCGGCATTCTGCTCTTCGGCGAGCGTCACCAGTTCCAGCAAGCCGTCGGTGACGCCTTTGCAGGCCGACAGCACGATCGCCAGCCGCGGCCGATGCTGCGCTTCCACGATGGCCGCGACGCGCTCGAAACAGCGTGCGTCGGCGACGCTGGAGCCGCCAAACTTGTGGACCACCCAGGACTGGGTGTCGCTGCTGGACATCGGGATCTCTGGGGGCACTAGCGCTTTAGCTGGCAATCGCGACAAAAAAACTTTGGCACACTACTGCAGCGTACCCCATTACCGCAATATCCCAGATCGCGTCACGCGTGCCGCCGCCGCGAGGCAGAATTGGGCGTGCCGATCTTAAGTCTTACCAATGGAAGGCACCCGCAGATGCGCTGGCCGACTCGCTGGTCCCTGGCTGCGCCGGCATTGCTCGGGGTGCTGGCGTGCACGCTGTGCATCAGCACCTATAATATCTTCGGCAATTTCTGGGATGAGCCCGAGCATATCGCCGCCGGGCTGGTGCTGATCGATCGCGGCGAGTATCGATACGACAACCAGCATCCGCCGCTGGCGCGGCTGGCGGCGGCGATCGGCCCGTACCTCGCCGGCACGCGCATCCACGGCGAGCCGATGCCGATCGGCGAGGCCGAGGGCCGCGATCTGCTGTACAACTCCCCGGCCAGCTACGACACCATCCTGACGCTGGCGCGGCTCGGCATGCTACCGTTCCTGCTGCTGCTGCTGGCGGCCAGTTGGCTGTGGGTGCGGCGCTGGTACGGCGTGCCCACCGCGCTGGCAACGCTGGTGTTCCTGGTCAGCACGCCGGTGATCCTGGGGCACGCGGCGGTGGTCGCGCTCGATGTGCCGGTCACCGCGATGACGGTCCTCACGCTCTACCTGCTGCTGCGCTGGTTCCAATCCCCCGGCATCGCATCGGGGCTGCGCCTCGGTTTGGCCGCCGGGCTGGCATTCGCGACCAAGATGTCCGCGGTACCGTTCATCGGCGTGGCGGCGCTTAGCCTGATCGCATTGCGACTGCTGTGGGTTGCGCGCGCGCCCCTGCCCTGGCTGTTATCGCAGCGGGTGGGCAGCGCGGCACTGGCGCTGCTGCTGACCATGGCGGTGATGGTCGGCATCTACGGCCCGAACCTGGTCTACCTGACCACGCCGGATCTGGCGCCCAGCCCGGCGCTGGACTTTCTGAGCGGACACCATGGGGTAGTGCACGATCTGGCCTACCGGTTCGCCGCGCGCGTGCGCCTGCCGCTGGGCCTGCTGATGGTGCCGACGAATTTTCTCGGTGTCGAGTGGCACAACGAACACGGCCATCTGTCGTTCCTGCTCGGCCGTACCGACCTCGACGGCTGGTGGTATTTCTATCTGGTGGCGCTCGCGGTAAAGACCCCGCTGCCGCTGCTGCTGCTGGGCCTGGCCGGGCTTGGGATGCTCGCGGTGCGCGGCTGGCGCGAGCACAATGTCTACCTGCTGGCCCCAAGCGCCTGCTTCGTATCGATCCTGGCGTTCTGCTGCCTCTACAGCCACATCAACATCGGCGTGCGCCACGTGCTGATCGCCTATCCGCTGCTGGCGATCGGCGCCGGCTGTGCGCTTTGCAGCGCCTGGGAACAGTGGCGAGCGCCGCTGGCGCGCGGCGCGCTCGCGGGCCTGATGCTGTGGCAGGTCGCGATCCTCGGCTTCGCTTACCCGGACTATCTGGCCTATTTCAATCCACTCGCGGGCGATCACCCGGAACATATCCTGGTGGACTCGGATCTGGACTGGGGGGGTCAGGACCTGCGGCGCCTGGAACAGGTGCTCGCCGCGCGCGGCGTGTCGCAGTTCTGGTTCGGATATAAGGGCACCGCGGACCTGGCGCGTGAAGCGCTGCCGCCCTACACGCTGCTCAAGCCCAACCAGCCGGTCAGCGGCTGGGTAGCCATCACGATGCTGACGCTGCAGGAAAACCAGGCCGGCTATGGCTGGCTGGCGCATTACCGGCCGGTGCAGCGGGTCGGAAAGTCGATCGAGCTGTATGACATTCCGTAGCGCGATGGCGGGGCACGGCTCCTTTGCCCTGATGAGTTAGCGGGTATAAACCTACTATTTTTTAAATAGTTATATTGCTTTTTGAAGGTGTTACATCACGACGCGCTCACCACATGCGCACCCGCTCGGCCGGCGTCAGGTACAGCGCCTCGCCGGGTTTGACGTCGAACGCGCTGTACCAGGCATCCAGATTGCGCACCGTGGAGGCGCGATACTGATCGGGCGAGTGTCCATCGGTGATGATGATCTGGCGCAGGTTCGGCTCGCGATATTTCGCCCGCCAGGTTTGCGCAAAGCTCAGAAAGAACTGCTGATCGGGCGTGAAGCCATCCACCAGCGGCCCAGCGCTGTCACCGGCTGCTAACCGGTAGGCACTGTAGGCGGCGCCGAGGCCGGCAACGTCGGCGATATTCTCGCTCAGCGTCTGCTTGCCGTTGACCGCCAGATCCGGGAACGGATGATAGGCATTGAACTGCGCGACCAGTTGCTCGGCGGATGACCTGAAGTGCGCGTAGTCCTCCGGCGTCCACCAGTTGTGCAGCCGCCCGGCAGCGTCGAACAGCGCCCCCTGGTCATCGAAGCTGTGGCTGATCTCATGGCCGATGATGGCGCCGATCGAACCGTAGTTCATCACCGCCGGCCGCGCGGCATCGAAGTACGGCGGTTGCAGGATCGCCGCGGGGAAATTGAGCGCATTCATCGCCGGCAGATTCACCGCATTGACCAGTTGCGGTGTCATGCACCACTCGGAGCGGTTCACCGGCGCACCGAGCTTGTTCAGGTTGCGCCGGTATTCGAACAGCTGGGCGCGCTCGTCATTGCCAAACGCGTCCCCGCGCACCACTTTCAGTGCCGAATAATCGCGCCAGCTGTCCGGGTAGCCGATGCCGACCTTCAGCGCCGCCAGCTTCGCCTTGGCTTGCAGCTTGGTCGCGGGCGCCATCCATTCCAGCGCGTCGATGCGCGTGGCAAAGGTGCTCTGCAGATTGCGCACCATCGCCTCGATCACGGCCTTGTTGGCCGGCGGAAAATAGGCCGCCACATACAGCTTGCCCACCGGCTCGCCCAGCGCGCTGCTGGTGTACGACACCGCCCGCTTCCAGCGCTCGCGCAGTTGCGGCGTGCCTTGCAGTACTTTGCCATAGAAGGCGAACTGCTCGTCGACCACCGCCCTGGTGAGGACGCGCGCGCTGTGCTCGACCGCGTGGAACTGCAGATACACCTTCCAGCTGGCCAGCGGCTCGCTTGCCGCCAGCGCCGCGAGTCCGGTGAGCGCAGCGGGTTGCCAGGCGATGAATTCCTGCTGTTGCTGCAGGCTCGCGGCGGCAAGGTATGCATTCCAATCGAGCCCCGGTGCGTTGCTGCGCAGTTGCGCGCGGCTCCAGTGGTTGTCGCCACGTTTGACGTCCGCGTCTTCGGCCCGGCTCGAATGCGTTTTGGCCAGGCGCAGCTCGAGCGCGTAGACGACGCCTGCCTTGCGCTCGGCGTCGGCGACGCCGGCGAGCTTCAGCACCGCCGCAATGTGCGAGCGATAGTGGCTGCGAATGTCCGCCATCTGCGGCGAGTCGACCAGGTAGTAGCCCCGGTCCGGCATGCCGAGGCCACCCTGCAGCAGAAACGGCACATAACGCGACGGATCATCCAGATCCTGCGCCACCCACAGGCCGAGCACATTGTCGGTATAGAACCTGGTCGCATTCAGTACGTCCACATCGGTGCGCAGCGTGCTGCCGAGGTAGCGCGCCAGCGCGGCGCGATCGGCAATCGCCGCGATCCGATCGAATGTCGGTTTCAGCACCGTCAGGCCCTTGGCCTCGATGCCAGCCTCGTCCATGAAGCTGGTGTAGTAGTCGGCCACCTTGCGTTCATCGGAGCCATCCGGCGCGTTGGACTCGGCCGCGTGGCGGATCAGCTCCGCCAGGCGACGGTCGGTCAGCTCGGTGAGCTCACGGCCGACTCCGGTGCTGCTCAGATCCGCAGGAATCTCGGTGGACTTGAGCCAGCCGCCGTTCGCGTACTGGTTGAAATCGACGCCGGGCTGGACCGAACGGTCCATGCCGGCGAGCGCGCCGCCGGCCGCTGGCGCAGCGATGATCGGTGCAGCGGCGATCGGTGCAGCCATGGCAACGCCGATGCCAAGCAGCAGCAGTCCGCTAGCAGCGGCGTTCGTTCGGCGACGGCGTCCCATGGTCATTCCCCGCGACTTTGCCAGCGCGCAATTAATCCGGAGCGCAGGCGCGATTGCAAGCCCCGGCGGTACGAGCGGGACTATGGGCGGGATAATGCAGCCCGTAGCCGAGCGCAAATCTCGGCCGGGTAATTGCTGCGGTGCGCGCTTTGACACCTGCTGCGGCGCCGTTCGCGGCGCCGGCCGCGGCAGCGGCGGCCGGGGTGCTCGCCGGCCACGCAAACGATAGCCTGCCGCTGAAATCGTGGCGTGGCGCGCCGTGCGCGTCGCCGATCAGCAGGTCGGCCACGCCGCCGCCCTCGGAGCCCGGAAGCCACGCCGCCACGAACGCATCCGATGCGTCGAGCTCGGAATCCGCCGCCAACGGCCGGCCCGACAGGAACACCGATACCACCGGAATGTGTTCGGCGCGCAGGCGCTGCAGCAACTTCAGATCGCGCCGCGCGCCGGCCTGGTACTCGATCGTAGGCAGATCGCCGGCACTCTCCGCATACGGCGGCTCGCCGAACACCACGATCGCGACCTCCGGCGCGGCCGTAGCGCTGCCGTCGACGCTGAGCTGCGCGCTGCCACCGCCGGCCTCGAGCGCCGCGCGTATGCCTGCGTAGATCGACTCCCCGTGCGGAAAGTCGCTGTTTACATGGCCACTGCCCTGCCAGCCCAGCGTCCATCCGCCGCACTGACGGCCGATATCGTCGGCGCCATCCCCGGCCACCAGCACGCGCGCGCTTGCGCGGATCGGCAGCAGCTGCCGACGGTTCTTCAGCAGCACCAGCGACTCGCGCACCGCGCTACGCGCCAGCGCGCGGTGCGCGCTCGAGGCCAGCACATCGGGCCGTCCCTCCCACGGGCGAGCGCCATCGAACAGGCCCAGCCTTGCCTTGACGCGCAGGATCCGGCGCACGGCATCATCAAGCAGTGCCAGCGGAATATCCCCGGCGCGCAGTTGCGCCAGCGTATTGTCGAACAACTCCTTCCAGCCATCGGGCGCCATGAACATGTCGATACCGGCGATCAGGGCAGCAGCGCAGTTGGTGTTACTGCAGCCGGCAATCTGGGCGTGGCCGTTCCAGTCGCCGACGACGAAGCCTTCGAAGCCGAGGCGGCCCTTGAGCACGCCGCGCAGCAGACTCGCATTGCCGTGCAGCTTCACGCCCTGCCAGCTCGAGTAGGATGCCATCACGCTCATCACGCCGGCATCGATCGCGGACACATAGCCCTGCGCATGTACGCGCACCAGCTCCGGCTCGCTGGCCTCGGTGTCGCCCTGATCGATTCCGCCGCGGGTGCCGCCGTCTCCCAGGAAATGCTTGGCCGTGGCCGCCACGTGCCCGCTCTGCACGCTGTTCATGCCATTGGGCTCGCCCTGCAGCCCGCGCACCATCTCGCCGGCATAGCGACGCACCAGCGCCGGGTCCTGCGAGTAGCTCTCATAGCTGCGGCCCCAGCGCAGATCCTGCGGCACCGACAGCGCCGGCGCGAACGCCCAGTCGAAGCCCACCACGGCCATCTCCTGCGCCGTGGCGGCGCCGATCCGGCCGATCAGCGCCGGATCGTGCGCCGCGCCGAGCCCTATGTTGTGCGGAAAGATGGTGGCCCCGCTCACCCCGTTGTTGCCATGGATCGCGTCAACGCCGAACAGGATCGGTATCGGGGTGTGTCCCGGCCGCGATTCGATCGATACGGCGCGCAGTGCGCGCGCCAGCGCAAGCCAGGCCGCAGGAGTACGATTGCTGCCGCCGTCGGGCGCGGACCTGCCGCCGGCGAGCACCGCACCAAGGGGATAGCGGCGCAGGTCCTCGGGCGTGATATAGCCGATGTCCGCCTGGATGATCTGGCCTACCTTCTCTTCCAGGCTCATGCGCCCGATGAGCTCGCTGACCCGGAGCTCGGTGACCGGATCGAGCAGACCGGTGCTGCGCGCGTGCGGCCATAGTTCGGCATGCGCGACGCCGCGAGCCGCGGCAGCGGAGGCGGCGGCCGCACAGCACAGCAAGGCAAGGATTGATGGCCGCAGCAAATTTAGACGAGCTACCATGGCGGCAAGGATAAGCGATGGCGATTGAGCGGCAGCGACGAAGATCGAACCAGGGCGTGACCATACGCGACGTGGCGGCGCATGTCGGGGTCTCGCCGATGACGGTGTCGCGCGTGATCAATCGCGAGAGCAACGTCAAGCCCGAGACACGCGAGCTGGTGCACGCGGCGATCCGCACGCTCAACTATGCGCCCAGTCCGGCGGCGCGCAGTCTCGCCGGCTCGCTGCCGTGCCGCATCGGGCTGCTGTACGACAACCCGTCGACCGGCTATTTGAGCGAGCTGCTGCTCGGGGCGCTCGATGAGAGCAGCCGCACCGGCGCGCAGGTGCTGGTCGAGCGCTGCGGCGGAAGCGAGATGGCGGCAGCGGCGCTCGGCAAGCTGCTGAAGACCGGCATCGACGGCCTGATCCTGACCCCGCCACTGTGCGATTCCGAGCGCGTCCTGGCCGAGGTGCAGCAGGCCGGTGTGGTGGCAGTGGCGGTCGCGCCCGGCCACGCATCGGAGCGCATCGCGACCGTGCGCATCGATAACGAGGCCGCGGCGCGCGATCTGACCGAGTACCTGCTGTCACTGGGCCACCGCCGATTCGGCTGCATCAAGGGCCATCCGAATCACACCGGCAGCCAGTTGCGCCTGCAGGGCTTCCTTGCCGCGCTGGCGGCAGCCGGCATCGCCGCCGACAGCGTGCGGCTGGAACAGGGCTATTTCACCTATCGCTCAGGGCTGGAGGCCGCCGAACGGCTGCTGAGCGATGAGCCGTATCCGACCGCAATCTTCGCCGCCAACGACGACATGGCCGCGGCGGCGGTGTCGCTGGCGCACCGCATAGGATTTGAGGTGCCCGAGGATCTGTCGATCGCCGGCTTTGACGACACGCCGATCGCCGCCAGCGTCTGGCCGGCGCTGACGACGATTCATCAGCCGGTGGCCGCCATGGCGCGCGCCGCGGTCGATCTGGTGCTGGAGGAAGTACACCGCCAGCGCGACGGCACCGGCGCGCCGCGCCAGCTGCTGCACCCGCACACGCTGATCGTGCGCGAATCCACCGCTGCGGCGCCGCCGGCCGCCGACGAGCGCTGACCGCCGGCGCGGCCGCGCAATCAGCGCGGCGGCATCGCCAGGACTTCGTGCTGGTCGATCAACTGCACCCCCACCGCCTCCGCCTTCCAGATCTCGCTGCAGTATTCGCGGATGCTGCGGTCGGAGGAGAACTTGCCGGAGCGGGCGGTGTTGAGTATCGACATGCGCGTCCATCGGTCGACGTCGCGATAGGCCGCATCCACCTGTTGCTGGCAGTCGGCATAGGCCTGGTAGTCGGCGAGCACCATGTAGGGATCGTGATAGAGCAGATTGCCGACCAGCCCCAGGAACTGCTCACTGTTACCGCGCGAGAAATAGCCGTCCCTGATCAGGTTGATCACTTCGCGCAGCTCCGGCTGGCTGTGGTAGAGATCCATCGGCCGATAGCCGCTCGCGCGCCGCGCCTGCACCTCGGCGGCCGAGAGGCCGAACAGGAAGAAGTTCTCCGGGCCCACCTCCTCGCGAATCTCGATGTTGGCGCCGTCCATGGTGCCGATGGTGAGCGCACCGTTCATCTGGAACTTCATGTTGCCGGTACCTGAGGCTTCCTTGCCGGCGGTCGAAATCTGCTCCGACAGATCGGCCGCCGGATAGATGCGCTGGCTGTTGGTGACGTTGAAGTTCGGCAGGAACACCACCTTGATCAGGTCGTGCACGCCCGGGTCGCGATTGACGATCTCGCCCACCGCGGTGATCAGGCGGATCATCAGCTTTGCCAGGTGATAGCCGGGTGCGGCCTTGCCGCCGAAGATGAATACGCGCGGATGGATCTCGAGCGTCGGATCGGTCTTGAGGCGATGATACAGCCCGATCACGTGCAGGATGTTCAGGTGCTGGCGCTTGTATTCGTGGATTCGCTTGACCTGCACGTCGAAGATGGCATCGGGATCGACTACGACACCGGTGCGCTCGCGGATGATCGCGGCCAGCGCGCTCTTGTTGCAGCGCTTGATGTCGCGCCACTCGGCGCTAAACGCTGCATCCGCGGTCATCGGCTCGAGCCGCCGCAGCTCCTCGAGGTTGCCGATCCAGTTGTCGCCGATGACACGCGATATGAACTGCGACAGCCGCGGATTGCACAGCACCATCCAGCGCCTCGGCGTCACGCCGTTGGTCTTGTTGCTGAATTTGTCCGGCCACAGATCGTGGAAATCGCGCAGCACGTCGCTCTTGAGCAGCTCGGTGTGAAGCTGCGCGACGCCGTTGACCGCATGACTGCCGGCGGTGGCCAGGTGCGCCATGCGCACGTAGCGCGGGCCGCTCTCGTCGATCAGCGACATGCGTGCCAGGCGCTCCTCGTCGCCGAAGAAGGCGATGCGCACCTCGTCGAGAAAGCGCGCGTTGATCTCGTAGATGATCTCCAGGTGCCGCGGCAGCATGCGGCCGAACAGATCCAGCGGCCAGCGCTCCAGCGCCTCGGGCAGCAGGGTGTGGTTGGTGTAGGCGAAGGTCTTGCGTGTGATGCTCCAGGCCAGCTCCCAGTCCAGTGCCAGCTCGTCCACCAGCAGCCGCATCAGCTCGGCCACCGCGATCGACGGATGCGTGTCGTTGAGCTGCACCGCGAATTTCTCGTGGAAGCGCTCGGGCGGGATCTTCTGCACCCGGCTGATGCGCAGCATGTCCTGCAGCGAGCAGGCGACGAAGAAATATTGCTGCTCGAGGCGCAGCTCCTTGCCCTTGACCTGCTCGTCGTTCGGATACAGCACCTTGGTGATGTTCTCGGAGGTGACTTTCTGATGCACC
>JABCZO010000019.1 GCA_013289615.1 Gammaproteobacteria bacterium
ATACGCCGGGGGCGGTGAGCCGTGACCTGGCCGCGGCCGCACAGTATCGTGCGCTGCGCGAGCGCTGCAAGGAACTGCACACGATGCTGGTGCTGCCTTCGAGTGCGCAGGGCGGTGTGGTCGACGATGCGGTCGACAATTTCGGCATCGGCGTGTCGAACTGCTGTGCACTGACCCGGATCGATGAGGCCGTCAGCCTCGGCGGAGTGCTGTCGGCACTGGCGCGTTCGTTGCTGCCGGTCGCGTATTGCTGCGACGGCCCGCGAATTCCGGAGGATCTCAAGCCGGCGCGGGCGCATCAGCTGGTCGCCCGCGCCATCGAACTGTCGCGTCAGGCGCAGACCTGCGCCGACGACGATCTGCTCGCCCGCCGCTATGGACGCAGCGTACATGCCGCAGCCTGAAGTGCGCGCCAGGGATCTGTCGCCGCCGCCGGTGCAGGTCATCGCGGTGACCGGCGGCAAGGGCGGCACCGGTAAGACCGCGGTGTCGGTGAATCTGGCAACCGCGCTTGCCAGGGCCGGACGCACCACGATGCTTCTCGACGGCGATCTGGGGCTGGCCAATGTGGACGTGCTGCTCGGATTGACGCCGCGCTGCACGCTCGAGCATGTGCTCAGCGGCGAGCGCCGGCTGGAAGAGGTGATACTCGAGACCAGTTCGGGTGTACGTGTGGTGCCGGCATCCTCGGGCGTGGCGCGCATGGCGGCTCTGACGGCGAGCGAACAGGCCGCCATCGTCCAGGCCTTCAGCACCCTGCCCGGATCACTCGACGTGCTGATCGTGGACACGGCCGCCGGCATCAGCGAATCGGTGCTGCAGTTCTGCCAGTCGGCGCAGCAGGTACTGGTGGTGCTGCGCGATGAGCCTACCTCGCTGACCGACACCTACGCGCTGATCAAGGTCCTGAGCCGCAGCCACGGCGTGCGGCATTTCCGGGTGCTCGCCAACATGACACGCCATGCAGGCCAGGGCGACAGTGTGTTTCTTCGGCTGCAGCGCGTGACCGATCGCTATCTCGAGGTGGCGCTCGATTTCGTCGGGGAGATTCCCGAGGACGCTGCGATGCGCATGGCGGTGCAGGCGCAGCGACCGGTGCTCGAGGCGTTCCCATCGAGTCCGGCCGCGCGCGCCTTCGATCGGCTGGCGGGCGTGGCCGGGCGCTGGCCGATGCCCGAGGGTCCGAGCGGCCGGCTGGAGTTTTTTCTTGAACGCATGCTGCGACGTGCGGCACCCAGGCTGAAGGTGCTCAAATGAATACCGGCGCGCGCGCCTATGCCAGCACGCAGCCGGCGCCCGACATGGATGCGCTGGTGCGCAAGCATGCCGATCTGGTAAAGCGCATCGCCTATCACCTGGCGGGCAGGCTGCCGCCGCAGGTGGAGGTCGAAGACCTGATGCAGGCCGGCATGATGGGCCTGCTCGAGGCGGCGCAGAACTATGCCACCGGGCGCGGCGCGAGCTTTGAAACCTATGCCGGCATTCGTATCCGCGGTGCGATGCTCGATGCACTGCGCAAGCTCGACTGGGCGCCGCGCTCGGTGCACCGCAAGGCCCGCGCCGCGGCGCAGGCGCTGCGTGAAGTGGAGGCACAGCGGGGCTCGGAGGCCAGTGAAGCCGATGTCGCAGCCCACATGGGCGTGTCGCTGCCCGAATACCAGCGCATCGTGCAGGATACACTCGGCTGCCAGCTGCTGCGCCTGAACGACGCCGACGGCGAGGAATCCGCACTCGATCGCCTGGCCGATGGCGCGCCCGATCCGGAGGCGAGCGCGCTCGATGAGTCGCTGCGCCAGGCGATCATCGAGGCGATTCAGGCGCTGCCCGAGCGCGAGCGTCTGGTGCTGTCGCTGTATTACGAGCAGGAGCTGAATCTGAAGGAAATCGGCGCGGTGCTCAAAGTCACCGAATCGCGCGTCTGTCAGCTGCATGGCCAGGCGCTGCTGCACCTGAAAGCGCAGCTCACCGAGTGGCACGGCTAGCGGTACGGCGGTGGACGTACTAAGCATCACCGGCCTGCTGCTCGCCGCCGTTGCGATCATTCTGGGTGCCGTTCTCAAGGGCGCCGGCATTCACGCGCTGGTTTCAGCGGCGGCTTTCATGATCGTGGCGGTCGGCACGGTGGCTGCCATCTGCGTGCAGACGCCGATGCAGGTCATGAAGCGCGCGCTGGTAATGTTCCCGTGGATACTGCGGCCGCCGTCGCACGACCCGGTGCGCGTCATCAGCAAGATCATCGACTGGAGCAACATCTCGCGCCGCCAGGGGCTGCTCGGGCTCGAGCGGCTGCTGGAATTCGAGCTCGACCCGTTCTTGCACAAGGGCCTGCAGCTGGTGGTCGATGGCAGCGAACCGGACATCATCCGCAGCACGCTCGAATTCGACATGCACGCGCGCGAAGCGGCCGACATCCGGGCCGCGAAGGTTTTCGAGGGCATGGGCATTTATTCCCCGACCCTCGGCATCATCGGCGCCGTGCTGGGGCTGATGGCGGTTATGCAGAATCTGGATGATCCGTCCAAGCTTGGCCACGGCATCGCCGCGGCATTCACTGCGACCGTGTACGGCATCGGCATGGCGAATCTGTTCTTCCTGCCGGTCGCCAACAAGCTCAAGCTCGCAGTGCATTCGCGCAGTCACCTGTGTGAAATGCAGCTCGAAGGCCTGATCGCGATCGCGCAGGGCGAGAACCCGCGCATCATCGAGGGCAAGCTGCTCGGGTTTCTGCACTGAGCGGATGACCAGGACGCGACACTCATGCAACGCTTCCGCCGCCACGACGATCACGATAATCACGAGGCCTGGGCGATCCCGTATGGCGATCTGGTGACCCTGCTGCTGGCGTTTTTTGTCGTGATGTACGCGATGTCGTCGGTCAATGAGGGCAAGTATCGCGTGCTGTCGGACTCGCTCACGGAAGCCTTTCACGGCACGCCGCGCTCACCGCAACCGATCGAGGCCGGCGGCACGCGGCTGCAGCCGATCGAGCAGCTGCCGCTGACGCAGGTGCATCGGATGATCGCGTCCAGCCTGCCGGTGCGGCACATCGTTCCGGCGGCGGATACGCCACTTGCGTCGCGGCGCTCGCAGATCGCCGCGGCGCCGGCTGATCCGTCGTCGCATGACGAGGCGGCATCATTCGTCGAACCGGCCATTGCCGCGCCCGGCAGCGACCTCGATCGGGTCGCCCGCGACGTCAGCACCGCGTTGTCATCGCTGATCGCCTCGGGAAACGTGCGCGTGCGCCGATACGATTCCTGGGTAGCGGTGGACATCAGCACCGACATCCTGTTCGGCAGCGGTGTCGCGCGGCTGTCGGTTCCGGCGATAGAAGCGCTGCAGCGGCTGGCCGACACTTTGAGGACCTTTCCCAATGCGGTCCGGGTGGAAGGCCACACCGACGACCGTCGCATCAATACCGCCGCCTTTCCGTCCAACTGGGAGCTGTCGGCGGCGCGCGCCGCCAGCGTGGTGCACCTGTTCATGGATCGCGGCATCGCAGCACAGCGCCTGGCAGTGGTCGGCTACGGCGAGTTCCGGCCGACGATGCCCAATGCGACTGTGACCGGCCGCAACGCCAACCGACGTGTGGAAGTCCTAATCTTCAATCGCGACGGCACTGCCGACGGGCCGCGCTAACCGGGCGGCGCCACAGAACCAAGCGAAGAGGTGGATGATGTTGTTACATGATGTCTCGCAGACGGCACTGGCTGCCGCGGTGCTGACCCTGGGTCTGGTCATTCTGCTCGAGCTGCGCTCCTTTACCCGACTGCGCCGCTCGGTGGATATCAACCTGGGGCGTGTCTTCGAGCAGCTCGAGATGCTGCGCGCGGAATCGCGCAACATGCTCGAGGCCCAGGCCCAGGCCGCCGCCGCGGCGCTGTCCGCCAGGACGGCTGCGGGTGAAGGGCAGATACTGGAGCGGCCATTGACGGTCCCAGCGCCGATCGAGCGGGCGCTGGTCGAGCCGACCGCACTGGACTTCCTGGTCGCCCCGCCGATCAACAGCAATGCCTATCTGAGCGCGAGCGCGCTGGCGGCTGATGGCCTTGCGCCCGCGGAGATTGCCGCGCGTTGCGGTCTGCCGGCCGGTGAAGCGCGCCTGCTGGCATCGCTGGCCTCGGCGCGGTTGCGCCGTGACCAGGCGGGCGAAGCCGCGTCGGGTCAGGCCGCAGCCGGCGCGATTTAGTCGTCCATCAGGAAGCTGCGCAACTGCTCGCTGCGGCTCGGATGGCGCAGCTTGCGCAGCGCCTTGGCTTCGATCTGTCGGATGCGTTCGCGCGTGACGTCGAACTGCTTGCCGACTTCCTCCAGTGTGTGATCGGTGTTCATGTCGATGCCGAAGCGCATGCGCAGCACCTTGGCCTCGCGCGGGGTGAGCTGGGCCAGCACCGAATGGGTGGTCTCGCGCAGCGACTCCATCGTCGCCTGATCGATTGGCGAGGCGACCGATTGATCCTCAATGAAATCGCCCAGGTGCGAATCCTCGTCATCGCCGATCGGCGTCTCCATCGAGATCGGTTCCTTGGCGATCTTGAGCACCTTGCGCACCTTGTCTTCCGGCATCTCCATGCGCACTGCCAGCTCTTCCGGCGTCGGCTCGCGCCCCATCTCCTGCAGCATCTGCCGCGAAATGCGGTTCAGCTTGTTGATGGTCTCGATCATGTGCACTGGAATGCGGATGGTGCGCGCCTGATCGGCGATCGAGCGGGTGATCGCCTGGCGGATCCACCAGGTCGCATAGGTCGAGAACTTGTAGCCGCGGCGGTATTCGAACTTGTCGACCGCCTTCATCAGCCCGATGTTGCCCTCCTGGATCAGGTCCAGGAACTGCAGTCCGCGGTTGGTGTACTTCTTGGCGATCGAAATTACCAGGCGCAGGTTCGCCTCGACCATTTCCTTCTTCGCGCGGCGTGCCTTGGCCTCACCGATCGAGACCTCGCGGTTGATGTCCTTGATGTCGTTGATCGACAGGTGATGGCGCTGCTCGACCTCCATCAGCTTCTTCTGCCGGCGCTCGATCTCGTCCTTCAGACGCGCCAGCGGGGCGGAATATTTCTTGCCGGCCTTCATGTGCTTCGCGAGCCAGCGCGCGCTGGTCTCGTTCTTCGGGAAGGTGGCGATGAAATCCTTACGCGGCATGCCGGAATCGCGCACCGCGATGATCATGATCTCCTTCTCGATCTGCCGGATCTCATTGATATGAGTACGCAGCTGGTCGGTCAGCGCGTCGAACATGCGCGGCGAGAGCTTGAGCTCCATGAACTCGAGCGCCATTTTCTTGCGCAGCTTCTGGGTCTTGGGATCGTCGGCGCCAAGTTTGGCGATCGAAGCCAGCACCTGCTGGTGCAGCTTCTGGATCGAGCCCATGCGGCGCGCAACCTCGAGCGGATCCGGACCGGTGTCGATCGCTTCCTCTTCGCTGTCGTCACCATCCTCGGCCTCGTCGTCCTTTTCCTCGGCGACGGTCTCCAGTTCTATCTTGGTCGGATTCTGCGGCTGGGCAATCACGTCCGGCGCGTTGGGGTCGATGAAGCCAACCACCAGGTCGATCAGGCGCGCCTGCCCGGCCTTGACCAGTTCATAGGTCTTTACCAGGTGCTCGTGCGTCGCCGGATACTTGGCGAGCGCGGTGCGCACCGCATCCAGGCCTTCCTCGATCCGCTTGGCGATCCGGATCTCGCCCTCGCGCGTCAGCAGCTCGACCGTCCCCATCTCGCGCATGTACATGCGCACCGGATCGGTGGTGCGGCCAAGCTCGGCATCGAGCGCCGCCAGCGCTGCGGCGGCTTCCTCGATTGCTTCGTCATCGGCAGGAGAACTGGGCTCGCTGGCCAGCAGCGACTCGGTGTCCGGTGCCTTTTCGTACACCGGAATACCCATGTCGTTGATGGTATTGACGATGCCTTCGATCTGCTCCGGATCAACGATTTCGGCCGGCAGGTGGTCATTGACCTGCGCATAGGTCAGGTAGCCCTGCTCCTTGCCGCGCGCGATCAGCAGCTTGAGCTGCGATTGGCGGTCCTCGGGCAGGCCATTGCCGCGCCGCAGTTCGGTCGCAGCGCCAGCGTGCGAATTCACCTTGTGCGATGCAGCAAATTTCTCCTGTGCTGCCGTCAGTTTTGGCGCCGGCGCGGCTTTCTTGTGGCTATGAGGCTCAGGTCCCCTGGCGGCTGGCGCAGCGGCGCGACGCGCCGGCACGGGCGCGCTCTTGCGATGCGCCGCACTGGCGGCGGCCACTGCAGCACGCGCAGCGGGCTTTCGGGCGGACGGGGCTGGCTTGGGCGGGGGCTTGCGTGTCATAGCGTCTCTGGGGATGTTTCCAAGACTCGAGTTTCAGACAAAACAGCCCGATCCGTCGCTGGGCAACGAAGGGCTGTGGTCATGGGGGTCGTTCATGGAAAAGTTGAATATGATAACCAGAATTGATACGCAGGTGCCAGTATTCAAGCCCCAGACCGTGGTAACGGCAGCAAAGATAAGGACTTGAACGCCATTACACCGACCCTCACCGCTTGCGAGCAGCATCGCGCGGGGCCGTCGGTGCGCGCACGAACGCGCTGTAAGCGCCTGGCACGCCCGGCGGTTGAACGATCCGGTACCGTCAGGGGCCCCCAACTCTGCTTTGGGCAACCGTGAGTGCCTGAAGTTCCAGTTTCTCGGACTCGTCGAGGGTGTGCGCACGCGCCTTTTCGATCAGCACCTCCAGCCGGCGGCGCAGCTCCGAATCGAGCATGCGGACTACCGCCTGGCGCAGCTCCTGGCTGGCCGCCGCCTGGTCGGGCACCAGCGGCTCGCTGGCCGCCAGTTCGCACAGGCGCCGATACTCAGGCCGATCGCGCCAGCGCTCCAGGGTCTGCGCCATCGTGGCTGCGGGGCTCGCCTGCAGCTGCTCGAGCAGCGCGATCAGCGCCGCCACGCCCGGCTGATTCATGCGCGTGAGTTCCAGCCGCTGCTGCTCGCTCACCGCGCTCGCGGCGGCCGGGAAATGCAGCAGCAGCGTGATGGCCTGCGTCACCAGGCTGCCGCGGCCGACCGGGCGCAGCGGCGCGCGTGTCCTGCGCGCGGCTGCGGCTTCGGCCATACGCGGCGGGCTGGAACTGGCGGCTTCCGGCACCGCGAGCCACTGCTGCAGGCGCTGTGGCGCAAGTCCGATCGCCGCGGCAACGCGATCGAGCACCAGTTCGCGATACACGCCGGGCGCGATCTTTTCCAGCAGCGGCCGGACCAACGCGACGAAATGTGCCTTGCCGTCGGCGTGGCTGACGTCGGCCTGCTCGCCCAGTTGCGCAATCAGGTATTCGGAAAGCGGCACAGCCGTGTCCAGTCGCGCCGCAAACTGTTCTGCGCCCTCACGGCCGACCAGCGAATCCGGATCCTCGCCTTCGGGCAGAAACAGGAATCGAAGTTCACGGCCCTCGCGCGCTTCCGGCAATGCCTGTTGCAGCGCACGCCAGGCCGCGGTGCGCCCGGCGCGATCACCGTCGAAACAGAAGACGACTTCACTCACCAGCCGAAATGCACGGCGCAGGTGTTCCGGCGTGGTCGCCGTGCCCAGCGTCGCCACTGCATCGGTGACCCCGGCCTGATGCAGCCGCACCACGTCCATATAGCCTTCGACCACCAGCAGGCGCCGCAGCGGTCGGCGCGCCAGTCGCGTTTCGTACAGCCCGTAGAGTTCCTTGCCTTTATGAAACAGCGCCGTCTCGGGGGAGTTAAGGTATTTCGGCTCACCGCTGCCGAGCACGCGACCGCCAAGGCCGATGACCCGACCGCGCGTATCACGGATCGGGAACATCAGCCGGTCGCGGAACCGGTCGTAGTAACCATCACCGCCGCTGCCGCCACCGCCGCTGCTGCCGCCGCCGCTACCACCGGCGCGCTCACGCTCGACGATCAGCCCGGCCGCCAGCAAAGCCGTCTGCTCGCGCTCGCCGCCGCCGAATCGGTGCAGCACGTCATTCCAGGATTCGCTGGCGTAGCCGATACGAAAGCGCTCGATCGTTTCGGCCGTAAGGCCGCGCTGCGCGGCGTAAGCGCTGGCGCGCTCGCTACGTGGCAGCGCCGAGCGATAGTAGTCCGCGACTCTTGCCAGCAATTCGTACAACGGCGCCGTGTCATCGGTGCTGGCTGCGGCGCCGGTCGCGAACGAACCAGGCGCTCTGCCGGCCTCGTGCGGTACGGTCAGGCCGAGCCGGTTGGCAAGATCCTCGACCGCTTCGGGAAACGGCAGGCGGTCGTACTCCATCAGGAAGCCGAGCGCGGTGCCATGCACGCCGCAGCCGAAGCAGTGATAAAACTGCTTATCGGGGCTGACCCAGAACGATGGCGTCTTCTCGTCGTGGAACGGGCAACAGGCCTTGTATTCGCGCCCGGCGCGCTTCAGCGGCACGCGGCTGCCGATGATCTCCACGATATCGGCGCGGGCGATCAGCTCGTCGATGAAGGCTTGCGGAATCCGACCGGCCATACTGGCCGTTAGTCTAGGGCAAGTGTCAGGACAGGCGCGCTTTGATACGTGCGCCGACCGCAGACATATCCGCACGGCCCTGGGCTTTGGATTTGATCAGGGCCATGACCTTGCCCATATCCTTGATCGAGGCGGCGCCGGTCTCGCCGATGGCCTGGTTGATCAGCGCATCGAGCTCCGCGTCCCCCAGCGGCGCCGGCAGGTAGGCGTTGATGATGTCAAGCTCGGCGTTTTCCTTCGCGACCAGATCGGCGCGGCCACCGGCCTGGAAATGCGTGATCGACTCGCGGCGTTGCTTGCCCATCTTTTCCAGCACGCCGAACAGCTGGGTATCATCGAGGGTAATGCGCTCATCGACTTCGCGCTGCTTGACCGCAGCCATGATCAGGCGGATGCAGCCGAGGCGCTCCTTGTCGCCTGAGCGCATCGCTGATTTCATGTCTTCCTGAATGCGGGCCTTGAGGCTCATCGCCCGGACGCTTCAGGATCCGCGGGCGGGACGCGCGAAGTCGCGCGACACACGCTTCATATGCCGCTTGACGGCGGCGGCCTTTTTGCGTTTTCGTTCCTGCGTGGGCTTTTCGTAGAATTCGCGCCGTCGCAGCTCGGCGAGAACGCCTGCCTTCTCACAGGCCCGTTTGAAACGCCGCAGGGCGGCGTCGAAATACTCGTTCTCGCGTACTCGAACACTCGGCATCCAAATTCCAACCTATTGATTATAAAGTGATTTTCGTTCCCTGCCGTCAGGGCAAGGGCCGGGATTCTAATGACACTGCAGGTAAAAGGCAAAACGCACGGCGACCATGCGCATTCTGGCCATTGAGACATCCTGTGACGAGAGCGCCGTGGCGGTGCTGGATGAGCAGCGTGGGCTGCTCGCGCACGAGCTTTGGAGCCAGATCGACCTGCACCGGGCCTTCGGTGGCGTGGTGCCGGAGCTGGCCTCGCGCGATCACCTGCGCCGCCTGCTGCCGCTGCTGCGCAGCGCGCTCGAGCACGCCGGAACGCGCGCGAGCGAGATCGAAGGGGTCGCGTACACGGCTGGTCCCGGCCTGGTGGGTGCACTGCTGACCGGCGCGGCACTGGCGCGCTCGCTGAGTTTCGGCTGGAAGGTACCGGCGATCGGTGTGCATCACCTCGAGGGCCACTTGCTGGCGCCGATGCTGGAGACCCCGGCACCGCCATTCCCGCATATCGCGCTGCTGGTATCCGGCGGTCACACGATGCTGATCGAGGTGCGCGGCATCGGCGACTACCTGCTGCTCGGACAGACCCGGGATGATGCGGCGGGCGAGGCCTTTGATAAGAGTGCCAAGCTGCTGGGCCTGCCGTATCCGGGCGGACCGGAGCTGGCGCAGCTGGCGGCATCCGGGCGGCCGGGGCGCTATTCGTTCCCACGGCCGATGCTGGATCGGCCTGGGTTTGAATTCAGTTTTTCAGGCCTGAAGACCGCGGTGCTGCAGGCGGTGCGCAGCGCGGCGCTGTCCGACCAGGAGCGCGCCGATGTGGCGCTCGCCGTGCAGGACGCGATCGTTGCGACCCTGTGCGTCAAGGCGTTGCGCGCGCTGGAGTACACCGGGCATCGTGCGCTGGTGGTGGCAGGCGGTGTCGGCGCCAATCGTGAACTGCGGGCGCGGCTGACGCGCGAGGCGAGGGCATCAGGGGTCCAGGTGTTCTTCCCGCGGCTGGAATTCTGCACCGACAATGCAGCCATGATCGCCGTGGCCGGGCTGCATCGGCTGCGCGCCCACGAGCACACCGGCGGCGGCATTGAAGTCAGGGCACGCTGGCCATTGGAGCAGCTTCGGCCGCCCGGTATGGCCTGACTACCCCTGGGAGCTATCAGACTACACACAGCATTTTTGTAATTAAAAATGCTGTGTGTAGTCTGATAACTCCAAGCGATTGCCAAGGCGCACCGGGCGACACGAAACTCCTGCAATGGTCCGGCGAGTGGCTAAACTTCAAGACATGAGCCAGCACGACAGTGAAGACCGCATTTTCCTGCGCGGCCTGACCACCGAATGCATCATCGGGTTCGTTGACTGGGAGCGGCGCGTGCCGCAGACCGTGGTCATCGATCTGGAGCTGCCGTGCGACTGCGAGCGTGCCGCGCGGCGCGATTTGGTCGCCGATACGGTGGACTACAAGGCGGTCGCCAAGCGTGTCCTGGGCTGGGTGCAGGCGTCGCAGTTTCATCTGGTCGAGTCGCTGGCCCATGGGTTGGCATTGCTGCTGCTGGCGGAGTTTCCGCTCGACTGGGTGGGCGTCAGCATCAATAAGCCCGGAGCCATCCGCCATTCCAGCGACGTCGGGGTTCGTATCGAGCGCCGGCGGGTCAGTTAGTGGTCCAGGCCTATGTCGCGATCGGGAGCAATCTCGATCCGGCGGCGCGGATGCTGCAGGCCGCGCGCGCGCTCAGACAGCGCTTCCCGGATGCCCGCTTTTCGCGTTGCTACCGCAATCCCGCGTTTGGATTCGAAGGGCCTGACTTCTACAACGCCGTGGTCGGCTTCACCACCACGCTGCCGGTCGAGGCGCTGCTGCCCTCGCTGCACGAGATCGAAGCGCTGTGCGGACGCGCGCGCTCGGATCCTAGATGGGAGCCGCGCAGGATGGACCTGGATCTGCTGCTGTATGGTGATCTGGTCGGCACCGGGCCCGGCTATACCCTGCCACGGCGTGATCTGACGCGGCGGGTCTACATGCTTGGACCACTGGCCGAGCTGGCTGCCGAGCGCCTCTATCCACCGTCGGGTCCCACGATCGGACAGCTGTGGACGCAGTTCCCGCAGGCCGGGCATGTGCTCGAGCCGCTGGAGCTCGATCTCAATGCCGTTTGACGCCCTCTGTCACCAGCCGATGCTGCGACCGCCATCCACGGCGAGGATCTGGCCGGTAACGAATGGCGCGTCGCTGGCAAAGAACAGCACCGCGCGCGCGATATCGTCGGGTGAGCCGTGTCGATGCAACGGCGTCTTGTCGATGATGTCTACTTTTCGCTGCTCGGGCATCGGCGCATCGGGCCAGAGCACCGGCCCGGGGGCGATGGCGTTGACGCGTACCTCCGGCGCCAGCTCGCGCGCCAGCGCGCGCGTCAGCATGATCAGTCCGGCCTTGGCCACGCTGTAGACCGAATGATCACGCAGCGGTCGCAGGCCGTGGATATCGACGATATTAAGCACCGCGCCCTGTGTGCGCCGCAGCTCCGGGATCGCCGCCTGTGCCAGCAGCAGCGGTGCGCGCAGGTTGGTGCCAAGCAGATCCTCCCAATCGGCCAGCGCGATGGCGCCGAGCGGCGTCGGATAGAAACTCGAGGCGTTGTTGACCAGCAGATGCAGTGCCGCGAAGCATTCACGCGCCTCCTCTATCAGTCCCGGCAGCGCCTCGGTGTCCAGCAGGTCGCAGGCAATGACGGCGGTGGAATCCGGACGCGCGACTTCAAGTTCCGCCGCCAGTGCGCGCGCGTTGGACAACGAACGGTGACAGTGGATCACGACATTGGCGCCGGCGCCATGCAGCGCGCGCACGATGGCAGCGCCGACGCGGCGCGCGCCGCCGGTGACCAGTGCCGTGCGCCCGGCCAGGCGCTGACTGGGCTCGATGCCCGATGGTGTCCCCGAGGTGTAGAGCTTGGCTGCCATGAGCGCAGCTTATGACGAGCGCCGAGGTAGTCTCAAATCTGCCGCCGCTGCAGCCCGATGAAGCGAAGCACGGCGCGCTGGTATTACAGGCGGTACGTGATGCGATCGCCACGCATCAGGGCTGGCTGGCGTTCGACGACTATCTGCGCCTGGTGCTGTACGCGCCGGGCCTGGGCTATTACAGCGCTGGCAGCGCGAAGATTGGCAGTGGCGGGGATTTTGTTACCGCGCCGGAGCTGTCGGGCCTGTTTGGCCGTTGTGTGGCGCGACAGTGCGCCCAGGTGCTGCAGCACACCGGCGGCGACGTGCTGGAACTGGGTGCCGGAACCGGCGCGCTGGCCGCCAGCGTACTGACGACGCTGCATGAGCTGGGGCTGCTGCCCGATCACTATTACATCCTGGAGGTGAGCGCTGACCTGCGCCAACGACAGCAGCAGCGACTCGCTCTCTTGCCTGCGGCGCAGCGCACACGCGTGCAGTGGCTGGATGCGCTGCCCGCGGCGCCAATCCACGGTGTGATCCTGGCGAACGAAGTCGCCGACGCGCTACCGTTCAAGCGCTTCCTGATCGCTTCCGATGCGGTGCTCGAGCGCGGTGTCTCGGTATCGGCACAGGGCGTGTTAGTCGACGCCGACCGGCCCGCTGATGCGCCGCTGCGCGCGCAGGTAGCGCAGATTACGGAATCGCTGGCGCCGCCCTGGCCGTCGTCATCAGCTGCACCCTCGGGATCACCTGCGCTGTGGCCTTGGCCGAGCGGTTACCAGTCCGAACTGTGCCCGATGCTGCAGCCCTGGATCGCGGCGCTCGGCGCGGCGCTCGGCCGCGGCGCGGCGCTGCTGATCGACTATGGATTGTCGCGGCGCGAGTACTATCACCCGCAGCGCTCGAGCGGAACCCTTCGCTGCCATTTCCGCCAGCACGCGCACGAGCGGCCGCTGCTTTATCCAGGGCTGCAGGACATCAGCGCCTGGGTCGATTTCACGCGCGCGGCAGAAGCGGCGCTCCACGCCACGCTGCAAGTCGCCGGTTACTGCACCCAGGCGGCGTTCCTGCTGGCGACCGGGATCGAGGCCGATCTGGCCGCAAGCAACACGACATTGCAGCGCGCGCGACTGGCGTCCGAGGCCCGGCAGCTGCTGCTTCCGGAAGCCATGGGCGAGACCTTCAAGGTCATGGCGCTCACACGCGGCTTCGACACGGCGCTACGCGGCTTCGCGTATCAGGACTTGCGGAGCTCGCTTTGAAGGGCTTCGAGTCGTTCCAGGCGCGCGCTACGGTAGGTGGCGGCAATCGCCGGGCCGTTGAGCTGCGTCAGCTGATCGTGCGGCAGCGCCACCGCGGCGGCCGCGGCCAGCGCGGCAGCCAGTGCGGCGGCGCGCGCCGTGCGCGCGGCGTCGTCCAGGTCGGATCGTGCCAGCGCGGCTCGCAGCAGCAGCTGGAAGCGGTCGGGGCGACGGAACGCGTCGGCGGCTTCCAGCAACTCGAGGGTAGCGGCCGCGTCGAGCGTGCCGGCGTGTGCGATACGCGGCTGCAGTCGCGCTGTGAGCAGCGCGAGCTCGCGATAGTCGTTAGGCACGCGCAGCCGCTCGCACAGTGCCGTAATCCTTTCCAATGCCGTGCCGGCCAGCAGCGCCGCGAAGCGCACGCTGCCATCGATGGCGCTGTGCGCCGCGGACACCCGGGCTGCCGCGGACACCCGGGCTGCCGCGGGTACCTCGGTCGTCGCGAGCGCCGGGGCAGCAGCGCGTTGCAGCGCCTTGCGCGCAGCCTCGTCCCAATTGAGTTCGGGCAGCAATATGGCGAGCGCGCCGCAGTCCTCAAGAATATCCAGAAACACGGCGGGATCGGCTTCGCCGAGCGCGCGCTGCATCTCGCGCCACACCCGCTCGGGCACCAGCGCGTTGATCTCGCCGCTGGAGACCATGAACCGCATCAGTTCGCGCGTCTCGGGCGCGAGCCTGAAACCCAGGGCGCACAGGCGCGCCGCGAAGCGTGCAACGCGCAGTACCCGCACCGGGTCTTCGACAAAGGCCGGAGAGACATGACGCAGCAGGCGCTGCTCGAGATCGTGCCGGCCACCGTAAGGGTCGATCAGCCTACCGTCGGGGGAGCGCGCCATCGCATTGATGGTCAGATCGCGGCGCTGCAGGTCCTGCTCGAGCGTCACCTCGGGCGAGAACCGGGTCTCGAAGCCGCGGTAGCCGGGGCCGGTCTTGCGCTCCAGCCGCGCCAGCGCATATTCCTCGCCGGTGTCCGGGTGCAGGAACACCGGGAACTCGCGGCCGACGGCGCGATAGCCGCCACGTTGCAGCTCTTCGGGGGTGCTGCCGACCACCACCCAGTCACGCTCGTGCGCGGGCAGGCCGAGCAGCTCGTCCCGGACCGCGCCTCCCACCAGATACACTTGCATGGCATCGCATGTTAACCGACAGCCGCAGCCTTACCGCACTGAAGACCCGACTGCTGGCCGTGGTCCTGATCGGTGCCACGCTGCCGGGCTGCGCGCTCGGCTACCTGACCCAGGCGGCGCAGGGACAGTGGCGGCTGATGCGCGCACGCCGCCCGATCGAGCAGGTGATCGCCGATCCGGCCGCCAGCCCCGATCTCAAGGCGCGGCTGCGCGTGGTACAGGACGCTCGTGATTTCGCGGTCAGCGATCTTGGCCTGCCGGACAATCGCAGCTATCGCAGCTACAGCGACCTGAAACGTCCGTATGTGGTGTGGAACGTGGTGGCGACGCCGGAGTTCTCGGTGCAACCACAGCGCTGGTGTTTCCCGTTCACCGGCTGCCTGAGCTACCGCGGGTACTTCCGGGAGAGCGACGCGCGCAGGATGGCGGCCGCGCTCGCCGCGCGCGGCAACGACGTCATGGTCGGCGGCGTGACCGCGTATTCGACGCTGGGTCATTTTGCCGACCCGGTGCTCAACACCATGCTTCGTTACGGCGACCTGGGGCTGGTGTCGACCATCTTTCACGAGCTCGCGCATCAGCTGATCTACGTGCGCGGGGACAGCGAGTTCAATGAATCGTTCGCGGTAAGCGTGGAACAGGAGGGACTGCGACGCTGGCTGGCAGCGCGCGGACGCAGCGTGGAGCTGCAGGATTATTTAGCGAGACACCAATCCGAACAGCTCATCGTCGACGTATTCGCCGACGCTCGGCGCCAGCTGGCGACTCTGTATGCATCGACGCCGGCGCCTCCGATCGACGAGCAGCGCGAACGCAAGCACGCGATTCTCAGCGCCACCGGCGAGCAAGTGCTGGCAGTGGAACGGCAGTTCAAGGTTCGCAGCGGCTACGACCAGTGGATCAGCGATGGCTTGAACAACGCCCACCTGGCGTCGGTCGGCACTTATTTCGATTGCGTGCCGGGCTTTCAGCGGTTGCTGGCGGCCAATGGCGGCAGCCTGCCCGCGTTCTACGCGGCGGTCAGGAAAATGCGGGGCGATGCAGCCGCCCGGCGAGCGCTGTGTGCCAACGCGGGCAACGACGCAGCCATCACAGCGCCGGGCGCGGCACCGTCTGCGACCTCGGCACCCGTGACGTCGGCGCCAGCCACAGCGGCGCCAGGACCCTGAGGCTCTCGGTGGCGGGGCGCGGCTGGCCGGCCTCGTCGTGCCGGCACACGCTGTCGGTCAGCAGCGAACGGTAGTTATCGGTGGAAAATGGCTTGCCGGGAAGCAACTGCATGATGGCGGCCTGCACGCGCGCGAGGGCGTCCGGCAGCCGGTAGATGTGGCAGGGCAACTGCGCCGCGTGCGCCGTGATGCGCACGATCTGCTCCAGCGTCAACACGTCCGGGCCGCACAGGTCGTAGCTCTGGCGGCTGGTGGCGCCGCCGCGCAACGCGCGCGCGAACGCGGCGGCGACCTCGCCGACGTAGATCGGCGCGAAGCGCGCGCCGGCGCGCGCCAATGGCAGTACGCCGGCGGTCCGGCGCAGCAATGCGGCGAAGCGATTGGTCAGCGAATCACGCGGTCCGAAGATCACCGACGGCCGGAAGATGGTCCAGTCGAGCGCAGCGGGGGCGGCGCGGATCAGTTTTTCGGCTTCGCCTTTGGTGCGCAGGTAGTGGCTGGCGCCGCGTTGGGCGTCGGCGTTGAGCGCGCTCATGTGCAGCAGCCGCGGTACCCGCGTCTGAGCGATCGCACGCAGCAGGGCTGCGGTGAATTCGACGTGCGCACGGCGAAATCCGGCGCCGCCGAAGCCGCGCTCGTTGAGTATGCCGACCAGATTGATGACGTCATCGCAGCCATCGACGTTGCGACGAAGGAAGTCCGGGTTATAGACGTCGCCGGCTGCGATCTCGACGCTCGGCAGCGGCCTAAGATCATTGCCGTGGCTGCTGGCCCGTGTCAGCACCCGGATCGTATGGCCGGCGCGCGCCAGGCCAAAAATGATCTCCTGGCCGACAAAGCCGGTCCCGCCGGCAATGCAAATCAGCCGCGGCCGTTCGATGATCGGAATCGGAGCGGACATGGCTCTAAGCCAGCGCGGTGCGGTACTGCATGGCACGCAGTACCGCACAACGCCGCACAACCATCAATGGGTCTCGACGCTGACCCGCTTCGGCTCCGGGGCCGCCACTTTCGGAATCGTCACCTCGAGCACGCCATTCAGGTGACGGGCACGGATGTCGTCCGTCTTCACGTTCTCGGGCAGCGTGAAGCGGCGCAGGAACCGGCCTTCGACCCGCTCCAGGCGGGAAACAGCCTTCTGATCGTCCGGACGCTCGAGCTTGCGCTCGCCGGTCACGGTCAATACACCTTTGTCGGCGGTGATCTGGATGTCCTTCGGCTCGATACCCGGCAAATCCGCGCGTACCACGAAGCTGTCGGGCTGCTCGAACACGTCCACCGACGGCACCCAGTTCACGGCGACCGCGCCGTTGCTGTCCGCGGCTTCGCCATTGGCGGCCGGGGCATCAACGTTGCCGCTAAATATCTGTCCAATCTGGCGATGGAGACGCTCGACCGCGCTCCAGGGCTCATAACGTACAAGTACCATGGTCTCTCTCCGGTAGGGGTTGTTGTGACGGGCCACTACGCGGCCCGACGGCATGAGCATGAGGTGGTGATGGATTGCGCCGTTTCAAGGGCCGCGGTTTCGTGCGCTGAAGAAGCGCGGGCTGTGGATAGCCTGTGGGCTCGCTGTGTACCATCGGTGCACGCCCGGTGGACACAACCTATTGATGTGGTGCGATGTTGTAATTACTCGCTGGCAGCGAAGTTTTCTGCTAATGAAGTTACAGGCATATGTGTCGTATAATATTGATATACAAAGATAAAATTAGCTGAAAAGAAGTGTTGCATAATCTTGACGGTGACCTGCCGGCTTGATTAGTCTCCGCCCTCCACACAACTAGATCTGGTACCGAGCGCAAGATTTGTTGGTGTGGCCGATTTTGCGGAAGGGGAGCCGCCATCACCATGAATTCCGTCGTGAAACTCGTCACCAGCGATATCAATACCATCCCATATCAGGAAGCCTCGCTGGATATCTGGGATAAGAAGTATCGGCTCAGTTCCAAGGACGGCGAGCCGATCGACCGCAGCATGGACGACACTTATAAACGTGTTGCCCGCGCGCTGGCCAATGTCGAGCGCGACGACATACGCGAGCGCTGGTATGAGCGCTTTCTGTGGGCGTTGCGCCATGGCGCGATTCCGGCCGGTCGGGTGACCTCGAATGCGGGCGCGCTGGAGCACAAGCCCGCGACCTCGACCATCAACTGCACGGTGTCGGGAACCATCCGCGATTCGATGGACGACATTCTCGGCAAGGTGCACGAGGCCGGCCTGACGCTCAAGGCCGGCTGCGGCATCGGCTATGAATTCTCGACGCTGCGGCCGCGCGGCGCGTATGTCTCCGGCGCCGGCGCCTATACCTCGGGCCCGATGTCGTTCATGGATATCTACGACAAGATGTGTTTCACCGTGTCCTCTGCCGGCGGCCGGCGCGGCGCGCAGATGGGCACGTTCGACGTCGGCCATCCCGATGCGATGGACTTTGTGCGCGCGAAGCGCGAGAACGGCCGGCTGCGGCAGTTCAATCTGTCGCTGCTCGTTACCGACGAGTTCATGCAGGCGGTGCGGGAAGAGCGCGAGTGGAAACTCGCGTTCCCGATCGGTCGGCGCGAGTATGAAGCCGAGCAGCCGGATCTGGGCGATGCGCTGCATTTCGTCTGGCGCGAATGGCCGGCGCACGACGGCTACGTGGTCAATGACGAGGGCCTGGTGGCCTGCAAGGTCTACAAGACGGTGCCGGCGCGACGTATGTGGGACGTGATCATGTCCTCGACTTACGATTTCGCCGAGCCGGGATTCGTGCTGATCGACCGCATGAACGAGATGAACAATAACTGGTGGTGCGAGAACATTCGTGCCACTAACCCGTGCGGAGAGCAGGGCCTGCCGCCGTACGGGGCGTGTTTGCTGGGGTCGGTAAATCTGACGCGCTTCGTGCGCGAGCCGTTCACGTCGCGGGCACGTTTCGATTGGGATGAGTATCGCGACGTGGTGCGCGTGTTCACGCGCATGCTCGACAACGTGGTGGAGATCAACGGCCTGCCGCTCGAGCAGCAGCGCAACGAAATCACGCGCAAGCGCCGTCACGGCATGGGATTCCTGGGCTTAGGCTCCACCATCACGCTGCTCGGCGCGAAGTACGGCTCGAGCGAATCGGTCAAATTCACCGAGGACGTGTCACGCGAGATGGCGATCGCGGGCTGGGAGGCTGCACTCGAGCTGGCGCGCGAGAAAGGTCCGGCGCCGATCATGAACGAGGAGTTCACGGTCACCAAGGAGATGCTGCGCAAGCGACCGGAGATGGCGAGCGACGGCTGGAAGCCCGGTGCGAAGATTCCGGGTCGGCTGCTGCATGCGCGCTACAGTCGTTACATGCAGCGCATCGGCGAGGCGGCGCCGCACCTGGTCGAACAACTGGCGCAGATCGGTGCGCGCTTCACGCATCACAGCTCGATAGCGCCGACCGGCACGATCTCGCTATCGCTGGCCAATAACGCCAGTAACGGCATCGAGCCGTCGTTCGCGCATCACTACTTCCGCAATGTGATCCGCCCCGGACGCAAGACCAAGGAAAAGATCGACGTGTTCTCGTTCGAGTTGCTGGCCTACCGTGAGCTGGTCAATGCGCGCGCGATGCCGGGATCAACCAACGAGGCCGAGGCGCTGCCGGAATATTTCACTGCCGCGGATGAAGTGACGCCGCACCAGCACGTGGATATCCAGGCGGCATCGCAGAAGTGGATCGACTCGTCGATCTCCAAGACGGCCAATGTGCCGACCAATTTTCCCTACGACCAGTTCAAGAGCATCTATCTGTATGCGCATCAGCAGGGGCTGAAGGGCTGCACCACTTTTCGCTTCAACCCGGAGGCGTTCCAGGGCGTGCTGGTCAAGGAGGATGATCTCAAGAACACCACCTACGTGTTCACGCTCGACGACGGCAGCGAGATCAGTGCGCGCGGCGACGAGGAGATCGAGTACGACGGCGAGACCCACAGCGCCGCCAATCTGTTCGATGCCTTGAAGGAAGGCTACTACGGGAAGTTCTGACCATGAGCAGTACACGCATCGACAAGAAGATCGTCAAGTACCGGGTGCAGAAGCCGGACGACAAGGAGGCGGCGAAGAACGCCGCGCCGCCGGAACAGCTGGCGCACGGCCGCGATGGCCGCACCGCCAAAGTCATCCGCATGCACGAGGAGATCCAGCGTCCGGAGATGCTGATCGGCTCGACCTACAAGATCAAGACGCCGGTGTCGGACCACGCGATGTACGTCACCATCAACGACATCGTGCTCAACGAAGGCACCGAGTACGAGCAGCGCCGACCGTTCGAGATCTTCATCAATTCGAAGAACCTGGATCACTTCCAGTGGATCGTCGCGCTGACGCGCATCATCTCGGCGGTATTCCGCAAGGGCGGCGACGTCGCCTTCCTGGTGGCCGAACTCAAGGCGGTATTCGATCCGCGCGGCGGCTACTGGCAGCCGGGCGGCAAATTCATGCCCTCGATCATCGCCGAACTCGGCTATGTGATCGAGAAGCACCTGCAGAGCATCGGCCTGATGCGCAAGACCGAGCTGGATGTGCATCAAAGGAAGCTGATCGATGACAAGCGCGCCGAGTTCGAGGCGCGCAAAAGCCAACAGGATGCCTTCTCAAAGTCGCATTTCCCCGATGGCGCGCAGCTGTGCAGCAAGTGCAGCACAGCTGCCGTGGTGATGCTGGACGGCTGCATGACCTGCCTGAATTGCGGCGAGTCGAAATGCGGCTGATGTCGAGCCGCGGCTGCAGTCGCTCAGAGTTATTGCTACCCAGAGCGGATTTTTGATAACAAAAATCCGCTCTGGGTAGCAATAACTCTTCATGACTTCCGACGTACCTCGCCGTCAGTGCGTGCCGGTGCGCGTATCATCCGCCCGATGAATCGGCTGCTGCTGTCTGGAATCCTGCTGCTACTGTGCCGCTTCGCGACTGCCGCCGAGACGCTGTTGCCGCGGCCGCCGGAGCTCGAGCCGGACGTGCAGTTCTGGATACGCGTCTACACCCAGGTCTCGACCAACGAGGGTCTGATTCACGACCAGCACCGGCTGTCGGTGGTCTACGAGACGATTCACTTCGATGCCGACACGCCGTCGTCGGAGCGCGCCCGCAGGGTGGATGCCGAGCGCGAGCGCGTCGAGGACATCCTCAAGCGCCTGGCGCGCGGCGACGAGCCGCGCGACGAGGATGATCGGCGGGTAAAGGCGCTATGGGGCGATGACGCGACGGCGGTGCAGCTGGGAGAGGCTGCCTCGGACGTGCGCTTCCAGCTCGGCCAGTCGGACCGCTTTCGCTCCGGCCTGATACGGGCAGGCGCCTGGGAGGTGCACATCGGTGAGGTGCTGGCCAACCTTGGGTTGCCGGCCGAGATAGCGGCCTTACCGCACGTGGAGTCGTCGTTCGATCCGTACGCGTACTCGAAGGTCGGGGCCGCCGGCCTGTGGCAGTTCATGCGCTCCACCGGACGGCGCTTCCTGCGCATCGACGCTGCGGTGGATGAGCGGCTCGATCCCTACCGTGAGACCGAAGCCGCCGCTCAGCTGCTGAGCTACAACTACCGCCTGCTCGGCAGCTGGCCGCTGGCCATTACCGCCTATAACCATGGCGCCGAGGGGGTACGCCGTGCCCGCGAACAGCTCGGCACCGACGACATCGTGCGCATCGTGCGCGAGTACCACAGTCCCAGCTTCGGCTTCGCCTCGCGAAATTTTTATGTGTCGTTCCTGGCTGCGCTGACGGTGGCGCAGGACCCGGCAAAATATTTCGGCGGCCTGGCCCGCAACACCGAAGCCGGATTTCACGAGCTGAAGATGCCCGCGACCGCCAGCATGAACACGCTGCTGCGAGCAGTCGGCGTCGATCGCGAAACCTTGCGCAGCCTCAATCCGGCGCTGCGGCCGGCGGTATGGAACGGCCAGCGCGTGGTGCCGGCGGGCTACGTACTGCGGCTGCCGGCTGCCGGCTCGAGCTGGACCGCCGAACTGCTGGCGCAGCGCCTCGGCAGCGCGCAGCCGGTCACTGTTGCGCAGGCCTCGCCAGCGGCGAGGCCACCCGCCGCCACCGCGTCCGCGCCGGCTATAGCTACGGTGATCGCGAGCGCCGCGGCCCCGGCCGCGCACGCGCCGGGAACCGTACCGTCCGCTCCAGTCGCTGCCGCCCCGACGGCCGCTGCCGGCACGCCGCCTGCTGCGGTGGCGCCGGCCGCGCCGGAGAGCTCACAGTATTACGTGGTTCAGACCGGCGACGATACTTCGGCCATTGCGACGCGCACCGGCATACCGGTCAAGAAGCTGATGGCGCTCAACTCAATGCGCGACCAGGACGATATCTATGAAGGCCAGCGGCTGCGCCTGGTCGCCGCGGCGCCTGAGCCCGAAACTGTGACCACCGACGCCACTGCCGCCGCGGCCATAGCCGCTGTGCAGGAAAGTCAGGACGAAGGTGCGGCGGTCAAAGCTGCCAGGAAGCTGGCCGCGAAGAATGAGCCGGTCTCGAAGGCGCAGGCCCAGGCCGAGGGCCCGCAGCTGGTGCCGGGCGCTACCGGGCCGGAATCGGCTGACCCGGTGGATTACTCGGTTGCCGCCGACGGCAGCATTCGTGTGGTGGCCGCCGAAACGCTGGGTCATTACGCCGACTGGCTTGGCACCAGCGCGCAGCGATTGCGGTCCATCAACCATCTGCGCGGACGTACCCCGGTGGTGATGGGCAGGCGGCTGAAGCTCGAATTCGCAACAACCACGCGCGAGCAGTTCGAGGAAGTGCGGCGCGACTACCACGTGCGGCTGCAGGCGGCATATTTCTCCTCGCATCGGATCGCCGGCACCGAGGTCTATATTGCACGCCGCGGCGACTCGCTGTGGAGCATCACGCAGAAGTCGCTGAAGGTGCCGGTGTGGCTGTTGCAGCAGTACAACCCGGACCTGGATTTCGGCAATCTGCGCCCCGGGACGCAGATTTCACTGCCGAAAGTGGAAGATGTCTCATCCCTGTGAACCCTGCACGCTCGCCGTTGAATTGTGGCGTGCCTATAATTTAGGACAATGCGACTTTCCGCCCTCATAGGCCTACCGCTGCTGCTCGCCGTCTCGGGCGTCGCCCTGTGTGACGGCACGCAGACCGCGGCTACACCATCGGTGGCCAGCGTGGTGGCGCCGCCCGCGGGCATGGCCGCCGAGGTCGGCTCCGGCATGGCCCAGGCACCGATGGCGGCCACCATTTCGGCCACGGTGCCGATCGCCGATCAGGTGCTGGTGCGCAAGTCCGAGCGCCGGCTCTATCTGCTGCGCCATGGCGAGGTGTTGCGCAGCTATCGTGTCGCGCTCGGGCTGATGCCCGACGGACCCAAGGAGCGTGCCGGGGATTTCCGCACGCCCGAAGGCCGCTATCAGCTCACCCGGCGTAACTCACGCAGCGACTACTTCCTCTCGATCCAGGTGTCTTACCCGAACGCCGAGGATCTGCGCCGCGCGCGGCGCGATCACGTGAATCCGGGCGGCTCGATCATGATCCACGGCCTGCCGAATCTTCAGCGCCACCCGCCCGACTATTACGCCGCGGCCGATTGGACCGACGGCTGCATCGCGATGTCGAACGCCGACATGGTGGAGCTGTGGCTGCTGGTTCAAGACAATACGCCGATCGATATCCTGCCTTGAGCGCCATCCCAACCGTTCCGAAGGCTGCCGCCGGCGCCGGTCCCGGCGGCGCAGGGCAGGCCCTCGAGACCAGTGTGGTCGTCGAAGAGTCGGTGGACGCGCGGGTCGGTCCGCGAGGCAGCCTTGAGATCCTGTCGCAGGCGGAGATCGACAAGCTGCTCGATACCAGCCATACCGGCCTGTACACGCTGTTTCGCAACTGCGCGCTGGCGGTGCTCAATTCCGGAAGCGAGAGCGACAATGCCAAGGAGATCTTCGAGCACTACCGCGACTTCGACGTGCAGATCCTGCGCCACGCCTGGGGCATCAAGCTCGAGATCACCAACGCACCGGCGGCCGCGTTCGTCGACGGGCACATGATCCACGGGATCAAGGAGCATCTGTTCGCGGTGTTGCGCGACATCATCTACACCGCTAATGAAATCATCAGCGCCGGGCGGCTTGACAGCCAGGATCCGGCCTCGATCACCAACGCCGTGTTTCATATCCTTCGAAACGCACGCGTGCTCGATGTCAAGACGCGCCCGAACCTGGTGGTGTGCTGGGGTGGGCATTCGATCGGCGATGCCGAGTATCGCTACGCCAAGCGCGTCGGCTACGAATTCGGCCTGCGGGCGCTGGATGTCTGCACCGGCTGCGGCCCGGGCGCGATGAAGGCGCCGATGAAGGGCGCCGGCGTGGGCCACGCCAAGCAGCGCATCACCGACGGGCGCTTTCTCGGCGTCACCGAGCCCGGCATCATCGCCGCCGAGCCGCCGAACGCGATCGTCAATCAGCTGGTGATCATGCCGGACATCGAAAAGCGGCTCGAGGCGTTTCTGCGCCTGGGGCACGGAATCGTGGTTTTTCCCGGCGGCGTCGGCACCGCCGAGGAGATCCTGTACCTGCTCGGCGTGCTGCTGGATCCGGCCAATGCGCAACAGCCGCTGCCGGTGGTACTCACCGGGCCGCGCGCCAGCGCAGCCTATTTCGACAAGATTGCGCACTTCATCGAGGGCACGCTCGGGGCCGCGGCCCTTACGCGCCTGAAGGTCATCATCGACGATCCGGCCGCAGTCGCGCGCTACATGGTGCACAGCTTCGAGCAGGTGCGCTCGTTCCGTCGCAAGCAGAACGACTCATACAATTTCAACTGGTTGCTGCGAGTGCCGTACGAGCTGCAGCAACCGTTCAAGGTGACGCACGCCTCGATGCGTGCGCTGGAACTGCACCGCGCGCAGCCGGTGCACCGGCTGGCGGCCAATCTGCGGCGCGCGTTCTCGGGCATCGTCACCGGCAACGTCAAGGAGTACGGCGTAGCTGCGATCGAGCAGCAAGGGCCGTACGAACTCGCTGGCGACGCCGACATCATGCGGCTGCTGGATGAATTGTTGACTGGTTTTGTCGCTCAGGGACGCATGAAGCTGCCCGGGAGCGCATATCGCCCCTGCTACCGCCTGGTGGCGTAGCTGTCCGCGTCGGCGCGTGCGCGCACTCGCCCGAGTGCGCAATATGCCGCAATCCGTCCGACTGTGCCGCAATCCGTCCGAAGCTGCCGCGACGGCATTTAACCCTTGTACAGGCGCGATTTGCGTGCCTGCCGGACTGCGAGATGCAACGCTGCTCGTTCAGATTCGCTGTGACCCAGTTCCTGTCGAGTGCGATCGTGGCGCCCTAGTCTGTTGACCATAAGGAGTGCACACGATGAGCAAAGAAGACTCGATGATTGAGACCGCGGATGAAGCGCTGGCGCGCCAACTGGCGCCCCCCAGTGGTGCGGAAGCCTACGCCCGCTGGCTCGAGCACATGCAGCGCACGCGTACTCGCCACGCCGCGATCACTCGCAATCTCTACACCTGGTCGAACTACAAGAGCTGGGCGGATAAAGTGCGTCACGACTGGCTGGCCGAGGACGCGAAGACCTAGGCTTTGGGGCCTGGTGCGGTTGCGGGCCGCAATTCAGGCCAGGCGCACCGACGGCACCATCGTGGCCGGTGCGCAGCTGCGAGCCGAAGGCATCTCCAACCAATCGAGCAGCGGCTGCCACGCCGCCAGGTCCCCGCCGAGGTTGTACGGCTTCATCTCTTCCAGACCCAGGCCCAGTTCCGCGGCGCTGATGTAATTCTGTGAGTCGCGCAACGTGGCCACGATCGGAATCCCGAGCGTGCCCAGGAATCGCGACAGGGCGCCGTAGATCAGGGTATTGACGCGCACGCGGTTGGCGATGATGCCCAGCCGATTGTCATGGCGGCGCACCTTCGCGACCAGCAGCAGGTTCTGTACGCAGCGCGAACAGGCATGGATGTCGATGTCCGACGGCAGTACCGGAACCAGGATCTTGTCAGCGGTGCGGGTCAGCTCGGGCATCTCGTGGGCTTCCACCGCTGCGGGCGTGTCGACGATCACGCGACCGGTGCCCTCCGGGATGCGAAGCTGAAAGGTCCTGGTCACGCGCGGGTCGCGCTCGAAGGCCTTGATCAGGTGGATGCGCGCCTGAGTCTTTTGACGCTTCGCGACCCAGTGGGCGGATGAGCCCTGCGGGTCGAAATCCATCAATACCGGCCGCTCGCCGCGCAGGGCGAAGTGGCTGGCCAGATTGATGGCGATAGTTGTCTTGCCGGAACCGCCCTTTGGGTTCAGCACGACGATGCGCTGCATGAATGTCCCTGTCCTGCACGAATATTATGTCGCTCGGCAATTTAGCATAGACCGGCCGCGCCGTAAGCCACGCGATGCAATCTGAGAAGGCGGTCGCGCGAATTGCTGTCAATTGGCGCGAACGTCTGCGGGGCTGTGAGGCGCAACACGGCAAACGGCTGCCGCACCTTCTAGCATGCGCATCACAGCCTGTAACGCGGATGCCCACTTGGAAGTATTTCTTCAGCTCTGGGATGAGATGGACGACTGGCTGAATGCTGCCCGGCATCTGCTGGGCCGCTCGATGGCTTGAAACCTTAAGCCTAAGGCCCTATACCACCGGTTTCCCCATGAGTGGAAACGGTGGACAACATGCCAACTGGCCGCGAAACGCTGGGCTTCCAGGCCGAAGTCCGCGAACTGCTGAATCTGATGATCCATTCCCTGTACAGCCACAGGGAAATCTTCCTGCGCGAGCTGATCTCCAACGCATCCGATGCCAACGACAAGTTGCGCTTTCTCGCATTGTCAAATCCGGAACTGCTCGGCAAGGATAACGATCTGGCGATCTGGATCGACAGCGATCCCAAGGGCGCCACGCTGACGGTACGCGACCACGGCATCGGCATGAGCCGCGAAGAGGCGGTCACGCACCTGGGCACGATCGCCAAGTCCGGTACCGCCGAATTCTTCAAGCGTCTGACCGGCGACCAGCAGAAGGATGCGCAGCTCATAGGCCAGTTCGGCGTTGGATTCTATTCGACGTTCATCGTCGCTGATCGCGTCGAGGTGCTCACGCGCCGTGCCGATGTCGCGCCAGAGGAGGCCGTGCGCTGGGAGTCGAGCGCTGACGGGCAGTTCACGGTCGAGACCATCACGCGCGCCGAGCGCGGTACCAGCGTGGTGCTGCACCTGAAAGAGGAGGCGAAGGAATTCGTCGATCCGATGCGGCTGCGTGCGCTGGTGCGCCGCTACTCCGATCACATCGCCTTCCCGGTGCGCATGCAGAAGCAGGCCGAGGCTTCGCTCGACTACGAGGACGTCAACCAGGCGCAGGCGCTGTGGACGCGGCCGCGCAACGACATCAAGGACGAGGAGTACCGCGACCTGTACGGTCACATTGCTCATGACGGTGCCGAGCCACTGGCCTGGAGCCACAACCGGGTCGAGGGCAAGCGCGAATACACCAGCCTGCTGTACCTTCCGGCGCGTGCGCCATTCGATTTGTGGCAGCGTGAGGCGACGCGCGGCCTGAAGCTGTACGTGCGGCGGGTGTTCATCATGGATGACGCCGAGCAGTTCCTGCCGCTATATCTGCGCTTCGTCAAAGGCATCGTCGACTCGAGTGATCTGCCGCTGAACATTTCGCGTGAGCTGCTGCAGCAGGATCGCGAGGTCGAAGCGATGCGCGCCGCCCTGACCCGGCGTGCGCTGGAAATGCTGGCGCGGCTGGCCAAGGACGAACCAGACAAGTACGCGCAGTTCTGGCGCGAATTCGGTCGCGTGCTCAAGGAGGGCCTGAACGAGGATCCGGGCAATCGCGAGCGGCTGCTGCCGCTGCTGCGATTCGCCAGCACCGCCAGTGCCTCGAACGACGAGACGGTAAGCCTGGGCGACTACGTAGCGCGGCTGCGGCCAGGGCAGGAGCGCATTTATTACGTCGTCGCCGACAGCCACGCTACCGCGCGTGAGAGCCCGTACCTGGAACTGCTCAAGCAGAAGCAGGTCGAGGTGCTGCTGCTTGCCGATCGCATCGATGAATGGGTCATGGGCCAGGTGTCGGAATTCGAAGGCAAGCGCTTCAAGGATGCCTCACGCGGGGATCTGGAGCTCGGCGCTCTGGCCGACCAGGCCGAACGCGCGCGCATCGACGAGGAGCGCAAGGAGAACAAGGCGCTGCTCAAGCGCTTCAAGGACGCGCTCGGTGACCGGGTGATCGAGGTGCGGGTCAGCGAGCGGCTGCGTGACTCTCCGGCGGTCCTGGTGCACGGCGAAGGCGAGCTGTCGGCGCAGATGCGGCGGCTGCTGGCGGCCAACGGCCAGACACTGCCGCCGACCAAGGCGGCGCTGGAGCTCAACGTCATGCACCCGCTGGTGCTGCACATGGACACGCTCAAACAGGCCGACGAGTTCCAGGAGCTGGCGCTGCTGCTCTACGATCAGGCTACGATGACCGAGGAGGGCCAGGTCGCCAATCCGCCGGACTTCAGCCGTCGCCTGAACAACCTGCTGGTGCGGTTGGTAACGGGCGCCAGCCCGCAGGCAGGTGCCACTGGTGCCACTGGCGCCACTGGCGCCACCGGCGCCACTGGTGCTGCGGGAACGGCGGGCGCGGTGTGAGGGGCTTGCAGCGCCAGGCGGCCGAAGCCGGATGCTGAAGACAGGTCGGCGCTCTTTGCGCTAACCTTCGAGATGAGGACGCTCACAATTCGAGGGCCGTAGCGATGAGCACTGAACCGCCTGACGATGCGCAGCTGCGCGAGCGACTGACGCCGCTGCAGTATCAAGTGACCCAGAAGAAGGGCACGGAGCCGGCCTTCACCGGCAAGTACGCCTACAACAAGGACACCGGTGTCTATAGCTGCGTGTGTTGCGGCCAGGAGCTGTTCAGCTCCGACACCAAGTACGACTCGGGCTCCGGCTGGCCCAGTTTCTGGCTGCCGCTCGCGGCCGATCGGGTGCGTACCCATGTGGACAGCTCGCATGGCATGAGGCGCACCGAAGTGACCTGTGCGGGCTGCGACGCCCACCTGGGCCACGTGTTTGACGATGGACCGAATCCTTCCGGACTGCGCTACTGCATCAACTCGGCGGCCCTAGGGTTTTCAGGCGCCCCGAAGTCTTGAGCTTTCGGCCGCCGCGCGCCGAGCAGCTGCTGATCGAAGGCCCGGCGGGCACGCTCGAGGCGCTGCTGGAGGACCCGCTGTCGCCGTCGGGGCCCCCAGCCGGCTTCGCCGTGCTCTGCCATCCGCATCCGCTGCATGGCGGTACCATGCACAACAAGGTCGTCCATACCGTGGCGCGAGCGTGCCAGGAGCGCGCCATGCCAACGTTGCGCTTCAATTATCGCGGGGTGGGCAACAGTACCGGAAGCTACGACGATGGGCGGGGCGAAACCCTGGATGCGCTGGCGGTCGTGGCCGCAGGCAGGGCACGCTGGCCTGGCGCGCCGCTCACGCTCGCCGGATTCTCCTTCGGCGGCATGATCAGCCTGCTGGCCGCGGCAGCGGCGGCACCGGCACGGCTGATCAGCATTGCGCCGGCGGTGGCGCGCGCCGAGTTCGCGTCGATGGCACGGCCGGACTGTCCCTGGCTGATCGTGCAGGGCGGGGCCGACGAGATCGTTGAATGTGCCGAGGTGCGGGCGTTCGCGGCACGCTTCCAGCCAGCGCCGCAGCTGGTGGTGCTGCCGGGGGCAGGACATTTCTTTCACGGCCGCCTGCCCGAGTTGCGCGACGCCGCATTCGCGTTTCTGGCGCCGGCCTGAAGGCGCCGCCAGCCGGCGCTAATCAAATGAAGAAGCCCGGTAAAGCTGAGCCTTACCGGGCTTTCTTAAAGCCGTTCGCCCAGAGCAATGCGAACCGAACCGTCGATCAGTTCACCATCGACTTCAGGTTCTTCAATGGCAGCGCACGCACCTTCTTGCTGGCCGGCTTTGCCTTGAACGTCATCTTCTCGCCGGTGAAGGGGTTGATGCCATCGCGAGCCTTGGTCGCGGGACGCTTCACCACCTTCAGCTTGAGCAGACCGGGAAGTGTGAACAGGCCGTTGCCGCGCAGGCTCTTCTTGATGATGCCGTTGAGTGATTCGAACACTTCACTCACCTGCTTGCGGGAAAGTTCCGAGTCCTTGGAAATCTGGGCCAGAATTTCCGACTTGGTCGGTGCCCCACCTTTTTTTGCCATTGGCGAATCTCCTGGAGTGTATGCAGAGGTCAGTCTCGATCGAAGCGAAACATCAAAAGCTGTATGAAACGGCGCGCAACATAGCACACCGCTGCCCCGGCGCAAATCTTTTTTCGGTAACACACACTGCGCAAATGCCTTTTTTTATAGGCCCGCGCACATCGCGTTCGGAATTGTGTTCAGAAATGGCACAGCCGATGGTGTGCCACGCAGTGACGCTGCGTCGCAACTGTGTGCGTCAAGGCAGCAGAATCAATAGCATTTGAATCACGATGTAGGCCCACAGTGCGGACAAATCGATTCCACCCAGCGGCGGAATGATGCGTCGGAACTGGCGCAGCACCGGCTCGCACAGCGACACCAGCAATCCCTGTGCTGGCGAGTAGGTTCCCGGGGCGATCAGCGACAGCAGCGCGTAGGTCAGGATTGCGACGAGGTAGGTCCATAGCGTCGTGCCCAGGATTTCGAACAGCGCGAGTCGCACCCAGATCAGCGCCGGCGGAGGGCCCAGACCGCCGAGCAGCGGCCGTACCGATACCTGCAGCAGTGCGAACACCGCCAGCGCGACGCACGAGGCGGTGTCGAGCCGGCCGATCGCCGGCAGCAAGCGGCGCAGCGGCACGATGATCGGATTGGTCAGGTGGACGATCGAGCGGGCCAGCGGGTTGCGAAAGTCGGCGCGCGACCACTGCAGCAGCAGCCGCAGCAGCACCGCGATCATGCACAGCGACAGCAGGGTCTTGAACAGGTAGATCAATGCGGCCATCAATGGACTCTCAGCGGTGGTGTCATGCGCCCTCGGTGGGCTGCGCGCCGGTGCCCAGCCCGCTGGCGGGCTGGGCACCGCTCAGCATATCGGCCAGCTGGACACTGCGCTCGCTCGCCGCCTGCAGCGCCCGCGCGATCAGGGCGTCGAATCCGCCCTGCTGCAGCACCCGTAGTGCCGCTTCAGTCGTGCCACCCCTGGAGGTCACGGCGGCGCGCTGTTCGGCCAGCGGCGTGCCCTGACGCGCCAGCAGGCCGGCGCCGTGCAGCGTGTCGCAGGCCAGCAGCGTGGCGGTGGCCGGTTCCAGCCCCAGTGCTTCCGCGGCTTTCGCCATTTGTTCGGCGAGCAGGAAAAAGTAGGCCGGACCGCTGCCGGACAGCGCGGTGACGATGTCGAGTTCGGCTTCGGCGCGTAGCCAGACGGCGCGGCCGGCGGCAGCGCCGACCAGTTCGGCGAGCGCTCGTTGCGCTGCGGTCACGGATGGCGGCGCAAACAGACCGGTGACGCCGGCGCCGAGCAACGCCGGCCGATTGGGCATCGCGCGTACCACGGCGATGCCGGGCGGAGCGGCGCGCGCCAGGTCTGCGATCCGCAGGCCCGCGGCGATCGACAGTATCACCGGCTTGCGCTCGAGCAGGCTCGAGTGCAGTGCCCGCAGCGCGTCGCCGGCGTCCTGCGGCTTGACGGCCAGGACCACCAGGCCGGCATCACCGACCGCCTCGGCGTTATCGGCGCTGGCGTGGACGCCGCATTCGCCCTGCAGCGCCGCCCGGGCATCGGCCGATGGCTCGCCGACACCGATCTGGTGCGGCGCCAGGCCACGGCGCAGCAGGCCGGCGATCAGGGCGCGAGCCATGCTGCCGCCTCCGATGAACGCGATTCTTGGGGATTCCGCGGGTTGCATCGAGCGCATTCTATCCAAGCGCCGCGGTGGAGCCCGCCTGATTATCGCGCCGCGGCTCAGGGGTCCTGATCGCTCGGTCGCGGACCGAAGATCGCCGTACCGACCCGAATCAGCGTCGCGCCCTGCTGTATGGCCTCGCGATAGTCGGAACTCATGCCCATGGACAGCGAGTCGAGTGCGCCGCCCCGGGCGTTGATCTGCTGCAGCAGCAGCGCCAGGGCATGGAAGGCGTGACGATTGTCCTGGGCGCTCTGGCCTGCCGGCAGGATGCACATCAGCCCGCGCAGCGTGAGCCGCGGCAGGGCACCCACCGAGCGCGCCAGCTCCGACGCCGATGCCGGCTCGACGCCGGCTTTGCCGCGCTCCCCGGCGATGTTCACCTGGATGCACAGCTGCAGCGGCGGTGCATAGTGCGGGCGCTGTGCCGACAGCCGTTCGGCTACCTTAAGCCGATCGACACCGTGCACCCAGTCGAAGCTTTTGGCGATCGCAGCGCTCTTATTGGCCTGAATGCGGCCGATAAAGTGCCAGCTGAGAGCCAGCTCGCGCAGCGCGTCAATTTTCGGCAGCGCTTCCTGCAGGTAGCTCTCGCCGAAGTTGGTCACGCCGCGGGCAGCCGCCGCACGCACCCGCTCGGCGCCATGCCCTTTACTGACCGCCACCAGTGTGATCGAGTCCACAGTCCGGTGCGCGCTCGCCGCCGCCGCGGCGATCTCGGCGCGCAGCGCCTGTAAATTCGTCGCGATAAGCTCGTCGACTGGCGAAATTTGCGGACCGATTAACATATTGGTGGTCGAGTACCTCCGCTATACTGGATCGGCTTACCGCTGTCACCAGCGGGAGGGAGCGAGAATACGAATGGCTGTCGACATTGCGCAATTGCTGGCGTTCGCCGTAAAGAATAACGCTTCCGATCTTCACCTGTCGGCCGGTGTGCCGCCGATGATCCGGGTCGACGGCGACATCAAGCGCATCAACATGCCGGCACTTACCCACAAGGAAGTGCACGCCATGGTGTATGACATCATGAACGACAAGCAGCGCAAGGCGTACGAGGAGTTCTTCGAAACCGATTTCTCGTTCGAGATACCGAAGCTGGCGCGCTTCCGGGTCAACGCCTTCAACCAGAACCGCGGCGCCGGCGCCGTGTTCCGCAATATCCCGTCGGCCATTTTGAGCCTGGATGAGCTGGCCGCGCCGAAGATTTTCCGCGATCTGTGCATGCTGCCGCGCGGCCTGGTACTGGTCACCGGCCCGACCGGGTCGGGCAAGTCGACAACGCTCGCCGGCATGGTGGATTACTGCAACGACAATCGTCCCGATCACATCATCACGATCGAGGACCCGATCGAATTCGTGCATGAGTCCAAGCGCTGCCTGATCAACCAGCGCGAAGTCAAGCGCGACACCCTCGGATTCAGTGAAGCGCTGCGTTCGGCGCTGCGCGAGGACCCGGATATCGTGCTGGTCGGCGAAATGCGCGACCTGGAGACCATCCGGCTGGCGCTGACCGCCGCCGAGACCGGCCACCTGGTGTTCGGCACGCTGCACACCAGCTCGGCCGCCAAGACCATCGATCGCGTGGTCGACGTGTTCCCGGGCGAGGAGAAGGACATGGTGCGCTCGATGCTGTCAGAGTCGCTGCGGGCGGTGATCTCGCAGACGCTGCTCAAGCGTACCGGCGGCGGCCGCGTGGCCGCGCATGAGATCATGATCGGCACCCCGGCCATCCGTAACCTGATCCGGGAAGGCAAGATCGCCCAGATGTATTCTTCGATACAGACCGGCCAGTCGGCCGGGATGCAGACGCTCGACCAGTGCCTGACGGAACTGGTGGCGAAGGGCGTGGTGAACAAGGAAGAGGCGCGCTACAAGGCTTCCAACAAGGACGCGATGTAATAGCGCCGCCGGGCCGAGCTATCGGCGTCAGCGCGCATTAACGAGACTGCCATGGATCGCGACCAAGCCATCAAACTGATGCAGGAACTGCTCAAGCGAGTAGTCGAGAAGATCGCTTCCGACCTTTTCATCACCGCCAATTTCCCGCCGGCGATCAAGATCGACGGCGAGATCCGGCCGCAGATGGAGCGTGCCCTGACCGCCGAGCAGTCGGGCATGCTGGTGCGGGCGATCATGAACGACCGCCAGACCAAGGAATTTGACGCCACCAAGGAGTGCAATTTCGCGATTGCTCCGCCCGGCATCGGCCGCTTTCGCGTCAGCGCGTTCGTCCAGCAGGGCCACGTCGGCTGCGTCATCCGGTTGATCAATGCCAAGATTCCAACCTTCGAGGAACTCGACTTGCCCTCGATCCTCAAGGAAGTGGTACTGTCGAAGCGCGGTCTGGTACTGGTGGTCGGCGGTACCGGCTCGGGAAAATCGACCACGCTGGCATCGATGCTTGGCTACCGCAACGACAAGACCCGCGGCCATATCGTCACCATCGAGGATCCGGTCGAGTACGTGCACCAGCACAAGGGCTGCGTGATCACGCACCGCGAAGTCGGGGTCGATACCGAATCCTGGCACGCGGCGCTCAAGAACACCCTGCGCCAGGCGCCGGACGTCATCCTGATCGGCGAGATCCGCGACCGCGAAACCATGGAGTATGGTATTCAGTTCGCCGAGACTGGCCACCTGGTGCTGGCAACACTGCACGCCAACAGCTCGAACCAGGCGCTCGACCGCATCATCAACTTCTTCCCCGAGGAGCGCCGCGAGCAGCTGCTGATGGACATGTCGCTCAACATCCGGGCGCTGATATCGCAGCGCCTGATTCCGCGCGAAGCCGGCACCGGCCGCATCGCCGCGATGGAAATCATGCTGAACTCGCCCCTGATCCAGGACCTGATCTTCCGTGGCGAGGTCGCCAAGATCAAGGAAGTCATGTCGCGCTCGAACCGCATCGGCATGAAGACTTTCGACCAGGCGCTGTTCGAGATGTACGAACAGGGCTACATCTCCTACGAAGATGCGCTGCGCAATTCGGATTCGAAGAACGAATTGCGGCTGCGCGTGAAGCTCGAGAGCAAGCGCGAGAACAAGCCGGTCGAGGCCGACGGCGACCTGAGCATCGCCGAAGAAGTCGAAGGCAAGAATTTCTAGGTCCCGTATGGCAGCCGACCCACTCGAGATAACCGGTACTGAAACGCAGCCGGCGGTCAACACCAAGCCGCTGTTCAAGCTGATGGTCGAGCGCAAGGCGTCCGACCTGTTCTTCACTTCGAACGCGCCGATCAAGATCAAGATCGAAGGCCAGATCTACCCGATCAACAAGCAGGTATTGTCCCCGGCGGCGGTGCGTTCCATCTGCTTCGGCCTGATGACACCGCAGCAGATCGAATCACTGCAGCGCGAGCTGGAGATTGATTTCGCGATTTCCGAGCCTGGCCTGGGGCGCTTCCGGGTCAATATCTTCTATCAGCGCGGATTTCCGGCCATGGTACTGCGCTACATCACTGCCGACATGCCGCGACTGGACTCGCTCGGACTTCCGGACTCGCTGGTAGAGCTGTCGATGCTCAAGCGCGGGCTTATCCTGCTGGTGGGCGCCACCGGCTCCGGCAAGTCGACCACCCTGGCGGCGATGATCAATTACCGCAATGAGAACGCATCGGATCATATCGTCACGATTGAGGATCCGATCGAGTTTCTGCACGCCAACAAGCGCTCGATCATCAATCAGCGCGAAGTCGGTCTTGATACCAAGAGCTACGATCGCGCGCTGCGCGGTGTGATGCGTGCCGCTCCCGACGTCATCCTGATCGGCGAGATCCGCGATCGCGAGAGCATGCAGGCCTCGATCAACCTGGCCGGCACCGGGCACCTGGTGCTGGCAACGCTGCACGCCAACAATTGCGCCGAGATGTTCGACCGCGTCATCAACATGTTCCCGCTCGACCAGCACAAGCAGGTGACGCTGGACCTGTCGCAGTACCTGCGCGCGGTGCTGGCGCAGCGGCTGGTGATGGGTATTGGCAACAAGCGGGTCGCGGCGGTTGAAGTCATGCTCAACACGCCGTATATCGCCGAACTGATCAAGCGCGGCGACGTCAGCGGCATCAAGGAATCGATCATGCAGAGCGGCGAGAAGGAAGTGTTCAGCTTCGATAGCTCGCTGCACAAGCTCTACCAGGACGGCCGCATCAGCCTCGAGGAGGCGCTGGCGCACGCGGACTCGCGCACCAATCTCGAGGCCAAGATCAACTTCGGCTGAACCGGCTGATTGGGCATAGCGGGAGCGTCGATCACCTACGCAGATAAGGACTACCTGGCGCGATTTTTATAATTAAAAATCGCGCCAGGTAGTCCTTATCTGCATGGGGGGCCGGTTCCGCCCGCTGCGCTTAACCAGCCGGTTCAGCCGGAAAGATGGTGTTGGCCTCGAAGACGGGGCCGTCCACGCACACGCGTTTCATGGCGGGCCCGGCCGGTGTCTGCACGGCCACCGCGCAGCCGGCACAGCCGCCGACCGCGCACACCATGAATTCCTCCAGCGCGACCTGGCACGGCACGCAGAACTCGCGCGCCAGGCGGGCCGTGGCGGCGAGCATCGGTGTCGGGCCGCAGGCGAAGATTTCGGTCTCGGCGAGCGCTGCCGGCGGCTGCGCGGCGAGCCAGGCGCGCGCCAGCTCGGTTACGTAGCCGTCGAAGCAGCCGGCAAAGCCTGAGAGCGTCGCCAGTCTCGAGGGCACGCCCCATTCCTCGAGCAGCGGCATGCCGGCGATCACGCCTTCGGGCACCCCTGGAATCATCAGGGTCGAGGGACGCGCGCGGAACGGGAACGCAATTTCCGAGCCCATCAGCACCAGTGGCTTCCAGGCCGCGTCGGTGCGTGTGCGCAGCAGCTCGGCCAGGAAGATCATCGGCGGAATGCCGACGCCGCCGCCGATCGCGAGGACGCGCGCTCGCTGCGGATGGGGCACGAAACCGTGCCCGATCGGACCGAGCACGCTGAGCGTCTGCTGGGGTTGCAGGCGCGCCAGGGCGCGGGTGCCGGGACCTACTACCTTGTAGAGCAGCTCGATCCAGCCGGCGGCCGAGTCGGCGCGCATGATCGACAGCGGGCGCCGCATCGGCAGATCCTCGGCGCAGCGCAGGTGCACGAAGCTACCGGGCGTAGCCTGGGACGCACAGCGCGGCGCCTGCAGTCGCAGCACATGCTGCTCGGCTTCGAGGTGCGCGTGCGAGAGCACCGGCGCCTGCTCCAGCATGATGGTGCCGCGATGTGCCCGGGGGGCGGGCTGGGTTGCGGCGCCTGTGGGCGTGCCGGCAAGCGGGGCCGGCTGGCTCATGACGACAATCTGCTTGCAACGGTCTCGAGCACCGCCATGCGAACCGCGACGCCGTTACTGACCTGCGAGCGGATCACCGACTGCGGCCCATCGGCGATGTCGGATGCGATCTCGATGCCGCGGTTCATCGGCTGCGGGTGCATCACGATGGCGTCGGGGCGCGCGCGCGCCAGGCGCGCCGGCGTGAGCCCGTAGCGGAGGAAATATTCCTCGCCGTCGGGGATCGCGGTTTCCGCAAAGCGCTCCTTCTGGATCCGCAGCATCATGATGACATCGACGCCTTCCAGTCCCCGCTCGAGCGTCTCGAAGCGCGGGCAGCCGACAAATTCATGCGCTTCGGGCATCAGCGCCGGCGGCGCCACGATGCGGATCTCGTGTGCCTGCAGGATCCGCAACACCTGGTAGGCCGAGCGCGCGACGCGCGAGTGGCGGATGTCGCCGACGATGGCGATGGACAGCGGCTCGATGCTGCCCTTGTGCTGACGGATGGTGAGCGCATCGAGCAGGCCCTGGGTCGGATGCGACAGGTGGGCCTCGCCGGCCGACAGCACGCTGACCCCCGCGGCGACGTGCGAGGACACGTGCGCGAGCACGCCGGGCTCGGCATCGCGGATCACGAACACGTCGAAGTGCAGGGCCTGCAGCGTGAAGATCGTGTCGAGCATGCTCTCGCCCTTGACGCGCGAGGACAGCTGCACCTCGAGATTGACCACCTCGGCACCGAGCCGCCGGCCCGCAAGTTCAAATGACACGCGCGTGCGCGTGGACGGTTCGGTGAATAAATTCGCTATGGTGACTCCCTGCAGCGAGCGGCCGGTCGGAGGCCGCTCACCGATGGCGCGGGCGAAGTGCTGGGAGCGCAGCAGCAGCGACTCGATTTCGTCGCGCCGCAGAGTCTCCAGGGTGATCAGGTGACGCAGGGAGCCGTCGGCGCGCCTTTGCTCAATCATCAATGCGACCTTCACCTCTCAGCCAGCGTTCGAGAATGATAGCGGCTGCGGCGCTGTCGATGTCAGCATGTTGCACCCGCCGGCGGCGCTGGCCGCTGGCGCGCTGGCTGCGCAGTTCGGCGGCGGCCTCGATCGAAGAGGCGTATTCGTCGGTGCGCTGCACCGGGCGCCGGGCGCGCGCGGCCAAGGCTGCGGCGAACTGATCGGCGCGCTCGCCGAGTTCGCCGGGCGAGCCGTCGGCATGACGCGGACTGCCGACCACCAGCAGGTCGGGCTGGTACTGCTGCAGCAGCCGCTCGATGGCGCTCCAGTCGATGCCGCGATCGGTCACATGGACGGCGCTACGGGGGGCGGCGGCATTACTGATGGTATCGCCGCAGGCGACACCAATGCGCCGCAGACCGAAATCGAAGGCCAGGACGATCCGGGCTCGCGCCTCAGGCATGTCCGGCGGTGAAACTGACCCGCGAACTGTCCACGCCCAGCAGCTGCCAGGCTGCCTGCCAGCGATCTTCGAACGGCAGTTCGAACACGATGCGCTCGTCGATCGGCAGGCACAGCCAGGCGTTATCGAGCATTTCGCGCTCGAGCTGTCCGGCGTCCCAGCCGGCATAGCCCAGCGCTACGAAGGCGCCATGCGGGCCTTCGCCGCGCGCAATCGCCGCCAGCACGTCGCGCGACGTCGTCACCTGAACGTTATCGGAGATGCGGTGAGTCGAATCCCAGGAACCGCCAGGCCGGTGCAGCACGAAGCCGCGATCGGTGTGGACCGGGCCGCCACGCAAAACCGGTTGCTCGCTGATACCGATGTCGGACGGCTCGAGCTTCATCTGCGCCATCACGTCGCCAAGCTTCATGCCCATCGGTTTGTTGAGCACAATGCCCAGCGCGCCGCGATCGCTGTGTTCGCATACCAGCGCAACCGTCTGGGCGAAGTTGCCGTCCGACAGGGAGGGCATCGCAATCAGCAGGTGATTGGCTAACGAATCAGTAGTGCCCATGCATCGCAGTATGCGGGCGACACCGCACGCTCTCAAGGTCCCGATCGAGTATCTGACGATACGGTCACAGCCCCGGATTGCAGGCCCCCGGCGACGAAATCCCATTGATAAGCAAAGCGCAATTGCGAGTAGTCGGCGGACAGGTCGGGCGGAAAGGGTTCGAACGGACTGGCGAGCTTCAAAATTGTGAGCGCCGCCTCATCGAGGGCGCCCGACCCGCTGCTGCGCCGCACATTCGCCTGGCGCAGGCGGCCGTTGGCGGCAATTTCGACTTCAACCACCGGACTGCCCGACAGGCCGGCGTTGCGGACGGCAGAGGGCAGATTCAAGTTACCGACGCGCTCCACCTTGCGCTTCCAGGCCATCAGATAGGGCGCCAGCCGTGCGGCGCGTGTGTCGGGGGTTACCCAGTGCTCGCCATTGGCCTTGCCCCGCAGCAGCAACTCGACCGCATCCCCGTGGCCGCTGCGCGGCTCGCCGGGCGTATCGCCGGTCAATTCAGGTAACGCGGCGGCGGCCGGTGCTGCCGCGTCGCCAAAGTAGCGAATGTCGGAACTGGGTGCGCTGCTGGCGAGCACTGGCTTGTCCATGGGGTTGGCGCCGGCGGAGTTGCCGCCGGCCTGGCTTGCGTCCGGGCGCACAGCGGGCGCACCGCGGCTGGCGGGGCTCGCGGACGGCAGCGGCTCGGTGATGTTACCGCTGCCGGACTGGGTGCGCTGCGCGAGGTAGACGGCCTGCTCGTTGGATTGCGCTTCCGGCACTTCGTTCGTGACCAGCAGCACATCGAGCTGCGGCGTATCACTGCCGCCGCTGCGCCCTGCGGCGGCGAAAGTCAGTCCGAGGATCACGATTGCATGCAGCAGTGCCGCCAGGAACAGCATGGCGGTCAGCCGTTCGGCGACCGGAGCGCGGCCCTCACGCAGCGGAGGAGCCCGCGTGGCTGGCTTGAGCTGAGTTACGGCCGACACGCCGACGAGTATAGCCGCCGCCCGGCGGCTGTCAGCGCGACCGGGTCGACAGCCGGTGCTCGATGGCGCTCATCAGCAGCCCTGCGATGTCGAGATTGAACTGGCGGTCGAGCTCGCGTACGCCGGTGGGACTGGTAACGTTGATCTCGGTGACATAACCGCCGATCACATCCAGGCCGGCGAACAGCACACCGGCGTCCCTCAGGGCAGGACCGATCTGCTGGCACAGCCACTGATCGCGCGGGTTGAGCGGCCGGCCGACGCCGGTGGCGCCGGCGGCGAGATTGCCGCGGTTGTCGTGCGCGGATGGAACGCGCGCCAGCGCATACGGTACCGGTTCGCCGTCGATCAGCAGCACGCGCGCGTCGCCGCCGACCACGATATCGGGCAGGTACTTCTGCACCATCGCGAAACGACGGCCCTCTTCGGTAAGCGTTTCAAACACGACGCTCGAATTCTTGTCGCCCGGCTCGAGCACGAAGATCGAATGCCCGCCCATGCTGTGCAGCGGCTTGACGACGATCTTGCCGTGGGCGCGCGCGAACGCTGCCATCTCGAGCATGTCGCGCGTCACCAGGGTCGGCGCACAGCATTGCGGAAACCAGGCGGTGTAGACCTTCTCGTTCATGTCGCGCAGTGCGCGTGGCCGATTCACCACAACTGCCCCGGCGCTCTCGGCACGCTCGAGTATGTAGGTCAGATACACGAATTCGATATCAAAAGGGGGATCCTTGCGCATCAGGATCACGTCGAAGCCGCCCAGGGGCTGCACGCTCGGCGGCCCGAGCGTGTGCCAGAGCTGCGCATCGGGCCGCACCGACAGTGGCCGCACGCTGCCCTCGGCCACACCGTCGCGCAGCCGCAGGTCGGGCGGCGTCAGGTAGCTCAACGCCCAGCCGCGGGCCTGCGCCGCCAGCAGCATCGCCAGCGTGGTGTCCTTGGCGAACTTGATATGCTCGATCGGGTCCATCACCACGGCGAGGCGTACAGTGCTGCCCATCAGTGCTCCTTTGAAGCCAAAACCCGCGCTTGAGCGTACACGGGAACCAACGCCTTCAGATTATGTTCCGGCAAGCGCTTTCGGGCTCTCAGAAACGTGACGGAGCCGGCATAGCCGGGGGTGTGCCGATATGTTAAAACACGATGCTAATTACATGCACGTAAGGGTATCGGCTGCAGGGGTTCTCAGGCCCTGAAATGTCCGGCTCTCCCGGAGGTTTTTGAGCATGGGATCGACGACAGAAGAGCGGGCTGGGCCGGCCACGCCAAGCGGCGGCTCGACGCTCAAGGGTCTCAAGGTCCTGGTGATCGACGATAGCAAGACCATCCGGCGCACGGCGGAGACGCTGCTGGCCAAGGAGGGCTGCGAGGTGTTCACCGCCGTAGACGGCTTCGATGCGCTCGCCAAGATCGCCGATCATCAGCCGGACATCGTGTTCGTCGATATCATGATGCCGCGGCTCGATGGCTATCAGACCTGTGCGCTGATCAAGCACAACAAGGTGTTCCGCTCCATTCCGGTGATCATGCTGTCCTCCAAGGACGGCCTGTTCGATCGTGCCCGTGGACGCATCGTCGGGTCGGAGCACTACCTGACCAAGCCATTCACCAAGGACGAGCTGCTTGGCGCGATCGAGTCGCACGTCGGGAGATGAAGCATGGCACTAATCCTCATCGTCGATGATTCGCCGACCGAAGTTCACGTGATGCAAAAGGCGCTGGAGCGCCACGGCTACCGTACCGCCTGGGCCAGCGACGGCGCCGAAGCCATCCGGCTGGCGCGGCAGATGCATCCGGACCTGATCTTCATGGATATCGTGATGCCGGGAATCAACGGCTACCAGGCCACCCGTACGCTGCTGAACGATCCCGACACCAGCGCGATACCGATCGTCATGGTGACGTCGAAAGGGCATGAGGCTGATCGCGTCTGGGGACTACGGCAGGGCGCGGTCGACTATCTGATCAAGCCGGTGTCGCCCGACCAACTGGTCGAGAAGGCACAGGCGACGCTTGCCGCCTGACATGCAGGAGGCAGTAGCGCTCAAGAGCCTGCGCGATCGGCCGTTCGAGCTTCTGGCCGAGCTCGAACGCCGTGGTCGTGCCGTGACCGCCAGTGCCGCCACCGATGCCGAGAAGGTCGGCGAGTGGGTGGGAGTGGCGCTGCGTATGGCCGGGGAGCTTTATCTGGTGGCACGCGAAGAAGCGCGCGAGGTGCTTGGTGTGCCGGCACAGCTCACGCGCGTACCTGGCGCCAAGAGCTGGATTCTCGGCCTCGCCAATGTGCGCGGCCAGCTGCTGCCGATCATCGACCTGCGTGCCTATCTGGGCAGCGGCCCGACGCCCAATGCGCGCGCCTCGCGCGTCATCGTGGTCAATCATCGCGACATTCCGGCCGGCCTGGTGGTCGATGAGGTGCTCGGTTTCCGGCGCTTCGCCGACGCCGAGTTCACCGCCGACGTGCCGCCCACGATCGTGCGCTGCGATCGCTACATCGCCGGCTCGTTCCGGCGCGGCAACGAACAATGGCCGGTGCTCGGCCTGCGCGCCCTGGTCGAAGACCCGAGCTTCAGCGAGGCCAGTGCATGAGTCGAGCCGAGGCTTCGATGCGCGTGCGCCGGCCGCAGCGGCTGGCGATGATCGCCGGCGTACTGGTGGTGCTGGCGGCGATCGGCAGCGTGATCGTGCCGCAGCTGCGCATGTCGCCGGCGTTGCTGGCGGTGCCGGCGCTGCTGGGGCTGCTGGCGCTGGTGCCGATCGCAATGCTGTTCGCGCATCTGCGCGTGGCCGCCGAGAGCGCCGCACAGGCACGGCGCGTGGCCGAGACGCAGCGCATCGAGACCGAACGCAATCAACAGGCCATCATGCGCCTGCTGGACGAGATGTCGAACCTCGCCGAGGGCGACCTGACCGTGCAGGCGACCGTCACCGAAGACATTACCGGGGCGATCGCCGATTCGGTCAACTACGCGGTCGAGGCGCTGCGAAAGCTGGTGACGACCATCAGCCAGTCCGGCATCCAGCTCGACGGCGCGGCGCGCCAGACGCAGGCGCTGGCCTCGCACCTGGCGCGCGCCAGCAACGCGCAGTCGAAGCAGATCGGCTCGGCCACCGAGTCGATCGGGGCCATGGCCTCATCGATCGAGGAAGTCTCGGGCAATGCCGAGCGCGGCGCCGATGTGGCGCGGCATTCGGTCGACGTGGCGCACAAGGGCGGCGATGCCGTGCGGCGCACCATCGATGGCATGAACATGATCCGTGAGACCATCCAGGAGACCAGCAAGCGCATCAAGCGCCTGGGCGAGAGCTCGCAGGAGATCGGCAACATCGTCGAACTGATCAGCGATATCGCCGAGCAGACCAACATCCTGGCGCTCAATGCCTCTATCCAGGCATCCATGGCGGGGGAGGCCGGCCGCGGCTTCGCGGTGGTGGCCGACGAGGTGCAGCGCCTGGCGGAACGCGCCGCCAACGCCACCAAGCAGATCGAGGTACTGGTACGCACCATTCAGACCGATACTAACGAGGCGGTGGTGTCGATGGAGCGCAGCACCACCGATGTGGTCGGCGGGGCGCTGCTGGCGGAGAATGCCGGTGCCGCGCTGCAGGAGATCGAGCAGGTGTCCAATCAGATCGCCAGTCTGGTGCAGAACATTTCCGCCAGCGCGCGCAGCCAGTCCACCGCGGCACAGAACATCGCGCGCAACATGCAGGTGCTGCGCGAGATCAGCGCGCAGTCGGCCGATTCCACCAGCGCCACCTCGCACGCGATCGCCAAGCTTGCCGATCTGTCGGCGTCATTGCGCAAGTCGATCACCGGATTTCGCCTGCCCGGCGGCGGCACTGATATGAGCGGCCGGCATCGTACCCTGCCGGATCAGGCAGCGACCCAGAACTCGAAGTCAGGAGTAACCGGTGTATCCGCCCCGGCGTCAGCCAATGCCACGGGCGGCTTTGCCAACCCAAAGGTCAAGGTGCTCGGCGGCTCCTGAAGCAGCGTCCGGGCAGCCAATGAACATGCAGCATGACTGAGCTGGCCACGCAAACATTGCATATCGTCGCGCGCGAGATCGGCACAGCGCTCGCCGATGGGCGCGCTGCGCTCGAAGCGCACGTCGAGCAGCCGGGCAACGTGGACCTGCTCGAGCGTTGCCGCCATGAGCTGCACCAGGTACAGGGCGTGCTGCGACTGCTCGAGATCTATGGCGCAGCGCTGCTGGCCGAGGAAATGGAGCAGGTGGCGCGCTACCTGATCAGCATTGGCACCGAACGCAAGAACCAGGACGAGGCGCTCGATGCGCTGATGCGCTCGATGGTGCAGCTGCCCGGCTACCTGGAGCGCGTGCTGGCGGGCGGGCGCGACCTGGCGCTGGTGCTGTTACCGCTGCTGAATGATCTGCGCGCGGTGCGCGGCAGTGCGCTGCTGTCGGAAGGCACGCTGCTGCTGCTGAACCTCAAATCCGATCGCCAGGCGCAGCCGGCGGCCCCGGCACCCGGGGAGCCGCCGCTGTCGGTCGGGCAATGGGCACGCCGCCTGCGCGCCCGCTTTCAGACCGGACTGATCGGCTGGATACGCGGCGAGCGCACCGAACAGAATCTGGAAATCATGGCCGCGGTATCCACGCGCCTGGAGCAGGTGGCCGCCACGCAGCCGGTATTCCAGCTGTGGTGGGTGGTCGGCGCGCTGATCGAATCGCTGCGCGAGAACGGCGTCGACGGCAGCATCTCGGTGAAGCGGCTGCTGGGGCTGGCCGATCGTGAGATGAAGCGCCTGTTCGACCAGGGCGAGGCGCGCTACTCGCAGCACCCGCCGGTCGAACTGCTGAATAACCTGCTGTATTACATCGCCCGCTCCAGCAGCGGCGGCCCGCGGGTCGCGGCCGTGCGCGCCTCGTTCCGGCTCAATGAACTGCTGCCGGTCGACGAATCGATCGAGCAGGAGCGCGAGAACCTGTCGGCGCCGTCGATCAAGCTGATGCACACCGTGGCCGCGGCGATCCGCGAGGATCTGGCGAAGGTCAAGGACGTGATGGATATCTACGTGCGGCGCGGCGGCGGGCAGGCCGAAGATCTGGTTCCGCAGATGGCGCTGCTGAAGAAGATCGGCGATACGCTCGGCGTGCTGGGCCTGGGCGGCCTGCGCGGCCGCGTGCAGGAGGCCACTGCAAAGCTGGAGGGCATCATTGCCGGCACCGAGGCTAACAGCGAATCGGCGCTGGTGCAGGTAGCGGCGGGCCTGATCAAGGTCGAAGATCATCTCGACGACGACCTGGTCGGACTGATCCTGCCGCGCAACAAGAACGCAGGCGACGCCGATGCGCCGGACCAGGACTTCCAGCAGGTGCAGGGCGCGGTGCTGCGCGAGTGCGTGGTCAATCTGGCGCGTATCAAGGAATACGTGGCGCAGAACGTCAGCGGCACGCTCGATGCCGCCGGCTTCGACAACTGGCCGGAGCTGATGCGCGGCATCAACGCCGGCCTGCTGATGCTCGGCAAGTCGCGCGCGGTGGAAATCATCGAGGAGATCACCGCGCACCTGAAGCGCGTGATGCAGCCTGGCGGCACGACGCTCGCGCCCGAGTACCTGGATCGACTTGCCGACTCGATCGTGAGCCTCGAGTACTACATCGAGACCCTGCAGGCCGGTCGCAGCGATCCCTGGTACATGCTGGACAACGCCCGAGCCTGTCTCGATGCGCTCAAGGGCGCCCCGGATCGGGTCGCGCCGCCGACGGTGACGGCGGCGACTACCGGCAGCTACGCCAAGACACTGCTGATCGACCGGCCGCCGCCCACCGGCGAGACCACCGACCTGCGCCGGCTCGAGCTGCCGCCCACATTGGCGCCCACATTGGCGCCCACATGGGCGCCGACGCTGACCGCCGGTGCTGCCCTGAGCTCCGCGCACTCCGAAATTCTTCCCGATCCGGACCTGATCGCGCTGTTCGTCGAGGAAGCCAAAGAGGAACTGGCGAAGATCGAGCAGCAGTTTCCGATCTGGGACCACAGCCCGCTCGAGAACGACGCGCTGCTGGTCGTCCGGCGCTCGTTCCATACGCTCAAGGGCAGCGGCCGCATGGTCAATGCGCGCGCCATCAGCGACTTTGCCTGGGCGATCGAAAATCTGCTGAACCGCATCCTCGACGGCACGCTGCAACGCTCACCGGCGGTGCTGCAGACGCTGCGCACCGCGATTGCGGGGCTGCCGCAGCTGATCGCGGAACTGGAATCCGGAAGCCCCGACCGCACCGATCTGGCGCCGCTGGCCGCACGGGCGCACGCGCTCGCCAGCGGTCGCGAAGACATTGCTGCCGCGCCGATAGCTGCCCCGGTCGCAGCGCCCGAGGCGATCGCGGCCAGCGCGGTGCAGCGCCTCGAGCCGCCGAAGCCCTCAGCGGCTATGGCGGCTGCCGCACCGGCCGCAGCTTCTGTGCCGGCGGAACCCGCGCTGGCGGAACCCGATACGGCGCTGCGCGAGATCTATGCGCGCGAGACCGCCAGTCACGTCAGTCTGGTGCGCGGGTGGCTGGCGCGCGAGCGGCGCATGGGCGGCCCGCACGTGCTGCCCGAAGAGGTGTATCGTGCCTGCCACACGCTGGCTGGCAGTTCGACCATGGCTGAAGCGCGCCACGGCATACGCCTGGCCGATCCGATGAATCACTGGCTGCGCAAGGCGTTCGACAGCGCTATCGGCCTCGACGATTCGGACCTGATCCTGCTCGGTGACTGCATGGTGGCGATGGAGGCGGTCGCCGGCCACCTCGACGAGGGCACCGGCTTCTTCGTGATGCACGACACGCTGCGCGGGCGCATCGCACGTGCAGAACTGGATCTGGATCGGCGCATCGCCGAGGCGAACGAGTTTGCCGGGCGCAGCAGCATCAGCCTGATGGTACCGCCACTGCTGTCGGAGCCGGAACCTTCGATATACCCGGGGGTGCTGCCAGCACCGCCACCGCCAGTCATGAGCCCGGTGCCGGTCGCAGCACCATCGGCGCTGCCGCCACCGGCGCCGATCAAGCCGCCGCCCGCGCGCGTCCCGGTCGCTGCGCTGGCAGCGGATGCTGACGACAGCGAGGCGGATCGCTCCGAATTCGATCCCGAAATCGCAGCCATCTTCAGCGAAGAGGCGGTCGAGCTGCTCGAAGCCGCGGAAGCCGCGCTGGCCGCCTGGAATGCATCGCCCGATGACGCGGCCCAGGTGGCGGCATTACGCCGGCCGCTACATACGCTCAAGGGCGGTGCGCACATGGCTGGCATCGATGCGATGGGCGAGCTGGCCCATGAACTGGAAAGCCTGGTCGGGCGGATCGAGATCGGGCTCGCCAGCGCCGACGAATCGGCACGCGCCGTAGCCCAGGAAGCCCTCGACGAACTGGCGCGCATGCGCGAGGCCACCGCTTCAGGCCGGCCGGCGAGCCATGTCCCGGCGCTGATCGCTCGTATCCAGTCAGTAGCCGCCGGTGAACCTGCGGCGCCGATCGCGCCAGCACCGTCGGTCGAGGCGCCGGCGGCCGAGGTAGCGCCGATCGACGCCAGCCCGGCTGAACCGAGCCCGACCGTGGCGAGCAGCGAGACGGTGGGCGATACGGTCATGCTGGCGATGCCGGAGCCGGGGTGGCGGCCCGAGCCTGAGCTGTCGTCCGAACCGGAGTTTCAGTCCGGGCCGGAGTGGCAGCTAGCGCCCGAATCCGCGCCGGCATTCGAGATTGCCGCGGCCGCCGAACAGCCGGCCGCAGCGCTACTACCGGATGAGCCGGTGGAGCAAACCGTGGTGCCGACGCTGGCCGACCTTGCCCCGCGGATCGGCGCGATCGGCCCGTTGCCGGTAGCGCCGCCGGTCGCGGCCGAGCCGCCGGCTGCCCCGGCACCGTTGCCGCCGGGACGCGAACCGGTGGTTGCCGCCGACCGGGTCGACATGGCGCGCGTGAGCGCCGAACTGCTCGACCAGCTGCTCAACAACGCCGGCGAGGTCAGCATTTCGCGTGCGCGGCTCGAGCAGCAGCTCGGATCTATCGAATTCAATCTCGGCGAGCTGTCGCGCACCGTCACACGGCTCAAGGAGCAGTTGCGCAAGCTCGAGATGGAGACGGAAGCGCAGATTCTGCACCGGCATGAGAACGAGAGCGGACACCGCCAGGAGTTCGATCCGCTCGAGCTCGACCGTTATTCATCGATTCAGCAGTTCTCGCGCGCCCTGGCGGAATCGGCCAACGATGTGGCGAGCATCCAGGGCCTGCTCGAGAGCCTGATCGCGGAAGCGCAGAATCTGCTGCAGCAGCAGTCGCGCACCGTGACCGAGCTGCAGAATGGATTGATGCGTACCCGCATGGTCTCGGTGCAGCGGCACGTGCAGCGACTGGCGCGCATCGTGCGCCAGGCGGCGAGCGATACCGGCAAGCGCGCCGAGCTGATCGTCGAGGGCGCCTCGGGCGAGCTCGACCGGCAGGTGCTCGAGCGCATGCTGCCGCCGTTCGAACACATGCTGCGCAATGCCGTAGTACACGGCATTGAATTACCCGCCGATCGGGTCGCCGCCGGCAAGGACGAGACCGGACATATCCACCTGAGCCTGAAGCGCGAGGGCGCCGAAGTCATCGTCGAAGTGCGCGATGACGGCGCCGGCATGAATCTTTCAGCCATCCGTGCCAAGGGACTGGAACTTGGTCTGATCCGCTCCGATCAGCTGCTGTCGGACGAGGATGTCATGCAGCTGGTGCTCGAGCCGGGCTTTTCGACCGCGGCGGAAGTGACGCATCAGGCCGGCCGCGGTGTCGGCATGGATGTGGTCGCAGTGGAGGTGAAGAAACTCGGCGGGGCGCTGCATATGGAGAGCACGCCGGGACGCGGCACGCACTTCACTATCCGCCTGCCGTTCACGCTGGCCATCAGCCACGCGCTGGTGGTGCGCACCGGCGACGAGTACTACGCGCTGCCGCTGCCGACCGTGGAAGGAGTGGTGCGGCTCACGCGCGACGAAGTGACGACGCACCTGCGCTCCGACAGTGCCAGCTTCAATCACGGCGGCCAGAAATACCGCCTGCAGCCGTTGCCGCTGTACGTCGGCATCGAAGCCTTGCCGCTGCCGGACGGCGACGTGACCATCCCGGTGGTGCTGGTGCGCGCCGGCGAGCATTCGACCGGCCTGGTGGCCGATGAGCTGATCGGCAGCCGCGAAATCGTGGTAAAGCCGGTCGGCCCGCAAATCTCCGGCATACGCGGCATTTCCGGCGCCACAGTACTCGGAGACGGGCGCATCGTGATCATTCTCGACATCGGCGCGCTGGTGCGTGCCGAATGGCGCGGTCGCAGCGCGCCGGTCATCACACGTGATCGCACCGACCGGCGCACATTTGTGGTGGTGGTGGACGACTCAATCACCGTACGGCGCGTTACCCAGCGTCTGCTCGAACGCAACGGCATGCGCGTCATGACGGCGCGCGACGGCATAGATGCGGTGGCGCTGCTGGCCGAGCACGTGCCGGATGTCATCCTGCTCGACATCGAGATGCCGCGCATGGACGGCTACGAAGTCGCAGCGCATGTGCGCAACGATCCGCGCCTGCGCGATGTGCCGATCATCATGATCACCTCGCGTGTTGGTGAGAAGCATCGTGCGCGGGCGATCGAACTGGGGGTCAACGACTATCTCGGCAAGCCCTATCAGGAAAGCCAGCTGATCGATGCGATCACGCCGTTGGTCGCGCAGCGCCGTGCGCGCTCCCGTGCCTCGGGCGCCGGGCGATGACCGAGCGCATCGCCGAAGTCTACAGCCTGTTGATCCCGCTCGCGGATGCGAGACTCCTGGTGCCGCGGGCCTGTGTGGCCGAGGTGATCGGCTACCAGACGCCGGCGCCGACCGACAATGCGTCGCCCTGGTACCTCGGGTTGGTGAACTGGAACGCCCGCACGCTGCCGCTGGTGTCGTTCGAGGGTGCCTGCGGACTGTCGATTCCGCTGACCAATAATCGTTCGCGCATTGTGGTGTTCCACGCGCTCGCCGGGCGAGCTGATTCCGGCTACATCGCGATCGTCTCGCAGGGATTCCCGCAACTGGTTCGCGTCAGCAACGACGTCGTGCGACCGGACAATTCGCGTAGCTTCCCCGAACGCACGCCGGTGCTGTGCCAGGTGCGCATGCTCAACGAGACGCCGCTGGTGCCGGACCTGGAACGACTCGAGGCGATGATTGCCGAAGAGACCTCCCTCATGCCAGAAAGAGACGCCGGATGAACCCGGCGTTCGAACCTGAGCGACCGGAGAGATTAGATTACAGGGCGAATTTTTGATAACAAAAATTAGCCCTGTAATCTAATCTCTCCGGTCGACTGCCATCGATTACCGGGTTCATCCGGCGTGTCTAGCTGGCCAGTGCGCAGGCCCACGCGATCGCGATCGATCCCAGCGCCGCCAGGCCCGACAGCCATTGCGGCACGCGATCGAGGATCCGGCGCGCCGATGGCTGCGCTGCCAAGGCGCCGAGGATGCAGCCGACGATGAAACCCGCCGCGTGCGCGACGATGTCGATCTGCGTCACCGCAGGGGAATCCTGCTCGCCACCGCCGCTGCCGAACCATCCCAACAGCACCACGCCGGCGACCAGCGGCGCCCAGCGCGCGGCCCAGCGCTGCGTATAGGAAGAGCGCAGTTGCCATGCATGCGCGGCCAGCAAACCCAGCGCGGTGAATACCGCGGTCGAAGCGCCCACCGACAGGTGGGTCGGCGGCCCGAGCAGCCCCTCGAACAGGTTGGCGCAGGCGGCGCCGGTCACGATCAGGAACCAGGCGCTGCCACTGCCGATCTGCGCGGCCGCGAGATAACAAAACCACACGCCGGCGGCGAGGTTGGCGGCCAGATGGGCGCCGTCCAGGTGCAGCGTGAGCGCGGTCCAGGCTCGCCACCATTGGCCGCCCTGCAGGCGACCGGCGTCGAGTTCGCCGATGTCGAAGGCATCGAGCCGCCACAGGCCATTGGAGACCGTAAGGCCAATGCCGATCAGCGTCGCGACGTAGACGCTGCAGCCCACCCAGGCGTAGGGATAACCGGGCAGCGGCGGAGGCGGCGCGGGCGGCGGCCGGCGCTCCAGTTCGTACTGTCCGAGCTGCGTCAGGGCGCGCGCGGCTTCGGCGGCCTCGACCTCCAGCAGGTACTGCAGGCCATCGAAGTGGACCGTAGCCGCAATGCCGATCGCGGCCAGCACGAAGGCACGCTCGTCGCAATCCGCGCGACGCGTGGAGCGGAATACCTCGATGGCTGCGGCCGACATGCCGCTAGCATGCCACCCGGTCCGGCCCCATAGGCTGTCAGGCGACAAAATCGCCGGCGACCGCCTGCAGGGCCGCCAGCGCCGCCAAGGGCGCGGTCTCGGCACGCAGCACCCGCGGACCTAGGGCGCAGGACTGAAAACCATGCTGTTGGGCCAGCGCGAGTTCGTTGTCGCTGAAACCGCCCTCCGGACCGACCAGCAGGCTGATGCACGAACCCGACCGCGCCAGCGAGGTCAGAGTCGGGATGGCCTCGGGAGCGAGCCGCAGGCGCAGGCTGGCACCACCGGTGAGCGCGCAGGCACTCGCCAGATCCGCCACCGCGCCAATTGTCGGCACGCGGTTGCGTCCGCACTGCTCGCAGGCGCTGATCGCCACCGCGCGCCAATGCTCGCAGCGCCGCGCCAGCGCTTCGCCATCCAGCCGCACCACACTGCGCTCGGCGCCCCAGGCCACGATCCCCGCAGCGCCAAGCTCGGTCGCCTTCTGCGTGATGAAATCCATGCGCTCGCCGCGTGCCAGTGCCTGCAGCAGCGTCACCTTCAGCGATGACTCGCGCTCGATCGCGCGCTGCAGGTCGATCTGCACGCGCACGCCGCGCCGCTCGATCTGCAGGATCGTCGCCTGGTACTCGCCGCCGCGACCATCGAACAGCGTGAGCAACTGGCCGGCGCGTGCCCGCAGCACGCGCGCGACGTGCGTGGACACCTCTTCGGGCAGCAGCCGTGTGTCGCCGACGGCGAGCGGCGGCGGCACGAAGCAGCGCGTCAGGCGCATGCGCGGTCGATGCCTTGGACGGCGACCTCGATCATCAGGTCGATCTCGGCCGGGGTGATCACGTACGGCGGCATGAAGTAAACCACGTTGCCGATCGGGCGCAGCAATACGCCGCGCTCGAGCGCATGCCGGTACAGGATCTGCCCGCGACGCTCCTGCCAGGGAAACGGTTCGCGCGTCGCCTTGTCGCGCACGAACTCGATCGCACCGATCATGCCGGTCTGGCGAACGTCGGAGACATGCGGATGATCCACCAGCGGCGCCAGGCGCTGGGTCATGTGCGCCGCGAGGCGCTCATTGGTCTCGAGCACCGGACCGTTGAAGAATATCCCGAGCGTGGCGCGCGCCGCGGCGCAACCCAGTGCGTTGCCGGTATAGCTGTGCGAGTGCAGGAAGGCGCGCTGGGCGATGAATTCGGCGTAAAACGCCTCGTAGATCGACTCCTTGGTCAGCACCACCGATAGCGGCAGGTAGCCGCCGGTCAGGCCTTTGGACAGGCACAGGAAATCCGGGCTGATGCGGGCCTGCTCGCAGGCGAACATGGTGCCGGTGCGCCCGAAGCCGACCGCGATCTCATCGGCGATCAGGTGCACACCGTAGCGATCGCAGGCGGCCCGCAGCATCGACAGGTAGACCGGGTCGTACATACGCATGCCGCCGGCGCATTGCACCAGCGGCTCGACGATCACGGCGGCAATATCCTCGGCATAGCGCTCCAGCGCAGTCTGCATCAGCGAAAACTTGCGCCGCGTGTGCTCGGCCCAGCTCTCCCCGGGTTCGCGCCCATAGCAGTCCGGCGACGGTACCGTCAGCACGTCCATCAGCAGCGGCGCGTAGGTGCCCTTGTAGAGATCGACATTGCCGACCGCCAGCGCCCCCAGGGTCTCGCCGTGGTAGGAGTTGCTCAGGGTGACGAACACGCGTTTGCGCGGCTGGCCCTGATTCTGCCAGTAGTGAAAGCTCATCTTGAGCGCTACTTCGATCGCGGCCGAGCCGCTGTCGGCATAGAAGCAGCGCGTCAGCCCGGGCGGGGTGATGCGCACCAGCTCCTCGGCCAGTGCGATCGCCGGCTCGTGGGTGAAGCCGGCGAGCATGACGTGCTCGAACTGCGGCAGCTGCGCGGTGATGGCCGAGTTGATGCGCGGGTGCGCATGTCCAAACAGATTGACCCACCAGGAGCTGATGGCGTCGAGGTAGCGGCGGCCATCGAAATCCTCCAGCCACACCCCCTGGGCGCGACGCACTGGAATGGGCGGCTGCTGCTCGTGGTCTTTCATCTGCGTGCAGGGGTGCCACACGTGCTGCAGGTCGCGCGTGGCGAGGGAGGAATTGGTCACTGTGCTCATGGGGAGCATTTTGGCATCATGCGAGGCTGTCATGCATACGACGCTCAGCATTGACTCGGCCACCGGGCTCCTGATCGGCGCGCGCCAGGTCCTGTCGCCGCACGCCGATGAACGGCCGCCGGGAGTAAAGCCGTCGCTGCTGGTGGTGCATGGCATCAGCCTGCCGCCCGGGGAATTCGGCGGTCCGTGGATCGATCGGCTGTTCACCGGCAACCTGCCGGCCGGGGCGCACCCGGCCTTTGCCGACATCGCGGCGCTGCGGGTGTCGGCGCATGCGCTGATCCGGCGCGATGGGCAGATCACGCAGTACGCGCCGTTTGCCGCGCGCGCCTGGCACGCCGGCGAGTCGAGTTACCAGGGGCGCGCCGCCTGCAACGACTACTCGGTGGGTATCGAGCTCGAAGGTGCCGATCAGATCGCCTATACCGAGGCGCAGTACCACTCGCTGGCGCAGCTGATCGTCGCGCTGTGCGCCGAGTATCCGACGCTCAGCGTGCAGCGCCTGGTCGGGCACAGCGATATCGCACCGGTCCGCAAGAGCGATCCGGGAGCGGCGTTCGACTGGCCACGCCTAAGGGCGCTCGTGGCCTGAGCCGTCCGGATCGGATACTTTTCCCCGTCGGCGCTGCCACAGCGGCTCGCCACCGCTGTGCGCGCGCGCCAGCACCCGCGCCAGCACAAACAGCAGATCCGACAGACGATTGAGGTAGTGCAGCGCGGCGCTGCCGACCGCTTCGCTGCGCGACAGCGCCCAGCAGCGGCGCTCGGCCCGACGGCAGATCGCACGTGCCACATGACAGGCAGCCGCGGCGGCGCCACCCCCCGGCAGCACGAATTCCTTCAGCGGCGGCAGGCCGGCGTTGAAGCGCTCGGCCAGCGTCTCGAGCCACGCGACGCGTGCCGCATCGATCAGCTGCGTGCCGGGGATCGCCAGCTCGCCGCCGAGATCGAACAGGTCGTGCTGAATCTCGAACAGGCAGTCCTGGGCGCCGGCGATCGGCACCCCGCCCGAGACCAGCACGCCGAGCGCGCAGTTGAGCTCATCGACACTGCCCATCGCCTCGACGCGCAGCGTGTCCTTGGTAACACGACTGCCGTCGCCCAGGCCGGTGGTGCCGTCATCGCCGGTACGCGTCACGATCTTGGACAGACGATGTCCCATGGCGGCTACTTTACTACAGCGCGGCGGACCTAAGCCGTCGGCGCACCATCAATGCAAGCTGTAACGGGTCGCAATCGAAGCCGACCGTCCGGCGGTGTTGTAGCCGTTGGCGAGCTCATAATGCCGGTTGAGTGCGTTGTCGAGTCGAGCGCTCACGGACCATGCCGGCGTCAGATTGAGTTTGCCGCGCACTCCGGCCAGCAGGTAACCGCCATCCGGCACCGGAGCGCCGCTGACGGCGTCGATATCCGAGCGCGGGCCAGCGAGTAGCAGGTCCACGCCGAGCTCGCCACGGCCTATCGTGCGTGCGCCACTGAGCGTGAAGCTGCGCTTGGTTCGGCGCAGAAGCTGTGAGTCGTCGGCCAGGTCGCGGGGGTCCTGCAGGCTGCCTTCCGCGCGCACCGACCACGGATCCGCATGCAGCTCCCAGCTGGCCTCGATCCCACGGATACGCGCGCGGTCGACATTCTGGTTCTCGCCACCATAGAGCAGGTTGGTCGGGTCGTTGACGAACACGATCAAGTCATCGATCGTGTCCTGAAACGCCGCCAACGTCACTTCCTGATGCTCGTCGATACGAGACTTGATACCGACCTCGAAATTACGCGAACTCTCGGGCAGCAGGTCCGGGTTGCCGCCGAAGCCGAACCGGTCGGTGGCTGAAGGGGCGCGAAAAGCGGTCCCCGCTGACAGTGTCAACAGCGTGCCCCTCGTCAGGGCATAGCCGTACTCGGCGTTCCACGTTTGGTGATCGCCGAACCCGGGGTAATGTGCCAGGCCGGTCGCGAGCAGCAAACGATTACTGCCCATTTCGAGTTGGTCCTGCAGGTAGTAAGTCTGCGCGTGAGTGTCGATCGAATAGCCGGTGCCGTAGCTCAGGGAATTCGTCTTTTCCTCGTAGACGGTGGCGCCAAAGGTCAGCGTCTGGTTCAACCAGCTGCTCGCGAGCTTCAGGTCGTTCTGCCAGTCGATCGTGTCACGTGAGGTGTAATCGAAGTCACTGGCATTATCCGGCGCAAAGGGATCAACCTGTTCCTGGCGCAGATCGTCTACCACCCGGCTCACGGTCAGCCGCATGTGCCATATGTCTGTCAGGTCAGCGCTGGCATGCAGCGCCAGCAGAGTGTTGGAGAAATCCTCATTTTGAGGCGTAAAGGACTGGAACGCGGTGAAGTCGGCGTTGTAGACGGCGTTGGCGTAGCGCGTGGCACCTCTCGCCTGGTAGTAGCGCGCGCCCAGTTCGATGCTTCCGAGGCGGGTGGTGATGGCCGCGGTGCCCGACAGGTTCTTATAGCCGCTGTCGATCGTGTCGCCCACGTAGGGCGGAAAGCCCGCGCTCTGCTGACCGGTCAGTGCCGCCTGCACGCTCGTTCGGTCCACCGTATAGTTGCCGTCAACGGCGAATTCGCCGCTGCCGTAGCGGCCGTAATCGAGCATCACGTCGGCGCCGGACGCTTGCTCGGTGCGCGTGATCAGGTTGATGACGCCGCCAATGGCGTCGGTGCCGTAAATTGCCGAGCGCGGACCCTTGACGATCTCGATGCGATCGAACAGCTGCGGCGAGATGTTCATCAGCGGCGCGAGCGTTTGCGTGCCCGAATTGATTCGCACGCCGTCGATCATCACGATCGACTGATCGCTATTGGCCCCCCGGATGAACACCGACAGCGGTTGACCCGGACCGCCGGTGCGGTCGATGTCAATTCCCGCATGAAAGCGCAGCACGTCACCCACGTCGATGGCCAGGGAGTCCTCCAGTGCCGCTCGATCAATCACGATCACGGGTTCCAGCGCCTGATCGGCAGCCTCTGGAACGCGCGTGGCGGTGACGATCATCTCGCTCAAGGCAGTGCCGGTGTCGTCGGCCGGTGCGGCCGGGGAGTTGATCACGGGAATCAGAATGGCGATGAGAATCGCCGTACGGTGAAACTTCATTGTAGGTAGCCCTTCCATGCACGCCCGCATGGCCCAAAGCAATGGACACCCGAAAAGCTGCGTGGGATGAAAAGGCGAGGCGTCTCGACGCCATACCCCTAGACGCCCACCGCGCGATCCGGGAACAAGCTCGACAGGCCGGTCTCCGGGCTCGCGCACGTGGCCTGTTGGGGCCAGCTGCATCGCCTTCCCACACCTTGCGGGCGCAGTGGCTGTTGATGCAGTGTCGTATCGCTTACCGTTGCGGGGGCAGCGCCGGAATTGCGCGAATATCGCGCTCACCGGCTTCCCGAGCACCTGACGAGTGGCGGACTTTAGGCAAGCGGGGCCGTGGCTGTCAACGCGTATAGGATTCGATTACAGATGACTGGCACCGAAGCTGAGCCACCCGAGGCGCCCGAGCCATCCGAACCGCTGACGGTGCAGCCAGGGGACTTTTATCTGGAGCGCGGCTTGATGGTATTTACCGCTGCATATCATTTGCGGCGCGGCTACTGCTGCGGCAACCGCTGCCGTCACTGTCCCTATCAGGAGCGCAACAGCTAGTACTTATGCCATCCAGGGAACTGCAGGCGGCGATCGATGCCGCACACGCTGCCGCGGCGATCATCCAGTCGTATTACCGGCGCAACATCGAAGTCTCGGTCAAGGCCGACAAGACGCCGGTCACCGAGGCCGATGTGCGGGCCGAGCAGGCGATCCGGGAGATCCTGAGTGCGCGCTTCCCGCACTATGGTTTCTACGGCGAGGAGACCGGGCGGCACGCGATGGAGGCGGACAATATCTGGCTGGTCGATCCGATCGACGGCACGAAGTCGTTTGTGCGCGACTGCCCGTTCTTCTCTACGCAGATCGCGCTGCGGCGCGGCGGGCGGCTGGTGCTCGGGGTCTCCTGTGCGCCGGCTTACGGTGAGATGGCGTGGGCCGAGCTGCGCGCTGGTGCGCAGCTGCATGGCCAGGCACTGCACGTGAGTGCCGTGAATGAGCTGGGAGCCGCCATTGTGTCCACCGGAAATCTCAAGACAATGGCAGCATCGAGCGCGAACTGGTCGCGCTTCGGCGCACTGGTTGGCCGGATCAATCGGCTGCGCGGTTACGGCGATTTTCTGCACTACCACCTGCTTGCGCGTGGCTCGATCGACGCGGTGTTCGAATCGGACGTCAATATTCTCGACATTGCGGCCCTGAGCGTCATCGTGCGCGAGGCCGGTGGCACGGTCACCGATCTGGCGGGCCGCGAGCTCGACCTGAACACTACTTCCATATTGGCGACCAACGGCGCGTTGCACGCGCCGATACTGGACGCTATGCGGCAATGAAGGCGCGGCGCGGCGGGGCCCCGACGGCGCAGATCGGCGTCAGGTACAGTGCCGAGAGCTCTTCGCTCGTCAGCACGTCCGCGACCGCTCCGAGCCGATAGCGGCCGTCACCGTAGAGCAGCAGCGCACGGTCGGCGTAGCGCTCGGCGAGCGTCGGATCGTGCAGGGTGGCAATCACGCTGGCGCCTTCGCGACATAGCTGGCGAAACACCTCCAGCACCTCGATCTGATGGTGCGGGTCCAGATGATTGGTGGGTTCATCGAGCAGGTAGATCTGCGGCTGCTGCGCCAGCAGTGACGCCATTGCTGCGCGGCGCTGCTCGCCGCCCGAGAGTGTCGCCACCGAGCGCAGCGAGAAATCGGCCAGGCCCACGCGCCGCAACGCCTCGTATGCGATCGCCAGGTCGTGTGCAGCTTCGCGCTGCCAGAATTTCAAGTGCGGGTGGCGCCCGATCAGGGCCGATTCCAGCGCGCTGAGTGCCAGCGACTCTTCGCGATCCTGCAGCAGCAGCCCCAGGCGGCGAGCGATCTGGCGGCGCGGCATCGCCCGCAGGTCCTGCCCATCGAGCAGTACGCTGCCGCCATGCGGGCCACTGAGCCCGGCGAGCGCGTGCAGCGTGAGTGTTTTGCCGCTGCCGTTGCGACCAAGGATCGCGAGGAATTCGCCGCGGCGCAGACCCAGCGATAGATCCTGCAGCAGCGTACGTTGGCCGGCGACGATCGACAGGCCGGCGACGCTCAGCCGTTCCACGGTGTGCGCGCCAGGCTGCACGTTACGGCTGCACCCGCGTCGCGCTCCAGCGGCCGCCCCGAAAGCCGCCGCCGTCGGGCTCGAGCGTGCGGATCCAGCGCGCCCGATCGTGCAGGCGCGCGGCGCCTTCCACCCACAGCTCCACCGCCTCCACCCACAGGTGATAGCCGCCCCAGTGCGGCGGCCGCGGAATGGCGATACCCGGATCAGGCGCGAGGTCGTCGCTTGCGGTTGGCGTCGGCACGCCGAAACGCCTGGCCGCAGCGTCGGTCGCCCGTATCAGTTGCGCGCGCGAAGCGATCGGCGCGCTCTGTTCGCTGGCCCAGGCGCCGATGCGACTTTGCCAGGCGCGCGAGGCGAAGTAGGCGTCGCTTTCAGCCGCCGTCGTCAGCGTGACCCGGCCTTCGAGCCGCACCTGCCGGCGCAGTACGTCCCAATACATGACCACCGCGGCGCGCGCATTGGCGGCAAGGTCCGCTCCCTTGCGCGACAGATAGTTGGTATAGAAAGTGATATAGCCGGCGTCGGGCCGGATCTCCTTACACAGCACGACGCGCGCGGAAGGGCCGCCGTGTGCATCGACCGTGGCGAGTACCATCGCATTCGGATTTGGCTGCACATGGGAACGCGTGGCCTGCGCCAGCCAGTCGGCGACCAGCGCCAGCGGTTCGGTCGGCAGGGGATCGGGCAGTGTTTCTTTGTGCAGGGCCATTGGTTGATGGTAGCCGGCCCGTCGCCGGCGTGCATCGCTGGCCTTGCCGTCCGGGTTCGACTTGCGGCCTAGACGCTCTTGACTATACAAAGGCGGTCCTCATTCGACAGGACCGCTGTAATGACGCTTGACGAGCTACGCCGCCATCTCGATGAGCTGGATCGACGCCTGCTGCAGACCATTGCCGACCGGCAGGCCACGAGCCGCGAGATTGCGCGCGTGAAACGCGCCACCGGGTATCCAACCCGCGATTTTGCGCGCGAACGCGAGGTGATCGTCGGGGCGCGTAGCAATGCCCAGTCGATCGGCGTGTCGCCCGAGGTCGCCGAGACGGTGATCCGGCTGCTGATCCGCTCCTCGCTCACCACCCAGGAGCAGGCCAGCGTCGCGGCGCACGGCAGCGGCAGCGGCAGGCGCGCGCTGGTGATCGGTGGCGCCGGCAAGATGGGCGGCTGGTTTACCTCGTTCCTCAGGTCCCAGGGTTTCGATGTCGAGGTCGCGGATCCCAAGGCCGCTGTGCCGGCCGTGAAAACCATTGCCGACTGGCGCACATCCGACCTGACGCATGATTTCATCGTCGTGGCCGCACCGCTGGGCGCGACCAACACCATCCTGCAGCAGCTCGCGCAGCGCAAGCCGCGCGGCGTGGTGTTCGACCTGGGCTCGCTGAAGTCGCCGCTGCGCGCAGGGCTTACCGCGCTGCGCACCGCCGCTGTCGCGGTCACCTCGCTGCATCCGATGTTCGGGCCCGACACCGAGCTGCTGTCGGGTCGGCACGTGATCTTCATCGACCTGGGCAGCGTCGATGCGCTGGCCCAGGCGCGCGCCCTGTTTGCGCCGACCATGGCCGAGCAGGTGGTGATGGGACTCGATGAGCACGATCGGCTGATCGCCTACGTGCTCGGTCTGTCGCACGCGCTCAATATCGCTTTCTTTACCGCGCTGGCGGAAAGCGGCGAGGCCGCGCCGCGACTGGTGCAGCTGTCGAGTACCACCTTCGATGCACAGTTCGACATTGCCAGCGATGTCGCGGCGGAGAGCCCGGAGCTGTATTACGAAATCCAGCGCCTGAATGACTTCGGTGCCGAATCGCTCGATGCGCTGGCGCGTGCGGTGGAAGCCGTGCGCAGCGCGGTGTTCTCGGGCGATCAGGCCAGGTTCACGGCGCTGATGCGCCAGGGCCATGAATATGTAAAGGGGCGGCGCGAGAGCACTTCACGACGGGTCTAGAGGCGCGCCGCCAGCCGCGCTGCAGCCTAGCGCGTCTGCCGCCGCAGCAGCACGATGAAAACCGGGGCCCCGATCAGCGCCATCACCGCTCCTACCGGCAGCTCGCGCGGCTCGGCAACCGTGCGGCCGATCAGATCGGCCAGGCACAGCAGCGTGCCGCCGGCCAGGGCCGCGGCCGGGGCGACCACGCGATGATCACTGGTATTGAGCCCCAGACGTACCAGGTGCGGGGCGATCAGGCCGACGAATCCGATCATGCCGCCGCCGATGACGGCGACCGAAGTCAGCGCTGCGCTGACCACGAAGATTCCCAGGCGTGCGCTACCGGCAGGAATGCCGACGATCGCACTGCGCAGCTCACCCGATCCGAGCACGTTGAGCCAGCGCCCGCCGAGAAACGCGCCAATCAGGGTGACGCCGGTGGCCAGCAGCAGCAGCGCCGGGCGCTGGGTCCAGCTCAGATCGCCCGCCAGCCAGAACACCATGCCGCGCAGCTGGCCGTTATCCGCCAGCGTCAGCAGCACCGTCAGCACCGCCCCGCAGGCGCTTGCGAACACCACGCCGCACAGCAGCAGGCGCGTGGCGCCGCCGCCTCGGGCCAGCAGCAGCACGGCGAGCGCGACCAGCGTGCCGCCGGCGGTCGCATACGAGTGCATGGTCGCCAGGCCCGCTCCGGTGAGCATGCCGATCAGCGCGCCGATGGCCGCGCCGCCCGAGACGCCCAGCACCAGCGGGTCGGCCAGCGGATTGCGGAACAGGGCCTGCAACAGCACCCCCGCCAGCGCCAGCAGGCTGCCGACCGCAAAGCCGGCGATCGCGCGCGGCAGCCGTACCGTCTGCACGATCATGCGGCTGAATTCATCCCCACCGCCGAACAGAGCCCGGACGGCCCCGCCGGTGGACAGGCCCGCCGAGCCGACCAGCAGCGCGGCGCAAAACGTCGCCGCAGCCAGTCCGGCCAGCCCCGCCAAACCCCACCAGTACTGGGTTCGCATCATGACCTAAGCGTACCGGATGCACGTCGCATCCACCCGGTTCGTGGCTTGAGCGCCCTGCCGCGCCGGGGTAAAAGTGTTCCATGAGCGACGTGATAGATCGCGATGGCTTCCGCGCCAACGTGGGCATTATGCTGATGTCCGCGGACGGCAGGCTGTTCATAGCCCGCCGCGCCGGCGGGCGTGGCTGGCAGTTCCCCCAGGGCGGCATGCGCAGCGGCGAATCGGACGAGGAATCACTGTTTCGCGAGCTGATGGAAGAGATCGGGCTGGCTGCGCACGACGTGCAGATCATCGGCCGCACACGCCACTGGCTGCGCTACCGGCTGCCGTCGCGATACCTGCGTCACAATGTGCAGCCATTATGTCTTGGGCAGAAACAGCGCTGGTTCCTGCTGCGGCTGCGAAACCCCGAAACCCACTTCCGGTTCGACCTCACGCCGCAGCCTGAATTCGACCGCTGGCGCTGGGTGGACTACTGGCAGCCGATACGCGAAGTCATTTACTTCAAGCGCGCGGTCTATTCACGCGCCCTGCACGAGCTCGGTCCGCTGGCCTTTCCGGGTGGCCCGCCGCCCTATCCGGCCTGGTGGCGCAAGCGCCCCGAAACGCTGACGCCCGCGGCGCCCCCGGCGTTATAGGACTTGCGGTCAGGCGATGGAAATTCCGGGCAGGCTGGTCGTCCGTACCTACGCGCCCGCGCGGCGCTGGATCATCCTGGCTATCGTGCTGCTGCTATGCGGCCTGGCGCTCTATGTCGCCTTCGAACTCGGCCGCTACCAGGCCGGCTACGACGCGATGCAGGCGGCGGCCGAGCGCGAGGCATTGCAGGTGCAGATCGGCCACCTGCAGCAGAGCGAGCGCGAGACCCGGGTACAGCTGGCGGCGGCCGAGGAAGGCCGCGTGGCCGAAGTGCGCGAGCGCTCGGAACTGGCGCGTACCATCGGCGAGCTGCAGGCGCAGGTCGAAAACCAGCAGCAGGATGTCGAGTTCTATCGCGGCGTGCTGGCGCAGCCCGGTCAGCAGGAAACAGTGATCGTCGGGGTGCAGCAGTTTCACATCGCGCCGCTGGCGGGCACCTCGAAATTCTCGCTGCGCTTCAGCCTGAGCCGCTTGCAGCGGCCCGGCGAGCCGATCAGTGGCGCGCTCGGCATCACCGTGGACGGCACGCGCGATGGCGGCCCGGCTAGCGCCGACCTGGCATCGCTGACCGGCGGGAAGAACGAGCTGGGATTCAATTTTCGTTACACCACCGGCGTGGATCAGCCGGTTACACTGCCGGCTGATTTCAAGCCGGATCGCGTCACGATCGAGGTCAGGCCCGAGCGCAAGGGCATGATGCCCTACCGACGCACGTTCGTCTGGACCGTGGACCCAAGCTGAAGGCGCGCGCAGGAAGGTGGCATGTTCAATCGACGGGACAAGGAAACTGTGGGCCGCATCGATACGCTGATTGGCCGGAGTGCCAGCGTGCAGGGCGATATCGAGTTCGCGGGCGGCCTGCACGTGGACGGCCGCATCACCGGCAGCGTGCGCGCGAGCCCCGGGGCTGAAGGCTCGCTCTCGGTCAGCGAGCACGGCGTGATCGAAGGCTCGGTGGAGGCGTCGCAGGTGGTACTCAACGGCCGCGTCAACGGCGACATCTTCGGCCGCGAGCGGGTGGTACTGGGCGGCAAGGCGCGGGTGCGCGGCGACGTGCACTACGGCGTGATCGAGATGGCGCTGGGCGCCGAGATCAGCGGCAAGCTGGTGCCGCGCAACGACACGCCGGCGGTAAAGAAGGCATCCAAGCCAGGATGACATGAGCATCGACGCCCGCGGTGGCGCGCAGCCGTTGCGCATGTGCCGGCGACGGTTCGTGCAGGGCATCGCCGGCGGCACGCTGCTGCTCGGCGCCGGCACAGTGTTCGGCCGCACGCACAGCGCGTCACCGCAGGTGTTGTCCGGCTCGCAGTTCGATCTGTCGATCGACCAACTGGCGGTGAACTATACCGGCGCAATGCGCATGGCGACGGCAGTGAACGAGCAGCTGCCGGCGCCGCTGCTGCGCTGGCGGGAAGGCGACGTGGTGACGCTGCGGGTTACCAACCACCTGCCGGTGCACAGTTCCATTCACTGGCACGGGATGATCGTGCCGGCGGACATGGATGGTGTGCCTGGCCTGAGCTTTCACGGGATCGCCCCTGGTGAGACCTTCAGCTACCACTTCCCGGTCAATCAGCACGGGACTTACTGGTATCACTCGCATTCGCGCTTCCAGGAGCAGACCGGGCTGTACGGGCCGATCGTGATCGAGCCGCGCGGCGGCGAACGCCATTGCTGCGAGCGCGATTACACCGTGATCCTGTCGGACTGGAGTGACCTCGATCCGGAGCACATCTATGCGACGCTCAAGCGTCAGAGTGATTACTTCAACTATCAGCAGCGCACCGCCGCGGATGTTCGTGCCGATGTCGCACGCCAGGGCGCGAGCGCGGCACGCGCAGACTGGGCCATGTGGGCGCGCATGCGCATGGATCCGACCGATCTGCTCGATGTCTCGGGCTCGACCTATACCTATCTGATGAACGGCAGCACGCCGAGCGGCAACTGGACCGCACTATTCGGTCGCGGCGAACGCGTGCGCCTGCGTTTCATCAACGGCTCGTCGATGAGTTACTTTGACGTGCGCATCCCGGGCCTGACGATGACGGTGGTGGCGGCCGACGGACAGGATGTGGAACCGGTCGGCGTCGATGAATTTCGCATCGGTACGGCCGAAGTCTACGACGTGATCGTGGCGCCGGCGGCAGATCGTGCCTACACGATTTTCGCCCAGGCGATGGATCGGTCGGGTTTTGCGCGCGGCACGCTGGCGCCGCAGCCCGGCATGCGGGCCGAAGTGCCGTCGCTGGATTCGCGGCCGCTGCTGAGCATGGCGGATATGGGCATGGCCGCGGCAGCAGCGGTCGCCATGGCCGAAAGGCCTGACATGCCGGCTATGTCTGGCATGCAGAGCATGAGCCACGGCGTGCCGGTGCAGACCGCCCCACGGCATGCTCGCGCAGAGTATGGCGCCGGCGTCGATATGCTCGCCGACAACCCGCAATCGCGCCTGGATGATCCCGGTGTTGGTCTGCGCGGTAACGGCAGGCGCGTGCTGACTTATGCCGATCTGCACACGCTCGGGGCCGCGATCGACGCGCGCCAGCCGCAACGCGACATTGAACTGCATCTGACCGGGCACATGCAGCGCTACATGTGGTCGTTCAACGGACGCAGGTTCTCGGAAAGCCAACCGCTGCAATTCCGCTACCGCGAGCGCCTGCGCATCGTGCTGGTCAACGACTCCATGATGACCCACCCGATTCACCTGCATGGCATGTGGAGCGAAATCGAGGACGCGGCCGGAGAATTTCAACTGCGCAAGCACACCGTGACCGTGCAGCCCGGGCAACGCCTGAGCTATCGCGTGACCGCCGATGCGCCAGGCCGCTGGGCCTATCACTGCCATCTGCTCTACCACATGGAAGCCGGCATGTTTCGCGAGGTCGTGGTGGCCGCTCAAGCCAATACCGCGCAGCCATGACGGTGCACGCGGCGGCGCGAGCCACGCCGCGGCGATGCGTCGGGTCGCGGTACGCCTTCATTCTCGCGCTCCTGCCGCTGGCCGGCGCGGCGGCGCAGGACGACGATGTTGCGCCGAATGCGGCCGGCCACGTGGCGCCGACCGCGCCGACCAATGCCATGCCCGAGATGCCGTATCCGCAAATGGCGGCAATGATGGATATGGATGACTCCAGCCGGTTCGGGCGCATCCTGGTGGACCAATGGGAATGGCGCGAGGGCGGCGGTGCGCGCAGCGGTGTCTGGGACGCCCAGGGCTGGTACGGCGATGATTACAATAAACTCCTGGGCAGGAGCGAGGGTGACTGGCCGACTGGCGCCGGCGCGCAAGGCCGCGCCGAGTTGCTATGGGATCGTATCGTCACGCGCTGGTGGAGCCTGCAGGGCGGGGTCCGATACGATTTCGGCGCCGGGCCGGGCAAGGGGTGGGCAGCACTGGGCGTCCAGGGGCTGGCGCCGTACTGGATCAACGTCGAGGCAACCCTGTATGTCGGCAGTGCGGGCGCCGTGGCGACACGCCTCAAGGCCGAGACCGATCTGCGTTTCACGCAGCGCCTGATCCTGCAGCCCGAGCTCGAGCTCAATGCCTACGCCAGGCCCGACCGTGCGCGCCAGCAGGGGGCGGGCCTGTCGCCTTTGGACGCCGGTCTGCGGTTGCGCTATGAGATCCGCCGCGAGCTTGCCCCGTACCTGGGGTTGGCGTGGCTGCAGCGGTGGGGCGAGAGCGCGCAGTCGCCGCGCGCTGCGGGTGCGGCTCCCGGGCAGTTGCAGTGGCTGCTCGGTGTGCGCTTCTGGTACTAAAGGCAAAGCTTTTCCGGAGGTAGCGATCATGCACCGATTTCCCGCGCTTGCCCTGCTCATCCTCGGCCTGTGGTCGCTCAAGGCACAGGCGCACGCGCACCTGATCCAGGCCACGCCTGCTGACGGCGGCGTGCTGACCCAGGCGCCGCCCAGCTTCACGCTGCTGTTCAATGAACCCGCGCGGCTCACCGCGCTGAGCATACAAAAGGACGGCGAGGAGCCGCAGAAGATCGGCGGCCTGGCGGCCGCGGCCAGTGCACGCTGGGTGATTGCGGCGCCAAAGCTCACTCCCGGCAGCTACACGCTCAGTTACCGGGTCGTCAGTGACGATAGCCACATCATGTCGGGCAACGTCAAGTTCCGGCTCCGTGAGCCCTGATCTGCTGTGGACGCCGGTGCGGACACTGGCGCTCGCCGGTGTGTTCCAGGCCGCAGGCGCCGCGTTCTTCCTGCTGCTGTTCGGCCCCTGGCTGGCGCGAGCCGGGCCGCCCATCCGCCGGCTTGGGCGCTATGCCGCGCTGACAGGCCTGCTGCTGCTGGCCGCACAGCAGTGGCTGCAGGGTGCGCGCATGGCCGATGGCTACGAGGGCCTGTTCGATCCGGCGCTGCAGCGGCTGGCCTGGGGCGGCAGCGGCGGCCGTGCCGCCTTGCTGCAGATCTTCGGGTTGGCGCTGCTCGTGTGCGGGCTCGCGCGGGCTGGCCGGGCGGCCGCCGGCGCGGCCAGTAGCGGCGCGCTGATCGCAGCCTGCGCCTTCGCACTTACCGGTCACACCAGCGACCATGCGCAGCGCGCGCTGCTGGCGCCGATGCTGTGCGTACACCTGGTGCTGGTGTCGTTCTGGTTCGGCGCGTTGCTGCCGCTCGCCATCTGTAGTCGGCACGAGGCGCGCAGCGACGCGGTCGCGCTATTGCGCGGTTTCTCGGGCGTGGCCGGCTGGCTGGTGCCGGCCATCGGTGTCGCCGGACTGGCAATGGCGCTTATCCTGGTTCCGGCGCCATCGGGCTGGCGCGCTGCCTATGGCCTGTTACTGCTGGCGAAACTGGGCGCATTCGCCCTGTTGCTGTTGCCGGCTGCCTGGAATCGTTGGTGCGCGGTGCCGGCGATGGCGGCCAGCGACGCGCGCACGGTGCCGATGGCCTTGCGCCGCTCGATTGCAATTGAATACCTGTTGATGATCGCGGTATTGGCAATCACCGCCGTGATGACCGGCTTCTATTCGCCCTGAGCCGCGCTCCAGACTACGCCGAAATTTCGCAGCCGCTGCTGGTACCGGTCCTCGAAACGCGCTAGCGTTCAGGCACTGTAAGTCGATCGTCGCGGTGCGGCGACGCACGCCGCGGAATATTTACAATGATTGACCAAAGCAACGGCGGCCCTCGCAGGATCGGCGCTTCGCCGCCGCTACGCCGGCGACGCGGCGGTGTGATCACGCTGGCGATTGCGGTGGCCGTGTTTCTCGGCGGCGGCACGCTGGTGTCGTATTACGTCGACGCGCTGTGGTTCGATTCACTCGGCTACGCCACGGTGTTCTGGACCAGAATCGATCTTCAGGCCGTGACTTTTGCGGTATTCGCGCTACTCACATTCGTCGCGATCTATGGTGCCTTCCTGGCGCTCAAGCCGGCGCGCTTCGACCAGCTGATCGGCGGCCGGATTCTGATCAACCAGCAATGGGTGCAGGTACCGATCGAGCCGGTGCTCAAGCTGGTGGCGCTCGGTCTGGCGCTGGCGATCGCGGTGGCCAATGGCGGCGCCATGATGTCGAGCTGGACCACGTTTGCGCTGTTCTGGGATGCGCCGCACGACACCTCGGCACTGGATCCAATCTTCGGCCGGCCGATTGGCTTCTACCTGTTTACGCTGCCGGCCTGGCAGCTGATTGCCGGCTGGCTTCTGACCTTGAGCGTCATCGGGTGCCTGATGGCGGGTCTGCTGGTGCTTGCCACCGCGCGCGCCCGCGGCGTGATCGAGCGCGGCTTCGGCGCCGCGCAGACCCGGCTGTGGCGTGGGCTGGCGATTGCCGTTGCGGCGCTGCTGCTGATACTCGCCATGCGCGCCTACCTCGGGCGCTACGAACGGCTGTTCCAGGACAACACCATCTTTGCCGGTGTCGGCTATACCGACGCGCACATCACGCTGACCGGAACGCTGATCGTGTGCATGGCACTGCTCGCCGGCTCAGGCGTAGCGGTGTACGGCGCCATCGCGGCACCAGGGCCACGCTGGCTGCTGGCGTCGGCGGCGCCGGCTGTGGTTTGTTATTTCAGCGTCGGGCTGGTCGGCTGGTACGTCAGCAACTTCATCGTCAAGCCGAATCAACTGGTGCGCGAGCGCCCGTTCATCGAGCACAACATCGAGATGACCCGTCGGGCTTACGCGCTCGATCGTATCGAGGCGCGTCCGTTTCCCGCCGAGACCAGCGTGACCGCACTCGACGCAGCGAACAATCAAACCACGCTCGGCAACATCCGGCTCTGGGACTGGCGTGCGCTGCAGGACACGCTGCGCCAGATCCAGGCGATCCGCACCTACTACGATTTTCCCGATATCGACATCGATCGCTACACGGTCGGCGGCTCGGTGCGGCAGATGATGCTGGCGGCGCGCGAGCTCAATATCGACAAGCTGCCGGCCAGCAGCCGCAACTGGATCAACGAGAAGCTGATCTATACGCATGGCTACGGCGTCACGATGAATCCGGTCAATGGCTTCACGCCCGAAGGACTGCCCACGCTGGTATTAAGCAACATGCCGATCCAGAGCACGCTCCCGGAACTCAGCGTGACGCGGCCGGAGATTTATTTCGGCGAACTCACCAATACCGACGTCTACGTCAAGACGCGCCAGAAGGAATTCAACTACCCGCAGGGCGACAGCAACAACCTGACCTCGTACGAGGGCAATGGCGGCATCCGCCTGGGCGGGCTGCTGCGCCGTACACTGATTGCCTATGATCGCGGCGACCTGACCAAGCTGCCGTTCAGCGACGATGTGAGTGCCGACAGCCGGTTGCTGATGCGTCGCAACCTGCGCGAGCGGGTGCAGGAGCTGGCGCCGTTTCTGACGTTCGATCCCGATCCGTACGTCGTGGTCGGCGATGACGGCAGGATTTACTGGCTGATGGACGCCTTCACCACGTCCAACACCTACCCGTACGCGCGCCGCTACCGGCTCGCCAACGATCCGATCAACTATATACGCAACAGCGTGAAGGTGGTGATCGACGCCTATACCGGTGCGACGACGTTCTATGTATTCGACGCCCAGGATCCGGTCATCTCCGCCTACCGTCGCGTGTTTCCGAGCCTGTTCGTCGACGCCGCGGCAATGCCGCCGGCCTTGCGCGCGCATGTGCGCTACCCGGAGCTGCTGCTGGAAGTGCAGGCCGCCGTCTTCGCCCTCTATCACATGACCAATCCGGACGTGTTCTACAACCGCGAGGACCTGTGGACCGTGGCCTCGGAGATCGGCAGCGCCGAACAGCGCCAACAGGTGATGGAGCCGAACTTCGTGCTGATGACTTTGCCCGGAGAGCGCGCCACCGAGTTCATCGCTATCATGCCGTTCACGCCGGCGAATCGAAATAATCTCATCGGCTGGATTGCCGGCCGCAGCGACGGGGAGCACTACGGCCAGGCCGTGGTCTACGATTTTCCCAAGACCCGCCTGATCGATGGGCCGCTGCAGATCGAGGCGCGTATCGACCAGAATGCGCAGCTCTCCGGCCAGTTGACGTTATGGAACCAGCAGGGCTCGCACGTGCGCCGCGGCAGCCTGATCGTGATACCTATCGGCCGCGCGCTGCTGTACGCCGAGCCGATTTACCTCCAGGCCGAGCGCAGCCCGATGCCGGAACTTCGCCTGGTGGTGCTTGCGGTCCAGGACCGCCTGGCGTACGGGCCGACCTTCGAAGCGGCGATGGCCGCGATGTTCGGCGGCGCGCCGTCGACGCTCAATGCGCAGGGCTCGGCGCCCGGCGCGCAGGGACCGGCGCCGGCAAGCGCTGCGGTGACGGCATCGCCCGCGGTCGCGGCGGGGGAGACGCGCAGCGGTCCTTCGGATCTCAACGCGCTGATCTCCGATGCTGCGCGCGACCTGGCGGATTACCAGCAGCTGACGGCCGCCGGCAAACTCGGCGAGGCCGGACAGAAGCTCGAGCACCTGAAGCTCAAACTTGAGGAACTGCAGCGGCGTCGTCAGTAATGCGCGCGCCGCCGGCGTTTACCACGCCGGCGACCAGGCTGATCGTGCGGCGAGCCAAGTTCAGCGCCTGGGCTGTTAAATCTTCGTTACCCGAAGTCGCAGCGCGTTGCCGATGACCGAAACCGAACTCAAGCTCATCGCCGCCGCGGCGAACATTGGGCTGAGCAGGAGTCCGAATGCGGGGTAGAGAACGCCGGCCGCCAGCGGTATCCCGAGGGCGTTGTAGACGAAGGCAAGCACCAGGTTCTGGCGAATATTGCGCATGGTGGCCCGGCTGAGCGCGCGCGCACGAACGATGCCCGCCAAATCGCCTTTGACCAACGTCATCCCGGCACTTTGCATGGCGACCTCGGTGCCGGTTCCCATCGCGACGCCGACATCGGCTTCGGCCAGCGCGGGCGCGTCGTTGACGCCGTCGCCAGCCATGGCGACCACGCGGCCTTCACCTCGCAGGCGTCGAACGGTCGCATTCTTTTGGTCCGGGAGGACCTCAGCCTCGACCTCGGTGATGCCGAGTTTGGCCGCGATCGCCTGCGCGGTGGTGCGATTATCTCCGGTCAGCATAACAATCCGGATTCCGTCTGCCCGCAGGCGCTCGAGCGCCGCCGGGGTCGTCGCCTTGATCGGGTCGGCCACTGCGATGACGCCTGCTGGACGTGCGTCAATGGCCACGAACACCGCCGTCGCGCCGTCGCTGCGCGCGGCCTCGGCCCGGGATTCGAGCTCAGCGCTCGCGATGTGAAGATCGTTCATCAGCTTGATGTTGCCCACCGCCACGCGCCGCCCGGCCACGAGGCCGGTGACGCCCTTGCCAGTGACCGAGCCGAAATTCGTGACTTTCTGAAGCGCGAGGTTGCGCTGGCCGGCCGACGCGATGATGGCCGCGGCCAGTGGATGTTCGCTCGAGCGCTCGAGGCTGGCTCCCAGAGACAGGACCGTGGTCTCGTCGAAGCCTTCGGCGGCCACCACAGCCACGACACGCGGCTTACCCTCAGTCAGCGTGCCGGTCTTGTCGACCACGAGGGTGTCGATCTTCTCGAAACGCTCGAGCGCCTCGGCATTCCTGATCAAAACACCGGCGGTGGCGCCTTTTCCGACCCCGACCATGATCGACATCGGCGTGGCAAGTCCCAGGGCGCACGGGCAAGCAATGATCAAGACCGAAACGGCAGCGACCACGGCGTAGGCCAGCGCCGGAGCAGGTCCCCAGATCATCCAGGCCGCGAATGCGATCAGGGCGGCAACGATGACTGCCGGAACAAACCAGGCCGACACCACGTCGACGAGGCGCTGGATAGGCGCGCGGCTGCGCTGGGCGTCGGCAACCATATGCACGATGCGTGACAGCATCGTGTCGGAACCGATCTTTTCGGCCCGCATCAGCAGCGCTCCGGTACCGTTGATCGTGCCGCCGATCAGCTTGACACCGGTTGCCTTTTCGACCGGCATCGACTCACCGGTCACCATCGATTCATCGACGGCGCTTTTGCCATCGATAACGCAACCGTCGACCGGTACGGCATCGCCCGGCCGGATCCGAAGCCGATCACCCACACGCACTTGATCCAGCGGTATCTCTTCCTCGCGATCGGCATCGATGATGCGCCGAGCGCTCTTCGGCGCGAGATTCAACAGTGCGCGGATGGCGCCTCCCGTGCGCTCGCGTGCACGCAGTTCCAGCACCTGCCCGAGCAGCACCAGCACCGTGATGACGGCAGCGGCTTCATAGTAGAGCGGGATGTGGTCGCCCCGTTGTCGCAGCGCCAGCGGAAACAGGCCGGGGACGAACGTTGCCACCAGGCTGTAGAGATAGGCTGCAGCGACGCCCAACCCTATCAGGCTGAACATGTTGAGTGAGCGATTGAGCACCGAGCTCCAGGCCCGTTCGAAGAACGGCCAGCCGGCCCACAACACGACCGGGGTTGCGAGCGCGAACTGGATCCACATCGACAGGGTCGGGGAGACATAGCGGTGCAAGTTCAGCCCGGGGAAGTGACCACCCATCTCCAGGAATAACACCGGGCCTGCGAGTACCGCGCCGATCACAAAACGGCGGGTCATATCCTGCAATTCGGCACTGCTCGCGCCTGCTTGGCCGGGGTCGAGCGGCTCAAGAGTCATGCCGCAGATCGGGCAATTTCCCGGCTCATTGCGCCGAATCTGCGCGTGCATGGGGCAGGTGTAGATGACACCCGGAGCGCTCACCGGTGCGTGTTCGGCGTGCGCATGATCGGTGTTCGGGGGGTGTTGGTGAGTCCCGAGCATGAGCTTAAGAAAATCCAGTGCGCCGCAGATGTGGCCAGTCAGCCGGCCACACAGCGAGTGGCAAATCAGTTCGCAAAGTGCATTCTCCAGCTATTGGCTTTCAGGGTACAGGTTAGTACTGAGATCGGGCTCGGGAGGATGCGCTTTCCGTGCGCTGGCCTGCGGCTTCGATGCCGGCCGGGCGCAAACAATTGAATCTGGCTGCTGCGACCCTCCGCGGCGGGATGGCTCGTTTGTTGCGGCGGTTGATTGGCTAACACTCGCACGAACCTACCGCTCAATTATGACACCGCGCTTTGACGTTGCCGGCCCGCACGCCTACACTGGCTGGTATGACTGACACAGCTACACAGGCCGTCGCCGATTCCACCGAAGCGCCGCTGCTGTTTACCGATGCGGCCGCCCGCAAGGTCAGCGAACTGATTGCCGGTGAAGGCAATCCGAAGCTGATGCTGCGCGTGTTCGTGCAGGGCGGTGGCTGTTCGGGTCTGCAGTACGGATTCGAGTTCGATGAGCAGGTCCAGGACGGCGATACCTGCGTCGAGAACCAGGGCGTGAAGCTGCTGATCGACCCGATGAGCTTCCAGTACCTGGGCGGCGCGGAAATCGATTTCCGCGACAACCTCGACGGTGCGCAGTTCGTCATTCGCAACCCGAGCGCGAAGACCACCTGCGGATGCGGGTCCTCGTTCAGCGCCTGATTCGCGCATGAGCCGGGCGGAGCGGTCCACAAGCCCACCGCTTCACGTGGCCATGAGCAGGGCAGGGCAGTCCACGACCACACCGCCTCACGTGGCCATAAGCAGAAGTCCCGGCACCGACGAAGTCATCGCGGCGGTAGACCTCGGCTCCAACAGTTTTCACATGGTGGTCGCGCGCTACTCGCACGGCCAGCTGGTCATCGTCGACCGGCTGCGCGAGATGGTGCGGCTGGCTGCGGGCATAGGCGACGACGGTCGACTCGACAAGGATGCCGCGGCGCGTGCTCTGGCCTGCCTGCAACGCTTCGGCCAGCGGCTGCGCGACATGCACGCCAGCGACGTGCGGGTCGTGGGAACCAATGCGCTGCGCGTTGCGCGCCGCAAGCAGGCGTTCCTCGAGCGCGCGCGCGAGGCACTGGGTTTTCCCATAGAAATCGTCTCCGGCATGGAAGAGGCACGCCTGATCTATTCAGGGGTCGCGCACAATCTGCCCAACGAGGAGGATCGCCGGCTGGTGGTTGACATCGGTGGCGGCAGCACCGAGATCATCATCGGCGAGCATTTCGAACCGCTGGAACTCGAGAGCCTGCAGATGGGCTGTGTGTCACTCAGCCAGCGCTTCTTCGGCGACGGTCGCCTGTCGCCCAAGCGCATCGAGCGTGCGCGGCTGGCTGCGCGGCTGGAGCTCGAGCCGATCCAGGCCGCGTTCCTGCGCCGCGGCTGGGCGCACGCATTCGGCAGCTCCGGCACCGTGCGCGCGATCGCCGACAGCATCCGCGAGCTCGATCCGGCCGCCACCAGCATCACGCCCGCCGGCAATGAGCTGCTGCTGCAAAGGCTCAGTGAGGTTGGCCATACGCGCGAGCTGGATCTGGAGGCGGTCACGGATGAACGCCGGCCGGTGTTCCCGGGTGGCGTGGTGATCCTGACCGAAATCATAGACGCGCTTGGCGTCCAGCAGCTGCGCTTCGTCGAAGGCGCGCTGCGCGACGGCCTGCTGTACGACATGGTCGGCCGCATGACGCGCTCCGACGCACGCGAACGCACCGTCAGTTCGATGCAAAGCCGCTACCATGTCGATCTGGAACAGGCGGCGCGGGTCGAGGCGACGGCGCTGCAGTTCCTGTCGCAGGTGACGGACCCGTGGGAACTGGGCGATCCGCTCGCCGAGCTGAGCCTCAAGTGGGCCGCGAGACTGCACGAGATCGGGCTGGATGTCGCTCACAGCGGCTATCACCGCCACGGCGCCTACCTGCTCGAGAACGCCGATATGCCGGGTTTCGCACGCGAGGAACAGCAATTGCTCGCGCGTCTTGTGGGCAGCCATCGCCGCAAGTTCGCGGTGCAGGGACTGGAAGATCTGATTCCACCGTGGGACCGGCGGGCGGTGCACCTGATCGTGCTGCTGCGGCTGGCGGTGCTGCTGCATCGTGGACGCAGCGGCGTTGCGCTGCCGAACATCGAACTGGGCGCGCGCGGTGGCACGCTGGAGCTGCGCTTTCCGGCGCGCTGGCTCAAGGAGCATCCGCTGACGGTCGCCGACCTGCAGCTCGAGATCGAGTTCCTGCGGCCGCAGGGGATACGGTTGCGGGTGTTCTCGGGCAATCGCGCCGGCTGACTCGCCGCCGCTGCGGCTATTGCGGCTGCGGCATCGGCAGACCGGCGTAACGCTCAAGCAACAGGGCCTGGGCATCCACCGCTGTCGACTGGTTGAAGCTCAGGCGCACATAGGTGCCGTCGGCCTGCAGTTCCCAGGCGTTGGTGTTGTCCGACAGCAGCGTCTCCAGGTCCTTGAAGATGCGCTTGCGATGCTCGTCGCGCAGCACCGGAAACGCGATCTCGACGCGGCGAAAGAAGTTGCGCTCCATCCAATCCGCGC
>JABCZO010000020.1 GCA_013289615.1 Gammaproteobacteria bacterium
CATGCCGGCCGTGATGGCGAGTGGAAAACGACGCCGGGCATCCTTCAGGTCGGCTCCCAGGTTCATTGTCAGATGGTAGCCGCCGTAGGCGTAGAAGCAGGGGATCAGTGCCGCTGTCAGCCGCGCTGGCCAGGCCGAGGTGGCGACCGGCTCAGTGGCGTGCGCGCGCGGGGCGAGCGCCAGGGCCAGCACTGCCAGTCCAACGATCATCACGATCTTGAGCGCCGACAGCAGGTTCTGGGTGCGTGCGCCTGGCTTGACGCCGCTGTAATTCAGCAGCAGCAGCACCAGCATCATGCCACAGGCCAGCGCCAGCGAGGTCTGGGGGGTGCGCCACTGCGGCGGCAGTAACACCGGTATCAGGTAATCGGCGCCGATGAACGCCACGCCCGCGGCCCCGGCACCCTGCATCAGGGTCTGCGACCAGTTCAACATGAACGCCAGGGTCGGGTGATAGCAGTCTGCTACCACGCGGTAATAGCCGCCAGCGCGCGGATGCCGCGATCCGATCTCGGCGAATGTCAGCGCGCCGATGAGGCTGATTATTCCGCCGACGATCCACGCGGTGAAGAACAGGAACGTATCGCCTGCGGCCCCGGCGACGATCGCCGGCGTGCGGAAGATGCCAATGCCGACCACCAGGCTGAACACCACCATCGCCGTGTCGAAGGTCGACAGCCGCGCCTGGATAGCGGTTTGTTCAGCGGCCATGCAATGACTCCTCGAGCAGTTGCGCGAGTTGCTGGAACTGCTCGATGGAGTTGTAGAGCTGGGCCGATATCCTGAGCACCGGGATCGGATGCGGGTGCAGCCAGGTCTCAACCGCGCGAGCGCGGAACCAGTCATGCAGCCCATCGCAGTCCAGGCTCGCCGCCGGTGAGCCGCTCGAAGCCACCGGCAGCGGCAGCGATGCCATCGATCCGATCATCGCGTCGGGACACGGCGCATTGATTTCGAGCGACTCTGTCAGCAGGGTGCGCGCCTGCAGCGCGAGCGCGCGATTGGCCGCCATCACCGCCGGCCAGCCGCCGGGCAGCAGGCCACCGATGAAACGCAATGCCTCGGGAATACATAGCCACGGCGTCGGATCGCAAGTCCCGGTCCAGTCGAATTCTGCGTGGAAGCCGGCGCTGTAGCCATGGCTGATCACCGTCGGATGCAGCCCGGCCTGCCGGTCGCGGCGTACATGCAGGAAGGCGGCGCCCTTGGGCGCGCACAGCCACTTGTGTGCATTGCCGGTGTAGTAGGCGGCGCCGAGTGTGGACAGCGCGATGGGCACCATGCCCGGGGCATGCGCGCCGTCAACCAGGGTGTCTACATTGCGCGCCTGCAGTGCGGCCACCAGCCGCGCCAGCGGCAGCACCAGCGCGGTCGGACTGGTGACGTGGTCCAGCAGTGCCAGCCGGGTGAGCGGCGATACGCACGCCAGCACCGCCTCGATGATCTGTTCGTCGCTGTGCACCGGGAATGGCAGTTCGGCGACCACCACACGGGCCCCGGTGCGAGCGGCGATGAAATTGACGCTCTTGCGGCAGGCGGCGTAGGTATGGGTGGTGACCAGCAACTCGTCGCCCGGTGCGAATACCAGCGAACGCAGCACCGCATTGACACCGGCAGTTGCGTTTGACACAAAAACCAGATCGGCAGGATCAGCGCCGAGGAAAGCGGCCAGGGCGTCGCGCGCCACGTTGAGGCGCGAGGGCAGCCGCGCCGTCAGGAAGTCCACCGGCTCGCGCTCCATTTCCTGGCGCAGCGACGTCTGCATCGCCAGCACCGCTCGTGGACAGGCGCCATACGATCCGTGGTTGAGATAACTGATCGACGGATCCAGGCACCAGAGCGAGCGCAGGTCAATGGCTTTGGCAGAATGCACGATGCGCGCATGATTGCCGGCGGCGCCGCAAAAGAAAAGCCCCGCGGATCAACTGATGATCGGCGGGGCCAAGTGAGCTGTCTGCGGGTTTTCAGTTCGCCGACAGTTCAGGGCGCTGTGCGGGTGGCCCAAGGGCGCAGGAGGGGGCCTGACGACCGGAGCCTTGGCGTTCCCGCCTTTCGACGGGTCCGCCCGTACATTGCGAAGCCAGTTAATACGCATCGCTGCGCCCGGGCAATGTGTCCGCGCACCCGCACGTCGCTGGCTGGCGACGACAAAGTCCGCCGTCAGCCGCTATCGGGCTCGGCATGGGCGCAATCGCGCGCAACTGCCGGCCACAACCGGCCGTTCACTCAGCGAGCGATTTGCGCAGCGCCGCGATTTCGGTATCCAGCGCCTTGAGGCGATCCGCCGCCTTGGCCTCGCCCAATGCCAACTCGCGTAACGAGCGTATACCCGACAGTTCGAGCTGACTGATGCGCTGGATCGCGTGGCGACGCGCCTCCTCTCTGGCGAGGACCTCCGGTTTCATCTGCCAGCGCCGATCGGTCGCGTTCCACTCATGATCGGCACTGGGCTGCGCCGGCAGCAGATCGATCACTTTGCCGGTCTCGACATCGATGCGTTGCGACAGGCGATCGAAGTGATCGCCGTCGATTGCGACGTGATCGTCTGGCGTATTGAGCACGATCGATTTGGCGTCCGACGACATCAGATGGCGGGCATGAAACAGGCCGCTCACCTTGTGATAAAACGACACAACTCGCATGATCGCGACCGGTTTATTCATGGCCATACCCGCCGAATCGTCATCGATTGAATGATACTCAGTTTTATGGGGTGACGGCCGAAATCGCCTTGGCGGCCATGGGTAGCGTGACGGTAAAGGCAGTGCCGCGGTCGCGGCCCTCACTTCTGGCGACAACCGTGCCTCCATGGGCCTCGACCAGATCGCGAACGACTGCGAGCCCTATGCCCAGTCCGTGGTTGTGAAGTGACAGCGCGCGCGCGTCCTGCATGAACAGCTCGAAGATGTTGGGTAGTGCGTCCGCCGTGATACCTATACCGTTGTCGGAAACGATGATCTGCACCGTCCGATCGACCACCGCCGCCGCGAGCGAGATCTCGCCGCCCTTGAGCGTGTATTTCGAGGCGTTGTCCAGCAGATTGCTGAAGATCTGACCCAGCCGCAGAGGATCGCCGAGCACCATCAACGGTCCAGCGGCCAGATCGATCGTCAAGCGCTGTGACCGCGCCTCCACCGCAGGCCGGCAGGTCTCTGCCGCAAGACTGAGGATACCGGTCAGCTCCACTACGCTGCATTCGAGCCGGAACTTGCCGGCACTGACCCGCGATCCGTCGAGCAGGTCGTCCACCAGTCTCGACACCAGCGACACCTGGCGCTTGATCGCCGCCTGCAGCTGCGCAAGCAGTGGCTCGTCGCTCAGGGCGCGGTTGAGCAAGCTGGCGGCGGTCTGGATGGGGATCAGCGGGTTGCGCAACTCATGCGCCACCATCGCCAGAAACTTCGTCTGGCGCGTATACGCCTCTTCGGTCTGCGCCTCCAGTTGCTGCGCTGTCAGCGCGGCGATCACCAATTGCTCGTTCGCCTCGCGCAGGTCCCGAAGCTCAGGTTGCTGTTCCGCCAACGAAGAATCGTGGCGCAGCGCCGGCTGATGCGGCGCGACGCCCGAAAATAGTTCCGCGGCTTGTAGGGCCGGGACTTCCTCGCGGTGATACTCGAACCCGCCGTGTCGGCGCCTCTTGGAGCGGTACATGGCGGCGTCGGCCCGGCTGATGAGAGTCGCCGCGTCCTCGCCGTCGTCCGGATAGGTGGCGATGCCCAGGCTGGCCGACAGTCGCAGCATGTGATCGCCGACTCGACTGGGTGCCGTCAGGACGGCAAGAATCTTTGCGGCGATCACACCGGCGTCCGATGCCTTGGAGACTTCGCCCACCAGCACCAGAAATTCGTCGCCGCCGTGCCGACTGACGGTGTCCGAACCACGAACGACGGATTCCAGGCGGCGTGCAACCAGTCGCAGCACTTCATCACCGACCGCGTGTCCGAGCGTGTCGTTGATGTGCTTGAACTGGTCGAGGTCGAGAAACAGCACCGCTAGTCGCGTGACATGGCGTCGTGCCAGGGCGATGGCGTGTTCCAGCCGGTCGAGCATCAACGCGCGGTTGGGCGTATCCGTCAGCGAGTCGCGCTGACTGGAACGGGCCAACTCGTCCAGGTGGCCCGTTGCCGCCTCGGCGATGGTCTCAGCCTGCAGTGCAGCCAGCACCAGTTGCTCATTGGCCTCCAACAATTGCGCGGCCCGCGCTCCGCCGTAGTCGCGTTGCACCTGCGCCAACTCGCGCCGCGAACGCTCGATGTCCGCGCGCACTTCGTCCGCCTGCTGGTTGAGCAACGCCAGCGCCCGAGCCGCCGCGGTCACGTCCGCTGTGTCAGCGTGCTTGCTCATGTCGATGAGCCCACTGGGGAAAGCTCAGTCATCCATCGGCACCACGGGCACGGCCGTCATTTTTCTGTTCTCGGCTCGGCTGGCCGCCCAGCAGTCCCTCACGGCCCGAGACCATCGCGCCAATCTTGATGCCATTGCCGTCGATGTGGAACAAGCGCAGCTCATTGGAATGCTCGCTGGCTCGCAGCTTCACGACGGCCAGCACGCGCTGCAATCGGCTGTCCACTTCAATGTAGCGCTGCACGATGATCGCGTCGGTCATGAAGGCCGTTCCATACGGGCTGAAGCGCAGATCGGTGTATCGGTCTTCCAGCTCGGATGTCATCAGCACCGAGACACCGGTGCTGGCGAGCGATGACACCAGGCGCGATAACGACTCGCGAAAGTCATCCCGGAACGTGGGGGCCAAGGCGAGCTCGAAGCCCGACAGAGAATCGATGACCACGCGGCTCGCCTTCAGTCGGCGAATCTCGGTGATCAGCAGCCTTGCGATCTCCTCGACCGACAGATCCGGCGCCCGGGTATCGACCACGCCGACACGGTCGCCGTGGATCAACTCTGCCAGAGGGCGACCCCGTGCCGCATCTGATCGCTGCTCGAAGGCGGCGATGACGCCGGTTTCGCCGCCGCGCGCGCCTTCGACCAGGAAAGCCGAAGCCAGGATGCTTTTGCCCGATCCGGACGGCCCGGCGACCAGCAATGAGTAACCGCGCGGCAGCCCACCGCCCATCATCTGGTCGAGCTCCGGAACCCCCATCCGCAACCGCACATCTGTCCGTGGCGCTATTGGCGTTGCGGTTGGCGCGGCCAGCGGCACCGGCGCAAACACGTGGATTCCCGCGCTGCTGATGCGAAAGCTGTGAAGCCCGGGCAATGTCCGCTGCCCGCGCATCTTCATGATTTCCATTTTTCGCACCACCGAATTGCTCTGCAGGCTTTGGCGCAACCAGATGAGCCCGTCGGCGACCGTGAATACCGGGTTCGGATCGATCTCGCTCAGGTATTCCCCGATCAGGAAGGTCGTAGCCTGCCAGCTCGTCATCAGCATGCCCAAGCGCTGGATGAACTGCTGCAGGCCCATGAACGACTTGTCGTCGCCTTGACTGGCCAGCATCACCGAGCGGAACGAGTCGACAAATACCACGGCCGGTTCATGCGCCTGGACTTCGGCGACGATTCGGCTCAGGACCTGGTCAAGATCTCCGGTGGCCATGTCGTCGGCGAGGTTGGTGAAGCGGATCGAGGCATTCACCTGTTCGCTGTCAAAGAACTCGAATTGCTGCTGGTAGCGCAGCATCTTCAGCGGTGGTTCGCCGAGCACCGTGAAATACAGCGCGGGGCGCTTACGTGTCGCCAACGCGAACATGATCTGATGAGCCAGTGTCGTCTTGCCGCTGCCGGGCGGTCCGGCAATGAGATTGAACGAGAATTCCGGCAGGCCGCCGCCGAGTACTTCGTCCAGCCCCGGCACCCCGGTGGCAAGACGATGAATGGTTGCCTTGCGCGCTGTCATGGCAAGCCTTCCAGCACCGCAGCATCTCCTGGAGGCAGGCTGGGAACCGATCGCAGCAGCCGCTCGGTGAGCGAGACGCCGATCAGGTTACCCAGCAGATCGCAGAAGGTCTGCAGCAGCGCACCATTAATGGCGGCGATGCGCGCACCGGATTGCTGCGACAGCATTAATTGCAACGCAGCAAAATCATCGGGGTGCAGCGCGTCCTCACGTACGTCTGCTAGAGAGGGGTAGGCGGCGCGGGTCACGAACAGGGCTCGCTGGTAGAGCGCGCCGACACCGCCTGGACCAATGACTGGAGACAACACTGCATAGATTTCGCGCCAGATTGAGGCAGCCACTTCAGCGATGCGTTCGGCATCTGCGCTGATTGCTGCCAGATCAGCAATCGTCGCCTGAATACGTCGTGCTTCACTTTGCATCGGCCACCCAGTAGGCGCCCGCGCACGCGGCTAAGCGGATGATACGCCTTCCATTCAATGGACGTCTGCGCAGCATTAAATGGACGTCTCCGCAGCATTAAAGGGACGTCTCAGCAGCATTAAACGTCCCTGCAGCGCAGCCGCTGACGTCATTGAAAGGAATACAAAGGATGCGCCGCTATGTGCGCTGCCGCACCTGTAAAATATGACAGGTGACAAACATTTACGCATTAGTCATGGTGTGATGGACTAAGTATGATCCTTTGACCGTTCATTGCATCGTGCCATGAGATCCGCTCTGCCGCGAGGGGCCGGCCAGGCGGGCAACCAGGAGGTGCGTTTGGCGCCGACCGCTGACATTGTTGTCGTGTATGACGTCGATGGTGTCATTACCGACTGCAATGAGATCGCTGCCCACCTGCTTGGATATCCCGCGCCGGACATCACCGGTCAGCCGATGGCGCTGATCATTCCGCCGCGCTTGCGCTCGGATCACCAGGCGCTGACGCGACGCCTGCTCGATCGCCCGCAGGTCACCACCGTCGACACGCTGCTGCTTGCGCGCGACGGCTCTGAGGTGCCGGTACGGCTGAACGTGTGCCCCATCAAGAGCGCGGCGGGTCGGGTGATGGCGCTGTGTGAAGTCGGGCGCACCCGAGACTTCGCACCGCCGGCAGGCGCCGGCCCGTTGGCCCAGCTGGGTATCCCAGGCGCCGCGCTGTGGCGCGAGATCTTCCACGGCATGACCACCTTCGTCGGCATCATTTCGCGCGATGGCATCGTGCTCGAGGTGAACCAGGCGGCGCTCGACGCTGGCGGCCTGCAGATCGCCGACGCTGCCGGGCGGCCGGTCTGGGACACCTACTGGTGGTCATACGCCGAGGAAGCGCAGCAGCAGGTCCGTGCCGTGGTGCGATTGGCATTGCAGGGCATAGCCGTGCATCGCGAAATGTTGGTGCGCATGAAGGGCGATCAACTGGTGGCGGTCGACTGCGTGTTCAGTCCGCTGCGCAACGGCGCCGGCCACGTGGTCGCTGTCGTCGGCAGCGGCGTCGACGTGTCGGTCCGCAAAAATCTGGAAGGGGCGTTGGGCAGGTCGAATCGCCATCTGCTCATGCTGAGTGACTGCCATCACGAGCTCACTCGGGCATCGGATGAAACTGCGCTGCTGGAAAGCATCTGCAGGGTGATTGTCGACATCGGCGGCTTTCGCCTGGCCTGGGTCGGGTTCGCGCAGAACGATGCCGCGAAGTCGGTGCGTGTCGTGGCTAGCGCGGGCGCAGATGCCGAATACCTGCAGCGGGTGCGGGTCAGCTGGGACAGTTCGCCAGCCGGCGACGGCCCCACCGGGCGGGCAATACGCGAGCGCAGTCCGAGTGTCTGCATGCCCGTGGACGCCGATCCAGCCATCGCGCCCTGGCGCGACCACGCGCTCGCTCGCGGCTATGTGGCTTGCATCGCGCTGCCGCTGGTCCTCGAAACGCCGACCATCGGCGCGCTCCACATCTATTCCGACCGCAGCGACGCCTTCGTTGCGGACCAGGTGCAGCTGCTTGTGGAGCTCGCCGATAACCTGACCCATGGAATTTCGGCACTGCGCGCGCGTGCCGAAAATGAGCGCGCCCAGGGCAAATTGCAGCTGTTCTGGCACCTGTTTGACAAGACCCGTGACCTGATCTACATCGCGGAGGCGGCCGCAGGGCGCCTGGTTGACGTCAACGAAACCACCTCGCAGCGGCTGGGCTATACGCGTGATGAGTTGTTGCAGCTGAGCGCCGCCGACATCTCATCGGGAGGCCCGGATCAACCCTGGCCGGAACGCGTGCACGCCGCACAGAGTTCGGGGCCGCTGCTGCGCGAGGGGATTTATCGGTGCAAGGACGGACAGGTGTTCCCGGTCGAATTCAGCACCAGCTTCGTCGAGTACGGGCATCGCGGCTACCTCATCGCGCTGGCGCGCGATATCACCGAGCGCCGGCGCTTCGAAGAGCAGACGGCGCATTTCACCCGCGTGGTGCGAATGCAAAGCAGCATCAACGCTGCGGTGCTGCGCATCCGTGACCGCGACGATCTGCTTAGGGAGGCCTGCCGTGTCGCCACGCAGATTGGCGGCTACGACTATGCCACGCTCTGGATCGTCGACTCGGACGGCCGGATTGCGCGGCCGCTGTTCACCTCAGGCTCAGAGGTGGACGGCCCGGAAAATCAACCGTTGCCGCTCAGCGATGGCGACGAGCCGGACGCGAGTTTCACCAGCCAGGCGCTTCGCACCGGCGAGCTCACGGTTTGCAACGATCTCGTAGCTAGCGGACCAGCAGCCATGGCGCACGAGGCGCTCGCCAGCCTGGGATACCGGTCGCTGGTGGTAATACCGCTGGTACTGGGCAGCTGGCGGCGCGGCGCGCTGATGCTGGCCTCGCGAACGCCGAATCTCGTCCGCGACGAGGAGGTGCTGCTGCTACAGGATATTCGCGCTACCCTGGCACTGGCACTCGAGCACGAGGAGAGCGCGGGCGTTGCCGAGTATCTGGCGTCATTCGACTCGCTGGCGGGTCTTGCCAAGCGGGCGCTGTTTTACGAGCGCCTCGACGCCGCACTCAGGGAGCGGCCTGAACCGCAGAAGGCGCTGGCGGTGGCCGCCTTCGACATTCATGGACTGGCCAATATCAACGACAGCTTCGGCCGGCGTGTGGGAGACCTGCTGCTGCGGCAGGTCGCCGAGCGACTCAAACGCAACACCGAGAGCGAGGAGCGCGTCGGCTATCTTGGCGGCGGCACTTTCGTGATGGTGGAGCCGGGGCCGAGTGCATCCGCGGAAAATATCTCGACAATGCTCGCAACTGCGGTATTTGGAAGACCCTTCGAAATTGAAGGCCACGCAATTCGCGTCAGTTGCCCGGTCGGTATCGCGCGTTATCCGAACGATGGCGAAAGCGCCGGCACCCTGGTGCACAAGGCGGAAGCAGCGCTGAAGAGGGCGAAGGATAGCGGCGAGCAATTTCTGACCTATAAAATGCAGATGCACGGCGAGATCGCCGGGCGCATGCAGCTCGAACATAAGCTTCGAACCGCACTCGACGAGAAGCAATTCGTGCTCCACTACCAGCCGCAGCTGGATATCGCCACCGGGCGCATTCAGTCGCTGGAGGCGCTGATACGCTGGAACGATCCGGAAAGCGGACTGGTAATGCCGGGCCAGTTCCTGCCGATGCTCGAGTCCTCTGGTTTGATCATTCCGGTGGGCAGTTGGGTGCTGGCGCGCGCGGCGCAGGATTGCCGGCGTTGGCGAGCTCTGGGCCTGGGACCGGTGCGGGTCGCGGTCAACGTGGCAGCGCTGCAAATCCGGCAACGCGCTTTCGTCGACGAGGTGCTCAGTGCAGTCGACGGACTGAACGACGCCGGCTATGGCATGGATATCGAGATCACCGAGTCCAGCCTGCTGCAGGACATCGATACGACCAGCCGCAAGCTTCAGGTCCTGCGTGAGTCCGGCATACGTGTCGCCCTCGATGACTTTGGTACCGGATATTCCTTTCTCGGACTGCTTTCGAGATTGCCGTTGGACATGCTGAAGATCGACCGTTCGTTCATAAGCGGACTGCCGCTCGATCTGGCCAGCGTCGCGTTGACGACCAGTATCATCGGACTTGCGGCGGCATTCGGACTGGTGACGGTGGCTGAAGGTGTCGAGACCACCGAGCAGCTCGACAAGCTGCGCGAGCTGAACTGCGCCCAGTTGCAGGGCTACCTGTATTCGCGGCCGATTGCAACCGAGCAGATCGAGTTGCTGCTGGCGGCGCCGCTGACGTTGCCCAGCCCCGGTGGCGCCACCTCGGTTGCACGCACTGCAGTCGCAGCAGTGTGCGCTAAGCGCCGCTCCAAGCGCGACTCGAAGCGCAGTTGATCAGATTTCTGCCAGCCAGTGAACCATGACAGAGGGCGAACTTCGAGGGCTGCTGCTGGAGAAGTACTACCAGCGTCGCAAGGAGCGCCTCATCGGCCTGGTGCCATCTGACTTCGACGGCAAGCTCAACGAGCACGACATCCTGAACACTGCCGGGCAGCTGGCCGATCACGGTCTGATTCACTGGCGGCCGAACATGGGACACGGCGGCGTCGGCGGTGGCATGGGGACCATAACAGCAGCCGGAGTCGATGCCGTCGAGGGCCGGGCGACGGCGCCCATGGACATCCGTTTCTCGCACGATCGGAATCTCCAGGCGCCGGTGTCGCCCCAGGTGGCGCGGCATGATGACACCAGGCAGAGCGTCACGCTCGCGATCGAGCGGCTGGCACGAGCCATCGAACAAGCGGACGCAAACGCCGCGAACAAGCGGGCGGCGATATTGCTGCTGCGCGCATTTCAGGAGCACCCGCTTTTGCGTATCATTGCGCAGCGCGACGCCGAGCGATTGAGCGATGCTGGTCCGAAACCGGACGGCGAAACAGAGGACCAGACGAAAGGCGAGAGCCGCTGAGCGATCGAGTGCAGATGAAAGCCACCGCATCGGAACTTCTGCGACAGCTTCCCGGGGAGGTTACCGAGGAATGGCCGATGGGCGAGCGCTTTATCCGCGCGCTGGCCCACGGCTCGATGTCGGTCGAGATCTACGCTCCGGTAGCGGTTGATCCGCAGACTCCGCACGATCAGGACGAGCTTTACTTCATCCACAACGGTCACGGCGTTTTGGTCATCGGCGACGCCCGATACAGCTTCGCGCCCGGCGACTGCTTTTTTGTTGCGGCCGGCGCAGAACATCGGTTTGTCGAATTCTCGCCGGGCTTCTGTGCCTGGGCCGCGTTCTGGGGACCCAAAGGCGGGGAAGCCGATGCCTGAGCTGCAGCTGCAATGAAATCGAACCCAGTACTCAAGTTCGAATCCTCGGGCGCGATTGCCGAAGAGTATTTTCTGCCGAGCGAAAAGCTGCTCGCCGGCAATCCCCGGCAGTGCGTTTGGAAGCACTACTGCGACGCGAGCGGGAAATTCTTCGCCGGTATCTGGCGCAGCGAGGTCGGAAAATGGCGCATCTCCTACACGGAGGAGGAGTATTGCCAGATCCTGCAGGGGACCAGCATCATTGCAGACAGCGCCGGCACCGCCGTGACGCTATCGGCCGGCGACAGCGTGATCGTTCCCAGAGGCTTCGTGGGAACCTGGGAAGTGATAGAGCCGACGCAGAAGATCTACGTGATCTACGAGCCCGGTGAGTGAATACCCGGGGAGTGAAGACCTGACGTGCGCGACCTGAGGCAACTGCGGTGATGTTCCTGCCTGGCATACGACTGGCGACCGCCGCCGACGCGCTGGCCATTGCCGACATGTCCAGGGACTACATTGAACATGGGTTGGGCTGGAGCTGGACGACGACCCGCATTGCTGCCGCGATTCAGGACGAAGCAACAAATGTCGCGGTCGTCCATCTCACCGACGACGTGATAGCGTTTGGAATCATGCACTATGGAGATCGTACGGCTCACCTGGCATTGCTGGCGGTGCACCCGATGCAGCGCCAGCGCGGGATCGCCGCGCGATTGGTATTGTGGCTCGAGAAGTGCGCCGATACGGCCGGCATCGAACGCATCCGCGTGGAGGCCAGGTCGGATAATCCGGCCGCGATCGCCTTCTACCAGAAGCAAGGGTACGCGCAGACTGACCGGCTCGCCAAATACTACCGTGGTGTGCTGGACGCGGTGCGGTTTGAAAAGATGCTAAGGGCTCCGATCCGCGAATCGCGCCTTTGATGTCGGGGAGCCTGTCGCGCAGTGCCAACGCACCGCTGCCGGCGGTATGATCGGCCGGAGTTCGCGCATGCAAACTGACAGGTCATAAGGGTGTTTAGCGCCGCAATCTTCGACATGGATGGCCTGCTGCTCGATTCCGAGCGAGTCATCATGCAGGCGTGGTTGTCCTCGGCGCGGGAGGAGCGGCTGGTCCTGTCCGAGCCTGACTTTCTGCTGGTGGTGGGCTGCGGCGCCGAGGAGTCCCGAGCCAGGCTCAGCAAGCTTCTCGGCGGACATGGAAGATTTCAACAGGTACGCTATCGTGCTCGTGCCTAGCTGTGCGCGCAGCCCGGAGTCGTGTTTCCACTCAAGCCCGGGGCGCTGCAGCTTCTACTGCTGCTACGCCAGCGTGGCGTGCCATGCGCGGTGGCCTCCTCGACCTTTGTCGAGGAAGTGCGATGCCGGCTGGCGAAGGTCGGTGTGCTTGACTTCTTCCAGGCGGTTGCGGGCGGCGATGAGGTATCGCACAGCAAGCCGGATCCGGCGGTGTATCTGCTGGCCGCCGAGCGGCTGGGAGTGCCACCGGTGCGATGCCTGGCATTCGAGGACAGCGATCACGGCGCCAGGGCGGCCCACGGAGCCGGGCTTCGGGTCGTGGTCGTGCCGGACCTCAAGGCGCACGAGTTCGATTCAGCCTATCTGCAGCTGTCCTCGCTCGAGGATGCGGTGGCGCACCTCGATCGCTGGTTTTCGGGTCGCGTGAATACGGCGGGTGAGGCGGCGCGGCTGGCCGACGGCGCAGCGCGATGAGCGCGGGCAGCCATGCCGGCGGTTGTCTGTGCGGGCGCGTGCGTTACCAGGCAGGCGGCGAGGTCAGCAACCTTTGCTTCTGCCACTGCAGCAGCTGCCGGCGTGCAACCGGTGCACCGATGGTGCCATGGGCCACTTTCGCAGTGCCACATTTCTCCATCGTGCGCGGTCGGCTGGCGCTATACCGCTCCTCGCCGGACGTCATCCGGGGCTTCTGCGTGGATTGCGGCACTTCATTGACCTACCGCCGTGAAGATCGCAGCGATGAGATAGACGTGACCCTGTCGAGCCTGGATGATGCCGATGGCCTGGTGCCCGAAGTGCACATATGGGTGGAAGACAAACTGCCGTGGGTCATCATCGCCGATGGCCGTGCGCAGTTTGCGAAGTCTCGGACCAGCGTACCTGATCCGGGGAGTTTGCCGTCGTGACGGACTCATGGTCGTGGTTCACCTGGGCACTTCTGTCGGCGGTATTTGCCGCGTTGACCGCCGTGTTCGCCAAGGTGGGCCTGCAGGCAGTGGATTCCGACCTGGCGACGCTGATTCGAACCGGCGTCATCATCAGTGTGCTGGCCTGTTTCGTCTGGCTCACGGGCAAATGGCGCAACCCCACGGAGCTTGGTTCGCGCACGTTGCTGTTCCTGACGCTGTCCGGGCTGGCGACCGGGGCATCCTGGGTGTGCTACTTCAGGGCGCTCAAGCTCGGTGAGGCCTCGAAAGTCGCGCCGGTGGACAAGTTCAGCCTGCTACTGGTTGCGGTGTTCGCCTACCTGTTCCTGGCCGAACGCCCGTCAACGCGCGAATGGATCGGTATAGCGATGGTTGGCGCCGGAGTCGTGGTGCTGGCGTTGAAGCGCTAAATCGCCTCGGCGAGAGCGGCTGGGATGGGCAAGAGCAGATTGGAAGCATTCAGCGATGGCGTCATTGCCATCCTGATAACGATCATGGTGCTGGATCTGAAGGTGCCCGAGGGCGGGCAGCTGCAGTCGCTGATTCCGCAGATCCCGCTGTTCCTGAACTACGTGCTGAGCTTCGTCTACCTGGGCATCTATTGGAACAACCATCACCATCTGCTGAATACCTGCCACCGGGTTACCGGGGCTATCTTGTGGGCCAATCTGCACCTGCTATTCTGGCTGTCGCTGATTCCGGCGACCACGGCGTGGATGAGTGAAAACCACCGCGAGTCGGCGCCGTCGGCGCTCTACGGCGCGGATCTGCTGATGGCGGCTATCGCCTATTTCATACTCGAGCGATCGATCATCGCAGCGGAGGGACAAGGGTCGCTGCTGAAGCGGGCGATCGGCCGCGATCGCAAGGGCAAATTGTCGCCGCTGCTCTATCTTTTTGGGATTGTGACTGCATTCAGCTCACCATCGGTCTCGCAGGCAATATACGTCCTGGTGGCGCTGTTATGGCTGGTTCCGGATCGAAGGATCGAGAGCGTGCTCTCGCGCCCGAAGGACTAAAGGCTGTAGGCTGGGCAGTACAATGTCGCCGCAGTCGCTCGAGCAATTCCTGCATCACGAAATCCCCCTTTCCCGGGCGATGCAGGTCATGGCGGTCGACGTGTCGGCAGAGTCGGTGCAACTGTCTGCGCCGCTGGCACCGAACCTGAATCACCACGCAACCGTGTTTGGCGGTAGTAGCTGCGCGCTGGCGATGCTGGCGGCGTGGTCGTTGCTGCACGTACGGCTGCGGGTCTCGTTTCCGTCGGCCTCGATCGTAATTCAAGGCCAGAGTATGCGGTATAGCCGGCCGATCCTGGGAACCTTTGCCGCGCGTGCGCTGCTGGCCGAACCGGCCGAGTGGCCGGCGTTCGTGCGCCTGCTCAAGCGCCGCGGCAGGGCAAGGATCACCGTCGCATCGACGCTCGACTATGCCGGCAGCGCAGCTGGCCACTTCAGCGGTGATTTTGTCGCGTTCGTCGGTCTTTGAAATACACTGCCGCAACACCATCCGGAGCACAGATGCACAAGAGCCGATTGGCTGGTTTTATCATCGATTGTCAGACCATGGACCTGGCCGGTGCCGCCGGCTTCTGGGGCGGTGCACTCGGCATGCAGCAGCGGCAGTTGCCGTCGGATGAGGCGGACAGGTACGTGCATCTGGTCGATCCGCTGGGCAGACTGCAAATCGAGGTGCAGGCCGTGACGCATCCAAGCCGTGTGCATCTGGACATCGAAACCGACGACATCGAGGCGGAGGTGCGGCGACTGGAGGCGCTGGGCGCCACGCGCATCGCACAGGTGAGCACCTGGTGGGTCATGGAGGCACCGACCGGCCAGCGCTTCTGCGTGGTGAGGAACAGTTCGCCGAATTTTGCCGTCGAAGCCAGGGTGTGGCTGTAGCACTCGCGTGCTGGGAAATCGCCGCGATCGGCTAGGCCGGCGATGACAGCAGACCCGGCCACGCGCGTCAGCGCGCTGCGCATTGGCGTGATATCCGACACCCACGGGCTGCTGCGAGCGGAGGCTATCGCGTTCCTTCAGGGCTGTGATCACATCCTGCACGGCGGCGACATCGGCGGCCTGGAAATACTCGAGCAGCTGGCGGATCTGGCGCCGGTGTCCGCTGTGCGCGGCAACAACGATACGCAGGCCTGGGCGGCATCACTGCCGCACACCCGGCTGCTGCAACTCGCGGCGGTCCGGATCCATGTCATCCACGATCTCGGCAAGCTTTCGATCGACCCGTGCGCGGCTGCCGTGCAGATCATCGTTTCCGGTCACTCGCACCAGCCCTGCGTGCGCGAACGCGGCGGCGTCATCTACCTGAATCCGGGCAGCGCCGGACCGCGGCGATTCAAGCTGCCGATCAGCATTGCGGAAGTGCGGATCGCCGGAAGCGTCATCACGCCACGACTGGTGCAGCTGTGCACGCCGGCCCGTTAAGGGGCAGATAACCGGCCGGGCAAAGATGCTACGATTGGAGCTGCTATGACGAAGCTCCTGGTTCACCTGCTGGTCAGCGCGCTGCTGCTGTGGCTTGTCAGTCAGATCGTGCCGGGCATTCGTATCGTGAACTTCGGTAATGCGCTGCTGGCGGCACTGGTACTGGGCCTGGTGAATTTCCTGGTGCGCCCGATCCTGATCATCGTGACCCTGCCGATAACCATTTTGACGTTGGGCCTGTTCCTGTTCGTGATCAATGCTCTGATGCTGATGCTGACCGGCGCAATCGTCCCCGGCTTCAAGGTCGACAGCTTTGGCGCCGCGCTCATTGGCGGCTTGCTCCTTGGACTGTTCAATCTGGCCGCCAGCGCGCTGCTTAACCGACCTGCCCACTGAGCATCGCTGCCTGACAGGGATTGCCGTGACCGAACGCCGCACCCATCGAGCCGCCGGCAGCTTCACGGCGTCGATCAAACCGCAGCAGAAACCTGACGTCGCTCCCGGCAGCAGCCTCGGCCGCCTGGCGCTCGACAAGCAGTTCCGGGGCGAGCTGGTGGCGAGCGGAAAAGGCGAAATGCTCACCGCCATGACGCAAACCGCGGGATCGGCCGGCTACGTTGCCATCGAGCGCGTATCCGGGGTGCTGCAGGGGCGCCGCGGCAGTTTTGTATTCCAGCACAGCGGCACCATGGCGCATGGCGAGCAACGGCTGTCGATAACGGTGGTGCCGGATTCGGGCGCGGACCAGCTGATCGGCATCGATGGCTCGTTCACGATCAAGATCGTAGACGGCGAGCATTTCTACGAGTTCGACTACTCGTTGCCTGCCGAGCCGCAATAAGCGGCGCCCGGCGGCGCTTGCAGCTGCCTAGAGCACCAGCATCACCTGCGGGCACAGCTTCAGGGCGGCGAACAGCTGCGCAATCTGATCCTGGCCGGTGGCGCGGATGACATAAGTAATCCCGAGGAAATTGCCCTGCGCCGAGGGGCGTTCCGTCACCGCAGCGAGGTCGAGCGGTCCGGCATGTCGCTCGACGATCGCATCGACGTGGCTGCGCACACCATCCTCGACTCGCACCATGACCTTGATCGGGTAGTCGCAGGGAAAGCTCACACGTTCCGGGGCGTCGCTGCTCATGGACAACAATATTGCACCGTCTCGGCCGGGCATGGCCAGCTTGAAATTCAAGTCCCTGTGATAAACTGTCATACGATTTGCATTGGTCGAATAGATCAGGAGAGCGTTTTTTTTTATGGCGAAGATCTACGTGGGTAACCTGCCGTTTACAGCCAGCGAGGCCGACGTGCGCGCACTGTTCTCGCAGCATGGCAATGTCGATGCGGTATCGCTGCCGACGGATCGTGAGACCGGTCGGCCGCGAGGCTTTGGATTCGTCGAGATGAGCCAGGCCGATGCGGCGCGTGCGATCCAGGGTCTGAACGGTTTTTCGATGAACGGCCGTGCGTTGCGCGTCAATGAAGCCCAGGACAAGCCGCGCACCGGCGGCGGCGGCCGTCCGGGCGGCGCCGGCTTTCGTGGCAATGGCGGCAACAGCGACGGCGGCGGCGGTGGTGGTCGCTGGTAGGCGCCGGTCGATTCGCTGACCGCGAACCAAGGCCCGGAACGATCCGGGCCTTTTTCGTTGGTCGCGCTATGCTGATGGCCAGCGCGGATCTTCCGCAACGACCGAGGACCTTAAAGCATGACTGCGCCGGGCAGCTCAACGCCATTTCCAGCGCGCATCGGACTTGGTACCTGGGAAATGGGCGTCTCGGCTGCGCAACGCAGCCGGGAAATTGCCGCGCTGACGCATGCGCTCGATATTGGCTACCGGTTGCTCGATACGGCCGAGATGTATGCCGACGGCGGCGCCGAGCGCATCATCGGCGGCGCGCTCCAGGCCTTTGGCGCCGCGCGGCGCGCGCAACTGTACATTGTCAGCAAGGTATTGCCGGGTAACGCCTCGCGCCGCGGCAGCGTGCGTGCCTGCGAGGCATCCATCGATCGCATGGGGTGCGATTACCTCGACCTGTATTTGCTGCATTGGCCGGGGAGGCACGCATTTACCGAGACCCTGCGCGGGTTCGAGCAGCTGTTGCGGCGCGGGTTGATTCGCCGTTTCGGCGTGAGCAACCTCGACATCGACGAATTGCAGGACTGGCTGCGGGCGCAGAACAGCCTCGGCCTGGCCGCGACCACGCACTGCAACCAGCTCTATTACTGCACCGAAGTGCGCGGCATCGAATTTCAGCTCCTGCCCTACCAGCGCGCGCATGCCATCGCGACCATGGCCTATTCGCCGCTGGGACGCGGCGCGCTGGTGCGGCATCCATTGCTGGTGCAACTCGGTCGCGAGCGCGGTGTGAGCGCGGCGCAGATTGCGCTCGCCTGGTGCCTGCGCGAGCCCGACGTTGTCGCGATACCAAAGTCAGTGGTGCCGGCGCGCATCGAGGAGAATCTGGCTGCGGCGCAACTGCGACTGGACCCCGCGGAGCTCGCGCGGATCGATCAGGCGTTTCCTCCGCCGCGCGCCAAGCGGCCGCTGGAGATGGTCTAGGCGCCTGCAAGTGTCGCACCGCACTCCCGTTCGATCGCGACGCCGTTGCGCCATGATGCCCGGCCTGATCGCGAGCCTGGCACTGGGTGCGCTGACCGGTGAGGGGCGTGCGGCGCCGGCCATGGGAACGGCCTGCAGCTATCTGCTGCAGTCGATCGCCGCGCAACCGGCCGGTGCGGTATTGCTGGCCAGCTACCCGAGCGAGCGCAGCGGAGTTCTGAGCAAAGCGGCCTTTACCTACGACAATGCGGTAGCGGCGATTGCCCTGGTAGGTTGTGGGCAAGTCACCCAGGCTCGACGCATCGGCGACGCGTTGTTGCTGGCACTCGATCACGATCGCTACTGGCACGATGGCCGTCTGCGCAATGGCTATGCTGCGGGGGCGATCGGCGCCGCGCCGCTCAGGCTGGCAGGCTGGTGGGATCTGAAATCACAGCGCTGGCTCGAAGACGGCTACCAGGCCGGGACCGATAGCGGCAACATGGCGTGGGCAATGCTCGCGCTGCTGACATTGAACGCGGCCGGCGGCGAGCTACGCTATCGCGACGGTGCGTTGCGACTGGCGCGCTGGCTGGAAGGCACGCTCGACGCGCGCGGCGCCGGGGGATTCATTGGCGGCTACCTCGGCGATGAACCCGCACCGCAGCGCCAGCGCTGGAAATCCACCGAGCACAACACCGATCTGGCGGCGGCGTTCGGACTGCTCGGGCGCGTGACCGGCGATGCTCACTGGCAGCAGCGCGCCGCAGTCGCGGCCAAATTTGTCGATGCCATGTGGAGCTCCGGTTGCAGCTGCTTCGCGGTCGGCACTGCCGAGGACGGGGAGACGGCCAATCCACTGCTGGCACTGGACGCCCAGGTCTGGCCGCTGATGGCATTGCCCGGAATGCTGGAAAAGCACGCGGTGGTACTGCATACCATCGACACCAGACTGCGCTTCGCCAGCGGCTATACCTATGGTGAGGCCGGCGGCGGCCCGTGGATCGAAGGCACCGCGCAGGTGGCCGTGCTGCTGGATCTGCTGCACCGGCAGGCGCAGGCACGGGCGCTTCGCGCCGCGATCAATGCTCAGCGCACCCCGAACGGCGGTTACTACGCGAGTGCAACGGCGGTCACGCCCACCGGCTTCATGCTGCCCACCGATCCGTCCGCACCGCGGGTTTATTTCCATCTCGAGCCTCCGGGTGCGGCGGCGTGGGCAGCGCTGGCGGATACCGGCTACAACCCGTTTACGGGCGGTCGTAGCCTGCCGCCGTGACAGGTAGAATTGCATTCGTCGGAGCGCGCCGCATGGCTAACCCCTAACGACAGGAGCGGGGGATTGAAAGCGTTGGTGAGTACCGAGTGGCTGGCGGCACAATTGGAGTCGAACGATCTGGTCGTGTTCGATGCCAGCTGGAATATGCCCGCGGAGGGACGCGACGCCCGGGCGCAATACCGGCTCGGCCATATTCCCGGCGCGCGGTTTTTCGACATCGACGCGATCGCCGATACCGAGTCGGCGCTGCCGCACATGGCGCCCACCGCTGCCCGGTTCGAGCGCATGATCGGAGCACTCGGCGTGTCTTGCGACAGCCGCGTGGTGTTCTACGATCAGAAGGGCATATTTTCGTCGGCGCGCGGCTGGTGGCTGATGCGCCTGTTCGGCCATGAGCGCTGCGCGGTGCTCGACGGCGGCCTGCCGAAGTGGCGCCGTGAAGGCCGGAGCCTGGAGAGCGGCGAGGGGCCCACGCCGGCGGTTGCGGTGTATCGCGCCAGCCTGAATGCGCGCCATCTGCGCGGCCTGGGCGATGTACTGGCGAACCTGCAGAACCGGCACGAGATTGTGCTCGATGCACGTTCGGCCGATCGCTTTCATGCGCGCGTGCCCGAGCCACGGGCGGGACTGCGCGCCGGGCACGTGCCCGGCAGCCGCAGCCTGCCCTTTACGGATCTGTTGGCTAGCGATCAGACCCTGCTGCCGCGGGCGCAGCTGCGGGCGCTGTTCGAGGCGCGCGGCGTCGGGGACAGCACTGCCGTCGTCACCAGCTGCGGCTCCGGACTCACCGCGGCGGTGCTGAATCTCGGACTTGAAGTCGCGGGCCTGCCGATGGGCGCGCTCTACGACGGTTCGTGGAGCGAATGGGGCGGGCGCCCGGAAACGCCGGTTGAAACCTGACCTCGCACAGACATGGATCCAGATTCACCATCGGTCGACGCTGCCGACCGGGCTGAGAAGCCTGGCCAATTCGACGGCTTGCGCCTCATTGCGCTGTTCAAATTCGGCAAGGCGCTGTTACTGATTGCAACCAGCTACGGGGTACACAAGTTGCTGAATGCGGCACTGGTGGAGCGCCTGTACACCTGGTCGGCCGCTCTGACCGATGACCGCTTTGAGCGCAAGCTACTGATGCGGGCGCTGACCTGGGTCGAGGGCCTGGGCGCAAAGAAGATCCAGATATTTCTTGCGGTGACCATCGCCTATACCGCAGTGGTGCTGGCCGAAGGATTCGGCCTGTGGCTGCGTCGCGCCTGGGCGGAATGGCTGACCGTGATCGCGACCAGCTCGCTGATTCCATTCGAGCTCTGGGAACTGATCATGCGCCCGCCGGGGCGCCGTCTGGCGATCGGCCTGACCTTGGTGCTGAACCTGGTAATCGTCTGGTATCTGGCACGATTGCTGCGCGCAAGCATCGTGCAGCACCAGCAACAGGATCCGAGCGCGTGATACCCGGGAACTGTCGACCCTTGCGGAGAGTGAGCCCATGACAGCGATGATCCGCCATACCGGGGGCTGCCACTGCGGCCGCGTTCGGTTCGAAGTCCAGGCGCCCGCGCAGATCGAGGTGTCGGACTGCAACTGCTCGATCTGCGCCAAGTCGGGCTACCTGCACCTGACGGTGCCGCAGTCGCGCTTCCGGCTGCTGTCGGGCAGCGACAGCCTGAGCAGCTATCAATTCAACACCGGCACTGCCAAGCACCTGTTCTGCTCCATCTGCGGTGTCAAGTCCTTCTACGTGCCGCGCTCGCATCCGGACGGCTACAGCGTCAACGCGCGCTGCCTGGATGAAGGCACCGTGACCGGCATGCGCGTCGAACACATAGACGGCAAGAATTGGGAGCGACAGTTTCCGCAAGGCCGGGGCCGCCCGTTCGAGGGGCTGGGCTGATCGGCCCGCCGCCGGCGACGGCGGCCGTTACTGGCTGCGGGGGTATCTGTATACTTTGGCGCAACTGCCGCCTCGCGAACGCGAGCTGTACGGCGGACGCTCCCGACTTTCGAGGCCACCGTATTGAAGCGTACAGTCAAGTCGCAAACTTCGGCAGAAGCGAGCGCTGGCGTTTCAAGACGGGCCTCGGACCGGCAATCGCAGTTCGCGGGCGACCCGCTGTTCAACCGCTCGGCGGAAAAGGCATTTGCCATACTCGGTTCCTTCAGCGCCGAGCGACGCACACTGAACCTGGCGGAGATTGCCGCGGCTGTCGGCATGACCAAGAGTTCGGCGCAGCGCTGCACGCACACACTCGAGCGACTGGGTTATCTGAAGCGCGAGACACGCGGCGGTCGCTGGGTGCTGGCACCACGGGTACTGGGCATTGCGCACGCCTATTTTGCCAGCCACCCGCTGATCGAGAACGCGACCACGCACCTGATCGATCTGAACCAGGCCTGCGGCGAGTCGGTGAATCTGTCGGAGCCCGACGCCAGCGACATGGTGTTCATCGCGCGCTTCCCCAGCCATAAGCGATTCTTTATACACATGCCGATCGGCCGCCGGCTGCCGATGTACTGCACGGCTTCCGGACGCGCCTACCTGTCGGCGTTACCACAGGCCGAGACCCGGCGAATACTGCGCGCCTCGACGCTGCGGTCGCTGACGCCGCATACCATCACCGATCCGACGCGGATCCTCAAACTGATCGCGGCTGCCCGCAAAATCGGCTATGCCTGGTCCGACCAGGAGTGCTACCGCGGAGATCTCAGCATCGCTGCGGCGGTGCTGGGCGATGACGGCCGTCCGGTCGCCGCGATCAATATTTCCGGGCCCACCAGTCGATGGACGCTCGATGACTTGCGGGCCAAGCTGTCGCCGTTGCTGCTCGAGACCGCGCGTGCGGTGTCGGGCGGGGAATCGCGGCTGCGCCACTGAATAGGCGTCCTTGACGGCCGGCATTTGGCTGACCTACTGTGGTCGAAAACATCGATTCAACGATATCGATTACCGATCCATAGGCCGTATCGGAGGTAGCTTTGTCTCAGCAGCTCAGTCGATCGCTGCGGCCGCGCCACGTCGCGATGATCTCGATTGGCGGCATCATCGGCGCCGGGCTGTTCGTGGGCAGCAGCGTCGCCATCGCCGCAACCGGCCCGGCGGCCGTATTGAGCTACCTGCTGACGGGCGTACTGGTACTGCTGGTGATGCGCATGCTGGGGGAGATGGCGGTGGCACTGCCGACCACCAGCTCGTTCACCGAGTTCGCCCGCGTTGGACTGGGACCCTGGGCCGGTTTCACCTGCGGCTGGCTCTACTGGTATTTCTGGATCATCGTGGTGCCGGTGGAGGCGATTGCCGGCGCCAATATCCTGCACCAGTGGCTGCCGCTGCCGACCTGGCAACTCGGTGTCGGATTGATGGCTGTCATGACGGCGGTGAATCTGATGTCGGCGCGCTCGTACGCCGAGTTCGAATTCTGGTTCGCATCGATCAAGGTCGCGGCGATCATCGTTTTTATCACGCTCACCGCCGCTTACGTGTTCGGGTGGACGTCGCCGCAAGGCTCGACATTTGGCAATCTTACTCGCTACGGTGGCTTCATGCCGAGCGGACCGATATCGGTGCTGGCGACCGCGGTCACGGTGTTGTTTGCGCTGACCGGCGCTGAGATCGCCACGGTTGCCGCGGCCGAGTCGGCCGAACCGGCACGCGCGGTGGCAAGACTGACCACCTCGGTGATAGTGCGCATTCTGGTGTTCTACGTGCTTTCCATCTCCCTGATCGTGGCGGCAGTTCCGTGGACCTTGGTGCGCGCCGGCGAATCGCCATTCACGCTGGCGCTGAGCACCATGCATTTCGGCTGGGCCAGTACCGCGATGAGTGCGGTTATCCTGACGGCCGTGCTGTCGTGTCTGAACTCGGCATTCTATGTCTGCTCGCGCGTGCTGTTCCTGCTGGCGGCGAGCGGCGACGCGCCGCAATGGCTGGTTCAGGTGAACGCGCGCCATGTGCCCACACGATCCGTATGGATCGGAGCACTCGCCGGCATCATCGGTATTCTCTCGGCGACGTGGTCACCGCACCGGGTGTTCGCATTCCTGCAGAATGCTTCCGGGGCGCTGATGGTTTTCATCTATATCCTCATTGCGCTGGCTCAGATCCAGCTGCGCCGCGAGCGCGAGCGGCGCGGCGATCCGCAGCCGGCGCTGCTGATGTGGCTGTTTCCGTGGGCCAGCTATGCGGCGGTCGCCGGTTTTACCGCCGTCGTGGTGGCGATGGCTGTGACCCCCGGCCAGCAGCAGGATCTGTACTTCAGCCTCATCACGCTGATAGTCGTGTTCCTGGCGTACGCTTTGCTGCGCCGACGTCGGATCGGCCGGCCAGCCACGGTCGTGCCGTGATGAGTTTGCCCTCATGAAGCAGCCGCATTCGCCGGGCGTGAGTCGGCGCCGTTTCGTGCAGGTGTCGGCGCTGGTGGGCGGCGGCTTGCTGCTCGGCGTAGCACTTCCTGGCTCGCGTGCCCGTGCGGCGGGCGCTGCTGCAGGGGCGGTGCTCAATGCCTACGTGCGCATCAAGCCGGACGGCGTGATCACGCTCGTCATGTGCAAGGTCGAGATGGGCCAGGGAACCTATACCTCGCTGCCGATGCTGATCGCGGAGGAGCTCGAGGTCGGGCTGGATGCGATACAGGTGGAAGCGGCCCCGCCGGATCCGGCGGTCTACGGGTTCGACGGCGATCAATCGACCGGCGGCTCGACCTCGATTCGCCAGTGCTGGTTGCCGCTGCGCCAGGCCGGAGCCACGGCCCGCATGATGCTGATCGCGACCGCAGCCCAGACCTGGGGCGTACCGGCGGATCAGTGCCACGCCGAATCGGGTGCGGTCATACACCAGGCGAGCGGACGGCGCCTCGGCTACGGCGCGCTGGCGACCAGGGCCGCCCACGCGCCGGTCCCACCGGCGCCAAAACTCAAGTCGGCGGCAGAATTCAAGCTCATCGGCCGCAACACGCCGCGCCGCGACTCACCGGCCAAGGTGAACGGCAGTGCCACCTTCGGCATCGATATCATCCTGCCCGGCCTGCGGATCGCAGCGCTGGCGATTTCGCCGGTCCAGGGCGGCACGGTCGTGCGGCCGCTGCGCACTGCCGCGGCACTTGCGGTGCGCGGCGTGCAGCAGGTGGTCGACGAAGGCGATCTGGTGGCAGTGGTGGCTGACAACACCTGGACCGCGCTCAAGGGGCTTGCGGCCCTGGACGCGCAATGGCATGACGGACCGAACGGCCAGGTGCAGCAGGCGATGCTCGTCGCGCAGCTCGATGCCGCCACACGCGAGCCCGGCGCCATTGCGCAAAAGACCGGGGATCCGGGCACGGCGATGGCGCAGGCGGCAGCGCGAATAGAAGCGCTCTACCATCAGCCGTTGCTCGCACATGCGACCATGGAGCCGATGAACTGCACGGTTCACTGGCACGACGATAAGTGCGAGATCTGGGTCGGCAACCAGGCCCCGGACCGCGCGGTCGAAAAGCTTGCGGCTCTCGGCCTCAAGCCGTCACAGATCCAACTGCATAATCAACTCATCGGTGGTGGTTTTGGCCGCCGGCTCGAGGTGGATGGCATCGTGATCGCGGCTCGCATTGCGCGCCAGGTGCAGGGGCCGGTCAAGGTTGTCTGGTCGCGCGAGCAGGACATCCAGCACGACATGTATCGGCCGTGTTACGCCGATCGGCTGCGTGCCGGCGTCGACGCCAACGGCGTGCCGGTGGCCTGGTTTCATACGATCGCAGGCTCCGCGGTCTCGGAGGTCTATTCCGGCCAGCCTAACAAGAACGGTGTCGATGACGATGCGGTGGAGGCGGCCGCCAATACGATCTATCAGTTTTCCAACATGCAGGTCAGTTTCGTACGTTGCGAGCCCAGGGGTGTGCCGACCTCGTGGTGGCGTGGCGTCGGACCGACGCGCAGCGTGTTCGTGGTCGAGAGCTTCATCGATGAACTCGCGGCGGCGGCAAAGCGCGACCCGGTGCAGTACCGGCGCGCGCTGCTGAAAGAGCCGCGCATGCTCGCGGTACTGGATGCGGCCGCGGCGCGGGCCGACTGGGGCAAACCGCTGCCGGCGCGACATGGCCGTGGCGTGTCGCTGCAGTATGCCTTTGGCAGCTACCTGACCCAGATCGTCGAGGTCAGCGTATCGCAAGACCTACAGGTACGCGTAGATCGCGTGGTGTGCGTGCTGGATTGCGGCCAGATGATCAATCCGGACACACTGCATGCGCAGCTCGAGGGCGGGGTGGTGTTTGGCCTGAGCGCCGTGCTGCATGGGGAGATCACGATAGCGAACGGCCGCGTGCAGCAGAGCAATTTCAACGACTACCGGGTGCAACGCCTGTCCGAGTCGCCGCGGATCGAAACCCACCTTATAGCAAGCGCAGAATCGCCCGGTGGCGTCGGCGAAACCGGCACTGCCTGCGTTGCCGCTGCGGTCTGCAATGCCGTCTATGCGGCCATCGGCAAGCGCATTCGAAGCTTGCCGATCAGCCGCGGCATCAGCGCCTAGAGCCCGGAAAGCTCATCGGCGGTAGATGAACGTGACGCCGAAGGTGCGCGGGCGGAAGGTGTAGTTGCGCATCAGGCGGCTGGCACCGGTCCCAGGATCGATCGTGAAGTTGTAATCGGTCAGTGCGTGCGTGTCGGTCAGATTGTCGATGAAGGTCTCGACCGACAGCTCGCCGAAATTCATGCCGCCACGCACCGACATGAAGTTGGTCGACGCCAGCGTGAAGTTCGCCGCATCAAACTGCAGCGTGTTGGGGTCCTGGCCCGGAGGCGCCCAGCGGGCGCGCCCCTGGTACTCATCGTCGGCGCGCACGAACGACTCATGCGCAAACGCGGTGAACTTGTATTCCAGACCGATCGATGCCGTCAGCGGCGCGGCCGGCCGACCGCCACCGGTTTCGCTGCTCTGGCCGGAGATCGCGTCGCCGGAGGCGACGATCGGTGTCGTTTGTGCGGGCGAAAACCTGGAGTCCTGGGTGTAACGCGCCTCGGTGTAGCCGGCGGTGAATTCGATCGCGAAGGCGCTGGTGGCTGCAATCTCGCCCTGAATGTCGGCGCCCTTGGCCACGGCCTGCCCGAGGTTGGCGATGAATGAGATCTGGCAGATCGGCGGGATCACGGTCTGCTGGATGTTGTGCCATTGGATGTAGTAGATGCTGCTCGCGATCTTCACGCGGTTGTCGAAGTTGTTCTTGGCACCGATCTCGTAGCTGTTCACGCTGTCGGAACTGTAGGTCGCCGGGGAGGCCGTGATACCGAAGCTTGCGAAGTCGGCGGCGCAAGCCGCCTGCGGCACCGGGTTATTGGCGCCGCCTGGGCGGAAACCTTTGGCATAGGTGGCGTAGAAGAGATTGTTCGGATTCATCTGGTACGCAAGACCCAACCTGGGGGTGAAGGAGTTTTCCTTCTTGTCGCCGCTGTTCGCCGCCGGCGCCTGGAACAGCTGCGGGCCGCCGGTCAACGTATTGAACGAGTACTCGGTCTTGGAATAGCGCAACCCCACCGTCGCCTTGAGCGTATCGGTGATCGCGTACGTGCCCTCGCCGAACCAGGCCAGCTGCTGGTCGCGGGCATGAATGTTCAGGAAATAGGAGTCGGTGGGAAATAACCCGACGTACGGCACCGGATTTCCGGCCAGGTCGGTGAACACACTCGTGTAGGGCACGCCGGCGACGGTTTCCCAGAAGTCGGACAGCTGCGGGTCGTGAATCTGCTCCAGGTAGGTCTGGCGGTCTGAGCTGAAGAATATGCCCGTGGTCCAGACCAGCTTCGCGGTCGGATCGCTCGAGAGCAGTCGCACTTCCTCGGTGACATTCTGCTGGCCGTTATCGATGGTTGCGGGCGAGCGGTAGTTCGCGAGGCTCGCGGGCAGGTGAATGCCGGTGCCATCGATCAGCGGCCATGCGACATTGGGCTGGAACGGAATGAACCCCGCTGGCGCGGTGTTGCTGTCGAAGCTTTGGTAGAAACCCAGGTTGTAGAGCGTGCCGTCATAGCCGGTCTGTTCCTGACGATGGAAGTAAGAGGTATTCGATATCGCGTGGAAGGCGTCGAAATCGACCTCGATCTTGAGCGCCGGAAGATAGAACTTGTCGGGCGTCGAGTGTGCGGTCGGATCGCCGTTGATGTAGCGGTCGCTGCCCGGGTTGGAGTAGATCGGCCAGTAATTCGAGATATCGTGCACCTGCCGGTTCTGGTAGTAGATGCTCGGCGTCACCGTCCACCGCTCGCTCGGCTTCCACAGACCAGCGAGCCTGACCAGCAGGGTCTCGCCGTGGTTGGCGTTCTTGTCGACGACGGCGGTTTGCGGATCGGCCGCGGTCGGATCGATGCGGTCGATCCAGCCGCCGTCACGCCGATACCAGACGGTCGCCCGTGCGCCGAGGGTACCGTCGATGATCGGACCGCCGGCGGCGATGCCGGCCTCGTAGCTCGGTTCCCCGCCCTGCGTGAACGACAGTTCGCTGCGGCCATAGATGCTGGTCTTCACCAGGCTGGGCGCCGTGGTGATGTAGCGCACGGTGCCGCCTTCCGAGCCGGCGCCGAACAGCGTGCCCTGCGGTCCGCGCAGCACCTCGACACGGTCGATGTCGAAGGATTTGGGTAATGCGTCATCCGGATTGAACGCCAGACCGCGTATCTGGATCGGCGTATCGTCGATGTAGATGCCGGTCGTGCCGGCGCCGCCGGTGGATGAGATGCCACGGATCGAGATGTTATTGGTGCCGGAGTTGTCGATCGCGATTCCTGGGGTGAAGCGCACGATGTCGGCAATGTCCTTCACGCCCTTGGTGTCCATGTCCTCCTGGGTCATGGCGGTGACGCTGATCGGGACCTTGCTCAGGCTCTCTTCGCGCCGCGTCGACGTGACGACGATCTCCTGCAGCTGCCCGGCCTCGACGGCCGCCGGGGCACCCTCGTCCGCGCCAGCCCACATCGGCGCCCAGCAGGCCAATACCGGCAGCAGCGCCCAGCGCGGCGTGTGCCATGTGCGGACGCGCAGAAAGTGGTTGATCATCCGGCCGTTGTTGCTCGCGCGCATCATGTATCTCCCCGTCTTATGATTACTGCTCAAGTTTTGATGAATGCTCAAGCAATTAGCGTGCCCTTCTAAAAATAGCGCCGTCTGAGGTTTTCTGCGCTGTCAATTAGCCAGTGTGCATCGCTGTGCCCGCGATTGGTGCGGCGTCGGCCGGCGCGGCGGCTAATGCAGTGCTCGTTTTCCCGTTTTGCCTGCCTGCCCTGTCACCTGACGGCCCCGCGGCGATGTTGCAGACCCGGTCGCTGTATCGATAATCGATAAATGTTTATCGATCAACGGTTTACTCTAGAAGAGCTGGCCGCACGCGTCAACCCCAGCGCCAGCCATCGTCAAGCCGGCCGTGCCTGCGGTAATCAGTAATCATCGGCTGGCGCCGAACCGCTGGCAGCGAGCTCCTTCACCACCTCACGGCGAGTGGCCTGCACCGAGGCCATCGGCACATGCCGATGTGCTGCGACCTCCGGTGCGGTGAACGGGGCCACTGACGCGCCCAGTTGCTCGCCGCTGAAGTGCCCGGCAATCCAATTCAGGACCTCGGCCAATTGCGCGTCGGTCAGCGTGGAATTGGACGCCCCGGGCACGCGCACGACATAGTTACGGCCGGCCGGGCTGCGCATGAACTGAATCAACGTGCGTGCCAGCGGCGGCACCTTGCCCGCCACGCCCTCGGCGCTGGCGCCATGGCAGCCCATGCAATGCAGCGCGTAATCGTGCGCCGGGCTCGCCAGCGCGTCGGCGCCGAGGCTGGCCAGCGCAGCCAGCCCGGACACCATCGGTCCGATGGCGCGGCGCGCGGCGGGCATGTCAGTTCGCCAGTCCGAGCGCCGCGAGCAGCGCGGCACGGTGCTGTCGCACCGCGTCCGCGCCTAGCGGCTGGCCGCGGGCGGCGGCAATCTCTGCGGCGTTGAGCGGCGTACTGTCCTCGCTCGCGCGTGCCAGGTCGAACACCACGAAGTTCAGCACCGACGCCAGGGCCTCATCGCCGAGGCGGGCGAAATCCGGCATCTTGAAGTTGTAGTGCTTCTGCTCGACCACAACGTCGCCGAACATGCCGTACAACACGGTCAGCGCAAGCTGACGGCGTCCCTCGGGGGCAGCGATATAACGCGCCGGATAGCTGGTCAGCGGCGGGGCAAGCGACGGCTGGCCGGCACCGTCGCGGCCATGGCAGACGGCGCAATTGGCCTGAAAACTTGCGGCGCCGGAAGGGTAATGCGCGCCGCTGTCGTCATTCGCCGCGATCGCCCCGGAGGCCGCGATCGCCCAGCACGCGAACAGTGCCGCGCCGCAGCGGCGCCATCGGCTCATTGGTCGGCCAGGCCAAGAATCACCGACACCGAGCAGTGATAGTTAGAATCGCTGTTGGCCATGCACCAGTTGACATCGTTGTTGCGCGACAGCCGATAGATGGGTTTCTCACGCTCGTTGCGGTTGCATTCGCAGTTGCCGCAGCTGGTCTTACCGCAGCAATCGTTATAGGAGACCATGTAGTCACGGCGGTCGCTGGGGTTGTGACATGTGCCGATCCAGGTGATCGGCGACATCGCGGTGCCCGGCGGACAGGAGTGCGAACTGCCGCCGCAGCAGGAGCACAGGTAACCGTCGATCGCACAGTATTTCCAATACTCGCAGTTCTGCGGATCGTCGCTCGCGGCCTGGTGCGGCGGCCGCGCCTGCGCACTGTCCGGGCTCGCTGCCTGCGCGCGGCTGACACGGTCGATCGGCAGCAACGGCAGCAGGATCGAGCCGGTCAGGATCTGGCCCAGAACGGCGACAAAGCTGCGGCGCGAGGTGCGCTGCGCCAGCGAGCGTGAGGATTTTTCGAACAATCGGTCGAGCGCATGCATCGTGTTCGCCTCAGGGATTCAGAATTAGCCACGGTGACTGGCCCAGGTTCTTCTCCACGTGTCGCAGCTGGCCGGTAAGGGCGTCGAATACCGCCACTGCCTGGTGGTCGGTGCCGGCAAACAGCAGCGGCGCCGCATCCTGCGACACCTGCACGGCCGATACCGGACCGATATTCAGCGACTTCATCGGCCAGCGTGCAAGCCGGTGATGCGTCTTGAGATCCATTACCCAGATCTCACTGCCACCTTCCTTGTGCGAACCTTCACCGCCGCTGTGCATGCACACATATAGCCGGCCGAGCGCGCCGTGGATGGCCGCCAGCTGCTGCCCGCCCGGACGCCAGTGACCTTTCTCCGCCGCGCCGACCATCGACCATGGTGCATGGATGAGCGGCTGCGGACCGGTCAGGTCCACTTCATGCACCTGTCCCAGGAACGAGAGGAACACATAGCCGCTGCTGGTCGGCACTGCCTGCGCGAAGATCGGATCGCTGTCGGGATCGAAAAAAACGTCGGACAGGGCGCGTGCGGCCTCATGGCCCTGCTCATCGAGGGTCACCGTGAGCAGCCGACCGCTATCGCAAAGCGAGGACACGCGATTGCGGCCCGAGGCGAGCACCAGCACACATCCGGCGGTATCGATTTCGCTCAATACGGTCTTGTTGCCGGGATCGAGCACACCGAAGGAGGCGGCTGGCGTAATGTAGGAGACGTACACAAATCGACCGTCCGAGCTGTAGCTGAGAATGGAAAAGGCGGGCGATAGTTGCGCGTGCTTTGGCGGCAGTACGATCTCGCCAATCGTGGTCAGACTGGTGTTATCGACGAACTCCACCACGTCGGTGCGGGTGCCATGGCCGCCGCGTGCGAAATACGTGGTCGCAACCGCTGTGGTGGTCCGGTCCGGCGATAGAATGACGCCAGGATTGAATCCGGCATCGATCTGGCCGAGATGGCGGTAGCTGTCGCCGTCGAACAGCCGCACCCGGGCATCGATCTCATTGGCGAACGCCTCGTCGACGATATACACCCAATGCGGGCTTGCGCGTGGCAGCGACTCGACGGTGAATTGCTCGGCCGCCAGCGGCTGTGCTGCCATCGCACTGCCAGTGACCAGCAACCCCAGCAGTACGGCGCCAAACTGCAATGTGCGCATCGTCAGCCCCCTACATTGCGCGACCCCCTGGGATCATAGGCGAAGCCGGATGCACTCGCCAAAACATTCCGGCTGGCGAGCGGACCCGCGCAACTGTTCCGCAGCCAATTTCATCCTTATCGGTGTGCCGATATGTCATTATCGATTATCGAGTAGTATACGTCGGTTGCGACGGTGGCTATACGGGGTAGCGGATGCAGTCGCTCTGGGGCGCAACGGCGACGCCGGCGTTCACCTTGCCGGAACTCAAGGGGTCGGCCCGATCCCAGGTGGTGATCATTGGTGGCGGGTACACCGGGCTGTCGGCCGCCCTGCACCTGTGCGAGTCCGGTATGGACGTGGTGGTGGTCGACGCGGCGGAGCTGGGTGAGGGTGGTTCGGGTCTCAATGGCGGCCAGGTCATCCCCGGCGTCAAACACGATCCGGATACGCTCGAGCAGATGTTCGGCCCGGGTCCTGGCGCCCAGCTGGTCGAGACCGTGGCCTCGGGTCCCGATCTGGTGTTCGGACTCATTCAAAAATATCAGATCGACTGCGACCCGATTCGCAGCGGATGGATTCAGCCTGCGACCTCCGAATCCGCGCTTGCCGCCATCGCTGCGCGCGTCGGGCAGTGGCGTCGGCGCGGCGCGCCGGTGGAGCTGCTCGACCGCCGCCAGGTCAGTCGGCTGATCGGGTCGGAGCGCTATTGCGGCGGATGGCTGGACCGGCGCGGCGGCACCTTGCAGCCGCGCTCGTTCCTGTTTGGATTGGCACATGCCATCGGCCGGCTCGGCGGTCGCATTTTCATCCGCAGTGCCGCCATCAAACTCGAACAGGCCGGCGGCCAATGGCGCGTTGAGACGCCTCGCGGACAGATCAGCGCCGCGGTTGCCGTTCTGGCCACCGACGCCTACACCGGGGAGCTGGTGGACAGGCTGCGAAAAACCGTGATCGCGCTGCCCTCGTTCCAGGTGGCCACCGAGCCGCTGCCGCAAGCGTTGCGACAGTCGATCCTGCCGCAGCGACAGGGGGTATCCGATACCTGGCACCTGCTACGCTACTTCCGGCTAAGCGCGGATGGCCGGCTGGTCATGGGCTCGCGCGGATACTTCGGCAACGCGCCGGTGGCAAGCGCGGCGCGTCACCACTACCGGGCTGTGCAGGAGATTTTCCCGCAGCTGCACGGCGTGCGTTACGACTACCACTGGGGCGGTTTGGTGGCCATGACCAGCGATCACCTGCCTCATCTGCATGAACTGGGCCCTGGCTTGCTGGCCGGACTGGGCTACAACGGCCGTGGCGTGGCGATGGCAACGGTCATGGGTCGTTTGCTGGCCCGACGGATCCTCGGCGTGTCGAGCGAGGAACTGGGGTTTCCGGCCACTCCGATGCGACCGATACCGCTGCACCGCTTCAGCCAGATCGGCGTACGGCTGGCGATCGAATACCTGCAAGTGGTAGCCGGATTGGCGCGCACGCGCGCCCGCCTGCTCGGGCGGCGGGCAACGGCATGAGTGCGCCCAAGCTGCTGCTGCTCACGGCGTTGGTCATCGTCAACCTGGCGTTCGTCGCCGCCTGGGTGCGCCGCGGCCGCGAGCATCCCGATCGTGAGCGGCCGACGCTGGGCGACGTGCTTATCGGCTTTGTCACCGATTTCTTCGACGCCTTAGGGATAGGGTCGTTCGCGCCAACCACAGCGATCTACAAGTTGCGCGGCAGTCCGCCCGATGAGTTGATTCCCGGAACGCTCAATGTCGGCCACAATGCCGCAGCGTTCGTCGAGACGCTCATCTTTACCACCGTCGTTGCGGTGGAGCCGGTACTGCTGGCCACCATGGTTGCCAGCGCCACTATCGGCGCATGGCTCGGGGCCGGGGTGGTCGGTCGATTGCCGCGGCGCGCGATCCAGATCTGCATGGGAGTCGCATTGCTCAGCGCTGCGGTGTTTTTCACCATGGCCAACCTTGGCGCCTTTCCCGCCGGGGGCACCGCCATGGCACTGAGCGGCTGGCGCTTTGCGGTGGCGGTTGCGGTCAACTTCGCGCTCGGCGCATTCATGACCATAGGAATCGGCAACTATGCGCCGAGTGTGGTGTTGCTGTCGCTACTCGGCCTGCATCCCCTGGGTGCATTCCCGATCATGATGGGGACCTGCGGCATCGTGCAGCCGGTCGCCGGGCTGCGCTTCCTCAAGTCCGGTCGCTTTGCCTGGGGGGCATCGCTCGGCCTGGTGCTCGGCGGCGTGTTCGGCGTGCTGCTCGCGGTCTACGTGGTCAAGCAACTGCCGCTGTGGGCGCTGCGGTGGGTCGTCATCGTCGTGGTAAGTTACGCCGCCGTATCGATGCTGCGCTCGGCGAGCGCACGCCGGGTGGTCGCGATAGGGCGGTGATCGATGAACCATGTAGTCATGCTCGACCCGGCGGTGGGCAGCCTGCTCGTCGGCTGCTACCTGTTGCTGTTCGCCAGCGCCGCCGCGCATAAATTGCGTGACTTGAAACAGTTTGCGGACGTTTTTGCCGGCTACGGCCTCGCGCCGGCCCTGATTCGCTGGCGGCTGTCGTGGCTGGTGCCGGTACTGGAGACCCTGGTCGCGCTGGGGTTGCTGCTGCCGGCGTCACGCGCCATCGCGGCGCTCGTGGCCGCCGCGTTGCTGTTGAGCTACGCAATCGCCATCTCGATCAACCTGCGCGCGGGCCGTGACCTGATCGCCTGCGGTTGTGGTGGCCCGGACCGGCGGCGGCCGATCGCCGCCTGGATGGTGTGGCGCAATCTGCTGCTCGCGCTCGGGCTCGGCGTGGCGACGCTGCCATGGATTGCGCGCAAACTCGAATGGACCGATGGCGCGACTGTCGCCTTCGGCCTCACCAGCATCGCGCTGCTGTATTCCTGTGCGGAGCGGTTGCTCGGCGACCCGGGCCGTGCGCGCGACTCCGGGATGCGAAGCACGCCATGACGGCGCTGGCGATCTCCAACATTGTCCTGTGGGTAGTCGTGACCGGCCTGGTGTTCGTGCTGCTGGCGCTTACTCGCCAGCTCGGCGTGCTGCACCAGCGGATTGCACCGGCCGGTGCGCTGATGATCAATCGCGGCCCGGCGGTCGGTGAGGCCGTGGCCGCGCACGATGTGGTTGATCTTCACGGGCGCGAATTTCGAATCGGTGCCGCTACTGCCGATGGCAAGAGCACCCTGATCCTGTTCCTATCGCCGACCTGTCCGGTATGCAAAACCCTGCTGCCGGCCGTCAGGTCGAGCAGGCAGCAGGAGCGCGACTGGCTCGATGTCGTGCTGGCGAGCGACGGTGACCCGGCAGAACACCGGCAATTCGTACTCGATCATCAGCTCGGCGATTTGTCGTACGTGCTGTCGCCGACGCTCGGACTGAGCTATCAGGTGAACCGGCTGCCGTTCGCTGCGCTGATCGACCGGGACGGCGTATTGCGGGCGCGCGGCCTGGTCAATTCGCGCGAGCATCTGGAGAGCCTGTTCGAGGCACAGCGGCTTGGGGTGGCTTCGCTGCAGGAGTACTTTTCGAGCCGGGCCTAGCCGTGTAGCCGGCTGCCGGCCGTTGGCGTCACAGGCCTTCCAGAAAGCGGTAGAGCGCCGGTGCATCGCTGTGGGCGACGTTGAAGCGCCATTGCGGCGTCGCGCGGCCATCGGGCCGGAACAGCTCCCCGGGTGCCAGCAGCACGCCCTCGCTCAGCGCCCGTCGCCACAGCTTGCCGACCGAATCCTTCGACGGCAGCGTGGCCCACAGAAACAAGCCCGACTGCGGCCGGAATGCGAGCTCCACGCCTTTGGCCTCGAAGCTCTGCGCCACGCGCGCATGCGTGGCGGCCAGGCGCTCGTGCAGGCGCCTGAGGTGACGGCGGTAGCGGCCGTGGGTCAGTATCTGCAGCACCAGTTGCTCGAGCAGTTCACTCGAGCCGAGCGAGGTCATGACCTTGGCGCGCGCCAGTTTCTGCGCCCAGGCGGCCGGTGCGACCAGATAGCCGGCGCGTAGCGCCGGCGACAGCGTCTTGGAGAAGCTCGACACGTAGATGACCCGCTGCAGCTCATCCAGGCTGGCAAGCGTCAGCTGCGCGCGCGGCGCCAGATCCGCAAAAATGTCGTCCTCGATGAGGGTCAGGTCGTAGCGGTCGGCGAGTTCCAGGATCCGATGGGCGGTGGCCGAGCTGGTGGTGGTGCCGGTGGGATTGTGGAAAGTGGTGTTGGTGAACAGGCAGCGCACGCGAGTGCGCCTCAATAAGCGCGCCAGGGCGTCCGTATCCGGGCCGTTGTCGGTGCGCGGCACCGCCAGCATGCGCACGCCGCGATAGCGAAGTAACTCGAACAGCGGCGGATAGCCCGGATCCTCCACGATGGCCGCGTCGCCCGGCTTCAGGCACTCGCGCACCACCAGATCGAGCCCCTGGCTCGCGCCCTGCGTCAGCACGATCCGGTCTTCGCACGCGCTGATGCCCCGCAATTCGAGCAGCTTCGCGATGTGCCCGCGCAGCTCGGACAGGCCGAGCGAATTGCCGTAGCCCTGCAGGCGCAGAGCCGACTGCCGCGCGAGCGCGCGCATGGCCGCCCGCACGCCATCCTCGTGCAGCCATCCGCCGGGCAGCCAACCGCAGCCGGCGTCGACCTCGATCGGACGGGCACTCGCCTCGCGCCGCCGCTCCCAGACCGAATCGGTCGGAAATTCGGGGCGCGGCACGGCTTCGGTAGCGGCTCGAACATGGGGCGGGACGAAATAGCCCGAGCCGGCGCGCGCTTCGACCACGGCGGCCGCGACCAGCGCATTGTAGATTTCGGCAGCGCTGAACGGACTGATGTTGCGTTCGCGCGCGAGTTGCCGCACTGAGGGCAGGCGTGCGCCGGCGGGCAGGCCGCCGGCCTGAATCTGCGCTTTCAGCTCATCGGCAATGCGCGATACCAGGCTCCGGAGCGATGTTGGACGGCGGGTACTCATCTACCGTACAGCTATTACTATCAGTACAGTATAGCTGTTTCAGGCCAGAGCCGTGTCTGGCCCGGGGCGGCGGCACGTGCCACGCTGCGCCATGAATCCGAATCTCGCAGTCGCCGGCGTCAGCGAACCCTCAGGCGCGATCGATCCACTGCAATCGTGGTGGATGCCGTTCACGCATAATCGGCGTTTCAAATCGAAACCGCGCCTGATCGAGAGCGCCGCCGGCGCCTACTACACCCTCACCGACAAGGGCCGCGTGTTCGATTGCCTGTCCGGCATGTGGTGCACGCCGCTCGGTCACTCGCATCCGGGCATCGTACGTGCGGTGACCGATCAGGTGCAGCGGCTGGATTACAGTCCGGGCTTCCAGTTGGGCCATAAGCCGGCATTCGAGCTGGCGGCCCGGATCGCGGCGCTCGCGGGGCGGCCAAGGGATCGCGTGTTTTTCGTCAATTCCGGGTCCGAGGCGGTGGATACCGCGCTGAAGATCGCCATCGGTTATCACCGCGTCCGTGGCGATGCGACCCGCACCCGGGTGATCGGCCGTGAGCGCGGCTATCACGGGGTCGGACTCGGCGGTATCTCGGTCGGCGGCATCGGCGTCAATCGCAAGATGTTCGCGTCGATGATGATGCCCGGGGTGGATCACCTGCCGCATACCTATTCGCCGAAGAACATGCGCTTCAGCCGTGGACTGCCGCAATGGGGCGCGCACCTGGCTGACGATCTGGAGCGGTTGGTTGCGCTGCACGACGCCTCCACCATCGCCGCGGTCATCGTCGAGCCGGTACAAGGCTCCACCGGCCTGATCGTTCCGCCGCGCGGGTATCTCGAGCGCCTGCGCGAGATCTGCAGCAAGCACGGCATGCTGTTGATCTTCGATGAAGTGATCACCGGTTTCGGTCGCCTGGGCAAGCCGTTTGCTTCCCAGTTCTTCGGTGTGCAGCCGGACCTGACGACGTTCGCGAAAGCTATCACCAACGGCGTGGTACCGATGGGCGGCGTGGTGGCGCGAGCGGATATTTACGATGCGTTCATGAACGGGCCGGAGCACGTGATCGAATTCTTTCACGGTTACACCTACTCCGGGCATCCGCTGGCGGTTGCGGCCGGGCACGCCTCGATCGATGCCATGGTCGATGAACGCCTGATCGAGCGCGCCGCCGATCTGGCGGGTGTACTTGAAGATGCCGTGCACACGCTGCGTGACGAGCCGCACGTTGTCGACATACGCAATATCGGTCTGGCGGCCGCCGTCGAACTCGAGCCGTCCGCCGGCCAGCCGGGGGTTCGCGGTCATCGCGCCTTCGAGCGCGGCCTGGACGAGGGAATATTGCTGCGCCTAATGGGCGACATCATCGGGCTGGCGCCGCCGTTCATTTCAAGCGAAGAGGAGGTGCGCGCCATGATCGAGAGCGTGAGGCGGACGCTGCGCGCAATCGCGGCCGACTGACTACGGGGGATGGCATGAACGCGCCTGCGGGACAAAAGCCGATCACGGCTCCGATAACTGCAATTTCCCACTGGATCGACGGCAAGTCGGTGAGCGGCAGCGGGCGCGTCGCGCCGGTCTACAATCCGTCGCTCGGGCGCGTGATACGCGAGGTCAGCCTAGCCACGAAGGCTGACGTCGATGGCGCAGTAGCCAGCGCCGCCCGCGCATTTCCCGACTGGTCGGGCCAGACGGCGTTGCGCCGGGCGCGCGTGCTGTTCCGCTTCAAGGAACTGCTGGACCGTGATGCCAGGCGCATCGCGCGCGTGATCTCGGAGGAGCATGGCAAGACGATCGATGATGCGCTGGGAGAGGTCACCCGCGGCATCGAAGTGGTGGAATTCGCGTGCGGCGCGCCGCATCTGCTGAAAGGCGAGTTCAGCGACAACGTCGGCCGGGGCGTGGACAGCTTCAGCCTGCGCCAGCCCCTAGGGGTGGTCGCCGGCGTGACGCCATTCAATTTTCCCGCGATGGTGCCGATGTGGATGTTTCCGATTGCACTTGTCTGTGGCAACAGCTTCGTGCTCAAGCCCTCGGAGCGCGATCCATCGGCGTCATTGCTGCTGGCCGAACTGCTGGCCGAGGCCGGACTGCCGGACGGGGTGCTGAACGTCATTCACGGTGACAAGGAAGCCGTCGATGCGCTGCTGGATCACCCGCAGGTGGCGGCGGTGAGTTTTGTCGGATCCACACCGGTGGCGCGTTACCTGCAGAGTCGCGGCGTGGCGAACCACAAGCGCGTGCAGGCGCTGGGCGGCGCCAAGAATCACATGGTGGTGATGCCCGATGCGGACCTGGGCGCGGCCACCGAGGCGCTGATTGGAGCCGCCTACGGCTCAGCTGGCGAGCGCTGCATGGCCATTTCGGTTGCGGTCGCCGTCGGCGACCAGGTTGCCGATGTACTGGTCGAAAAACTCAAACAGCGGCTGGCGCGCCTGCGCGTGGGTGCAGCGGATGCGGCCGGGGTTGAAATGGGTCCGCTGGTCACGCCGGCGCACCTGGCACGGGTGCGCGAGTACCTCGACATCGGCGTGCACGAGGGCGCGAAACTGGTATTGGATGGACGTAGCCACAGCGCCTCGGCGCCGGGGGGCGGCTTCTTTCTCGGGCCGTCGTTGTTCGACGCGGTGCGTTCCGACATGCGCATCTATCGCGAAGAGATATTCGGTCCGGTGCTCGGCGTCGTGCGGGTCGCCGACTATCGGGCCGCGGTCGAACTCATCAACGGGCACGAGTATGCGAATGGCACCGCGGTGTTCACGCAAAGCGGCGCGATCGCACGCGCCTTCGTTGCCGACGTCGAGGTAGGCATGGTCGGCGTGAATGTGCCGATTCCGGTACCGATGGCCTTCCACAGTTTCGGTGGCTGGCGTAATTCCATGTTCGGCGATCATCACGCCTACGGCACCGAGGGCTTCCGCTTCTATACGCGGCTCAAGACCGTCACGCAGCGCTGGCCCGAAGCCGATGCACTGCGTGCCGAATTTGTCATGCCGACGATGAAGTGACGGCCGCCCGACCCCGGCAGCCTCAAGCGGTCCAATAGGCCTCGACCAATTGATGCATCCGGCGCCACAGCGGCCCCGGTTTGCCATTGCCCACCGCCTTGCCATCCAGCGTCGTTACCGCAATGACGCCGCGTGTCGCTGCCGTCAACCAGACCTCATCGGCCGCCCGCAACTGCGCTTCGGTCACCGTGGTGGCGCGCCGGGCGATGCCGTGCCGATCGGCGAGTTCCTCCACCAGGCTGCGGGTAGTGCCTGGTAGCAACCGCGGCGAGTTCGGCGGCATTCGGATCTCGCCCTCGATGATGACTTCCACGCTCGAAGCACTGGCCTCGGTCAGATTGCCGTCGCGCAGCAGGATGATTTCACCGGCGCCGGCTTCGACCGCCTGTTGCCGCAGCAGCACGTTGGCCAGCAGTGCCACCGACTTGATATCGCAGTGCGCCCAGCGCGTATCGATGGCGGTAATGCAGGCCACGCCGAGCTCGAGCACCTGCCTCGTTGGCTGCGGCAGCGGTGCGCAGAATCCGAATATCGTCGGCTCGATGTCCGGCAGCGGCGCGTGGTTGCGCCCGTACTCGGCGCCACGCGACACCTGCAGATACACGTAGATGTCGCCGCCGCCGTTGGCGCCGATCAACTGCTCGACGACGCCGGTCCATTGCCGGTCGCTGAGCGGGTTGCGGATGCGCAGTTGCTGCAGGCTGTGCGACAGCCGCGCCAGGTTTGCCGCCAGTCGCCGTGCCTTGCCGGCGCGTGCCGGAATGACCTCATAGACCCCATCCCCGAACAGGAAGCTGCGATCCAGCGGCGACACTCGCGCCTCGCTCAGCGGCATCAGGCTACCATTCAGGTAGCAGGTCGGCAGTGGCTCGGCCATGGCTGCTACTTCTGGAACCAGAGCAGCACGGTGTCGCTGAGCCGGCTCCAGATTCCGCCCTCCGGTACGTCGGCGAGCGGATAGAGCGGAACTGATGTGGCCGGCTTGCCGTTGACCACGACCTGCAGCTCGCCGACCTGGGTGCTGGTCGTGAGCGGGGCGATCAACCGTCGCTGCACGGTCGCGGTGGTCGTGATGCTGCCGGCCTGGCCGCGCGGCACGACGATGTTGACGTCAGTTGCCGGTCCGACACTATAGAATTCCTCGGCGGCTTTATACACGCGTGGCTTGAGCACCGCGGTGGCGTGCTGCTTGACGCTAACCGTCTCATAAAAGGTAAATCCGTAGTTGATCAGCGCGGCGCTCGCGTCCTCGCGGGCCTTGATGCTGCCGGAGTTGAGCACCACTGCTACCAGTCGCATGTCCTGCCGCCTTGCTGACGTCACCAGACAGAAGCCGGCGCTGTCGGTGTGCCCGGTCTTCATGCCATCCACCGACGGATCGCGCTCCAGCAGGCCGTTGCGGTTTTCCTGCTTGATGTTGTTCCACACGAATTCCCGGATGGAAAACCACGGATAGTATTCGGGAAAATCGCGTACCAGCGCGCTTGCGAGCAGCGCCAGGTCGTGTGCGGTGGTGTAGTGGGTCGGCGAGGGCAGTCCGCTGCTGTCGTCGAAGTGGGTATTCGCCATGCCGAGCCGTCTGGCGTAGTCGTTCATGACCTGGACAAACGCGGCTTCGGTGCCGCCTACCCGCTCGGCGAGCGCGATGGTGGCGTCGTTACCGGATTGCACGATCATGCCCTTGATGAGCACCTCGGCCGGTACCTGGCTGCCCACCTGCACAAAGGTGCGCGAGCCTTCGGCTTTCCAGGCGTGCTCGCTGATGGTGACCTGATCGGCAAGTTTCAGCGTTCCGGCCTTCAGTGCGTGAAACACCACATAGCAGGTCATGAGCTTGGTCAGGCTCGCCGGCTCCATGCGCATGTCGGGATTGCGCTGCGCGAGTGCCTGGCCGCTGGTGTAGTCGACCAGGATGTAGGCGCGCGCATCGACCTCCGGCGGGCTCGGGATGCCGCCGGGCGCCAACGCCGGACTGGCGGCCGTCGCCGCCGCAGCCGGGGGGGTGGGGGCGGCCGCCTTGGCATGGTGCTTGTGAGGTGTGGCCGCCGCCATCAGCGGCAGTAACAGCAGTGGCAGGCAAACGGCTGCGAGCGGGGCGGAGAATTTCATGCGCAGGGGATCCCTCGACGGGCTAAACCGCAAGTGTAGCGGCTGATATCAATCTTGTGCGAGCCGCGCATTGGGAAATCCGAGTGCGCCAAGACGTTCAATGGTTGCGTCGAACTGCTGCACACTCGCGATCGGGCCGATGCGAACCCGCTGCAGCGGCTGATGCGCATCGGGTGCCAGCGCGAATACATGCTCAACTCCTGCGGCCCGCAGCCTGCGGACAGCAGCGCTGGCGTTATCGGCCCTGGAATAGGCCCCGACCTGAATGTAAAAGCTGCCGGTTGGCTCCGGCACCGCGGCAGGCCCCGGGGCCACCGCGGGCGCAGTCGCCGTTGCAGCAGCGGGTGGCGCCACTGGCGCCGGCTGGGCGGCAGCCGGCGGGGCATTCATGGCCGGGACGCTGCTGACCCCGACGCTGGCGGCCTGCGCTGCCGGGGCGTTCACCGGCATCGATACATTCAGGGACGGCGCGGCGGGCGTCAGGACCTCGACCTGGACGAATGCGGTGCCGTTTCGAATCATGTCGAGCCGCGTGGCTGCAGAAAACGACAGGTCGATGATCCGGTTGGCGACAAAAGGCCCGCGGTCGTTGATGCGCACCACGACGTTACGGCCATTCGACAGGTTGGTTACCCGCGCATAGCACGGCAGTGGCAGCGTCTTGTGCGCGGCAGTCATCGCGAACATGTCATAGGGTTCGCCGGTCGAGGTGCGCAGGCCGTGAAACTCGGTGCCGTACCACGAGGCAACGCCGCGTTCGGCGTATCCGCTGGCGCTCGGCAGCACGACATAGCGGTGGCCGCCCACGTAATAGAACGGCGGATTGCCGAATGCGCTGCGGGGCTCCTGGCGCGGTACGGCGTCCGGGACCTGATTGACGTCCGGGGCATTGCGCTGCAGCGCGGTGGCAGGCGGCGCCGGCGCTGACGGGCGTGCGGGGCTGGGATGAGGGGGCGCATGCGCACAAGCCGCGAGCTGCAGTAACGCTGCCGCTGCTGCGCATCGCCAGACGCGCGCCATCCCCCGCTCGGGCGCATTCAAAGCGCCGCCTCCTGCGCGATCTGCTGTTGTATTGCCTGCGCAAGGTCGTACACCGCCATCGCATACAGCGGGCTGTTGTTGTAGCGCGTAATGACGTAGAAGTTCTGAAAGCCGACACGGTAGCCAATGGTGTCCTGTTGCGGCGCAGCCAGCAGCAGCGCCGGGGTCTCATCCGGCAGCTCGCTCGAGATCGTCAAGCCGTGCACACGCAGATCCCCGAGCGTCTCGTTCAGGGTCATGCGATCGGGCGGCGTCAATGTCAGCTCGGCCGACGGCTGCGCGTCGGCCAGCACCGGCGCGCCGTATTGCCAGCCCGCCTGATGCAGGTAGTTGGCGGTGCTGGCGAAAATGTCGCCCCAGTCGCCCCACAGATCGCGGTGCGCAAGATGTTGCTCGCTGACGGCAAATTTGCGGTAGCTGGAGGGCATGAACTGCAGTGCGCCCATGGCGCCCGCGTACGAGCCGCGAATGCTCAACGGGTCGAACTTATCATCGCGTGCCAGCAGCAGGAACTCGGTCAGTTCCTTGCGGAAGTAGCTGGCGCGCGGCGGGTAATCGAAGGCCAGCGTCGCGAGCGCGTCGACCACGCGGTAGCGGCCGGTAACGCGCCCGTATCGCGTCTCAACGCCGAGCACCGCAACCAGGTACTCCGGCGCCACCTGGTATTCGATCGCCACCTGATCAAGCAGTTCCTTGTGGTCGTGCCAGAGCTGCACGCCGCCATCGATGCGCTCCTGCGTCAGCACCCGGGCGCGATACTCCCACCATTGCAGCGTCTTCTCGACCGGCCGGCTGATGGCATCGAGTATCTTCTGCTGCGGCTCGGCGGCGCCGAGCAGCGCGGTGACACGATCACGATCGAAGCCCTGCGCCGCAAGCTGGTCGATGTAGCTGCGGATCTCGGGCCGCGACAGATCAAAGTGCGAGCGGTCAACGACCGAGTATTCGGCTGCCGCCGGCGGTGAAGCCGGCAGCGCCGGTGCCACTGCCGCCGGTGGCGCTGTTTCCGGGGCCAGTGTCGGCGCTGACGGAGTCGGCGCGGCGGCGGCCGCTGAAGCATCGCCCGAGGTTTGCCCCGCGGCGCTCAGGTGTGCGCCGGCGCCGAGCGCAATCAGAACTATGCATGTGAATCTCAATGAGTTCTCCATCGGCTCAGGAGCCGACCAGCTTGCGGTGCGAATAAAGTCCCATCACGATCCCGAACCCGGCCAGCAGCGTGACTACCGAGGTGCCGCCGTAGCTGACCAGCGGCAGCGGCACGCCCACGACCGGCACTAGGCCGCTGACCATGCCGGCATTGATGAATACGTACACGAAGAATGTCAGGGCGAGGCTCAATGCCAGCAGTCTCGAATAGGTATCGTTGGTCTGCATCGCGAGCCAGACCGAACGCGCAACGATGAACAGGTACAGGGCCAGCAGCATCAGCAGGCCGATCAACCCGAATTCCTCGCCGACCACGGCGAATATGAAGTCGGTCGAGCGCTCGGGCAGGAATTGTAACTGTGCCTGGCTGCCGTGCATCCAGCCTTTGCCGAACACGCCGCCGGAACCGAGTGCAATCTGGCTCTGGATGATGTGATATCCCGCGCCGAGCGGATCGGTCTCGGGATTGAGGAAGGTCAGGACACGCTCGCGCTGGTAGTCGTGCAGGAAATGCCAGCCGCCCACCGCGCCAGCCACCGCCAGCCCCAGCAGCAGCACGACGATACGCAGTGACAGTCCGGCCATCAGTACCAGCAATGCGCCGCTGGCGGCGATCAGCGCTGCGGTCCCCAGGTCCGGCTGCATCGCGACCAGTCCCGCCGGCAGGAAGATGATCACGGCCAGGGTCAGCAGGGCTCGCAAGTCCGGCGGCAGCGGGCGGTCATGCAGGTACCAGGCGGCCAGCATCGGCACCGCGAGCTTCATTACCTCGGACGGTTGAAAGCGAACGATACCGAGGTTGAGCCAGCGCTGCGCTCCCTTGCCGATCGCGCCGGTCAGCTCCACCACCAGCAACAGCATCACGCCGAGCACGTAGATCCACGGTGACAGCCGGCGCAGGAAATTTGGACTGGCGTGAGTCAGCGCCAGCATCGCGGCCGTGCCGAGCGCAAGGCGGATCAGGGTGCGCAGGATCGTGTCGAGGCTCTGGCCCGAGGCGCTGTAGAGAATTGCCAGGCCATAGAGTGCCAGCAGGCCCAGTCCCACCAGCAGCGGACCGTCGAGGTTCAGTGCCGAGAGCAGTTTCGCGCTCGCCGACAGCGTGCGGCGCGTGCGCGCATAGCCGCTATCTTCAATCACTGGCCTGGCTCTCGGGCACCGCGATCTCGGTTGCCGGCGACGTGGTTTCGTGCAGCAGATAGGCGTCCATGACCTTGCGCGCGATCGGCGCCGCGGAACTGGCGCCAAAGCCGCCGTTCTCCACCAGCACGGCGATCGCGATACGCGGTGCCTCTGCCGGTGCGAAGGCGATGAACCAGGCGTGGTCGCGCAAGCGCTCGGCGACGTTCTTCTCGACGTATTTTTCGTTCTGACCGACCGTGAACACCTGCGCGGTGCCGGTCTTGCCCGCGATGGTGTAGCCCGCGCCCTTGCTGATCGCGGCGGCGGTGCCGTAGGTCGCCGCGCCCTTCATTCCACGCAGCACCAGATCCCAGGCGTCAGTGGCGATACCGTCGATCGACGGCACCTGTGCCGGGGCGATTGGCTTCACATTGCCCTCGAGATCGCGAACTCCGGTCACCAGCCGCGGACGAAAGCTCCGGCCGCGCTCGGCCAGTACCGAGGCCACGTGCGCAAGCTGCAACGGCGTGACCAGCAGATAGCCCTGGCCGACCCCGAAGTTGACCGTCTCGCCCGGAAACCAGATCTGGTCCTGCGGGCGCTTGAAGGCCTTGCGCTTCCACTCGGGCGAGGGCAGCAGCCCCGGCTTCTCGCCGCTGATATCGATGCCGGTGAGCTGCCCGTAGCCGAACGGGGTCATGAAATCGGCGATATGGTCGGCACCGATGTTCGCGGCGAGGCCGTAGAAATAGACATCGCAGGACTTGGCGATCGCGCGTTCCAGGTCAACGTAGCCGTGCTTGCCACCCTTGCCTTCGCGATACAGGTGGATGCTGCCGGGCAGGTGGAACACGCCGGCGCAGAATTCCTGCCGGTTCGGATCTACCACGTGATAGGTCAGGCCCGCCAGCGCAATCACCGGCTTGATGGTCGAGCCGGACGGGTAGGTGCCGCGCAATGCCCGGTTGAACAATGGCTTGTCGATATCCTCGGACAGGTGCGCGTACTCGGCGCGCGACAGTCCGCGGGCGAACGCCGCCGGATCGAACCCGGGCTTGCTGGCCAGCGCCAGCACGTCGCCATTGCTGGGATCGATCGCGACCACCGCACCGCGATGATCCCCGAGTGCATCCTCGGCGGCTTGCTGCGTCCTGAGGTCGATCGACAGCATAAGATCATCGCCGGCGATTGGCGCCTGCGAATGAAGTTCTGCGGCAAATGCGCCCTCGCGCTGTACCGAACGACCCTGCGCATTGACCAGGATTTCGCGAAAGCCGTTCTTGCCATGCAGCGAGCGTTCGTAGGTGCTCTCGATGCCGAGCTTGCCGATCAGCGCCGTGCCGGCGTAGGTGACGCGATCGATATGCTCCAGGTCCTGAACGCTGATGGCGCTGACGTAGCCCAGGGCATGTACGCCGAGCTGGCCGTAGGGGTAGTGGCGCGTCTGGCGAGTGGCCAGGTCGACTCCGGGGAACTGGTAACGATGCACCGCGAAGCGGCCGATCTCCTCATCGGTGAGCCGCAGGCGTACCGGCACACTGTCGAAGCTGCGACGCGAGAAGATCATGCGGCGCGTGTCCTCGAGTTCATCGCGGTCGATGAGTCCGAGGGCGGTCAGGCGCCTGAGCGTGTCGTTGAGATTCGGCACCTGCTCGCGGATCAACTCGAGCTGGTAGGCGGGCTCGTTGTCGGCTATCACCGTGCCGTTACGGTCGAAGATCAGGCCGCGGCTGGCGGGGATCGGATCGAGCCGTACGCGGTTGCCCTGCGAGAGCTCGGCATAATAGTCATGCCGCCACACCTGCAGGTAGGTCAGGCGCCCGATCAGCGTCAGCACCATGACGGCGATGACGACCGCTGCCCCGAGCGTGCGCTGCGTGAAGATGCGCTGCTCGTTCCAGTGGTCCTTGATGCGAACGCGTGAATCCACGAGGTGCTCGGTACGGAAGTCTCTAGGTGGCTACAGAGGATGGTGATCCGGGGCGTTAGCGCGAGGTGCGAAAGCGGCCGAGGATGCCGACCACCAGCGGCCAGATCAGGGCGCCGGTGAAGGCGTGCACCCAGCGTGTCGGCGTGGACAGGGGATGGCCGCTCCAGCCATCGATCACCCACAGCAGAAACTCATAAACCATCAGCGCCGCAAACACAAACAGCGACTGCTCAAACAGTGGCTTGGCTCGCATCAGCAGGTGCAGGCGGATCGCCAGATAGGTCACGAAGGCCAGTGCCAGCCCATGCTCGCCCAGCAGCGAGCCCTGAAACACGTCGAGCGCCAGTCCGCTGGCGTAGCCCAGCAGCAGGCCGCCGGCGCGCGGAATCATGATCGACCAGTACAGTACGGTAAGCACCAGGAACGCCGGTCGCACGATGGCGAGCCAGGTGGGCAACGGCAACACCGTGAACACCAGGGCGATGATCGTGGTCGTCAGGACGATCAGGCGTGGGTGGCGGTCGCTCATGGCGCGCTGCGCTGCAGTGCCGTGGTCATTCGTCCGGATCCGAAATCTTCGGCGCCGGCTTCGCCACCGGGGCCACTTCCGGTGCGATCGGTGGCGTGGGCGCCGGGGCTGCCGGGTGCGACGGCTCGAACTGCAGCAACACCACTTCACGGTCGCGCTCGACATGGGCCAGCGGCGTCGCCCGCACCTGCGCCAGCAGTTGATTGGGCTCGCGCCGCACGCCGCTGATGCGCGCGACCGGAAGGCCCGAGGGAAATACCCCGCCCAGCCCCGAACTCACCAGCAGATCGCCGCCTTTGACGTCGGAGTTGATCGCCAGGTAGGGCAGCAACAGCTCGCCGGTATTGCCCGAGCCCACCGCAATGGAGCGCAGGCTGTTGCGGGTCACTTCGACCGGGATCGCGTGCTCGGGATCGGTGACCAGGATCACCTCGGCGCTCCAGGGCCCCACGCGGGCGACCTGACCCAGAACACCGCTGCCGTCGACGACCGCCTGGTTCAGCGTCACGCCGTCGGCGGTGCCCTTGTTGATCACGACGCGCTGACGCAGCGGGTTGGTCTCGACGCTGATGATTTCCGCCAGCTGCCATTTCTTGATGAATGGCGGCAGGGCGGCGCGCAGACCGCGCAGTTCGGCATTTTCCTGCTCCAGCGCGTCTTGCCGCACGACGCTCATCTCAAGTGCCAGTAGCTGGTCGTGCAAGCGCTTGTTCTCGGCCTGCAGTGCGTCGCGGGTCTGGAAACTCTGTGTCATCCAGTTCCACGCCGCGCGCGGAGAGCTGACCGCGACCTGCACCGGATACGCTGCCGCATCGAGCGCGTAATGCAGACGCTGCACCCAGTGGCCGTGCTGGTCGTAGTACATCAGTACGATCGAGAGGATGGCGTAAACGGTGAAACGCAGCCCCACCGACGGCCCACGACCGTACAGGGGTCGATCAACGTCGGGGCCGAAGACCGCCATGGCGGACCTCCTAGCGGCCTGCGCGATTACTGCGCATGTGCAGCGCCGCGTCCGGCACGCCGTCGAATGCCGTGGATCGGCCGGTACTGCGCTCGAGCGGTATTATTCCAAGCCGAAATGTCCGGGCCCCATCTGATCCATCAGCTCGAGGATGCGACCGCCGCCGCGTGCGACGCACGTCAGCGGGTCGTCGGCAACCATCACCGGCAGGCCGGTCTCTTCCATCAGCAGCTTGTCGATATCGCGCAGCAGCGCGCCGCCACCGGTGAGCACAATGCCGCGCTCGGCCACATCAGCGCCAAGCTCGGGCGGCGTCTGCTCCAGTGCCTGCTTGACCGCGCTCACGATTCCCTGCAGCGGCTCCTGCAGCGCCTCGAGAATCTCGTTGCTGTTGAGCGTGAAACTGCGCGGTACCCCTTCCGACAGGTTGCGACCCTTGACCGATAGCTCGCGCACCTGCTGGCCGGGATAGGCCGACCCGATCTCGATCTTGATGCGCTCGGCCGTGGCCTCGCCGATCAGAATTCCATAGTTGCGGCGCACGTAGTTCATGATCGCATCGTCGAAGCGATCACCGCCGATTCGGGCCGAATTGGCGTAGACAATGCCGTTGAGCGAAATCACGGCGACCTCACTGGTACCGCCGCCGATGTCGAGCACCATCGACCCGCGTGCCTCCTGAACCGGCAGTCCCGCGCCGACCGCGGCAGCCATCGGTTCGCTCACAATGCCGACGTTGCGTGCGCCGGCTCCCTCGGCCGACTCGCGGATCGCGCGGCGCTCGACCTGGGTCGAGCCGAACGGTACGCATACCAGCACCCGGGGCGAGGGCTTGAGGAAGCGATTGCCATGCACCTTGTTGATGAAGTACTGCAGCATCTTCTCGGTGTAGGTGAAATCGGCGATGACGCCGTCCTTCATCGGCCGAACGGCGGTAATGTGGCCGGGTGTGCGACCCAGCATGGCCTTGGCGTCCTGGCCGACGGCGACGATGATCTTGCCGCCGCGCGAAGGTTCATCCTGCACTGCCACCACCGAGGGCTCATTGAGAACTATGCCCTTGTCACGCACGTAGATCAGCGTATTGGCGGTGCCCAGATCGATCGACAGATCGCTGGAGAAATAGCCGCGCAGGCGTTTGAACATGAGAGCGGCCGACCTTTCCGGGAGTTAAACAGGCGTCCTAAAATCGCGCGCTAATCTAGCAACCGAGAGGACATTCCACAAGGCGAGGTGTATGATTTCGCGCTGTTTTTTCTGCGAAAATGTGACCTTTCCCCATGAGCCTCAATCGCAGCGACATCGTGAACATCGCCCGCCTGGCGCGTCTTGCGCTGACCGAGCAGGAGATTCCGCTCTACGTGGAGGGGCTGTCGCGCATTATGGGGCTGGTGGGCGAGCTCGACCGTGCCGACACCAGCCAGGTCGAGCCCATGGCGCACCCGCTGCCGGGGCAGCGCCAGCGCCTGCGATTCGACAGCGTCACCGAGACCGACCGGCACGAGCTGTACCAGCGCAATGCGCCTCAGGTCGAGGCCGGCCTGTACCTGGTTCCCCGAGTGATCGAATGAGTGCACCGCATGACATGAGCGTCGCGGAGCTGTCCGCGGCGCTGCAGGCGCGCCAGCTCTCAAGTGTCGAGGTCACGCGAGCCTTCCTTGAGCGTGTGACGCGGCATCAGGCCGATCTTAATGCGTTCATCAGCATCACGGCCGAGGCGGCGCTGGTCGAAGCGGCGCAGGCCGACGCACGCCTACGCGCGAAAGACGCCGGGCCGCTCACCGGCGTGCCCATCGCCCACAAGGATATCTTCTGTACCCGCGGCGAGAAGACCACCTGTGGGTCGCGCATGCTGGCGAATTTTGTCTCACCCTACGATGCCACGGTGGTCGAGCGCCTGCGGGCGGCCGGCGTCGTCATGCTGGGCAAGACCAATATGGACGAGTTCGCGATGGGATCCTCGAATGAAACCAGCTTCTTCGGCCCGGTGAAGAACCCCTGGGACGTCGCGCGCGTACCGGGCGGCTCCTCGGGCGGATCGGCGGCGGCGGTGGCCGCCCGCCTGACGCCGGCGGCGACCGCGACCGACACCGGCGGCTCGATTCGTCAGCCGGCGGCGCTGTGCGGCGTGACCGGACTCAAACCCACCTATGGCCGCGTGTCGCGCTTCGGCATGGTCGCGTTTGCCTCGAGCCTGGATCAGGGCGGCCTGATTACGCGCAGCGCCGAGGATGCGGCGCTGCTGTTGGGGGCGATGGCCGGTTTCGATGAGCGCGATTCCACCAGCGTCGAGTTGCCGGTGCCTGACTACAACGGCGTACTCGGGCAGCCGATCAAGGGCCTGAAGATTGGCGTGCTGAAGGAATTCTTCGATAAAGGGCTCGATCCTGAGATCGAGCAGCACATCCGCGCCGCGCTCGATCTGCTGCGCTCGCAGGGCGCCGTGATCAAGGATGTCAGCCTGCCGAATCTGCCGCTCTCGGTGCCGACCTATTACGTGGTGGCGCCGGCGGAATGTTCGTCGAACCTGGCCCGTTTCGATGGCGTGCGCTACGGCCATCGCTGCGACAATCCGCGCGATCTGCTGGACCTGTACCAGCGCTCGCGCGGCGAGGGTTTCGGCGCCGAGGTCAAGCGTCGCATCATGACCGGCACCTACGTGCTGTCGGCCGGCTATTACGATGCCTTCTACCTCAAGGCACAGCGCGTGCGGCAGCTTATCAGCAACGATTTCGAGCGCGCATTCCACGAAGTCGATGTGGTGATCGGCCCGACCACGCCGACCACCGCGTTCGAACTCGGGGCCAAGACCAGCGATCCGGTCACCATGTACCTGAATGACATCTATACCATCGGCGCAAACCTTGCGGGTTTGCCGGCGATCTCGCTGCCCTGCGGCCTGTCGCACGGCCTGCCGACCGCCATGCAGATCATCGGCCCGCATTTCGGCGAGGAGCGGCTGCTGAATGTCGCGCATCGCTACCAGCTGGAAAGCGATTGGCATCGGCGGGTACCGCCGGGGTTTGCCTGATGGAATGGGAAACCGTCATCGGGCTGGAGATTCACGCCCAGCTGGCGACGCAGTCGAAGATCTTCTCCGGCTCCGCCACCGCTTATGGGGCGCCGGCAAATGCGCAGGCCAACCTGGTGGACCTGGCCTATCCCGGCGTGCTGCCGGTACTCAATGCCGAGGCGGTACGCATGGCGGTGAAGTTCGGGCTCGCGATCAATGCGCGGGTGATGCGGCGCTCGATTTTTGCGCGCAAGAACTACTTCTATCCCGACCTGCCGAAGGGCTACCAGATCAGCCAGTACGAGCTGCCGATTGTCTGCGGCGGAGCGGTCGACATTGTGCTCGATGACGGCACGGTCAAGCGCATCGACGTCACGCGTGCGCACCTGGAGGAGGATGCCGGCAAGTCGCTGCATGAGGGCATCGCCGGCCTGACCGGCGTCGACCTGAATCGGGCCGGCACGCCGCTGATCGAGATCGTCTCCGAGCCGGAGATGCGCTCCGCCAGGGAAGCGATCGCCTACATGAAGAAGATCCATACGCTGGTGCGCTACCTGGAGATCTGCGACGGCAACATGCAGGAAGGTTCGTTCCGCTGCGATGCCAACGTCTCGGTACGAGCGCGCGGTGCGGAAAAACTGGGCACGCGCGCTGAGATAAAGAACCTCAACTCGTTCCGCTTCGTGGAGAAGGCCATTAACTACGAGGTCGCGCGCCAGATCGAGCTGCTCGAGGGCGGAGGCCAGGTGGTGCAGGAGACAAGGTTGTACGATGCCGATCGCGCAGAGACACGATCGATGCGCTCCAAGGAGGAAGCCAACGACTACCGCTATTTCCCGGATCCTGACCTGCTGCCGGTCGAGATCGACCAGCTGTATATCGATACGGTGTGCGCCAGCCTGCCGGAACTGCCCGACCAGAAGGCACAGCGGCTGCGCCAGGATTTTGCACTCTCGGCCTACGACGCCGGGGTGCTCACCAGCAGTGCCGAGCTGGCCGACTACTTTGAGACCGTGCTCGAGAAGGCGGCGAGTATCCCCGATATTGTGATCAGCCCGAAACTTGCGGCCAATACGATCATGGGCGAACTCGCGGGCCTGCTCAACCGCGACGGGATCGAAATCAGCGGCAGCCGCGTCGCGCCAGCTGCCCTGACGAAACTACTGGCGCGAGTCGCCGACGGCACCATCTCGGGCAAGATGGCCAAGGACGTGCTGGAGGCGATGTGGGAAGAAGGTACGGATGCCGATGCGATCATTGAGGCGCGCGGCTGGCGCCAGATCACCGATGACTCGGCGATCGCAGCGGCGATCGATGCCGTGATGGCAGCCAACCCCTCGCAGCTTGCGCAGTATCGCTCCGGCAAGGACAAGCTGTTCGGGTTCTTCGTCGGGCAGGCGATGAAGGCAACGCAGGGAAAGGCAAACCCAGCGCGCCTCAACGAGCTGCTGAAAAAGAAACTCAGTGGTTGAGGTGCCGGCAGGCGGTGACGGTGAGCTGCGGCGCTTCATACTCGAACGCCACCCGGTGCGCGGCTTCTGGATCCGGCTCGATGGCGCCTGGCGCGAGATGCGCAGGCATCAGCGCTACCCCTCGCCGGTGGAGGCACTGCTGGGCGAGGCGGTCACGGCATCGCTGCTGCTTGCCGCCACGCTCAAATTCCACGGCACGCTGACGCTGCAGCTCGCCGGCGATGGCCTGGTGAATCTGCTGGTAGCGCAATGCACGCATGAATTCGTCATTCGCGCGGTCGCCCGTTTCGATGACGGCATCGATGGGGCGATAGCGTTTCGACAACTGGTGGGCGACGGGCGGCTGACCGTCACCATCGAGGCGGAGGAGCGGTCCGCCCGCTACCAGGGCATCGTCGCGCTGGCAGGCGCAACGCTGGCAGAGTGCCTGGAAAACTATTTCGCCACCTCCGAGCAGTTGCCGACGCGCATTGCATTGGCGGCGGACAGTGTCAGCACCGGCGGCGTGCTGTTGCAGAAGCTGCCTGCGGCCGCCGGCGCGCAGGGCGAGGCGCTCGCAGCCGTGTCGCAGCACGTGTGGGAGGATCTGCAGCCGCGCGTGGCGACGCTTGACGCATCGCTGTTGCGGCTAGGCCCGGCGGAGCAAGTGCTGCAACGCGTCTGCGGCGAGCATGATTGCCGCCTGTTCCAGGGCTCGCCGGTTCGTTTTGCCTGCCGTTGCAGCGAGGGCCGGGTCGCAGGACTGCTGCGCTCGCTCGGGCCGGACGAGATGCGCAGCATCCTGGCCGAACAGGGCGCGGTGACCGTCACCTGCGAATTCTGCGGCCGGCCCTATCGATTCGACGCGATCGACGTCGAGCGGCTGTTTACCGGCGGGGCAAACCCCGAAGCCCCGCACTCCCTGAATTGAGCCGCACGGTCAGGCAGCGGCTGGATGACTGGTCGCTCCCTGTCCGTGCCGCTCAGCTCACGAGGGTCCCGGGTATTTATTCTCGACCACGTCGCGCACCGGACGGGTATCGTAAACCAGCACAATCGACTCGATCCGGCCGGTATTCGGGTCGAAGTTGAAGACGTCCGCGCAATCGAACGCTACGTTCGAGCCGTCCTTCAGCGACCAGTCATACAGGTAATAGGCGACGGCCCGCAGATGGCCCTCGGCGCTCACCAGCACGTCGTGCACCGTCAGCTTCGAGCCGCTCGAGGCGCGCGTCACCTTGTTCACGAAATCGCGCACCGGCAACCGGCCCAGAAATGGTGACTGAACCCAGCCACCGGGGACGAACAGGGACGCCGCCTTATCGGCGTCGCCGGCTTCAAGAGCCAACAGGTATTTTCGTACCGCTTGCTGCATAGAATTCTCCGATCCTTTGGATGCAAAAGTACTCCGGTTCAACTGCTCCCACGTGCCGCTCACGCCTTGAGCGAGAACGGCGTGAAATTCGTGCCGCGATCGTAATAGTCCTCGCCCTCGGCGCGTTTCAAGAATCCGACGATGCGGTAGGTCACCGGTGTCATGACGATCTCCCAGCCGCTCTTTAGCACGTACTGCGTGAGCATGACGCCTGCGAGCAGTCTGGTATCCCACAGGCCATAGAAGGCTATTGAATAGAATAGCGCGCTGTCCACCAGCTCGCCGCACAGCGTCGAGCCGACGGTACGCGTCCAGAGCCAGCGGCCGTTGGTCCAGATCTTCATCTTTGCCATAACGAAGCTATTCACGAACGAACCGCACCAGAAGGCGATGATCGAGGCGGCTACGATCCGGGGGGTATTGCCAAAAATGGCCTCGACCGCCGGCTGGTTACTGCGCCATCGCGGCGCCGGCGGCAGCGCGACGATGACGGCCGCCATCAGCGCGGCAAAGGCCAGCGCTACGAAGCCGGCCCAGACCACCCGCCGATCGCGCGCGTAGCCGTAGACCTCGGTCAGAATGTCGCCGAAGATATAAGACAGCGGGAAGAACAGCACGCCAGCCAGGAAGGTCACGCCGCCGATGAAGGGCAGCTGGACAGTGGATATCTTCGCCGGTCCGATCAGGTTGGCGCACAGCAGAATACAGACGTACGCCGCCATGAAGAAATCGTAATAGCGGTACTGGCGCTCGCGCGACGACACCGGCGCGGCGGCCGGTGCAGCGGTAGCGGCAGATCGGTTCGATTCGGTGTCCATGCGCGCTGAGGAATCCAGCCTGCGTCAGCTGCGCCGCCAATGCAACCGCCGGGCCTGCGGCGCAGCCCTACGGCGGCTCGATCTCCCTCAGGTAGGCCGGACCGCCCAGATCCGCCATCTGCTTCAGAGTCCAGTCGCGCTGGGAGAGTACATAGCTCGACGGCGCATCGACGCGCAGGCGCAGCGGATTGGGCAGCACCACCGCGAGCAGTGCGCTTTGCTGGCGCGTGAGGCGCGCCGCACTTTCATGAAAGAAGTGTTGCGCCGCCGCTTCGACCCCATAGATGCCGCGGCCGAACTGGACGATATTCAGATACACCTCGAGGATCCGCTCCTTTGGCCACATGGTTTCGATCATGATCGTCAGCATGGCCTCAAGCCCTTTGCGCGTAAGGCTGCGGCCCGACCACAGGAACAGGTTCTTCGCCACCTGCTGGGTGATGGTGCTGGCGCCGCGAAGCTTATGGCCGCGCTCGTGGGCCCGCACCGCCTCGCGGATCGACTTGAAGTCGAAGCCGCCATGGAACGGAAACTGCTGGTCTTCGGAAGCGATCACGGCAATGGCAGCCTGCGGTGAGATCTGTTCCAGAGACACCCATCGGTACTCGGTGTGGTAGCCGTGTCCGGCCTCGAGCATTGCCTGGATGCGCGCCGTCAGCATGAAGGCGCTGATCGGCGGATCGATCCAACGCAGCGCCAGCACGCTCAGCGCCATCAGCAGCAGTGCAGCGAGCAGCGTCAGGCCCAGTGCGCGCACCAGCCGGTAGCCGATACCGCGATGCGAACGGCGCCGGCCGCTGCCATTGTGCGGAGCGCCGTTACGCTGCGCCCTCGCCATCGCCCGAAACGGCTACTTTGCCGGTTGCACGCGCCGCGCCGAGCTGATCACGACGTCTTCCAGCGGCGCGTCGGAATGGCCCTTGCGGCGCCCGGTGCCGACCTTGGCGATGCGATCGATCACATCCATTCCGTCGGCGATGCGGCCGAATACCGCGTAGCCGTACTGGCCTGGCCGCTGGTCGAGAAAATCGTTGTCGGCCAGGTTGACAAAAAACTGCGAGGTGGCGCTGTGGATCTCATCGGTGCGGGCCATCGATAGCGTGCCGCGTTGGTTGCGCACACCGTTGGCTGCCTCATTTTTTACCGGCGGGCGGGTCTTTTTCTGCACGAAATCGGTCGTGAGCCCGCCACCCTGGATGACGAAACCGGGCACGATGCGATGGAAGATCGTGCCGTCGAAGAATTCATCATCGACATAGCGCAGGAAGTTCTCAACCGTCTGCGGCGCGTCCTCGTGGTACAGCTCGACGGTGAAGCCGCCGTGAGAGGTCTCGAATCGAACCATGGTCGTGTTCCTCGTGCTTTCGATGTGCCGACGCCGGCCGTCATGGCCACTGCGCCTCGGTGACGCGGTCGCGACCGGCAAGATCGGCATAGCAGCGTACGCGAGCATAGCCGGCATCCACAAGCGAGCCGGCAACCTCGGCGGCCTGGCCGGCGCCGTGTTCGAGCACCAGCCAGCCGCCCGGCAGCAGATGGGCGGGGGCTTGCAGAACAATTCGCCGCAGTGCTTCCAAGCCGCTGACTCCCGGAGTCAGCGCCGCGGCCGGTTCGTAGCGCAGGGCATGCAGAGCCGGGTCGTGTGCCGCCACATACGGCGGATTGCTGACGATCAGGTCGAACTGGCGCCCCTGCAACGGCCCGAGCCAGTCACCCTGCGAGAAATAAACATTCCTGGCGCCCAGTCGCTCGGCGTTGCCGCGCGCTACCTGCAACGCGCTGGCATCACAGTCGGTGGCCATGACGTGCCACAGCGGCCGTTCGACCGCCAGCGCCAGCGCGATGGCGCCCGAGCCGGTGCCGAGATCGGCGACCGCGGCCGGGGCGGCGTCGCGCAGCGCCAGGCAGCGCTCCACCGCGAGCTCAGTCTCCGGGCGTGGGATCAGTACGTCGGGCGTCACCGTCAGCGGCAGCGACCAGAATTCGCGCTCGCCGGTGAGGTAGGCCAGCGGTTCGCCCTGCGCGGCTCTCGCCAGCAGCGATTGGTAGCGCGCGATCGTTGCCTCTTCGACCGGTACATTGTCATGCGCCGGCAGATAGCTGCGCGGTCGCCGCAGCGCGTGCGCGAGCAGGATTTCGGCATCCAGGCGTGAGGATTCGCTGCTGCCGACGAGCTGGGCCCAGCCGCGCTCGAGCAATCCGCGCACCGTGTCCGGAGCGGCCATCCGGTTGGCACGCTCAGGGTCGTCTGCGCGATCAGCGCGGTCTGTTACATTGCCGGATTCCGCCATGATGGAGCCATTATGACTGCATCGAAGCCGCCTCGGCTCGACGCCAGCGTCAGCAACCTGCTGGATGCGGCGAGCCAGCTGTTCCGCGCGACGCTGCTCAAGTGCCTGCCGTTCGCGATGGTAGGGGTATTGTGCCTCGAGATCCCGAATTTCTACTGGATCGCGAGCGGCCATACGCTCACGTTCGGCATGCCGTCGGACACCGACTACTGGCTGCTGGCGCTAGTCGCTTCAGCCGCGACGGTGTTCATCGTCAGCGCAATGATGCTGCGACAGCGAGCGTTCGCCAGTGGTGCGACCATCGACTTCACCGCCGAGCTGGCCGCCGCCGCGCACCGCCTGCCGGTCATCCTGGTGAGCTGGATCCTGGCTCAGCTGAGTCTGTTCTTCGGCTTCACATTGCTGATTTTGCCGGGGATTTTCCTGCTGGTGTGCTACCTGGTGCTGCTGCCGGTGCTGCTGTTCGAGAACCTCAATCCGTTCGCGGCGTTGCTGCGCTGCGTACAGCTGATCCGGCCGTACTGGTGGAAGGTAATGGCGACGATCGTGATCGCGGTGCTGATCCTGTTGGTCTGTACCCTGGCCGCCGCTGCGGTGTTGAGCATCCTGGCGGCGTTGCTGGTCGGCCAGGGTCCGGCGGTGCAGGCGCTGGTGGCCGCGGTCACGGTGGGCATCTGGGCGATCGGCTGTGTGTTCTTCAGTGCCCTGGCGCTCACGCTTCATTCGGCGGCCAGCAGCTCCGCCTGATATTCCTGTTGCAAGCCCTGCAGCAGTTCCTCGATCTGGCCCTGCATGATGTCCGCCAGCCGGTACAGGGTCAGGTTGATGCGGTGGTCGGTTACCCGGCCCTGTGGAAAATTGTAGGTGCGGATGCGCTCGGAGCGGTCGCCGCTGCCGACCTGCAGCTTGCGTGACTGCGCCTGCGCTGCCTGCTGCTTTTCCTGTTCGGCGGCCAACAGCCGCGCCGCCAGCAGCGACATCGCACGCGAGCGGTTCTTGTGCTGCGAGCGCTCATCCTGGCACTCCACGACGATGCCGCTGGGGATATGCGTGATGCGTATCGCCGAGTCGGTCTTGTTCACGTGCTGGCCGCCGGCGCCCGAGGCACGGAAGGTGTCGATGCGCAGATCCGCCGGATTCAGGTCGACCTTCTCGACCTCGTCAAGCTCCGGCAGGATGGCGACCGTGACCGCGGAGGTATGAATGCGCCCCTGGGCCTCGGTCGCCGGTACGCGCTGTACGCGGTGAGTGCCGGATTCGAACTTGAGCTTGGAGAACGCGCCGCGGCCGACGATCCGGCTGATCACCTCACGATAGCCGCCATGCTCGCCGGGACTCTCGCTCAGGGTTTCGACTTGCCAGCCCTGCGACTCGGCATAGCGGCTGTACATGCGCAGCAGCTCGCCGGCGAAGATGGCAGCCTCGTCGCCGCCGGTACCGGCGCGGATCTCGAGAAATATGTTGCCCTGATCGCGCGCGTCGCGCGGCAGCAGCAGCCGCTGCAGCTCGCTGTCGCGCTGCTCCAGGCGCTGCCTGACGGCGGCGAGCTCTTCCTCGCCGAGCGCCCGCATGTCGGAATCCGCGTCGGTCAGCATGTCGTGTGCGCTGGCGAGCTCCTGCTCGAGCCGCCGATAGTCGGCAAATGCCGCGGCGGTAGGCTGCAGGCGGGCGTACTCGACCGACAGATCCCGGAATTGCTGCGAGTTTCCGCTCATTTCGGGGTCGGCGAGCAGGTGTCCCAGCTCTTCAAATCGCTGCTCGGCTTTTTCGAGCTTTTGGCGGATCGATGCTTTCATCTTCAGCTATAGTCTAGCGGCCATGGAGCCTCGCCACCTCACCCTTGCTGCCCGGAAGCTTTTGACCGGTGCAACAGCGCTGTGCGCGCTGTTGGGTACTGCCCTGGCCTCCTCGGACAGCCTGCGCGATGTGGAAGATTCCAACGCGCTGGTCATGACTGCGGAGATTGCGCTGCAGCGCGATGACTGCGGCCGCGCGGCTGCCAACTACACTGTCGCCGCGCAGCGGCTGGCCGACGCCAGGCTCGCCGAGCGTGCCACCGGCGTGGCGCTCGACTGCGGCCAGTTCCAGGCCGCCGAACGCGCCGCGGCGCGCTGGCGGCAACTGACACCGACCGACCCGGCGCCCCTACGGGCCGCGATGCGAGCCAACCTCGGACTCTACAAGATCGATGACGCCCGCAGTGCCTTCGAGGGCTGGATCAGCAATGGCGGCGGTCTGGCCCCGGCCCGGCGCGGCCAGCGCGGCCATGATGCCAAAGGCGGCGAGCACAATAGCGCCGCTGGCAGTTCCGGCGCGGGCGGCGCGGCTGCCGATGACAACATCGCTGAACAGATGAGTCAGGTGGCGCTGGAATCGGGCGTATCGGCGACCTTGGCGATGGTGCGTGGCGCGCAGGTCGCACGGCTGCAGAGCGGCCGGGCGCAGCTGGCGCTGGCCGATCTGGCGTTTGACGGCTGGAATTACCGCGAGGCGCTGCAGTACGGGCAGCGCGCCCTGAGTGCCGGTGCCGAGCGTGCGCCAACGCAACTGCTGCTGGCGCGCGCCCATGCGGGCCTTGGGGAGGCCGACCTGGCGGTGGCCGCGGCCGGGGCTGCTCGTAGCGCGGCGCCCAAGGAGCAGAGTTTTGCCGCCGCTGACGTGCTGATTGTGCTGGGCCGCGAGCGCGAGGCGCGCATGGCGCTCGAAAGCCTGCGCGACAGCGCCGCGCTGCGGCCGCAGGCCGAACGCCGCCTCGGGCTGCTCGCCTTCGATCGCGGCGACTACGGCGAGGCGCAGAACGTGTTCTCGGCGCTGCTGAAGGATCCGGAGTCCTCAGGTATCGCCGTGTATTACCTGGCGGCGATCGCAGAGCGCCGCGGCGAAGTGGCCAACGCGCTGCGCGGCTACCAGATGCTCAGCGGCACCGGGCTGGAAGCGGCCGCGCGCAATCGCGCCGCCACCCTTCTCTATAAGGAGGGGCAGCGTAGTGATGCGCTGGCGCTGCTGCAGGCCAAGGACGATGCCCCGCCAGCGACGCGGCTGGAGGCGGAAATCGCCCAGGCGCAGCTGCTCGCCAACGGCGGCGAAGGCAACCAGGCGCTGGCGCGCATCGACGATGTGCTGGCGCGCTTTCCCGGCCACCCTGACGTGCTCTACCAGAAGGCGGTGCTGCTGGAGAAGGCCGGCCGCACCGACGCCGCGATCGCGCAGCTCGAGATGCTGTATCGCGATCGGCCGCAGGACAGCGCGATCAGCAACGCGCTGGGATTCATTCTCGCCGACCACAACCGGGACCTGTCCCGCGCACAACGCCTGATCAACTCCGCGCTCAAGTCCGAGCCCGACAATCCGGCCATACTCGACAGCCTCGGCTGGCTGCAGTACCGGCGCGGCATGCTGCAGGCCGCGCTGCCGCTACTGGAGCGCGCGTTCCGCCTGGATCAGGACGGCGACATCGGCGCGCATTGGGGCGAAGTGTTGTGGGCGCTGGGCGACAAGGCCAAGGCGCGCGAGACCTGGAACCGGGCGCTGATGATCGATCCCGACAATGCGCTGGTCAAGGCCGCGCAACAGCGCGCCGGCGTGCCGTCGCTCTCGCTCCAGGGGACAGGTACCTCCATCTGAGCGCTATGACAGGCTGGAGCCGGCGTGGCAGCGCGGTGGTGCTGGCTGGCCTGCTCAGCGCCTGCGCCACGCTTCCGAAACCGATCGCTGCACCGCTGCCATGGGCGCAGCGCCTGCCCGCGTTGCAGGCCATCAACCGTTTCGAACTGCAGGGCCGGCTGGCAGCCGCCACCGGCAGCGAGGGTTTCAGCGCCGGACTGCGCTGGCAGCAGCAGGATGAGCGCGCCAGCATCGACCTGACGGCGCCGCTGGGATTCGGCGCCGCGCACATCGAACTGGGCGCGGCCACTCTGCAGCTCACGACCAGCAAGGGGCTGACGCTCGACAGTTCCGCAGCCGTTGACGAGCTGCGCGCGACGCTTGGTTTCGAGCCTCCGTTCAGCAGCCTGCGGTTCTGGATGCTTGGCGCCAGCGATCCGGCGATGAGCGCGCAGGAGTCGGTCGATTCGCAACAACGACTGGCGCGACTCGAGCAGGGAGGTTGGCAGGTTGATTACGGGGAATATGTCCTGGTGCAGCAGCAATGGCTGCCGCGACGGCTCAGCGTGACGCGCGGCTCACTGCGACTGCGGCTAGTCGTGGACGCCTGGCACCTGTGAGCGCGCGGTGAGTGAGCTGACCTGGTGGCCGGCGCCGGCCAAACTCAACCTGTTTCTGCATGTCACCGGGCGGCGTGCGGATGGCTATCACGACCTGCAGACGATTTTCCAGCTGATCGAGCGCTGCGATCGGATCGGACTGGCAGTGCGCGCCGACGGCCGTATTGCCCGCAGCGCTGGCATGCGAGAGGTCGAGCCGGAGAAGGACCTGGCGGTGCGCGCCGCCTGGGCACTGAAGCGGCACACCGGGGTGGCGCTGGGCGCGGACATCCAGGTTATTAAACATATTCCGGCCGGTGGGGGATTAGGCGGCGGCAGCTCGGATGCAGCCAGCGTGCTGCTGGGGCTCAATGCCCTGTGGCACTGCGATCTGGGACTGGAAGAGCTGGCGACGCTGGGGGTGCAGCTGGGGGCGGACGTGCCGGTGTTTGTCTATGGGAATTCGGCCTGGGGGGAGGGTCGCGGGGAGCGGCTCACCGCGATGGAACTGGCGCCGCGCTGGTTTCTGGTGATTCACCCCGGAATCGGCGTGAGCACCGCTGAGATCTTCCAGGCCCCTGAATTGACACGAAATTCCGCCGTCATCACAATACGCGCCTTTTCCGAAAGCCGCGCCGTCAACGTGTTTGAACCGGTAGTATGCGCGCGCCGCCCAGAGGTGGCCGAGGCGCTGTCGTGGCTGCGTGGACAGATCGATGCCCACGGCGCACCGATCTCGGCGCGCATGAGCGGCACCGGCGCCTGCATCTTCGCCAGCTTCGAGCGCGTCGAGGACGCGGAGCGCGTCGCGGCGCGGGTGCCAGACCGATGGGGCAGTTTTGTCGCGCGCGGACTGAATCGCTCGCCGTTGCATGCGATGCTGCGAATGCACGGCTGATGCGTGCGGTGCGAGTGATGGACTGCTGGGGTGTCGCCAAGTGGTAAGGCAGCGGGTTTTGATCCCGCCATTCGGAGGTTCGAATCCTTCCACCCCAGCCACTATGATCTGAGCGGGGAACATTGATCGTGGAATCTGAAACGCTGGCACTGTTCACGGGGAATGCGAATCCCGCGCTGGCGCACGACATCGCACGTCATCTGCAGCAACCGGTAGGCCGGGCAGCGGTCGGTCGTTTCAGCGACGGTGAAGTCAACATCGAGATCATGGAGAACGTGCGCGGGCGCGACGTGTTCATCGTGCAGCCCACCAGTCCGCCGGCGAACGATCACCTGATGGAGTTGCTGGTGATGGTGGATGCCTGCCGGCGGGCCTCGGCGGCGCGCATCACGGCGGTGGTGCCGTACTTCGGTTACGCGCGCCAGGACCGAAGGCCGCGCGCGACACGCTCGGCCATCACGGCGAAACTGGTCGCGGATATGATCAGCAATTCGGGCGTGCACCGCCTGCTGACACTGGATCTGCACTCGGACCAGATCCAGGGGTTCTTTGCGATACCGGTGGACAATGTGTATGGGTCGCCGGTGCTGCTGGGCGAGGTCTGGCGCCAGCGCTACCCGAACCTGATCGTGGTGTCGCCCGACGTCGGCGGCGTGGTGCGCGCGCGCGCGATCGCCAAACGGCTCGACGATGCGGACCTGGCGATCATCGACAAGCGGCGCCCGCGGCCAAATGAGTCGAAGATCATGAACATTATCGGCGAGGTCACCGGCAAGACCTGCGTACTGATCGACGACATGGTCGATACCGCCGGCACGCTGTGCGTGGCGGCGCAGGCGTTGAAAGAGGAGGGCGCGCTCAAGGTGGTGGCCTATATCACCCACGCGGTGCTGTCGGGCGGTGCGGTGGAGCGCATCGCGACCTCCGCGCTCGATGAGCTGGTGGTGACCGACACTATTCCGCTGTCGGACGCCGCGAAGGAATGCCCGCGCATCCGCCAGCTGTCAGTGGCCTCGCTGCTAGCCGAGACTATCCGTCGCATTCGCGACGAGGAGTCGGTGAGCTCGCTGTATATCGATTGAGTTTCTATCGGGTGAGAGTTGAGGGTGGATGCCCACTGGTCGCGGTGCGCGTCCGTAGTTGTGAACTGTCAGGAGTCAAGAACATGCGTATTACATTTCAGGTTGGCGCGGACCCGCGTCACGATCAGGGCAAGGGTGCGAGCCGCCGCCTGCGTCGTGCCGGTAAGGTTCCCGCGGTTCTTTATGGCGGCGACGGTGAGCCGCGCAATATCACGCTCGATCATCAGCAGCTGTTGACACTGATCGGTAACGAGAAATTCTATTCCTCGATCATCAGCGTCAATGTCGAAGCGCAGGGCCAGCCGGCCATCGTGCGCGACGTGCAGATGCATCCTGCGCGCAATGCCGTGGTGCACGTGGACTTGCAGCGGGTGCTGGAGAACGAAAAACTCAAGATACATCTGCCGATCCACTTCAAGGGTGAAGCGGTGGCGCCGGGCGTGAAGACGCAGGGCGGCATCGTGTCGCATCTGATCCAGGACGTTGAAGTCAGCTGCCTGCCGAAGGATCTGCCGGAATTTCTGGAGCTGGACCTGTCCGGCATGAATCTGAACGAAACGCTGCATCTGTCGGACGTGCCGCTGCCTGCTGGCGTCACGCTTCCGGAACTGGCGCATCGCAATCCGGTGGCGGTGTCGGTGCATAGCCCGCGCGTTGCCGAGCCTGAGCCGGAAGCGGTTGCCGCGGTGGCCGAGGGCGCGGTGGCAGTGCCGGCGACCGCAGCGCCTGCTGCAACCGAAGGTGCGGCGGCGGCCAAGAAGGAAGAGCCGAAGAAGGAAGAGGCAAAGAAGGAAGCCGCTCCCAAGAAGGAAGGCAAGAAGTAGCTTCCGCGGTCCGATCCCGGTGATGTTGGGACCTGCCGGGATGTATCAGACCTAGTGTGCATTTTTTGTAATTAAAAAATGCACACTAGGTCTGATACATCCCAGTAGTTGCCGGCTTCAGACGGATTCGCAACCCGGAAACTTCATCGGTTTCGTGTCGTGGCAGGACTCCCCCTTAAGCTCATCGTCGGCCTCGGCAATCCCGGGCGCGAATATGCACGCACGCGGCACAATGCCGGCTGGTGGTTCGTGGATGAACTGGCGGCGCGCTCGCACCGCAACTGGAGCCGCGATGCGCGCGAGCACACGGAACTGGCGCGCATCGACATTGCCGGCACGCAGCTGTGGCTGCTCAAGCCCACGGCGTTCATGAACCGCAGTGGGCCGCCGGTGGCCGCGGTGGCAAATTTCCACCGCATCGAGCCGGGTGAGATCCTGGTGGTACACGACGATATCGATCTGCCGCCCGGCGTTGCGCGGCTCAAGCAGGGTGGCGGCCACGGCGGTCACAATGGCCTGCGCGACGTGATTGCACACCTCGGCGCGGATTTCTGGCGGCTGCGCCTGGGCGTCGGCCATCCGGGCTCCAGCGACCTGGTGCTCGACGCGGTGCTCGATCGGCCTACCAAGGCGGAACAGCAGGCTATTGATGGGGCGATGGCGCGTGCGCTCGAGATCATGCCGGAGCTGCTGCACTCGGGTGCGCAGAAGACGATGCTCTCCCTCCACAGCCGGGATGCCGATGATCCCGCGTAGTCCATCCCTCGAGGAAAATTAATGCCCATCCAATGCGGGATCGTCGGTCTGCCGAATGTCGGTAAGTCGACGCTGTTCAACGCACTGACCCGCGCCCGGATCGCAGCCGAGAACTATCCGTTTTGCACCATCGATCCGAACGTCGGCGTGGTGGCGGTGCCGGATCAGCGGCTCGAGCAGCTTGCGCAGATTGCACACCCGGAGAAGATTGTGCCGACCGCGGTGGAGTTCGTCGACATCGCGGGCCTGGTGAAAGGCGCATCGCAAGGCGAGGGCCTGGGCAATCAATTCCTCGCCCATATCCGCGAAGTCGACGCGATCGCGCACGTCGTGCGCTGCTTCGAGGATGATGACATCGTCCATGTGGCCGGTCGCATCGATCCGCTGTCGGATCTCGAGGTCATCAATACCGAGCTCGCGCTCGCCGATCTGGCGTCGGTGGACAAAGCCGTCGATCGGGCGGCCAAGGCGGCCAAGAGCGGCGACAAGAAGGCCGTGCTGCAGCGTGAGTTGTTCGAGCGCGTAAGCGCGCTGCTCAACCAGGGCACACCGGTGCGGGCCGCGCCCTTGAGCGACCAGCAGCGGCGCGATCTGCGCGAGCTGCATCTGCTGACCGCGAAGCCGGTGATCTACATCGCCAATGTCGATGAGGCCGGGCTCGCCGGCGGCAGTGCTCATGTTGACGCGTTACGCACCCGCGCGGAAGCCGAGCGTGCGGTGGTGGTGCCAGTGTGTGCCGCGATCGAAGCGGAAATCGCGCAACTGCCGGAAGCCGAACGCGCCGAGTTCCTGCGCGATCTGGGACTCAAGGAGCCGGGCCTGAACCGGGTGATCCGCGGCGCCTACGAGTTGCTCGGACTGCTGACTTACTTTACCGCCGGGCCGAAAGAGGTGCGCGCCTGGACGGTGCGCGCCGGCAGCACCGCGCCGCAGGCGGCCGGCGTCATTCACACCGACTTCGAGCGCGGATTCATTCGCGCCGAGGTCATTGCATTCGAGGATTACGTCAACTATCGCGGCGAAGCCGGTGCGCGCGACGCTGGGCGGCTACGGCTCGAGGGCAAGGAGTACCTGGTGTGCGAAGGCGACGTCATGCATTTTCGCTTCAACGTCTAAAGGGCGCGATCGCGCGATGGGAGAGACCATGATTCCATATGCCCGCAACGTGGCTCTGGTGCGTGCCAAGCTGGCGCAACTGCGGCCGACCCAGTTCTCGGTCGGGTATGCCGAGGTCGAGCTCAAAGCCGCCGAATGGAAAAAGCTGAAGAAAAAGCAGCGCCAGCAGGTGCTGGAGAGCCATGTGTTTCCGGCGGTGCTGGGTCCGGGGCGGGCGTATTTCATCGTTGACCATCACCATCTGGGCATCGCGCTGATCGAACAGGGCCTGAAGGAAGTCTGGGTCACGAAGCTCGACGATATGTCCTGGCTCGACCCGGCGACCTTCTGGCGCACCATGGAGTTTCGCGCCTGGACTCATCCGTACGACCATCGTGGACGCCGGCGTGATTACGCCGACATGCCGCGAAAGCTGACCAGGATGCAGAACGACCCGTATCGCAGTCTGGCGGGGCTGGTGCGCCTGGCCGGCGGCTACGCCAAGGATACGGCCCCGTTTTCCGAATTCCTGTGGGCGGATTTCTACCGGCCGCGGGTCAGCGCTCGCCTGATCGCCGGCGAGCAGGACCGGGCGACACGCATGGGCGTCAAGCTGGCACAGTCGACAGAGGCGCGCTACCTGCCGGGCTGGATCGGAAAGCCTGCATTGCCTTAGCCCGGACCGTCCAGGTACGTTGGCGTTTACCGTCTGGGCCCGGCCCCCTACAATGCGCATCCCCGACGGCTAGGTAGCTCAGCTGGTTAGAGCGTGGCACTCATAATGCCGAGGTCGAGAGTTCGAATCTCTCCCTAGCCACCAATCGATCAATTACTTACAGCCGCTTGCTTGGGTCGCACTAAAGACAATGCGTGACTTTTGCGTGACCCCAACTCGCACACTCGCTCCGCAGCGGCGACCAGAGTGCCGATTTCGGGTGCAGAGTAGTGCGTTGTAACGTGATCTGACTTGTGACCAAGTAGTACCTTGCGATCCTCAAACCCAATGCCGGCTGCCCGGAGCCGATGACCAAAGGTGTGCTTGAGGTCATGTACCCGTAGGGATTGAAACCCCTTGGGGCACGGTCGCCCGAGCTCCTTGGCGTAGCGCTCCGAGGCGCGCCGGCGCGCCCCTTTCCAGCCTGAGTTATAGATCTTGGTGATTGGGCGTCCGTTACGAGTGAATACCCGCTCTGGATGCTTGCGGCGGCAGCTCTCAATGACCGACCTGGCGATGCGGTTCAACACGACGTAACGATCCAGGCCATTCTTCACAAAGCGACGGGGCACCACGAAGATCGAGCCGTCCAGTTCAGGCACCTGGACCTCCCACTGCCAACTTAAGTTCACGACCTCCTGTTCCCGAAGTCCCGTGTTCACCTTGAACAGCGCCATGCTGGCCAGATGCCCATTGAGTTCGGCAAGCGCTAAAGGGTGACCGGCTCTCGCGCCTCTGATTGCCTTAGGGCTGCCAGACGGGCGTGAATTGCCTGAACGACCACAGATCCCTCACCCACGGCGGAGGCGACCCGCTTAACCGATCCCGAACGGACATCACCCACGGCGAAGACGCCGGGCAGGCTGGTCTGAAAGACATTGAACGGCACGGACGCTTCGGTGCCGGCTGCCTGTCCCGTTAGGACAAAGCCGCGGTCGTCCAGACGTACCGCGTCTTTAAGCCACCCAGTGCATGGGTCGGCACCGATCATGATGAAAAGGCCGCCAACCGACCTTTCCGCCACGCCGCCCTTGCCATCGCGGATCTTGATAGTTCGAAGATGGTCGTCACCCGCGAGCTCGATGACTTGTGAGCCGGTGGCGATCTGGACGTTTGCAGCGTGGCGCAGGCGCTCGACCAAGTATTGGGACATGCTGTCCGAGAGATCGCAACCTCGATACACAAGACGCACGCAAGAGGCGCGAGAGGCGAGGAACATCGCCGCCTGGCCGGCGGAATTGCCTCCGCCGACGACCACCACCTCCTGGTTTTTGGAGTTCCGAGCCTCAAGCTCCGTGGCCGCGTAATAGAGGCCCGCGCCCTGAAAGCGATCTTCGTCGGCAACTCCGAGTTTGCGGTAACGGGCCCCCGTGGCGATCACCACTGAGCGCCCGATGAGACGCGTGCCGTCATCCAGAAGCACCTCGTAGAATCCCGGACGATGACTGGGCTGTAAGCTCTGCGCCCGGCGGGGAACCGCCACGCGCGCGCCGAACTTGATCGCCTGAAGCTCGGCGCGGAAAGCGAGGTCGGCGCCGGAGACGCCGGTCGGAAATCCGAGAAAGTTCTCGATGCGAGAAGAGGCAGCGGATTGACCACCTATCGCTACATCGTCGAACAAGATCGTCCGGAGGCCTTCGGAGGCTCCGTAGACGGCTGCGGAGAGTCCGGCCGGACCCGCTCCGGCGATAATGAGGTCTGCCGGCTCATCCTGAGCCGCGGCAAGCTCGAGTCCGAGTGCGCGTGCCACCTCCGCCACGGAGGGTTCCTTCAGGATGTGTCGACCTCGCACCACCACTCGTACGCCGGGTCCATCACCGGCGCGCGCGCGGATCTCAGCGCTTTGAGCCGGGTCGCCCGAGTCCAGCCAGCGATAGGGAATACGGTTGCGTTCGGCGTACTCGAGCACGCGCTGCAGAGCCGGCTCGCCCTCGTGGCCTACGAGTAGGAGGGTTCCCTGCTGGCGTTGCATCAGCAGGAGGCGGCGCGCCGCGAAGGCCGGCAACAGAACGTCGCTCACTCCCGGATCGAGCTGGATCAGTTCCGTGATGGTTTGCTGAGCAACGAGAAGCACCTCACCCGGGGCTATCGCAATGCAGTCGGCGAACCCCGTCTGGCCAAAAAGCAGGCTGAGTTCGCCGGTGAACTGGCCGGGCTCCATCGTTCCCAAGACCAATTCATCGGGGTCCCGGACCTGCAAGGTCGCGGAGACCGCGTACACGAATGGGTACTGGCGATCGTCGACCCGATAGAGCGTTTCTCCGATGGCTACGGCGCGTCGCTCGCCGCGAGCCTCAAGCACGGCCACCACCCGCGGCGGCAGCCGCGCGTTCGCTCGTCGCCTCAGCTCCTCGTAGTTGAGATCTTCGAACACGAGCGTGACTTTACCCTTGGGGACTTACCCGGCCGTGGCTTTTTGCGCATTCGATGCGGCGACCTGGGCTGCGGAAATTCCCTCGAGCGCGAGCCCGTAGGACAAGCTCTCCTGGAGGCGGCGCCGGAAGCGCGTCGAAAGCGCCATTCGGGTGTACCGCAGCGTCAGGGGGTTCTGTTTCTTGAGATGTCGGGCCAATTCCCATGCCCGGGGCAGGAGAGCCTCGCGACCGACGACCTCGTTGACGGCGCCGTAGTCCTTTGCTTCTGCCGCGCTGAGCTTTTGCCCACTCAGCAGAAAGTACCGCCCGCGAATCTCCCCAATGACCTCTGGCCACAGGACGTGCATCCCGTCCCCCGGGACGATGCCGAACGCCGGGTGGGGTGCGTCCTGAAAGTACGCACCCTCGGCGGCAAGGACGATGTCGCAAAGCAGCGCGTACTCGGAATGCACCGTTACCGGTCCGTTGATGGCCGCAATTATCGGGACTTCAATATCGAGGAGGTTCTCGAGGATCTTCGTCCCTTCGCGCAGGATCTTGTCGTACCCGCTCGGCGTGAAGAAATCGAATCCCTCCGCCGAGATCCGAGTGCAGAAATCATCGCCCATACCCGTCAGGATCACGATGTGGTTGTCCCGATCGTCTCCGATGTCCCTGAACGCCTGAACTAGCGCCTCGTGCACATAACCATTGAACTCCAGCGGGCCGCCGCGCGTATGCAAAGCGACCTCGAGAACGCCGTCTTCTCGCCTCATTCTCACGTTCTCGTACTTCTCGCGATAACTTTCGAACGCCGGAGTTTTCATCATGGTCTCCAATCAGGCCGCGCGCGGGCTCTTTACTGCTGCGAGCATCGGGAGCAGCTCCTGGGGGTCGGGTCGCTGCGTATAGTCAGGGTTAACCTCGGCGTACGCAATCACTCCGTCCGTGCCGATCACATAGCGTGCCGGCATCGGTAAGGTCCAGAACGGCTCACTCGTTCGCATCCTGCCTCACTGGCAGATGGGTTCAGTGGACGTGCACGCTGTGTTCCCCTCCGGACGCGCAGCAAAGCCCGCTGCCCGCGCTTTGGCAGAGCACATGGCCGGGAGTCTGGCGAGTAACCCGTGTCCTACGGAAGAAACTCCAACGCCTGACCGTTCAACCGGGGCCATTGCACGACGGCCCCTAGGCATTCCCCACCGATAAAATCGAAGGCGACAACCTCGTCCTCGGATACACAGTACAGGTGTCCGTCCGAGCCAAAGCGCAGACCCCGGGGCTTCCGGAAGCCGACGTTTCTGCTGGGCGAAAAGACGCGCACAAGGTTCCCTCCGAACGCATCGTATTCCCGAACCGTCGTCACCGCATCCGGCGATGCAAACGGGTATTCGCTCGAGACCAGGATATTGCCATTCGGCCCAAGCAGGAGGTCGAGAGGACTAAGTTCCGGGTCGTTGACCAGCGTGAATCGCCGGATTGTGCCGCTCCAACTAAATGCTGCAATGGTGTTTTCACCCTCGCCATTTGGGCCGATACCGGAGGCGAGGAATAGGCGACCATCGCGCCCAAAGGCGAAGCCACGGGGAAATGGCACGATGCCCGAGGGCAAGACGGAGCTAGCCGGCGTCGCCAGATCCCTCGAAAAACCCATGATAGTGCGCAAGCCGCGCGATCCCACGTAATAGCGCCCATCGGGTCCGAAAGTGCCCCCACCAGGGTTAAATCCTGCAACGCGACCGGTGTCGCGAACGACTCTCCCAATGGAATCGAGCGCCAGCACTCGGTCGTCGCCGCTGTTCACGAATAGCAATTCTTCCGCCGCCTCAAACGAAAGCCCGCGAGGGTCGTTGATGCGGTTGTCACCGCTGAAAACGCCGAGCGATCTGCCATCGAGGTCGAAGGCAAGTAGCGCACCGTATCCGTTGCCATCAGTGCCAGATGCGCTGGAGACAAGGAGGGGCATTACGACCACCGCTCCACAGTAGCGATCAGCCTGGCGGGTTCAGGACGATCGGCGGCTCTGGACTTCGCAAAGTGAGCCGTGTCCTTGTCGACGACGGCTGGCATTCTCATTTGTGCGAAGAGAAGCAGGCCATGGAGCGATGGCCGCGCCATCTCGCTTCGAGGAGGGGGGGGCTCACGCGCGTCGAAACATGAGAGCCGGATCCCCGGCTGTGTCCAAGGCGCTCGTGGGCACGCTGGCGAACTGAAGGTCAGCACCGGCACTGATCCGGCGCAATCATCGCCGTTGTCGTCCCCTGCGAATCCGAGATAACAGCGTGCGCATACCAAAGGATACATCGATGATCACCCCATTCACAAAGAAGCCCGGGCGCATGAGGATCTCCCAGGAGGTGCTCAGTGGCAGTGACCGGCTGCGTGAGATCGCCGCGAGATCGATTGTTCATCGGGCCCATTCTGTTGAGACGTTAATGAGAGGGGTAACTTCGTGGATTCACGGTATCGTCTACCGGAAATCGATCGACCGTGCGCGAGCGTCGTCCGATCACTGCGAGTAATGGCTAGGGGAAGCTCACCCACTCTGCGAGGGAACATGGCATCAGTCTGCGCGAAAGCGGCCGCTCGCGAGCGGCAGCTCAGGGTCGGACGTCGCTTTGATTGGACGGTCGCCTGGTCTATCGGTGGATCGCCGTCAACGTCTACCGAAACTCTACCGCTCGACTGACCACGACAAGACAACTACGTGATATCCGTGCAGAAAAACGCTTCAGCGCCGACTATCACCAGAAGTCCTGGGGCAAGACAGTCTATGAACGGGCCGCCCGATACCTGCCGTTCGCCACCGGCAACTGTGGGTCAAGAGCGCTCTAATGAGTCGGCGTTCGGCTGTGAACCGGACAGTTAATTCTGTTCCCCTTTGGACGTGCGAGCACTTTGAAGCTCAAGAGACTTTTGTGGACGTCGCGCTTAAGTATTGATTTCCTGAAAATTCTTGCGACACAGCGCTATCTGGGAAGCCTCAGCAAATAAGTCCGCAATCGTGCCCCCGCTACCATTCACTAGAGAGCGCGGGTTGGATGTCCCGTGAAAGCGGGCCCTTTCCATTGTGGATCCGCAAAGCCGCCGCGTCGTTATAAGGGCAAACAACGGCGGCCCGTCAAACATTTTCGACGCTTGCACAGTCAACTGGCGGAGCGCCTCGCGAGGTCACGCATCAGTAGCGGGGACGTTCTGGACCTCTGATTGGCTGTCTAGGCGTGAATTGTTTTATCGCGACGGGCTATTCCCGGCCAAAAGCAGCCACTCTGCTTAGTGAAATGGCCCCCCAAAGTGGACATTCGCAACGGAAACCGCAAGAAGAATGCTGGGCATCTCACTTCTCGAGGTCTTTCGACGAGCCCGCCCTGTCATGTTCCGATGACCGACTCTCGGAGGCATGGACATTTAGTCAGGCGTATGCGCAGAAAAGAAAGCCGGGCGTGGGGCCCGGCTTCCTATCGTGTCCTTCGCGATCCGCGTGCTACTTCAGGTCAAGTTCTTGTCCCGTCCACGAACCTAGAATTCGTCGGATCTTGCCGCGGTCGACCGCGCCCTTGTTTGACGCGTCCAAAGATCCCTCCACCTGTTTTGCTATCGCATCGACTTTGGCGGTTGCACCGTCCAAGGCCGCCCAGTTCTTATAGTTGACTACCAGGTAAATGTCCGGATCATTCTCGCCTCGTGGCGCCACCGTAACCACTCGGTAGCTGATGATATATCCGGCCTTCTTGGCCGCTTCCTGCTCAGCCTTCCATGTGGTGTCGAGATATTTCATGTATTCATCGAACTTCCCATACTCAGTCCGAATCGCCGCTACATTGACAACAAGTCCTTCAGTGTATGCATGATCATCCGCGACGGCCTGGAGGCTTGTGGTCGCAAGAGCGACGAACGCCGCACACGCGGCGATGAGATGCTTGATTTTCATAGTTTCCCTATCGATTAATTTGACGTCGTTATTGAGGGGACCTCGCCAGAGGCGAAGCTCGGTTGCCGCAATCCGTGCAAGCCCCGATAGGCTGAACACCGTCGTGCCTGAATGCCGGGTGCGCGCGCGGGAATGATCGCATGGACCTCCGACAAGATCTATACGGCAGCACGCATGTTAACGAAAGAGAGCGCGCGCTGACCTTCCAAAAGCGGACGCCCACGACTGTCTGCTCGGGGGTCAGGAGCGGTCGTAGGCCAGTCATCGGGCCATGAGCAAGCGTTCAGAGTAAGTGAGTCCACGCTGACTCCTTGCAATGAAAGCCACGTATTCGAGGTTTCCTAGAGTAATCTTGAACGCCCATCGTCAGGAGGTCGACCCATGTTCCGCCGAATCTGCAAGCCCTTCATCCTGCTGGCCAGCACCCTACCCCTTGTCTCCGCCGTCAGCGCCAATCCCGTCGCGCCATC
>JABCZO010000021.1 GCA_013289615.1 Gammaproteobacteria bacterium
GCGTGGCAAGGGCATTCACGTCCGGGCTGACGCCCAGACGCACCTTGGAAAAGATGACCATTGGCAATGTGCTCGACCCAGGACCTGCGACGAATTGTGATATCACCACATCATCCCACGATAACGTAAACGACAACAGCCAGCCCGACAGCAGCGCCGGCGCGATCAGCGGCAGCGTAATGCGCCTGAACACGGTCGCCGGCCGGGCCCCCAAGTCCAGCGCCGCCTCCTCCAGCGACTCATCGAAGCCGATCAGGCGCGCCTGCACGATCACTGCAACGTAGGACAGCGAAAAGCTGACGTGTGCGATCGTGATGGTGGTGACGCCGCGCCCGCGAGGCCAGCCGATCAGCTGCTCCATGGCCACGAACAGCAGCAGCAGCGACAGGCCGGTGATGATCTCCGGCAGCACCAGCGGCGCCGTAGTCAGTCCACCCAGCAGCGCGCGGCCGCGAAATTGTCCGAAGCGTGCCAGAGCGAACCCGGCCATGGTGCCCAGGATCACCGCGCCGGTAGCATTCATGATCGCAATCTTGAGCGACAGCAGGGCGGCATCCAGAATCTGCCGGTTCTGAAGCAGCTGCCCATACCACTTGAGTGTCGGCGAGTGCGCCGCGTCCCACACCGTCACCAGCCGCGACGCATTGAACGAGTACACGACCATCGACAGGATCGGCACGTACAGGAAGGCGAAGCCGAACGCCAGGATGGTCGGCAACAGCATCGTGTGTCGGCGTCTCACGCGCCGGCCCCAAGCTCGTGGCTGCGATAACGCTGAAAGATCAGGATCGGGCCCATCAATACGATCAGGATCACGATCGCGACCGCGCTCGCCACCGGCCAGTCGCGGTTCTCGAAAAACTCGTCCGACAGCACGCGGCCGATCATCAGCTGGTTTGCCGATCCCAGCAGTGTGGGAATGACGTATTCGCCGACCGCCGGGATGAACACCAGCATCGCCCCGGCCACCACGCCGGGTACCGACAGCGGAAAGGTAATGCGCACGAACGCCTTCCACGGGGCGGCTCCCAGATCAGCGGCCGCCTCCAGCAGCGTCGAGTCATGCTTTTCCAGATTCGCGTACAGCGGCAGGATCATGAACGGCAGATACGAATACACTATGCCGATGTAGACGGCGAAAGAGGTGTTGGCCATCTGGATCGGGGCATGGATCAGGTGCAGGGACAGCAGCAGGCCGTTGATGAGTCCGTCGTCCTTCAGCAGACCGATCCAGGCATAGATGCGCAGCAGGAACGAGGTCCAGAACGGCAGGATTATCAGCATCAGCAGCAGGCTGCGGCGCGCGGGCTCGGCGCGCGCGATCGCCAGTGCCATCGGGTAGCCGACCAACAGGCATATGAAAGTCGACACCGCAGCCACCTTGATCGAGTACAGGAACGAATCGAGGTACAGCGCGTCGGTGAACAGGAAATGATAATTCGCCAGGTGCAGCTTGATCGCCAGCATGCGCTCATGGGTCCACTCGATCATCGGCGCGTACGGCGGCATCGCCATCAGCACTTCCGAGAACGAGATCTTCAGCACGATCAGGAACGGCACCAGGAAGAACAGCAGCAGCCACAACATCGGCACCGCAGTCGCGACCGGCCGGCCGAGGTGCTCGACACTGAAATATCGCTGCAGCCGCTGGAGCATGCCGCGTTTCACACGCTGCCGACCACGGGACTGGAAGCCTCCCAGCTCAGATAGACGGAAGCATCGCGGACGAATTGCTCTTCCGGCTTGCGGCTGTTGTTGGCCACGGTCGCACGCACCTCGCGGCCCGATTCCAGACGCACCAGGAACACCGACCAGTCGCCCAGATAGGCGATTTCGCGAATCACGCCGTGTGCCCAGTTGTCGGTGTGCTGCTGCGCGACGCTCGACAAGGCGATTTTCTCTGGTCGCACCGCTACCCAGACCGGCGCATTCGGCGGCGCACTGATGCCGTGATCGATCAGCACCGTCGCCGGCAGCTCAGGACACTGCACCCGCACAAAATCCGGCTCGTCCTCCACCAGGCGGCCCTCGAACAGGTTCACCGAACCGATGAAGTCGGCGACGAAGCGGGTCTGCGGAAATTCATAGATCTGCCGTGGCGTACCGACCTGAACGATCTCGCCGTGATCCATGACCCCGATACGCGTGGCCAGCGTCATCGCCTCTTCCTGGTCATGTGTGACTACCACGAAGGTGACACCGAGTTGCTGCTGGATGTTGATCAGCTCGAACTGGGTGTGCTCGCGCAGCTTGCGGTCGAGGGCACCGAGCGGCTCATCGAGCAGCAGCAGTTTCGGCCGCTTGGCCAGCGCGCGCGCCAGCGCCACCCGCTGCCGCTGCCCGCCCGAGAGCTGATGCGGCTTGCGCTTCAGGTAAGGACCCATCTTGACGATATCGAGGATCTCACCGACACGTCGCGTGATCTCGCTCCTCGACAACCTTTCCTGCTCAAGTCCAAAGGCGACATTGCGTTCCACGCTCATATGCGGAAACAGCGCATACGACTGGAACATCATGTTCACCGGACGCCGGTATGGCGGTATCAGGGCCAGATCCTGGCCGTCGATCAGCAGCCGGCCAGAGCTCGGGGCTTCGAACCCGGCAAGCAGCCGCAGCAGTGTCGTCTTGCCGCAGCCCGATGCGCCCAGCAGGCAAAAGATTTCCCCACGCTCGACCGTCAGTGAAACATTATTGACCGCAACGAAATCGCCAAAGCGCTTGCTGACACTCTCGAGTTGCAGATAGCTCTGGCTTGAAGCCGTCACGAACGGTCCTTAGGAATGGATGGATTGTTCGGCCGGCTGCTTGCGTCAACGCCCGGTCTTGAAGCGTGTCCAGGTGCGGTTGAGCTCGCGTGTAAACGCCAGGCTGCGGGATGGATTCGGATACATATGAGCCTTCTGTGCCTCGCTCGGATACACCTCCCGATCGTTGTAGACCGCCGGATCGACCAGCTTGTAGCCGGCCGCGTTGCTGGTGGTGTAGTGCATCGTACTCGAATTCTTCGCCGCCACCTCGGGTCGTAGCATGTAATCGATGAACAGGTGAGCATTCCTCGGATGCGGCGCGTCGGCCGGGACCGCCAGCATGTCGAAGAACATGATCGCGCCTTCCTTGGCAATGTTGTACCTGATCTTGTAGGTCTTGCCGGCCTCGGTGGCGCGTGTGCGCGCCTGGCCGACGTCACCGCTCCAACCGAGTGCGAGGCAGATTTCGCCATTGGCCAGATCCTCGATGTACTTCGATGAATTGATGTAGCGCACGTAAGGTCGTATGGCGAGCAGCACTTTTTCCGCGGTCTGCAGGTCTTCCAGCGACTCGCCGTTCGGATTTCTGCCCAGGTACAGGAGCACCGTGGCGACAATTTCGTCGGGCGCGTCAAGAATCGAGACACCGCAGTTCTTGAAATTCCTGATGACATTCGGATCGTAAATCATCGCGAAGCTGTCCACCGGCGCGTTCGGCATCGCATTGGAGATTTGCGCCTCGTTGTAGCCAATCCCATCGGTGCCCCAGAGGTAGTTCACGCCGTACTGGTTGCCCGGATCGTGCACCTCGATGCGACGCGTGATATCGGGATCGAGATTCTTGAGATTTGGCAGCAACGACTTGTCGAGTTTCTGGAACACACCAGCCTGAATCTGCCGCTGCAGGAACGACGCCGATGGCACCACCACGTCGTAGCCGGTGTGGCCCGCCAGCAGTTTGGTCTCGAGTACTTCGTTGGAGTCGAAGACGTCGTAGTTGACTTTGATGCCGTACTCTTTCTCGAACGCCGGCAGGATCGTCGGATCGATGTAATCCGACCAGTTGTAGACGTTGACGACTTTATCGGCATCGGTGGCCGAGCCGCTGGCCGGGCTGCCGCCCGGCGCGCCGGGTTCGGGGGAGGTCGCCGCAGGCTGGCGGCCGCAGCCCGCGAACAGCAGCGCGGCGGCCAGCGCCACAGCCGTCCGACACCGGACCGTGGGTCGCGCCAGATGCTTCATCGTCCCTCCGTCACGCCGGAAATAATAACCCACGCCGGACAGGCGCACGCTAGACATTCAGCAACAGGTGCTCGCGCTCCCAGGAACTGATCACCTGCAGAAACACCTCGTGCTCGGCCTGCTTGACGATCGTATAGGCCGCCACGAACGGCTCGCCCAGGATCTGCAGCAGCGGCTCGCAGTCGCGCAGCCGGGCCAGCGCCTCGTCCAGCGACCGGGGTAATGAATACGGCATGTCGTGTGCGCTGCCGGTGACGGGTTCGGTCGGCTTCAGCCCCTCGGTCATGCCGAGGTAACCGCAGGCCAGCGAGGCGGCGATCGCGATATACGGGTTGGCGTCGGCGCCGCCGACCCGGTTCTCGATGCGCCGGGCCTCCGGCGCGGACATCGGTACCCTCAGGCCCGCGGTGCGATTGTCGTAGCCCCACTGCACGTTGATCGGCGCCGACAGATAGCGCGTCATGCGGCGGTAAGAGTTCACGTTGGAGCAGAACAGCGACATGGCCGCCGGGATGTAGCGCTGCAATCCGGCGATATGCGAGAAAAACAGCGCCGAGGGCGTACCGTCCGGATTGCTGAAAATGTTCTTGCGGGTCTTCTTGTCGATAATGCTCTGGTGAATGTGCATGGCGCTGCCGGGCTCCTTGGCATGCGGTTTAGCCATGAACGTGGCATACATCTTGTGCCGCAGCGCCGCCTCGCGCGCGGTGCGCTTGAACAGGAACGCCTGGTCGGCCAGATCGAGCGGCTCGCCGTGCAGCAGGTTGATTTCCATCTGCGCCGGGCCGTCCTCGTGGATCAGCGTATCGATCTCGATGTCCTGCGCTTCGCAGAAGGCGTAGATATCGTCAAACAGCGGATCAAATTCGTTGACCGCGGCGATGCTGTAGGACTGGCGGCCGGGCTCGGCGCGTCCGGAACGTCCCACCGGCGGCTTGAGCTGATAGTCGGCATCGATATTCGGTTCGATCAGGTAGAACTCGAGCTCCGGGGCAATGACCGCCTCCCAGCCGCGTTGCGCGTACAGGTCGAGCACGTGGCGCAACAGATGCCGCGGCGCCATCATTACCGGACGGCCGTCGGAGTAAAAGCAGTCGTGGATCACCTGCGCGGTTGGTTCCGCCGCCCACGGCACCACCCGCACCGTCTTCGGATCGGCCTTGAGCACGATGTCGATCTCGGCCGGACTCATGGCGGCGCTGGTGTCGGGCGGATAGTCCCCGGTAACGGTCTGCAGAAAGATGCTCTCGGGCAGTCGCATGCCCTCGTCCTCGGCGAATTTCTCCGCTGGCATGATCTTGCCGCGTGCGATACCGGCCATGTCGGGAATGATCGCTTCGACCTCAGAGATGCCGTGATCGCGAAAAAACTGCTGTATTTCGGTAGCCATAAATCACCTTCATTCTCGGTATCGCACTGTGCATCCAGCGAAGGATGCGGCGCGTTCATCTGCGTGCGCGGCACGCTGCGCCGAATTCGGCAAACAGCGCTCGCGAGAAATCATTGCCCGTGACCTGCCATTCCGGATGCCACTGCAGTGCCAGCGCGAACGCGCGCGCCTGCTCGACGCGAAATGCCTCGACGACGCCGTCGGGCGCACGCGCCTCGACCGCCAGCCCCTGCCCGAGCTCGCGCACGCCCTGACTGTGCAGGGAGTTGACGCTGATACGATCGGTCCCGGCCAGACGCCGCAGCATTCCGCCGGGCTCGAGAGTCACGTCATGCGCGGGGCCGTATTGCTGTTCGAGCGGTTGTTTCGGATTCTCGCGATGATCGAGGAAACCGGGCACGTCCTGCAGCTTCTGCCACAGCGAGCCGCCGAAGGCCACGTTGATCTCCTGGAACCCGCGGCAGATGCCGAGCACCGGCACGCCAGCGGCGACCGCCCGCGGAATCAACGGCAAGGTGGTGTCGTCGCGGTGCGGATCGTGCAGCGTGCCGCTGTCGCTGGGGTCGCCCCGATAGTGCCGCGGATCAACGTTCGACGCGCTGCCCATGAACAGCAACCCGTCGAGGGTATCGAACAGTTCCTCCAGGCTCAGCTCCCGGCCGATAGCCGGCACGATCAGCGGCAGCCCACCGGCCCCGTCCAGCACCGCCGCCAGGTACTTCTCACCGGCGAGGTGATACGCCTGCTGACCAAGCATGCGCCGGTCCGCCGGTATCCCAATCACAGGACGCTTCGAAGTCATGATGGCGTAATGCATCGGCTCAGCGCCTGTATGGATATACAGGATCTGCCGGCGCTCACCTTGGGTTGCGTGATGACCATTAGACCATAGCCTGCTGGGCGTCGCCGCGACTGGCAGCCTCCTGGCGTCGCAGGGGGTGTCTCTCTCAGAAGTCAAGCCATTGATCCGGCGTGGAATTTCTGGCATTAGAATAAGATGATCAGTACCGCTATGACGGATTACCTTGACACCTATTACGCCGCCACTGCGCGGGCGCCGCCGCTCACTGCAGCGCTGGCGGGAACGCACAGCGCCGACGTCTGTGTCGTCGGCGCCGGTATCGCAGGCTGTTCAGCCGCGCTCGGACTGGCTGAGCGCGGCTATCGCGTCGTGCTGCTGGAAGCGCAACGCATCGGCTGGGGCGCCTCGGGACGCAGTGGCGGCCAGGCCATCGTCGGCACGGCGGCGGAGCAGGCCGATCTCGAGCAGCTGCTGGGCATCGAGGACGCGCGCCGGGTGTGGGATGTGTCGCTGGCGGGCCTTGCATTGCTGCGACAGCGCATCGAGCGCTACCAGATCGACTGCAACTGGGTAGATGGCTGGATGCTGGCCGCGATCAAGCCGCGCCAATTGAAAGAGCTTCAGAGCTGGCAGGACGATCTGGCGCGGCGCTACGGCTATGCCAGCACGCGGCTGATGGACCGCAGTGAGCTGCGCTCGACGGTTGCCACTGAGCGCTACATCGGCGCGCTCTACGACAGCAACAGCGGCCATCTGCATCCGCTGCGCTACACGCTGGGACTGGCGCGCGCCGCGACCGAGGCCGGTGTCGAGATCCACGAAGCCAGTCGTGTGCTGAGCTTCAAGCGCCGTGACGGCCGGATTCGCGTCTACACCGTTACCGGCGCGCTCGACTGCGCCGAGCTGGTTCTGGCCGGCAATGCCTGGCTTGGCGACACCGCCCCGCCGCTGCAGCGCAAGCTGATGAGCATCGGCAGCTATGTCGTTGCGACCGAGCAGCTGGGCGAGGAGCGCGCGCGCCGCCTGATCGCCAACAACGCCGCGCTGTGCGACACCAACTGGATACTCGATTACTTTCGCCGCTCGAGCGACCACCGGCTGCTGTTCGGCGGCCGCGTCAACTACTCGCTGCTGAATGTGCGCGCCGTGGCGCCGGCCACCCGGGCGCGCATGGTCAAAGTTTTTCCGCAGCTGCGCGAAACGCGCATCGACTACGCCTGGGGATGCCTGCTCGACATCACGTTGAACCGCGCCCCGCATTTCGGCCGTCTGGAGCCGAACGTTTATTTCCTGCAGGGTTTCTCCGGTCACGGCATCGCGCTCGCCGGCATCGCCGGGCAACTGGTGGCGGAGGCGATCGCCGGCAGCGCTGAGCGTTTCGACGTCTTTGCACGCATTCCGCACCGCAATTTCCCGGGTGGCATGCTGCTGCGCCGCCCGGCACTGGCGCTTGCGATGCTATGGTACCGGCTGCGTGATCTGCTCTAAGCTATAGCGGTGAAGCACGTTCTCTTATATCTGGCTTGCCTTGCCTGCCTGACCGGCTGCGGCCTGGCAGGCACCGCCGCCACTAGCGCCACCGGTGCGTCCGCGGAGGTAGAGCAGGCGCGCCAGGCCAAGCAGATCGAGAACCGCGCGCAGCAGCAGGCGCAGGACGCGGTGCAACAGGATGCCGCACGGCGCGAGCAGGCCGAGAAGGACGCGCGCTGAGCCGCGCCATGACCGACACGCGCCGGCGCCTGGCGGTGCGCCGCTAGTTCTGCGCCGCCCCGATCTCGAAGCAGCAGTGAATGCGCGGATTGCGCTCGAAATCAAATGGCAGCGTCTGCGCCGAAATGTCCCTGACCTGCCAGCGCTGCGCGAGTGCCGGTTCCGGACGAAAACGCTGGGCGTTGGTCGAGAACAGCAGCAGGCCACCCGGCGCGAGCAGCTGCATGCACAGCTCGATCAGTTCGGGATGATCGCGCTGGACGTCGAGCACCCCCTGCATGCGCTTGGAATTGGAGAACGTCGGCGGATCGAGAAAGATCAGGTCGAATACCGGGGCGCCGTTCGCGCGCCGTTGCACTGCCTCGCGCAGCCACGCGAAGCAATCGGCACGCTCGAGCCGGTGCTGCGCGCAATCCAGGCCGTTGAGCTTGAAGTTCTGCGCCGCCCAGTCCAGATAGCTGTTCGAAAGGTCGACGCTGAGCGTGCTGCGCGCTCCGCCGCTGGCCGCATAGACCGTGGCGCTCGCCGTGTAGCAGAACAGATTCAGAAACCGCGCACCGCGCGCGCGCTCACGCAGTCGCGCGCGTGTCAGGCGCTGATCGAGAAACAGCCCGGTATCCAGGTAGTCATCCAGATTCACCAGAAACCTCAGGCCGCCCTCTTCGACCGTGAGTGTTCGCTGCTCCCCACTGGATGCCGGGGTGGCGGCGGCCGGGGTGGCCGGCTGGCGCTGGTATTGCTCTGAACCGCTCTGGCGCCGGCGCAGCCGCAGATGAATGCGCTCCGGCGGTATCTGCAGTACGCGCGGCAGGCTCGACAGCGCCTCGCGCCGCCGCCGCCGCGCCGCATCCACATCGACGCTCGCCGGCGCGGCATACTCCTGCACGTGCAGGTGCACCTCGTCGGTCGCCGCCGCCGCGTAGCGGTCGATCGCAAACGAATATTCCGGCATGTCGGCGTCGTACAGGCGGTAGCAGCTCACCTGCGCGCGCTGCGCCAGCCTGGCCAGGCGCTTGAGGTTCTTACCCAGGCGGTTGGCGAACATCTGCGCGCCGGGGCTGGCCGCAGCCTCGGCCTGCTGTTGCTGCCGCCGTACCTCGACATCTTCGGCGCCCGGCGCGCCCAGGTCGATGCGCAGCAGCCTGACGGCAATCGCCCCGTTCCACAGTTCGTGCACCCGATAGCTGCGCAGGCGCAGTTCGCGCGCGCTCTCTTGCCCGGCGCTCAATATCGCCGCATCCCAGCCGGCGAAGTGCTCGCGCAGATTGCGGCCAAGTTCGGCAAACACGCTGCGCGCCTGGGTGTCGTCCCCGAGCCGCTCGCCATAGGGCGGATTGGTGCAGATCAATCCGGGCGCATCGGTCAGCGGTCGCACGCTCGCGGCCGGGCGATGCTCAAAGCGGATCAGCGCCGTGACGCCCGCGCGCTGCGCATTCGCGGCGGCGATCGTGAGTGCGCGCTGATCGATATCGCTGCCGCGAATCACGCTGGCGACCGCGGGCAGCGCGCGCTCCCGGGCCTCGGTCTTCAGGTGCTGCCATAGCGCTGCGTCGTGCCCCTTCCAGCCGAGAAAACCGAAGTATTCACGCTGTAGTCCCGGTGCGCGCCGCGCGGCGATCATGGCGGCTTCGATTACCAGCGTGCCGGATCCGCACATAGGATCCAGGAACTCGGCGCTGCGCTCGGCGGCCTCAGGCCAGTGCGCGCGCAGCAGCACGCCGGCCGCCAGGTTCTCGCGCAGCGGGGCTTCGCCGGCCTCGGTGCGATAGCCGCGGCGATGCAAGCCCTCTCCGGCCAGGTCGAGCGACAGCGTCACATGCGTCCCGTTGGCGTGCGCATGCAGACGTACTGCCGGCCGTGACGGTTCCACGTCCGGCCGGGTGCCGGTGTCCTCGCGCAGGCGGTCGCAGATCCCGTCTTTCAGTCGCAGCGCGCCGTAATGGCTGTGGGTAATGGTCGGGTGGCTGCCGGTAAACTCGCAGGCGATGCTGCGCGCCGGGTCGATGTGCGCGCTCCAGTCGAAGGCTTGCACCCGGGCGTGGAACTGGTCGCTGTTCGCGGCTTCAAATTCGGTGAGTTGCAGCAGTACGCGACTCGCGGTACGCGACCACAGGCAGGCCCGATATCCGGTCTCGAGCGTGCCGCTAAAGATAACGCTCAGGCCGCGTTCGCGCGCATCCTGCGCGCCGCACGACGCAAGTTCACGCGCCAGCAGGTCTGCCAGGCCACGCGGCACCGTGGCGACGAAGGCATGCTCGGCAGCGCTCAAGCCAGATCGATCCAGGTGGTCTTGAGCTCGGTGTACTTATCGAAGGCGTGCAGCGACTTGTCGCGGCCGAAGCCCGACTGCTTGAACCCGCCAAATGGAACCGTGATGTCCTCGGCGTCGTAGCAATTGACATACACCACGCCGGCGCGCAGCGCGCGTGCGGCACGATGCGCGGTGGTGATGTCGCGCGTCCAGATCGCCGCGGCCAGGCCGTAACTGCTGTCATTGGCGATGTGCAGAGCCTGGTCCAGATCGCGGAAACTCAAGGTAGACAACACCGGCCCGAAGATCTCCTCGCGCGCAATGCGCATCTGCGGCTGCACCCCATCGAATATGGTCGGCTCGATGTAGTAGCCGCCGCTGCCCTGGCGCACGCGTTCGCCGCCGAGCGCAACCCGTGCGCCTTCGTTTCGGCCTGCGGCGATGTAGTCCATCACCCGCAGCGTCTGGCTCTCGTCCACCATCGCGCCGAGCGTGGTCTGCGGATCAAGCGGATCCCCGGGCGCCATGCTGCGGCCGATGCGGCTGATTTCCTGCAGCAGCGGCTCGCGTACCGATTCCTGCACCAGCAGTCGCGAACCGGCCGAGCACATCTCGCCCTGATTGAAGAAGATCGCCGCCGCCGCCGCCCGCGCGGCGCGCGCCAGATCCGGATAGTCCGCCATCACGATGTTCGGCGACTTGCCGCCGCACTCGAGTGATACGCGCTTGAGATTGGACTGCGCCGCGAACTGCATCACCGCCTTGCCGGTGGCCGTGGACCCGGTGAATGCGATGGCATCCACGTCCATGTGCGACGCCAGCGCCTTGCCGGCGGTCGGGCCATAGCCGGGCACGACATTGAACACGCCGGGCGGCAGCCCGGCTGCCAGCGCCAGTTCGCCCAGCCGGATTGCGCTGAGCGGCGACTTCTCCGAGGGCTTGAGCACCAGTGAATTGCCCGCGGCCAGCACCGGGCCGATCTTCCAGGCCGCCATCAGCATCGGGAAATTCCACGGCACGATCGCGCCCACCACACCCATTGGCTCGCGCGTCACCAGCGCCAGGCTCCCAGGTCCGGTCGGCGCCACCTGGTCATAGATCTTGTCGATCGCCTCGGCGTACCAGCGCAGGCAGCGCACCGTGGCGGCGACATCGACATTGATGCTGTCGCGAATCGGCTTGCCGACATCCAGGGTCTCGAGCAGCGCCAGCTCCAGCGTCGCCTGTTCTACCAGTTCGGCGAACCGTAACAGCACCCGCTTGCGCTCGGCCGGCGCTCGATCCGCCCAGTCGCGGCGCTCGAAGGCGGCGCGCGCTGCTGCCACTGCGGCATCGATATCCGGCGTGTCGCAGGCAGCCACCGCCGCCAGTACGCGCCCGTCGATCGGGCTGACACAATCGAAGGTAGCCCCGGAACTGGCAGGTTTGAGGGCGCCGTTGATCAGCGCCAGGCCTACCGGCCGTACGGCGCGTGAGCGCGCGTGCCAGCTCTGCGCGCTTCCCAGGTTTTGCGAATCGTTCATAGGGGCGCCAATCTGGCGCCGCGGTTACGGCCTGTCAATTGCAGGAATTCCGCCCATATCCTGCCCTGTTACATCGTGCATTTGCCATATGCCATGAACGTTCATCGGTAATTCACTGGAATGCAACGGAATTGTCATTCGAGAGCCCAAGACTAAGTACCCGGCTCCAGGACCCAACGAGGCTTGCATGCAGTCTGGCCCTCGACCGGCTATCCAGGTACGCACCGCTTTCATCTCCGACATTCACCTCGGTTCGCGCGATTGCCGCGCCGACCTGGTGCTCGACTTTCTGCATCGGGTCCAACCCGAGCAGCTGATCCTGGTAGGCGACATCATCGATATCTGGAGCCTGCGCCGCAGCTTCTACTGGCCGCAGTCACACAGCGACGTGCTGCGCACGATCCTCGGCAAGACCAAGTACGGCACGCGTGTGATCTACGTGCCCGGTAACCACGACGAGCAATTCCGCCAGGTCTGCGGCATCAGCTTCGGCAACCTGGAAATGCACCGCGAATACGTTCATGAAACCCTGCGCGGACAGCAACTGCTGGTGATGCACGGTGATGAATTCGACGGCGCGGTGCGATGCAATCGCTGGCTGCTCGCCCTCGGCTCCGGCCTGTATGACGTCGTGCTGGGAATGAACCGCGCGCTCAATGCGCTGCGGCATCGATTTGGTTACGGCTACTGGTCGCTGGCCGGTTACCTCAAGAGTCGGGTCGGCAATGCGATGAGCTACGTGCGCAGCTTCGAGGCTGCTGCCGCGCACGCCGCGCGCCGTCGCGGCCTGGATGGCATCGTCTGCGGCCATATCCATCGGCCCGAGATGGCCGACATCGGCGGCGTGCTCTACTGCAATGACGGCGACTGGGTCGACAGCTGCTCCGCGCTGGTTGAAACGCGCACCGGCGAGCTCGAGCTGTGGCATTGGACCGACGCCGATCGCGAGATGCCGCTGCCGCAGCGGGTGCGAACCGAGGCACGCGCCGCATAGCCTGCGCCACCCCGCAAGGCAAGTCTTTAATCAGCCGGTGGCAAGCCAAGCGATGCGCGCAGGCTCGAGCGCGCCTGTTGCAGCTCGCGTCGCACTGCCGGATCCTGCAGCAGCAGCTGAGCGCCCAGGGTGCCGGCAATTCGCCCGGCCTCAAGGTCGGTGGGAAAATGTGCGCCCACCACCATCCTCGAATGGTCGTAATCGCGGTTACGTGCAAACAGCGCCTCGCGCTTCTCGGGTACCATCTCGGCCAGCAGAATCGCGCAAATGGTGCCGAATGTGGCGTGACCGCTCGGATATGAAGAGTGCGCGATTTCGTCGGCGGGTTTTTCTTTCTCGGCCTTGACTTTTCCGCCCATGGCGATCTCGGGCGTCAGCTTCGATTGCGGCGCCATGTCGCCAAGGCGCTCCACCTCGGCGCTATAGGCGTACGGCCGGGCGCGTTTCCAGTACCGCTTCGCCGGTGCTGAAATCAACGCGCCTTTATGCGCCGACTGGTCCAGGAATTCGAGCAGCTTGGAATTGCTGTTCGACGTCAGGTCGTCGCCGAGCGCGTCCGAAAAACGTCCGCAACTCTGCTGCACGTCGGCCACCGCATGTAGCAGCGTGCCGTCGGCGTGCGCAGTGCGCTGCGCCTCGAGCACCGCCTGCAGGTCGGCCTGCTGCGCGGGCGAGTCCGGTGTTGGCGGCGGTGGCAACAGCGCGACGATATCAATCTGCGAGGCAAGCGGATAATGCGGTCCGCTCGCCGCAGCCGGCGACGCAGCCGGCGACGGCTGCGGCGCCCACACAACCATTATGGCGACGCAGACCCCTGGCAAGCCCCGGCGAACAATTTTCCTGGTCATCGGATCAGTCAAACTCCGTCATCAGTTGCGGACTGCGCCAGTGCTCATACATGCGCCCGATCTGCTCCGGAGTAACACGGCCCAGTGATAATTGCGGCAGTTTATCCAGCGCGAAGAATTCCACTGCACTGGTCTCTATGCTCGGGCTCGCCTCCCCTCCGATCAACTCGCAAATGAAGAAGAACTTGTAGATCGAATAGGGATGGCTGGCCGCCTGACGCTGTCGTCGGTAGTCCCAGACCGCGGCGAGCTTTACTGCCCGGGCCTGGAACCCGGATTCTTCCTGGATTTCACGCTCGACGCATTCCCTGGCCGATTGATTGACATCCCCCCAGCCACCCGGCAGCGTCCAGTAGCCATCGCTGATCTCCCGCACCAGCAGGATCCGGCCGCCGCGGAACACGGCTCCGCGCACGTCCACCTTGGGAGTCGGATAGCCGAGGTCCTGGTCGAACAGGGCGCTGATGCGCTCCACCGGCGCACCGGAGCCGGCCGCCAGCATCGCCACGGCAATCGCGCGCAGCCGCCGATAGCGCTCGACGTCATACCGGTCGTTCGAAAAAGTAAGGCCGGTCTGCGCGATGGCCTGCAGTTCTCTCGCCCACAGCAGCCATTTCGGATCATCCATCGCATCACCCTTGGCGTTCCCGCGACTGTAGCAGTAGAGTCATCGCCGGTACCAACCGCCGCGCGATTTCAGGAGCGACTATATGAAGCGAACCGCATCGGCTATCTGGTCGGGCGATCTCAAGAGCGGCCACGGGGCGCTCGCGACCCACAGCGGTGTGCTCAAGGATACTCCGTACAGTTTTGCAACGCGGTTCGAGGGCGCGCAGGGCACCAACCCGGAGGAACTGATTGCCGCGGCCCACGCCGGCTGCTTCACGATGGCGCTGTCCGCAACTCTCGGCAAAGCGGGATTCACGCCAAAGCGCCTGGCGACGCAGGCCACCGTATCGCTGGAACTGGTCGGCGGCAACTTCAGCATTACCAGCGTGCATCTCGAGAACGAGGCCTGGGTGCCCGGCATCAGTGCGGAAAAATTCGCGCAGATCGCGGCCGATGCCAAGGCCAACTGTCCGGTCTCGCGCCTGCTGCGTGCCGAGATTTCGCTGCACGCCAAACTGGAACCCGGCGAAGGCCATTGAGGCCGTTAGCGCCGCAGATGTTCCTGGTGCGCGCAGAACCATTCGTAGGTGGAAGCCAGCCCCGCGGCGAGCGTGATTTTTGGCTGCCAGCCCAGCGCGCTCAGCCGCGAGGTGTCGAGCAGCTTGCGCGGCGTGCCGTCGGGCTTTGATCGATCGAAGCGTACCTCGCCCTTGAATCCGACCGTGTCGGCAACCAGCTGCGCCAGCTCGGCGATGCTGACGTCCTTGCCCCAGCCGACGTTGAGCGGGGCCTCATCGCTATACTTCTGCATCAGGAAAACGCAGGCATCGGCCAGGTCATCCACATGCAGGAATTCGCGCCGCGGCGTGCCGCTGCCCCAGACTTCAACCGCGGCGGCCATTTTCAGCTTGGCCTCGTGGTATTTGCGGATCAGCGCCGGCAGCACGTGCGAGTCAACCAGGCTGAAATTGTCGCCGGGGCCGTACAGGTTGGTCGGCATGGCGCAGATGGCGTCGAAACTGAACTCGCGGCGATAGGCCTGGCACATTTTCAGGCCGGCGATTTTCGCAATCGCGTACCACTGGTTGGTGGGTTCGAGTGCCCCGGTGAGCAGGCTGTCCTCCGGCATCGGCTGCGGCGCGAGTCGCGGATAGATACAGCTCGAACCCAGAAACAGCAGCTTGCGCGTGCCAAAGCGCTGCGCCGCGTCGATGATGTTGGTCTGTATCTGCAGGTTATCGCGCAGGAACTGTGCCGGGTGGCTGCGATTGGCCTCGATGCCGCCCACCTTTGCTGCCGCCAGGAACACGTACTGCGGCCGGTGCTCGGCGAAGAAACGCTCGACATCGGCTTGCCGCCGCAGATCGAGCTCCCGGTGCGTGCGCAGCAGCAGATGTTTCGCCCCGTCGGCACGCAGGCGGCGTGCGATCGCGGAACCTACCAGTCCGTTGTGCCCGGAAACATAGATGGGGGAGTCATACATTAGCCGCCATTATCACCCGTGGCCGCAGGCTCGATCGCCTCAACCGCTGCCGATGCTCCCCAGGTAGTCGCTCTTGCCGAGCTTGACGCCGCCGTGGCGCAGGATGCCGTAGACCATCGCGCTGTGAAAATAGACATTCGGCAGCACGAACGACTGCAGGTAGTCCCAGCCGCTGGTGAAATTCAGCGTGCTGTTCGGGAATTTCAACACCACGGCGCGGCTCTCGGCGCCCTCGAGCTGGCGCGGCTCGAAGCCCTTGACGAACACCAGGGTCTTGTCGATGCGCTGCTTGAGCTCGGCAAAGCTCGCCTCGGTATCCTCGTACTTTGGCGCCTCGACGCCGGCCAGACGCGCCATGCAGCCCTTGGCGGTATCGGACACGACCTGCACCTGGCGCGTGAACGCGAACATGTTCGGATACAGCCGCATTCCGAGCAGCACCGCCGGATCCAGCTTCTCGCTTTCCGCATGCAGCCGGCCCTTTTCCACGATAGCCGCCACGTTGCTGAGTGCGCGGGACAGGACCGGGACCGAGGCATCATGGATAGACAGGCTCATGCTGGAAACCCCCTTGCTCACTGTTCGCACGCGCGGCGCGCGTGACCTGGGGGGTATCCTGAGTCAGAACGATACGGGCACGCAAGCCTGGATGGTTATCCTCCAATCTGAGCTCGCTGCCGTGCAGTCGTGCCACCGCGTCGACCAGGCTTAGTCCCAGACCGACCCCGGGAGTACAGCGGCTCGCGTCACCGCGATAGAAGCGCTCGACCGCCTTGGGCTTCTCGTTTTCCGGAATGCCCGGTCCGCTGTCGGCCACGACAATCTCCACGCTGCCAGCATCGGCACCGCGCCGCACCGCGACCGCAATGGTGCCCTGGTCCGGCGTGTATTTGACAGCGTTGTCAATGAGGTTGCCGAGCGCCTGCGCGAGCAGCACCGGATCGCCGCGAATCGGGGCCGGCCCGCTGCTCTCGAGCGTCAGGCTCGAGCCCCTGAGCTCCGCGGCTGGCTGATAAAAATCCACCGCAGCAGCGGCGACCGCGGCCAGGTCCACCGGCACGAAGCCGGAGCGGCGCAAGCCGCTGTCGATCTCCGACAGCCGCAGCAGCGCATTGAAGATACGGATCACCCGATCGACGTCCGCCACCGCCGCATCGATCTCGGCAAAGGTTTGCTCGGTGGATGGCCTGGTCAGCGCCAGCTCCTCCAGCCGCGAGCGCAGTTCCGCCAGCGGCGTGCGCAGATCGTGTGCGATCGAATTGGAAACATTGCGTATGCCATGAATCAGCTGTTCGATCTGATCGAGCATGCCGTTGATGGTCTGCGACAGTGTGTTGAGTTCATCACCGCTTTGATGCGTCGGCAGTCGGTGACTCAAATCTCCCTGGATAATCGCCGACACTGTCCGGCGGATACCATCGATGCGTGCCATCAACGCCCGCCGGATCAGGATGCCGCCGACCGTGCCGAGCACCGACAGGATCGCGACCGCGCCTGCCAGCGCGTACCAGAAGCGCCGCTCCAGCGGCGCATAGCGCGCGGTATCGCGACCCACGAGTAGATGATAGCCACCGGGCAGCGTCGCGTGCACCACGGCAACATCCGTAATGCCGTTGCCCAGGTCGAGCTTGACGGTATAGGTCCCGGGATCTGCCGGGACGGTGGCGGGCCACGCAGCCAGGTTGCCGGCCATCACATTGAGGGCGGGATCGGCCAGCAAAAGCTGGCGCTCGCCGGCAATCTGCATGCCGACGCGGGTATTGATATAGCTGACCAGCCCGTGCGCGCCTTCGCGTCGAAACACCTCGGTCAGCCGCAGTGCGTCGGATTGCAGGATCTCGTTGCGCCCCTCCTGGATCGTCACGCGCCAGGCGTACCACAGCGGCGCGGCAAACAGCCCCAGCGCCGCCAGCCCGAGGCCGATGTAGCCGACCGCGAGCGTCAGGGCGGAGGAGCGCAGAAACTTCATGGCATGCACCGCTCAGTCATGCGAGGTCAGCGTATAGCCGGCATTACGTACCGTGCGCAGCAGCGGCCGCTCGAAGTCGGCATCGATCTTCTGTCGCAGCTTGCTGATGTGTACGTCGACCACATTGGTCTGCGGGTCGAAGTGATAGTCCCAGACATTCTCGAGCAGCATGGTGCGCGTCACCACCTGGTCGGCGTGGCGCATCAGATACTCGAGCAGCTTGAATTCGCGCGGCTGCAGCGTAAGGCTGCGATCGCCGCGCGTGACCTTGCGCGTCAGCAGGTCCACCCGCAGGTCAGCCACCTCGAGTTTGGTCTGCGCATTTTCACCCTGGGCGCGGCGCGTCAGCGCATCGATACGCGCCAGCAGCTCGCCGAACGCGAATGGCTTGGTCAGGTAGTCATCGCCGCCGGCGCGCAGCCCGCGGATGCGCTCGTCTACTTCCGACAATGCACTCAGGATCAGGATTGGCGTGCGCTTACCCGACTTGCGCAGTGCTTCGATGATCGCCAGTCCGTCGATTTCCCCGGGCAGCATGCGATCCATGATGATGACGTCGTACGGTTCGCTGGCGGCGAGAAACATGCCGTCGCGGCCGTTCGCCGCGTGATCGGCGGTGTGACCGGCTTCCTGCAGACCCTTGACCACGAATTGGGTCACGCGTTCATTGTCTTCGACCAGCAGGACTTTCATGAGGCTCCCTGCACCAGCGGCTGGCCTGGTGCACCGGCCGTCCGGGCGGCACGCGCATGGCGCCTCTGACCGGTGAACTGATCCAGATACAGATAGATCACCGGGGTCGTGAACAGTGTCAAGGCCTGGCTCAGGATCAGGCCACCGACCATGGTGTATCCGAGCGGCTGTCGCAACTCCGAACCGGTGCCACGCTCGAGCATCAGCGGCAGCGCGCCGAGCAGCGCCGCCATGGTGGTCATCATGATCGGACGGAAACGCAGCAGGCAGGCCTGTCGGATCGAGGCCTCCGGGGACAGATGCTGCTCGCGTTCGGCCTGCAGCGCAAAGTCCACCATCATGATGCCGTTTTTCTTGACGATGCCGATCAGCAGGATGATGCCGATCAGCGCAATCACCGACAGATCGAAGTGAAACACCATCAGCACCAGCAGCGCTCCGACCCCGGCTGAAGGCAGGGTCGACAGGATGGTCAATGGGTGAATGTAACTCTCATACAGCATGCCGAGGATGATATAGACCACGACCAGGGCCGCCAGGATCAGATACGGCTGGGTCTTGAGCGAACTCTGAAACGCCTGCGCCGTACCCTGGAAGCTCCCGGCAACCGTGGATGGCATGCGGATTGATGCCGCCGCCTTGTTGATGGCATCGACCGCGTCACCGAGCGCCACCCCCGGCCCGAGGTTGAACGACAGCGTGACCGCCGGAAACTGGCCCTGATGATTGATCGACAGGAAGGTCACGTGCTGCGTATCGAACCTGACGAATGTTGACAACGGTATCATCTGGCCGCTGGCCGGCGATTTGACGTAGATTCTCGACAGCGTCTGCGGGTCGGCCTGCAGCGACGGGGTGATCTCCAGGATCACGTGATAGGCGTTGAGCTGCGTGAAATACTGCGTCACCTGGCGCTGCCCGAAGGCATCGTCCAGGGTCTGATCGATCAGCGATGGCTGGATGCCGAAACGCGCGGCCTGGTCGCGATCGATGGTCAGCGACAGCATCGAGCTGCCGGTCTGCTGATCCGACGCCGCATCGCGCAGCATCGGCAGCTTCTGCAGCTGCGCCAGCAGCTTCGGCGCCCATTCGTTGAGTTCGTTCAGATCCGCATCCTGCAGCGTGTACTGGTACTGGGTGCGCGCCAGTCGGCCGCCGACGTTGAGATCCTGCGCGGCCTGCAGAAACAGGGTGGCACCCGGCACGTGCGCGATCTCGCGGCGTAGCCGGGCGATGACCTGATCGGCGCTGGCCGAGCGCTGATCACGCGGCTTGAGGCCTATCGCCACGAAACCGTTGTTGATCGAGCGTTGCCCGCCGATCGCGGTGGCCCAGCTCTGCACATCCGGATCGCGCGCCAGCACGTCGGTCAGCAGGTGCTCGCGCCGGACCATCTCGCCGAAGGAGATATCCTGCGGAGCATCCGACAGGCCGACGATGATGCCGGTGTCCTGCTGCGGAAAGAACCCCTTCGGTATCAGCACGTAAAGCACCACGGTGAGCGCCATGGTGGCGACGAACGTGATGAGGGTAACGCGCTGGTGGCGCAGCACGAAGTCCAGGCCACGCGTATAGAGTGCCAGCATGCGGTCGAACCCCGCCTCGATCGCAAGATAGAACCGGCCGTGCCTGACCTGCTTTTCATTGCGCAGGAACAGCGCGCACATGGTTGGCGATAGCGTCAGGGCGACAAACGCCGACACTGCAATCGTCATCGTGACCGTGACCGCGAATTCGCGGAACAGCCGGCCGACGATGCCGCCCATCAGCAGCAGCGGAATGAATACCGCCACCAGCGATATGCTGATCGACAGGATGGTGAAGCCGATCTCGCGCGAACCCTTGAGCGTCGCCTCCATCGGCGACAGGCCGTCCTCGATATGCCGGTAGATGTTCTCCAGCATCACGATCGCATCGTCGACCACGAAGCCGACCGCGATCGTCAGTGCCATCAGCGACAGGTTGTCCAGGCTGTAGCCAACGACATACATCAATGCCGCAGTCCCCAGCAGCGACAGCGGCACGGTGACGCCGGGTATGATCGTGGCCCACGCGGTGCGCAGGAACAGGAAGATCACCATGACCACCAGCGCGATCGTCAGCACCAGCGTGAATTCCACGTCATGCACCGAGGCCTTGATGGTCGTGGTCCGGTCCACCACCTGATCGACCTTGATCGATGGCGGCACCGACTGCAGTACCGTCGGCAGCAGGCTCTGCACGTTCGCGGCAGCGTCGATGACATTGGCGCCGGCCTGCTTGTAGATCAGCAGCAGGATGCCGGGCTTGTTGTTCTGCCAGCCGAGCAGCTGGTTGTTCTCCGCGGCATCCACCGCGATGCCGATATCGCGCACCCGCACCGGCGCGCCGTTCTTATAGGCCACCACCACATCGTTCCAGGGTGCAGCCTTGAGCAACTGGTCGTTGTCGTAGATCGCGAAACTGTGCAGATCGCCGTTGATCGAGCCCTTGGGCGCATTGACGGTGGCCTGGCCGATCACGCCGGCCACATCTTCGAGCTGGATACCCAGAGCGGCGATCTTGGCCGGATCGACCTGCACCCGTATCGCCGGCTTCTGTTGCCCGCCGATCGCCACCTGCGCGACCCCGGGAACCTGCGACAGCCGCTGCGCAATCACGTTTTCGCAGTAGTCATCGACGGTGGTGAGCGGCAGTACGTCGGAATGCACGGCGAGGATCAGTATCGGCGAATCGGCCGGATTGACCTTTTTATATGCGGGCGGGCTCGGCAGATTCTTCGGCAGCTGGCCGCCGGCCGCATCGATGGCCGACTGGATGTCCTGCGCGGCGCCATTGATGCTGCGATCAAGTCCGAACTGCAGCGTGATCTGCGCGGTGCCGAGCACGCTGGTGGAGGTCATCTGCGACACTCCGGGAATCTGCGCGAACTGATATTCCAGCGGCGTCGCCACCGATGAGGCCATGGTTTCCGGGCTCGCCCCGGGCAGCTGCGCGGTCACGACGATGGTCGGAAAATCCACTTGCGGCAGCGGTGCCACCGGCAACAGCGGCCAGGCCACGATGCCGAGCAGCAGAATGCCCCCCATCAGCAGCGAGGTGGCAATCGGCCGCCGGACGAAGGGCTCGGAGATGCTCATTGCGTCAGGCGGTGTGCGACCTTGGGCGTTTGAGTGCCGGCATCCTGAGTGGGCGTGTCGGCGGCCTGCGATGCCTGCCCTTGAGGAGCTGCCGGCGCCGCGGTCGCGGCCAGTGTGCGCACCGGCGCGCCGGGCTGCAGCCGGTATTGATTGCTGGTCACGACGCGCTCGCCTGACTGCAGGCCGTCGGTGACGACCGTGACACCCTCGGTGTCTTCCGCCGTCTTGATCGGCCTCGCCTCGACCGTGGAATCGGCTTTGACGACATAGGCGAACAAGCCCTCGGGCCCACGCTCGACCGCGACGGTCGGCAACGTCACGACGTCACGCCGCTGCTGCAGCAGCACCCGCACGTTGACGAACTGTCCCGGCCAGAGCGCATTGCGCAGGTTCGCAAACGTCGCCTTCAGGCGCACCGTGCCGGTGGAAGGATCGATCTCGTTGTCGATCAGGGTAAGCGTACCGGTATCGAGCTGCGTGCGATCATCGCGCGATAAAGCCGCCACGCCGACTTGGCCCGCAGCCAGCGCCTGGTTGATCTGCGGCACCGCGTCCTCGGGCAGCGTGAACACGATCGAGATCGGCTGGATCTGCGTCACCACCACGATGCCGGTGGTGTCGGCGGCATGCACGATATTGCCGGGATCGACCAGGCGAATGCCGGTGCGTCCCGAGAACGGCGCGGTGATGCTCGCGTACGCCAGTTGCGTGCGCGCATTGTCGATCGTCGCGCGGTCCACCTGAAGTTGCGCCTGCAGCTGCGCCACCAGCGCCTGCTGCGCGTCGAGCACCTGCTTGCTGGTCAGGTTCTGAGGCGCCAGCACCTGATAGCGTTCCAGATCGCGCTTGGCACTCTCCAGCTGCGCGGCGTCCTTGGCCTGGGTACCGCTGGCCTGGTCGAGCGCGGCCTGCAGCGGACGCGGATCGATCTGCGCCAGCAGATCGCCCTTCTTGACCAGCTGACCCTCGACGAAGCCGACGCGCTGCAACTCGCCGTCGACGCGCGCGGTGATCTTCGCGGTATAAAAGGCCTGCACGTTACCAAGGCCCTCCAGATATACCGGCACATCGCGCCGCGTCGTCACGGCCGTCTCGACCGCGACGGCGGCCGGCCCGTGGGCCGACCCTTGTGATTTGGCCGGCGTGCGCGACACCCATAGCCAGCCGATCACGAGCAGCAAGGCCGCGCCGACGCCGAGCAACACGCGCCGATGCCGCGTGCCGGGCATGTTGCCGGATTCCGGGTCGCTTGAACCGATCATTCCGCCACCTGTGATTGCCGCCAGCCGCCGCCGAGGGCGCGATAAAGGTCTACCAGAGACTGCAGGTGCTGGTATTTAACCTGCACCAGGGTGTCCTGTGCGGTGAACAATGCGGTCTCGGTATTCAACACCGTCAGCACGTTGGTGGTACCGGCCTGCATCTGCAGTTGCGAAAACTCGAACGCGCGACGCGCCTTGTCGACCGCCTCCTGCTGGCGCAGTTCCTGCTCCGAAGTCTGCTGCACGGCCACCAGCGCATCCTCGACGTTGCCGAGCGCGGTCAGGACGGTCTTATGATAATCCGATAGCAGTTCGGCATAGCGCGCCCGAGAATACTCGACCTGACCGCGGCGCGCACCGGCATCGAAGATGCTTTCACTGACGGCGGCAGTGAGCGCAAACACGCGGCTCTGCGGCAACAGCAGCGTACCCAGGGCGCTGCTCGCATAGCCGCCGCTGGCCGTCAGGTCGATGCTAGGAAAATAGGCCGCCCGCGCCACGCCGATATCGGCATTGGCCGCCTTCAGCAGCGCCTCGGCCTGCGCCACATCGGGGCGCCGCGCCAGCAGCTCGGACGGCAGCCCTGCGGCGATCGGCGGCGATGTGAGCTGCTCAAGGCTGCCGCCGCCGAGGTCGATGGACTCCGGCATCTGGCCGACCAGGATCGCGAGCGCGTCGATATTCTGCTGCAGCTGCTGCGCCAGCGGCGGAATGGACGCGTTCAGCGTCGCCACGGTGGTCGCCTGCTGCGCGACATCCAGTGCGGTGGCCGTGCCCACGCTTTGCTCGAGCTCCAGGCCGCTCAGGACATGCTGCGCATTGGCCAGATCGTCGCGCGCGACTTGCAGCCGATCGTGTTGTTCGAGCACTTCGAAGTAGGTCATCGCCACGCTGGTGATCACCGTGAGCGCGACGGTTTCGCGGTCGTAGCGGCTCGCCTGGGCAGCGAACAGCGCCGCATTGCGGGTTTCGCGATTCTTACCCCAGAAATCCAGCTCGTAGCTGGCCGTCAGTTGCGGCGAATACTGGTCGAAAGTGACCGCTGGGCCGCCAGTGACGGTGCGCTGACGCTGGCGGCTCGCGCTGGCGCTGCCATCGAGCGTCGGAAGCAGAGCGGCGCCGGCGATGCGCGCCTGCGCATCCGCTTCACGTATCCGCGCGACCGCCGCGGCGATGTCATCGTTACTGGACTGTGCGCGCGCAATATAATCGTTGAGCTGCGCCGAGCCGAAACCTTGCCACCAGTCGGCCGCAGGCCAGTCTGCGCTTACGCTACCCGGCATATTCTGCCAGGCCACAGGCGTTGCCACCGCGGGATGGCGATAGGCCGGCGCGACGCTGCAGGCGCCAGCACCCAATGCCAGACTTAAAAGCAGGCAGGCACGGAATACCCGCGCGCCCGAGGATTGCGCTGTCACGCACAGCAGCATACGGGCGGACCGGTTAAGTCCATATGGCCGGAACATTAAACTGCATTAATCCCCCCAGCAAACGCGGACTTAGCTCACGCTTACAGATGGTTCAGGGCTGATTCTGCAGCCGCCGCCTGCTCCACCCGGCGCAGCAGGCGTTCGAGCCGGACGACCTCGCGGCGGCCGATCCCGCCAAGAAGTTGTGCTTCGTACGCCAGTGCCAGCGGCACGATCCGATCGTACAGGCGTCGGCCGGCGGTAGTCAGCATCAGCCGATGCGAGCGTCCGTCCTCGACGTTGGGCAATCTCTTCACCAGGCGCCGGCGCAGCAGCGCCTGCGCCGCGCGCATTACCGTCACCTTGTCCATGATCGTGCGGCCGCACAGCATCTGCTGCGTCAGCGCGCCTTCATCTGCCAACACCGCCAGCAGGCGCCACTGTGGGTTCTTGATGCCGAACTGGTGCTCATAGGCCCGGGCGATCAGCCGCGACACCGCATTCGATGCGACCGACAGCCGATACGGCAGGTAATCCTGCAGCCGCAGCTTTCCGGCGCCACTACTCGGCATCGCCCTGGGCTCCCGGGGCGGCGCGTACAAACGCCTCCAGCCGCATGCAGTGCTGGTAGATACGCCAGATGGTCGGGAATGGCTCGAGCGGGCAGTTCACCCGCTGCGCATTGAACACCTGCGGTATCAGACAGCAATCGGCCATTGTCGGCGCATCCCCGTAGCAGCAGGCCCCGGCGGTTCCGCCCTGCACCAGCACGCGCTCGAGCGCGCTGAACCCGAGCGCGATCCAGTGGCGCGACCATTCGGCGCGCCGCTCCTCATCGATCGCGAGCGGCTGCTTCAGATAGCGCATCACCCGCGTGTTGTTGAGCGGATGAATGTCGCAGGCTATGGCGAGTGCCAGCGCGCGCACCGTGGCGCGCGCCACGGCATCGCGCGGCAGCAGCGCCGGGGTGGGATGCGTCTCGTCCAGATACTCGATGATCGCGAGCGACTGCGTCAGCGTGAACGCAGCATCCTCCAGCACCGGTACCAGCCGCGCCGGATTGCGTTCGCCGAAGCCCGCGCTGTGCTGCTCACCGCCGCCGCGCAGCAGGTGCACCGGTACCGCCTCGTACGGCAGCTCCTTGTAATTGAGCGCGATGCGCACCCGAAAGGCGGCCGAGCTGCGATAGTAGGTGTACAGCCTGAGCATTGGGATCACCGCCTCAATGGCGGGCGCCGAGCACCCGTCCGATCAGCTCGCCAAATCCGACGCGCGCGGCGCCGGCGCGCTCGCACCAGCCGCGCATGATCACCGCGTCGCCGTCTTCCAGAAAGTGACGCGTCTCGCCGTCGGGCAACGTCAGCGCTCGCTTGCCGCCGACCGACAACTCCAGCATCGAACCGGCTTCAGCGGCTTGCGGACCGGACTGCGTGCCGGTGCCGAGCAAGTCTCCGGGCCGCAGGTTGCAGCCGTTGATCGTGTGGTGCGCCAGCATCTGCGCAATGTTCCAGTAGGCGTGCCTGAAATTGGTGTGCGATAGTCGGCAGGGCTTCTGGCCGGCGCGGCGCATGGCCTCGGATTGCAACCACACCTCGAGTTGCAGGTCGATGGCGCCGCGCGCGCGCAGCTCGGTCGAATCCAGGTACGGTAGCGGTTGCGGATCATCCTCGGGCCGCATCCAGGGGACGCGGAACGGCTGCAGCGCTTCCCACGTCACGATCCACGGCGAAATAGTGGTGGCGAAGTTCTTGCCTAGAAACGGCCCGAGCGGCTGGTACTCCCAGGCCTGCAGATCGCGCGCCGACCAGTCGTTCAGCAGGCACAGCCCGAACACATTCGACTCGGCGGCCTCGATGCCAATCGCACTTCCCGGCTCGTTGCCGGCGCCGATGAACACGCCGAGCTCGAGTTCGTAGTCCAGTCGCCGGCTGGGAGCCAGCGTCGGTGCGCCGGCGGCAGTCTCGGAGCCGCCTGTGAATATCTGCCCAGACGGCCGCGGAAACTGCTGGCCGGAGATCGCGATCGAGGAGCAGCGGCCGTGATAGGCGATCGGCATCCACTTGTAGTTGGGCAACAGCGGATTGTCTGGACGAAACAGACGACCGACCGCGGTCGCGTGATATATCGAAGTATAGAAATCGGTGTAGTCGCCGATGCGCGCCGGTAGCGCATATTGCGCCTCGGCCTGTGGCAGCAGGCACGATGTCAGCGCCGCACGCTGTGTCGAGCCCGAGCGCAGGGCGCGCGACAACTCCAGGCGCAGCGCCGCCCAGGCCGCAGGTCCTGCCGCCATGAACTCGTTCAGCACCGGCTGCGCCACAGCGGCAGGCACGCCGAGCACCCCCGCCTTCAGCGCGGCCGCCAGATCCAGAACCTGATCCCCTATGGCGACGCCGCCGCGAAACGCCTCGCTGCTGCCGGCCCGGCGGAACACGCCCAGCGGCAGATTCTGTATCGTGAAATCCGTATCGGCGGCGTTAGCGGAGGCGACCCAGCTCTGCAGCCGCGGATCGTGGGTCTCATTCAGCGCCATGGCGGCTCACCGGCGGCGCCTTCAGCGCTGCCGCGGATTGAAGTGTTTTGCCAGCCCGTGCCAGCATTCCAGATAGTCGCTCTGCAGCAGCGCGGACTCGAGCGCGAAGCGGGTCGGGCGGATGACGCAGCGTGTCTCGAACATGAAGGCCATGGTGCCGGAAATGCGCTCGGGATGCGTGGTGTCCGCAGCGCTGGCAGTATCGAATGTCGCCGCGTCCGGACCGTGCCCGCTCATGCAGTTGTGCAGTGAGGCGCCTCCAGGCAGAAAGCCCTCCGCCTTGGCATCGTAGCTACCCTCGATCAGGCCCATGAATTCGCTGGCGACATTGCGGTGGAACCACGGCGGACGAAAGGTATGCTCCATCGCCAGCCAGCGCGGCGGAAAGATCACGAAATCGATGGCGTCGACTCCCGGCGTGTCGCTGACCGATTGCAGCACCAGGAAGATCGATGGATCCGGATGGTCGTAGCTGATCGAGCCGATGGTGTTGAAGCGGCGCAGGTCGTACTTGTAGGGCGCCAGATTACCGCGCCACGCCACTACATCGAACGGCGAATGATCCATGTTGGCGCTCCACAGCCGGCCCATGAATTTTGCCACCAATTGATGCGGCTGATCGCGATCCTCGTACCACGCCACCGCTGTACGAAAGTCGCGCTCGCAGGCCAGCCCGTTGGAACCGATCGGTCCGAGGTCCGGCAACCGAAACGCGGCACCGAAGTTTTCACACACATAACCGCGCGCGGCCTGCTCGCCGAGCTCGACGCGAAAGCGCAGGCCGCGCGGTATCACCGCGATCTCCTGCGGCTCCACCGCCAGCCGCCCGAGCTCGGTGGTAATCAGCAGCCGCCCGTGCTGCGGCACGAGCAGCAGTTCGCCGTCAGCACTGTAGAACGCGCGCTGCGTCATCGAACGATTCGCGGCATAGACGTGGATCGCGCATCCGCTCTGTGCGTGTGCATCGCCATTGCCGCCCAGGGTCACCAGGCCGTCGATAAAATCGGTCGGCTGATCCGGTATCGGCATTGGGTCCCAGCGCATCTGGTTCGGCGGCGCGCTCACACCGGAGAAATCCCCGCTGATGAATCGCTGCTCGAGCGGCTGAAACCGGCCATGGGTTACTGCCGGCCGGATCCGATAGAGCCAGCTGTGTCGATTGAGACTGCGAGGCGCGGTAAATGCGGTACCGGACAGCTGCTCGGCATACAGGCCGTACGGGCAGCGCTGCGGCGAGTTGTGCTGCGGCAACGCACCGGCCAATGCCTCGCTGGAAAAATGATTGCCGAACCCGGTCAGGTAGCTCAGCTCGTGGTGCACGCGTGCACCGGTTTTCGCGTCCGCGCCCGCGCCCAGCCGCGGTTCCACGGTGCTGTTCATGGCACCTTCCCCGCGCCCGGATCGAGCGACAGCACCCCGCGTCGCACCTGATCGAGTTCCAGCGATTCGAACAGGGCCTTGAAGTTGCCTTCCCCGAAGCCCTCGTTGCCCTTGCGTTGAATGATCTCGAAGAAGCACGGGCCGACCACGTTCTGCGTGAAGATCTGCAGCAGCAGGCCCTGCCCCTGGGTCGGCGCACCGTCCACCAGGATGCGCCGCTCTCGCAGCCGCTCCAGGTCCTCGCCATGCCCGGCAACCCGCTGCCCGAGCGCCTCATAATAAGAGTCGGGCGTGTCCTGAAACTTCACGCCCTGCCCGCGCATCCGCTCCACGCTCGCGTAGATGTCATCGGTCCCGAGGGCCACATGCTGGATACCCTCGCCCTTGTAGTCGTGCAGGAATTCCTCGATCTGTGACTTGTCATCCTGGCTCTCGTTGAGCGGTATACGGATCTTGCCGTCTGGACTGGTCATCGCCTTGGAGAACAGGCCGGTGGCCTTGCCCTCGATGTCGAAATAACGGATCTCGCGGAAGTTGAACACCCGCTGGTAGAAGTCCGCCCAGGTCGTCATGTTGCCGCGGCTGACGTTGTGCGTCAGATGATCGATATAGGTGAGTCCGGCGCTATTGGACTGTTCGCTGGCAGCGGCACCCGGAATAGCAACGAAATCCACGTCGTAGATTTCCTGCGCGCCGTAGCGATCGACGAGGTAAAGATAGGAGCCGCCGATGCCTTCGATCACCGGAATGTTCAGTTCCATAGGTCCGATCGATCCTTTGGCCTCGGTCGCCCCGCGCTCGACTGCAAGCCGCAATGCCGCAGCAGCATCGCGCACACGAAACGCCATGGCATTGATCGACGGCCCGTGAGCTCCGCGAAATTCCGCCGCCTGGCCGCGCGGCTCCATGTTGAGGATGAAATCGATATCCCCCTGCTTGTAGCGCAGCACATGCTTGGAGCGATGGCGCGACACGGCGGTGAAGCCCATGGCTTCGAACTGCCTGCCGAGTGCGATTGGATCCGGGCTGGTGAATTCGACGAATTCGAAGCCGTCGGTACCTAGTGGATTGTCGTGCAGATCCTGGCCCATGGATCACCCCCGTGACCGTGGAGCCGCCGGCTCCAGTTGCCGGCGATTATACACTGGTTTCATTTGTTACTATCAGCCGTCGATCGGCAGGCCGGCATTCTTTACAACCGAACGCAGCAGGAAGCTCGAGTCCACCCGCGCCACTCCCGGCAGCTTGGTCAGGACCTTGCTGTGCAGGCGCTCGAAGTCGGCCGCGTCGCGCGCCACCACCCGCAGCACGTAGTCCGACTCGCCGGTGGTCAGGTCGCACTCGGTGACTTCCGGCACCGCCTGCACCGCCTGCTCGAACGCACCCAGATCCCGATCGGTCTGCCCCTTGAGGGTGATTCGAATGATGAAACCGACCGTGATGCCGACCTTGGGCGGATTGAGCATCGCGGTGTAGCGCTCGATGACGCCGGCTTGTTCCAGCAGGCGCACCCTGCGCAGGCACGCCGATTCCGACAGCCCGACGCTGGCCGCAAGCGCGGCATTGGACTGCTTGGCGTCCCGCTGAAGCTCGCGGAGAATCTTGCGGTCTGAGCGATCCAGTTGCATGTCTGTTTAACATACAGCATTATTTCGCAAGAATCTGCCATTTTTGCATCATATTGCGGCTCATTTCGCAATCGTCTGCCATGCCGACGGTTCACAATGGTGGAACGATCGGACCTGCAGCATGGCCACCGGGAGACAAGCATGAAAATCGGCGTTCCCAAGGAAATAAAGATCCACGAGTACCGTGTCGGGTTGGTGCCGGCAGCGGTGCGCGAGCTCACCGCCGGCGGTCACCAGGTACTGGTGCAGACCGGCGCCGGCGCCGGCATCGACTGCAGCGACGAGGACTACCGCAATGCCGGTGCGCGCATCGCCGCCTCTGCCGAAGTGCTGTTCAACGATTCGCAGATGATCGTCAAGGTCAAGGAGCCGCAGCTGGGCGAATGCGCGCGCCTGCGGCGCGATCAGCTGCTGTTCACTTACCTGCATCTGGCGGCGGATCGTCCGCAAGCCGAGGCGCTGATCAAATCGCAATGCGTGGCGATCGCCTACGAGACCGTGACCGCTGCCGACGGCTCGCTGCCGCTGCTGATGCCGATGAGCGAGGTGGCCGGACGCATGTCCATTCAGGTCGGGGCGCACTACCTGCAGCAGGGCAACGGCGGCCGCGGCGTGCTGTTGGGTGGCGTGCCCGGCGTGACGCCGGCCAGCGTAGTCGTGATCGGAGCCGGCGTCGCCGGCACCAACGCCATCGAGATGGCGCACGGTCTGCGCGCCAATGTCACTGCAATCGATCGTTCGATTCGCCGCCTGCGCGAACTGGATCGCCAGTTCAATGGCGGCGTGCGCACGCTGTTTTCGACCGCCGACACCATCGAGCGCGCCGTCGCCGATGCCGATCTGGTGATCGGTTCGGTATTATTGCCGGGCGCCGCCGCGCCGAAAGTGGTAACGGCGGCGATGATCAAGCGCATGCGGCCCGGCTCGGTGGTGGTCGACATCGCCATCGACCAGGGCGGCTGCTTTCAGACCAGCCGACCCACGACACATGCAGCGCCGACCTATGTGGTCGACGGCGTTATTCACTATTGCGTCACCAACATGCCCGGCGCTCTGCCGCGCACGTCCGCGTTCGCACTCAACAACGCGACGCTGCCGTACGTGAAGGCGCTGGCGGACAAGGGCTGGGAGCGCGCCACGGCGGACGACGCCGGACTGGCCGCCGGCCTTAACATCGTTCACGGCGCGGTGGTGCATCCGGCGGTGGCGCACGAGCTCGGGTTGGCTGTGGCCGCGTGATTCAGCGGGAAAAAAAGGAGCGGCGCCCGTTACCTTGCAAGTTCGGCGCAGTGATGCGGGGGTTGCACCTTTCAGGCCGAGCAGGAACTTCGATCAACAAGGCCGTCGCCGCCGCTCCACTGGAAAGCAGGCAAAAGTAAGTATATCCGCAGCTCGAGTACGCAACCAACGATCGTTTCGCTGCACTCCCACCAGCCGATGCCACCTAGCCGACGCCACCTAGCCGACGCCACCCTGGCACAGGTACTTCAGGTCGAGATATTCGTCGATCCCGTATTGTGAACCTTCGCGCCCCATCCCGGACTGCTTCACACCGCCAAACGGCGCTACGGCGGTGCTGATCATTCCGGTGTTGATACCGACTATACCGCACTCGAGCGCACTCGAAACACGCCACACCCGGCCGACGTCGCGCGCATAAAAATACGCTGCCAGGCCGAATTCTGTATCGTTCGCCATACAAATCGCGTCTGCCTCGTGTGTAAAGCGAAACAATGGCGCAACAGGTCCGAATACTTCCTCTCGCGCGAGGCGCATGCTCCCGCGTACGTCGGCCAGCACCGTGGGCTCATAATAGGTGCGTCCGAGGGCGTGCCGGCGGCCACCGATGATCACGCGTGCGCCCTGACCCACGGCATCACCCACCAGTTCCTCGACTTTGGATAGCGCCGGCATGTCGATCAGTGGTCCCTGCTCGACCCCGGCATCCATGCCGTTACCCACCTTGAGTTTCGCCACCGCGGCGGCCAGCTTTTTTGCGAAAACCTCGTAGATCCCGTCCTGAACCAGCAGTCGATTCGCACACACGCAGGTCTGGCCGGTATTGCGGTACTTCGACACCATCGCCCCTTCGACCGCGGCGTCGATGTCGGCATCGTCGAACACGATGAACGGCGCATTGCCGCCGAGCTCGAGCGACATGCGCTTCAACGTCGGCACGCACTGCGCGGCCAGCGTGCGGCCGGTCTCGGTCGAGCCGGTGAAACTGAATTTGCGCACGATCGGATTTCTGGTGAGTTCGCCGCCGATCGCGCGTGCATCGCCGGTGACGACACTGCACACACCGGCCGGCACACCGGCGCGCGCAGCGAGTTCGGCCATCGCTAGCGCGGAAAGCGGTGTCTGCAGCGCCGGCTTGACTATGATGGTGCAGCCGGCCGCCAGTGCCGGCCCCACTTTCCGGGTGATCATGGCCGCCGGGAAATTCCACGGCGTGATCGCGGCGCACACGCCGACCGGTTCGCGCAGCACGATGATGCGCTTGTCGGCCCAGGGCGAAGCAAGGACGTCGCCGTCGATGCGCCGCGCCTGCTCGGCAAACCACTCGATGAAGGACGCCGCGTAGCCGATTTCCCCGCGCGACTCCGTCAACGGCTTGCCCTGCTCGCTGGTCATCAGGCAGGCGAGGTCCTCCTGATTCGCCAGCATCAGCTCGTACCATCGCCGCAGCAAGCGCGCGCGATTCTCGCCAGTCCTGGCGCGCCAGGGGCCGAATGCACGGTTGGCCGCTTCGATGGCGCGAAGCGTTTCGGCCGCTCCCGCATAGGGCACCGTCGACAGCAGATCTCCGGTTGCCGGATTGCGCACCTCGCGCACGGCGCCGCTGTCGGCCCCGACCCATTGACCGTCGATGAAACACTGGCTCTTGAGCAGGCTCGAGTCTTTGAGATGCATGATTATTCCTGGGGCCATTGCGGGACGCGGTGAATGATACCGCCGGTGTCGGCCCGCCTGGTACGCTGAGGCGATGAATCTTCGCCGGACACCGGCCAGGGCCGCGCTTAGGTCATAATGTCACGCAGTCGCCCTTTCAAGAGCGCGCTCATGAACGAAAATTCGAGCAGCCGGCAACCAGCTCCGACAAGCGCCGCGCAGGGCGGCCGTCGCCGCCTGATCCTGCCGCACCCGATCGCGGACCTCGGCCGCGTACACCCGGAACTCGAACGCGACATGATGGCGCGGCTAGGCCCTGACTGCGTATTCATGATGGGCGACAACCCGGTATTGCCGAAGATGCCGGAGAAGCCGCAGCTGATGGATTTCTTCAATCTTCGGTTCACCGCATTCACGCGCGACCACCTGCTGCAAAGTGCCATGCTGGCGCTGAGATCCGGACTGGAAGAAAAGGTGGTGCTCGCCTGCCTGCTGCACGACATAGCCAATGGAGCCCTGATACGCACCGATCACGGCTACTGGGGCGCGCAGCTGATCGAGCCCTACGTCAGCGAGGAAATCAGCTGGGCGGTTCGCTATCACCAGGCGCTGCGCTTCTTCCCGGACGAGTCGGTCGGATATGAATATCCGCAAGCCTACCGCGAATTCTTCGGACCCGAGTACCAGCCTTCGGCGTATGTATGGGAGGCGTACGAACAGGCCAGGAACCATCGCTGGTACATGACCGCGAGATTGATCACGCTGAACGACGCCTATGCGTTTGATCCCAACGTAGTGGTCGACCCGGAGGAATTCACCGATGTGATCGGCCGGCACTTCAGGCAGCCCGCCGCGGGACTGGGCTTTGACAATTCGCCGGTGGCCCACATGTGGCGCACGATGATATGGCCCAACAATCTGCTATGACTCACGCGGCATTCGCACCCATGGCGGGCGTCGGCCGCGAGGTGTATCGATCGTGAGTGCTCGCCTGCATGCCGGCATCGTCGGCGGCGGCCGCGGCGCCTTCATCGGCTCGGTGCATCGCATCGCGGCCGAACTGGATGCACAGGCACTCGTGGTCGCCGGTGCAATGTCGGCCGATCCGCAGAACGCGCGCGACAGCGCGGCGGCGTGGAACCTCGCGCGCTGCTATGAATCCTACCTCGACATGGCGCGCGCCGAGGCGGCGCGTCAGGACGGCATCGATTTTGTCATCATCGCTACCCCGAACCACCTGCACCTGCCGATGGCCAGGGCATTTCTCGAGGCCGGCATTCATGTGATCTGCGACAAGCCGTTGACCGCGACACTGGCGGAGGCCGAGCAGTTGCTGCAGCTGGTGCGGCGAAGCAAGGCGTTGTTCGCGCTGACCCACAACTACACCGGCTATCCGGCCGTGCGTCAGGCACGGGCAATGATGCGCGACGGACTGATCGGCGAGGTACGCAAAGTACTGGTCGAGTACCAGCAGGATTGGCTGATGGAAGCCGTGGAGCACAGCGGCAACAAGCAGGCCGTCTGGCGCACCGATCCGGCGCGCGCCGGGCCGAGCGGCTGCCTGGGAGACATCGGCACGCACGCGGAAAATCTGCTGCAGTTCGTTACCGGCCTTTCGATTCGCGCGCTGTGCGCCGACCTGACCAGCTTTGTCCAGGGGCGGCGGCTGGAGGATGACGCCAACCTGCTGCTGCGGCTGGAGGGCGGCGCCAAGGGCATGATGGTGTGCTCGCAGGTCGCCTGCGGCGAGGAGAACAACCTGGCTATTCGTATCTATGGCACCAGGGCCGGGCTCGAATGGCATCAGCAGGAGCCCAATACGCTGCTGCACAAGCCCGCCGGCGAACCCTGGCGCCTGCTGCGCGCAGCCCATGGTTATCTGGATGCCAGCGCCCAGGCTTCGACGCGCACCCCGGCCGGCCATCCGGAGGGCTATCTGGAGGCGTTCGCAAACATCTACCGCGCTTTTATCGCCGACGTCCTGCAGCTGCGGACGGGTCAGGCGCCGCGCGGCGGTTACCCGACCGCGCAGGATGGCGTTCGCGGGCTGCGTTTCGTCGCCGCAGCGCTGGAAAGCGCAAAGCGCGGCTCGCAGTGGGTCGAGGTCTAGACGTCGGCGACCGGTTTCGCCCTGTGCGTGTACCAGGCCAGCGCGATCGCTGTCACGCTGCCGATAACGGCGATCGGCAGCAGGTCGGTCAGTAGCTGCGAGTAACCATGGCCCGCTGCCTTGAGCAGGCCGGCAAGCTTGGGACCTGCGATGGAACCGATGCGACCGACCGCAACCGCGGCGCCGACACCCATGCCGCGAATGGCGGTCGGATAGCACGCGGGCGCTATGGCGTACAGGAATGATTGCGCCGCCAGAACCGCGCATCCCAGTGCGAACACGATCAGTACGGTTGGGCCCGGCGCGGCGGGCGCGCGGCTGAGCAGCAGGATAAGCGCCGGCAACGCCACGAATGTCGCGACGATGCCTGCATGCCGCAGCCGGCCTTCGAGCACCTGGCCCATCAGCAGTGCTGCGAATCCGCCGCCGACATTAAACGCTATCTGTGCCGCTGCCGCTTGCGGCTTGCTCATTCCATTGTCGACCAGCAGCGTCGGCAGCCAGCTCAACAGCAGATACAGCGTCAGCAGGCCCAGAAAGAAGCTGATCCACAGCAGCAGTGTCGGAATCGCGCGCCCAGCCGTCAGTATCGCGACGACGCTTGAGCCTCCGGAGCCGGCGGCACTGGCGCCACCCGCACTGCCGCCTTGCGCACGGCCCGCCATCGCCTTCTCGGCGCGCACGCGCTCAAATGCCGGCGATTCGCGTAACTTCGCCAGCATGATCGGCGCGATGATCAGCGGCGCCACGCCGCCGGCGATGAATATCAAACGCCAATGCGAGGCTGCAATCGACATGCTGATCAGGCTGGCGACCGCGCCGCCGAATGGCGCACCGCTGTAGGCAAGCGCGACGTTAGCGCTGCGCCGGTCCGGCGCGCTGCACTCGTTGACCAGCGCGATGAGATTCGGCAATGCGCCGCCGAGACCTAATCCGGTCAGTAGCCGCGCCCAGTAGAGCATCTGCATGTCCAGGGACAGTGCGGTGAGCAGCGAAAACAAGCCGAACAGGACTATCGAGGTGAGCACTACGCGTTTGCGGCCGATCGAATCCGACACCCACCCGCCGATCAGAGCTCCAAAGAGCAGTCCAGTGGTACTGGCACTGAAGAAATTGCCGAGCTGCCCGGGGCTTGGTTTGAACTCCGGAATGATGCCGCCGGCCGCAACACCGGCTGCCTGCAGGTCGATACCCTCGCAGAAAACTGCCAGCACGCAACAGACGATCGTTGCGACCGCGAGCCCGGGGCGGTCGCGATTGCCAGGCTGCACAGACTTAGGCAACCTTACGGGTTGTTCTTTTCGAGTTCGTAGTCCTTGACGCTGCCGCAATCGGGACCGAGCCACTTGCCTTCCATGGTGCTGTTCACCGTCATGGTCTTCGCGCCATGAGAAATGAGCGAATTGACGGTTCCCGAGACGTGATCGGAACTGACAATCCGGAAGTGCACGTCGGTGGATTGCTTGCCATCCTCACTGGCGCACTCGCGGTGCGACTCGAATTCGCTGGGCGTATTCGTCACCAGCGTCACCTGGCAGTTCTTGCGCTGATCGCTGGCGGCGTTGAAGCCGTGCGAGCGCTTCTCGGCGGTCATGCATTCCTTGAAGATGCGAGGTTGCGCCCCACGGGCGATCGCCGCCTGCATTGCCGCTTCAAATTTGGCGCGTTGCTCGGGCGGCAGTTTCGCCAGCTGCTCATCGGTAATCGGCAGGTTGCCGTTGACCTGGGGGTGCGTGGCAACCTCCCACAGTCCCAGCCTGACATTGAGCTGCGGCGTATCCGCGGCATGCGCCAGCGCCATGGCTGCCCCGCCGGCGCCGAGTGCCCACAGAATCACCCATTCCTTGCTCGCCATGGCCGTCCTCCGATATTGTGCGTTGACCGATGCCCGTCGCAGACGGCGACATATTACTCGCTCTGGTGTTAATCGAAAGAAGCCCGTTAGTGCCGATACCATGGCAATCTTGCGGCCTCACGCGGCAGCGCTTGTCGAGCGATAGCGGCATTTTCGTGAACCTGCGGATACCGCATCTACTGTGGGTCGCGTTGCTGTTCGCAACACTGTGCTCGGCGACGCTGCTGCTGAGCGCCTGCAGCGGCATCGAGCGTCGCCAGGATGGGCAGTCGCAACGTGATCGCTATCTGCGATATGCCGGAGCGCCAATCGATCGTTTCACCTACCTCGGCCGCTATGACAGTTGGCAGGCGCTCAGCCGCAACCAGCTGGTCGTCTGGACCTCAATGAACGACGCCTACCTGCTGACGGTCGCGGATGTCTGTACCGGCCTGCAGTTCGCCCAGCGCATCGGCGTCAGTTCAACCGGCGGTACCGTGAGCCGGCTGGAAGCGGTCAGCTTTGACCACCAGAGGTGCCCGATCAGCGAGATCCGGCCGGTGGACTACCGCAACATGAGACGAGATGCGGCTCGCAATAGCGATGCGACCAGCGATGCCAGGTGACAGCGGACCAGTCCTGGGCTCGCCTCAGCGGTTTTCCGGGACGTAGCCGTAGCCGAGTATCTCGATCATCACCACCCGTCCACTCTCGAAACGCACCCGGCGCATCAGCTGAGACGGGCCGAAGTTGTACAGCCATAACTCCACCGGAACCTCGATCAGCGTGTTGCCGGCTGAGACCGGGACGCCGTTCACCCACGCCATTGACTGGACAAATGCCGTGCTGCGCTCGATGTCGGAGGGATTGCCGCATTTGGCTATTACCTGATCGCGGGTATCACCGGTGCCGACCAGAGTGGTTCCGCATTGCAACGAGTCGGCGTGCACGACACCGCCGGCCATCGACACAAGCAGCAGCAAGAGCAGGCGATGCATAGCGCGGCAAACCCTAGCCCGATTCCATTCGAGTGGCAATGAAAACCGGCAGCGCGAAGCCGCGCGCTCATTGTTTCTGTGCGACCACCGCCTCACTGAAGCCGTCGGCGCGCCGCACATGCCCGTTCCAGTCCCGCTGGCGACCATGGCATAGCTGAGCTGCGAATCATCCGGCTACCGTGGCGTCGCTGTCACCGTTGCCCCTACATTCGACAGGAGAGATGCGATGCTATATCAGATATCTAGCGCCCGCCCGGCCTGGCGCTGTGTCGCGACTGCGGTCCTGGCAATGACCGCCCTGACCCCATTCGCAACCGCATTGGCCGCCGCGCCGACAGTGGATGCGGTGCCGCAGGTCGTAGTGAAGTTCGCCGATCTGGACGTGGCGACTGATTCCGGCGCCGCCACCCTGCTGCGGCGTATCGAAGCTGCAGCAGAGCAAATCTGCGGCAGTCCACGTGGAATGCAGCCCCTGGATCGATTGGTGCGTGTGCAGCAATGCAATGCGCAGGCCATCGCGCGCGCCGTCACCGACGTAGGGGCACCGAAAGTCACGCTGGTCTATCGCGCCCGATATCAGCCTACCAGCATGGGCTAGGATAAGGAGTCCGATCCGCTTGTCGCTTTGGCCGCGCGGCGCTCGTTGCAGCAGCGGGTGCGCGCGGCGGCGCAGCCGACACGCAAGCGCGGTCGCGCTTTTGGCTCGGCACGCACATCCACTGACTGGCGCCGGCGACGCTATGTTCTGCGCTTATTCCCGTCGAAGAATCGCGCAACGCGCTGCTTTGCATCCGGTGCCAAACCCTCGTTCTTGAACAGCTCCAATGCGTGTGCGTCACGAAGACTCAGCCCATCGCTCTCGATCAGTGCGCGCTTGTTCACCTGGTTCGCGTACCATGAATTGGCGAGGACATCCCTGCAGAGTGCAGCCAACTCTGTCTCGAATCGCTCGTCCGCGAAGCACAGATTGACCAGTTGCATTGCCTGCGCCTCGCTCCCGGAGTAGCTGCGGCAAGTGAGCATCATCTCAGTCGCCTTGGCGCGTCCCACACGATGCGGCAGTCGTAAGCTCAAGCCCCAGATCGGGGTCAGACCCCAGTGCGCGTAGGCATCGCTAAAGTGCGCCGACTCACCCGCAATGATGAGGTCGGCCGCGAGGGCCAACTCCAGCGCTCCAGTGGAGCAGTGACCCTGCACCGCGGAAATGACCGGTTGCGGCAGATTGGCGATCTTGTCGATCACTTCCGAGTGGTAATGGGGTTTGGCACCGGCCCGCACGTACTCCAGGACTTCGGCCATGTCGTATCCGGACGAGAAATTGCCGCCAGCACCACGCAGCACCACGAGGCCGATATCCCGGGTCTGGCGCGCGATCGCCTCCACATGTTCATCCAGAGCCTCGAACACGTCTTTGGTCAGGGCATTCAGTTTCTCCGGCCGATTCAGCGTCAGGATCGCGGCACCGTGCTTGTTTTCGCGAAGGACGAGACTATTCATGGTGTATTTCCTGAAGGCCGATTCCACCAGCCACCGCCCAGGGCCTGAAATAAACCGGCCGTGTCGGCATATCGGTTGGCGCGCGCCTGGACCAGTGCCAGCTCAGACTGCTGATAACTCTGTTCCGCATTGAGCACTGCGACGAAGCTGATCGTTCCGAGCTCATGCTGACGGCGCGCGAGATCCAAGGTCGACCTGGCGGCCTGATCGGCCTCGAGAGTCGCCCGCAGCGCATCGGCGTCCGCCTGCAGGGCGCGCAACGTGTCGGCTACGTTCTGACAGGCGAGGACAACCGCTGCGCGATATTGCGCGGCGGCCTGATCGAGCGCGGCATCCGCGGCCCTATGCCTGTGCAACAACGCCCCCGCATCGAACAGGGTCTGGGTCAGTGACGCGCCGAGGTTCCAGAAGCCAGTGTAGGGCCCGAACAGATCGCCCAGTGTCAGCGCGCTGGAGCCAAGGTTGGCGTCGATCTGAAATTGCGGCAGCATGTTGGCGAGCGCTACCCCGGCCTCGGCCGAGGCGACATGCAGGTTCGCTTCCGCCTGGCGCACGTCGGGGCGCTGCTCGACCAGTTTCGACGGCAGGCTGACGGGCAGGTCGCTCGGCAATGTCAGATCATCCATGCGAAAGGTCTGCTCCGGCTCCTCGGACGGCAACTGCCCCAGCAGCGCCGTCAGGGCATCGCGCGCCTGACCCAACTGCTTCTGCAACGGCGGCAGCGTTGCGACCGTTTGCGCCTCGATCGCCTGTTGGGCCAGCAGGTCGAGATCGCTCGCGGTACCAAGCGCGCGCTGCCGTTTCACGGTTTCGGTCAACTGATGCTGCAACTGCAATAGACGCTCGGTCGCTGCAATCTGATCGCGCAGGGAGGCTTCCTGCACCGCGGTGACCACGACGTTGCTGCTCAAAGTCAGGTAGGTTGCTTCGAGTTGGAAACGGCCCGCTTCCACTTGCGCCGTGGCAGCTTCGACCGAACGGCGCGTGGCGCCGAACACATCGGGCAGATAGCTGAGGCTTAGCTGGGCCGTATAGAGACTGTAGTAGGGATTCGACTGCGGCAGGCTGGTCGGATTGGCCAGGGTGTCGAGCGGATTGCGGGCGCGGGTCGCGCTGAAGCTTCCCTGCACCAGGGGCAGGAAGCTGGTTCGCTGGGCCAGGTAGAGTTCATGCGCTTGGCGCAATGCCGCTGCGGCCGCGGCAGCATTCGGATTGGCCTTCAATGCCTGCTCGACCAGCGTGTTGAGCTGCGGCGACTGAAACAGCGTCCACCATTCGCCAGGGATGTCCAAATCGGCGACAAAGCGCTGCGAGTTGCCGTCGGCGCCAGGGGACGAGACGGTCTCTCGCGGCACGGATGCGCTGCCATACCCTGCCGCGGTGGGCGGCGCGGGCGATTTGAAATTCGGGCCAACGGCGCAGGCGCCAAGGCTTGCAACCAATACGGTCGATGCCAATCGGCCTGAGATCAGGCGCCCCATCGGGCCCGTCCGCGCCGCTGTTCGGCCCAATGCTCGATGACGTGATACATCGACGGCAGCACGAACAAAGTAAGCACCGTGGCGATCGCCAGGCCGCCCACCACCACGGTTGCGATCCCGCGTTGCACGTCGCTGCCGACGCCGGTGTGGATCGCTGCCGGAAGCATCCCCAGGGTTGCCACCGTAGCCGTCATCAGTACCGGCCGTAAGCGCTCGGTTGCGCCCTTCATGATCGCTTCGTGCAGCTCCAGGCCTGACTTCCTCATGCGATTGAGATTCGACACCATGATAATGCCGTTCTGGACCGCCACGCCGAACAGCGCAATGAATCCCACACCGCTCGCGACGTTCAGGTTCTGGCCAGTCAGGTGCAGCGAGATCAAGCCGCCCAGGGTCGCCAGAGGCACTACGCCCAATATCAGCGCCGCCTGCCGCACCGAGCCGGTTCCGACCGTGAGCAGGATCAGCATCACGATCATCAGCACGCCCAGTATCACCAGCAGCCTGGATTCCGCGCGCCGCTGGTTCTCGAACTGCCCGCCCCATTCCAATCGGATCCGGGTCGGATCGAAATGGACCTGTGCGGCGATCTTCGCCTGCGCTTCGGCAAGGTACGAGGTCAGATCGCGCTCGCGGTTGTCGATGCGGATGGTCAGATTGCGCTGGCCGTTTTCGCGCGTCACGGTACTCTCGCCCACACTCGGACGAACCTCAGCGATCTGCGACAGCGGCACCTGCATGCCGCCCGAGGTGTTGACAAACAGGTTGCCGAGCGCCTCGGGCCGGTCTCGACTGCCTTCCGTGAAGCGGATCGTCAGCGGGTAGGTCTTCTCCCCCACGTAGACGGTCGAGACCGGGGCTTGTCCGACACCGGTCTGGATGACGTTCACCACGTCGCTCATGTTGATCCCGTAGCGGGCGGCTTTCTCGCGATCCAGCTTGATCCCGACCTGCGGAATGGGCGGCTCCTGGAAGATCGACGCGCTGGACGTGCCCTGGATCGTGTACAGCACGTCGACGATTTGGCCGCCGGTCTCGCGCAGCGCATTCAGATCATCGCCGAAGACCTTGATCACCAGCGGACTGTGCGCGCCGCCGATCATGTCGTTGACACCGTCGATGATCGGCTGACTGATGCCGATCGAATATCCGGGCAGGTCCTTGGCGAGACCCGCTGCGAGCCGATCGATGAACTGTTTCTTTGATTCGCCCCCCGGCCAGGTGTCATAGGATTTCAATCCAACCGGCACTTCGATGTGCGACATGGTCCAGGGATCGGTGCCATCGTCGTTTCGACCGGTCTGTGTGACGACATACGAGACCTCGGGATACTTGAGGATTGCTCGCCGAAGATCGCTCGCCATGTCGCTGGCCTTGTTCAACGAAAGGCCGGTGGGCATCTGCACCTGCAGCCATAGCGCGCCTTCGTCAAGATCAGGCAGGAAATCGCGGCCGACGGTCACCGCCAGGCCGACCACCGCCAGCAGCGCAAAGATGACCACCCCGTAGATGATGCGCGGCTGCTCGATGCAGGCGCCGAGCAGGCGCTCGTAACCGTCCGTCAGCCGTTCGAGCCATAGGTTGCGATAGACGCTGCCGGGACTGCGAAACGCATAGTAGGCGAGCGCGGGCACCAGCGCCAAGGAGGTCAATAGCGCACCGAACAGCGCATAGCCCATGGTATACGCCATCGGCGTGAACAGTTTCGCTTCGGCGCGCTCGAACGAGAACAACGGCAGGTAGGCGGAGATAATGATCAGGCTGGCGAAGAAAATCGGCCGGGTCACCTGCAAAGTCGCCGCCCGCACCTCGCTTTCGCTCAATTCCTCGCTGGGAGTGGCTTCCCGCCGGCGCAGGATGGCCTCGGTCACGACGATGGCGCCGTCCACCAGAATGCCGAAATCGATCGCGCCCAACGACAGCAGGTTGGCCGATACCCGGGTGAGATTGAGCAGCGAGAACACGGACACCAGCGCTAGCGGGATGCTGACCGCGACCACCAGTGCGCTACGCGCGCTGCCGAGGAACAGGATCAGCACCAGAAACACCAGGCCGATGCCTTCGGCGATCGTGCGGCCGACCTTGCTGACCGTCGCCCGGACCAGGTCGTCGCGGTCGATATAGGGCACGATCCTCACGCCCATGATCGCCAATTGGCCATTGAGCTCGGCTACCTTGGCATGGATACCGTGCAGGGTTTGCGACGGGTTCTGGTATTTGAGCATCAGCACGATGCCCTCGATGGTGTCCGGGTTGCTGTCCTTGCCAAGGATCCCTTCGCGCTCCTGGTGACTCAGCGTCGTACGGCCCAGGTCGCGTACCAGCACTGGCGTGCCGTTAGCCTGCGTCACTACGGTCGACCCGATATCGTCGAGCGTGTGCATCAATCCAACACCGCGGATGACATAGCTCTGATCACCGCGCGAGACCCGACCGCCGCCGGCATTGGTGTTGTTGTTGTTGATCGCGTTGATGACGTCGGTGATGCCGAGGCTATAGTGCTGCAGCTGGCTGGGATCGAGGTCGAGTTGATACTCGGTGGTGAAGCCGCCGAAATTGGTGTCATCGACCACACCCGGCACCGACTTGATGGCGGGAATCACCGTCCAGCGCTGGATCTCGGACAATTCCTGCAGGTTCTTGCTATCCGATTCGAGCGTGTAGCGGTAGATTTCCCCGCCCGGACCGGCCACCGGATCGAGCGACGGCGCGGCTCCTGCCGGCAGCACCGCCTGACCGATTCGCTCGAGCAGGCGCTGTCGCGCCCAATAGTCCTCGTAGCCGTCGCGAAATAGGACCGTGATCAGCGACAGGCCGAAGGTGCTCGAGGAGCGCATCAGCAGCAGGCCGGGAGTGCCATTGATCTGCCGCTCCAGCGGCACCGTGATCAACTGTTCGACTTCCTCGGCCGCCAGGCCCGGGATCTGCGTCGTAACCTGCGCCGCGACGTCGCCGAGCTCGGGATAGGCTTCGACCGACAGCGTCTCCCACGCATAGATCCCGAACACGCTCAGCAGCACCGCCACGACGATGACGGCCACGCGCCGGTGCAGGCAGAAGGCGACAAACTGGTCAATCATTGAGCAGGATTCCGCCCTTCACGACGACCTGGTCACCCGCCTGGACACCGGACCGGATGGCAACGGACGCTCCTTCCTCCAGCTGCGGGTCCACCGTGCGGCGCTCGAACGTCCAGGGAGCCGTCGCGACGAACACACTGGTCCGGTCGTTGTTCATCAACAGCGCCGAGGTCGGCAGCACGATGCGGGTCTGTGCCGGGCCGAGCAGTGTTGCCGTGGCAAACATGTTGGGCTTGAGCCGGCGTTCGGGATTGGGGAAGGCAATCCTGATCTTGTCGCGCCGCGAGTCCGGTTCGATCACATCCGTCACGAACAGCACCTTTCCGTGCAGGATCTGGTCGGGATAGGCGGCAAGGGCGACGTCGGCGTCCTGATCCTTTGCGACCGACCCCACGTCTTTTTCGGGAACCAGCGCCGTCACCCACACGGTGCTCAGGTCCGCCAGTGTCATCATCGGTTGCGTCGGGTCATTGATCATGTCGCCGCGCGCGATCGACAAGGCAGTGATGCTTCCAGCCATGGAAGCCCGCACCGTGAGCAGGCGCGAGCGGTCGTTGGCATCGGCGGATATTCCGAGCACCTTCAGGCGCGCCTGGGTGCGGGCGTATTCGGCCGCCGCCTGCCGCTCATCACTGCGGGTTTGATCCAGATCCCGGTCGGAGACCGCGCCGATCCTGGCTTGCCCTTCCTGGCGCTCAAGGTTCTTCTGCGTCAGCGCGAACGCATCCGCGGCCTTGTCGTTGTCGTCGTAAGCCTGCGCAAGATCCGCAGAATCGATCACGACCAGGACCTGTCCCTGAGACACACGATCGCCGAGCGCGACTTTGATTTCCACCACGCGGCCCGCCAGCGGGGTGAGAACCGATGCCGTGCGCGTCGGGTCGGACTCGACGATCGCGGGCAGCAGCAACTTTGGCCGCACGGGTTCGACCTGCGCGGGCATCACGGTCAGGCGCTGTCGCAGCGACGAGTCCGGGGGAACAACGATCTTGTTGCCCTGACGCACGAACAACGGCGCCTCTCCGGACCCGGCGTCCCGGCGACCGAGCAGGCCGAAGCCATGCGTCACGAGGGCGGCCAGGACGACCACGCCGAGCACGATTCCGCCCCACAGAAAAGCTCGACCACGAGCGCTAGGAGTATGGTTGTCTAGTTCCACGGCGATGACTCAACCGAGTTGTTTTTGCAATTCTTGATCGCTCCCGAACACCTGATCAGGAAAACATCTGGAGCGATCCCTCGCGGCCGGGTCGCACCCCAACCCCGGTGTCTGAGCGCCGCCTCAATATCCCATTCTTACGCTGCTACTGCTACGGTCCGATTAAAGCCGGCCCTTTGGGCCCGGCGGATAGTTCGCAGCCTATGCGGTTTCGTGTATCCTGTCCACGGGGATAGGATTACTTTTATCAGAGGGTACGGTCGATGCACAAATTTCCCGAGATCGCCACCCGGCTCAAGCGTGCCCAGGGACATCTGCTCCGGGTGATCGAGATGCTTGAGGCGGGCCGACCATGCATGGAGCTCTCGCAGCAGCTGCACGCTGTGGAGAAGGCGGTGGGTAACGCCAAGAAGGAGCTGATCAAGGACCACATTCACCACTGCATGGAAGAGACCTCCGAGGCGATGCCCCGAGAGGTCAGGGACTTGATCAGGGAGTTTCAAGGGGTCACCAAATACCTCTAGCGGACACAGGAGTCCACCCGTGACCAACATCGACGGCACTGCGCGCCTGGACGCACATAGCCACGTCTTCCTGGGGCTCGGGCATGAGCAGAACGAGCGCAAGACCTGGGGCGTGATCGTGTTGTGCGGCGTGATGATGCTTGTGGAAATCATCGGCGGCAGCATGTTCGGCTCATTGGCACTGGTCGCCGACGGCTTGCACATGTCCACCCATGCGGGCGCCATGTTGATCGCCGCGTTGGCCTACACCTACGCTCGGCGGCACGCGCACGACAGCCGTTTCGTCTTCGGCACAGGCAAGCTCGGAGACCTGGCGGGCTACAGCAGCGCACTGATTCTGGCGATGATCGCATTGCTGATCGGCTACGAGGCGATTGCGCGGCTTCTGCAGCCGGTAGCGATTCACTTTACCGAAGCCATTCCGATCGCCGTGGTGGGCCTGTTGGTAAACATTGCCAGCGCCTGGCTGCTGAGCGGCGGGGAACACCATGGTCATGGTCACAGCGATGGCCATGACCATGGCCATGAGCACGCCGAATACGATCACGCTGGCGAGGCGCGCCAGCTCGCCACCAAGCTGGGCAACGTCGAATTGTCGATATACGAGCGCGGCGCTGCGCCCCGCTTTCGGGTGTCGTTTGAATCGCCGGCGCTCGCGGGCAACGAGCCCGTGCTGGGTCTGGAGACCCGAAGACCGGACGGTCAGCGCCAGCATTTCAGCTTTGTCAATCGCGGTACCTACTGGGAGTCCGTAGAGGAGATCCCGGAGCCGCACGCATTTGAGGCGGCGCTCGAGCTTGCAGATGGCGTCCACGATATTGCCTTCGAGGAGCACGTACACGAGCATCCGGCCGACGACGGCCGCAAAAGCGCCGCTCACCGTGACCACAACATTCGCTCCGCATATGTACACGTCATGGCAGACGCCGTGGTGTCGGTACTTGCCATTACCGGCCTGGTTCTGGCGCGCACCTTTGGCTGGCTGTGGATGGACCCTGTTGCCGGGATTGTCGGTGCGCTGGTCATCGCGAACTGGTCCTATGGGTTGATTCGCGATACCGGGCACATCCTGCTCGATATGCACCCCGACCAGAACATGGACACCAAGGTGCGCGCGGCAATTGAGTGTGATGGCGATGAGCTTGCGGACCTGCACCTGTGGCGATTGGGCCCCGGCCACTTAGGCGCAGTGCTGTCCGTTGTCACACACCAGCGGCGCGACTGTGCGTACTATCGCGAGCGGCTTAAAGCCATTGCGGGTCTCTCTCATGTCACCGTTGAGGTGATCAACATCGCAGCGTAGACAGCGATGATCATCGGTCGAGCCGCTTGGAGTTTCTCGGCTTTCGCTGCACGGACCGTTAATGAACTAGAGAAGCTCAGGCGCCGCGATTCTGGTTCGCCGCAAGCACGAGCAGAAAGCCGCCTCGAGCCCACGCCGATCGAGGATCGTGATGTTGCCGCGGTTATAGCTAATCAGCTTTCGGCGCTTGAGCGCATGGGCAGACACCCTGATATCCGTCAGCTCGCAGACGCGGCTTCTCAGGAGTCGCGTCCCGCACCATCGCAAAGGCAGGAGTGATCGTCGTGAAAACCGCAATTATCGGACTTGGAAACATCGGCAAGCAGGTGGCGCTGAACCTGGTTGCCGGCGGCCAGCAGGTGATCGTTGCCGATCACGGCCCCACGAATGCGCAGGATTTCGCCAGGGCCTCGGGCGGTAAGGCGCGCGCCCTCGCGACCGCGGACGCTGTAGCGGAGGCCGACATCATCGTACTCGCGATCTCCTTCGACGCGATCAAGGAGTTTCTCTCCGAGTATCGACGTAAGCTCCCCGCCAAGATCATCGTCGATCCCTCGAATCCGATCGCTCCCGACGGCAAGGGCGGCTTCAAGAAGACCATTTCCCAGGACCAGTCCTCAGGGCAGCTCATTGCCGCACTCCTGCCCCCCGGTGCCCGGCTGGTCAAAGCTTTCGGCACGCTCGTCGCCGGATCGCTTAAGAGCGGCGCGCGCCGCACGCCTGAGCCCAACGTGCTCTTTTATGCGAGCGACGATCGCGATGCCGGCAACGCCGTGGCGGAGCTGATCAAGGCGAGCGGCTTCGCGCCGGTGCGCATTGGCGGCATCGATCAATCGATCCGCATCGAGGTTTTCGGGGATCTGCACGAGTTCGGCAAGCTCGGTAAGCTCGTGACCGCGAAGGAAGCGGCCGCACTCGTGTAACGAGCCGACCCACCAAGGATCTCGCCTGCATTTTGGTGCGCGCTTATAAGCGCAGCTGCGAACACATGAGCCACGCGCAGTAACGGTGAATGCCGTTGTGGCGCGCGACCACAGTATCGGCTTTACCACCATCCGCGGCGCTTGAACCAGAGAATTGGCAGCAAGGTACTCAATGCGATTAGCGCCAATCCGTAGGGATAGCCCCAACGCCATCCTAACTCCGGCATGTTGTGGAAGTTCATGCCGTACATGCTGGCGATCAACGTCGGAGGAATCCCGACTACCGATACGATCGTGAGCACTCTGAAGATTTCGTTCTGTTCGGTATTGATAAAGCCAAGAATTGCGTCCAACAGAAACTGCGCCTTACCGCTCAAATGCGACTCGAAATCGACCAAAGAGAGTAGGTCCTGCTGTGCCGTTTTCAGGTGAGTCTTCAATTCTGGTAATAACCACTCCGTCGCCGTCTCAGACACAAACCCAACAATTCGCTGCAAGCCGAGCAGGCTTTCGCGAATGCGTGATAATTTATCTCCGGCGCTGCCCACCACTTTGAGACTTTCGCGCAGAGCATGTGTCATCCGTTTCTGGCGAACCGCCGAAGCGGCCGCGTTTTGGCCGAAGGTGTTTGCTGAGAGGGCGGCCAGGCTATTGCTCGAGGCCTCGAGCATATCGGCTGTGAAGTCCACCATGCCGTCTATCAAGGCGACGAACACCGCTGCGCTGCTCATGTGCGGATCGTTTTCGACCAGTGCCTTAACTTTGGCGAAGGCATGTACATCGGAATAGCGGACGGTGACTAGCAGCTCTGGCGAGAGAATGAAGCCAAGCGGCAGAGGCGCGAAGCCTGCGGATGCGTCCTGAATTGCGAGGGGCATGTTCACGTACAGAACTTGACCCTCCGCTCTGACCCGGCTCGAGGTTTCAACCTCCTGCAGAGACTCGCGCGAGGGAACAAGGATTCGGTATTCAGCGGCGGCTTTTGCGGCCTCATCCGGCGTCGGATTTAGCAAGTCCACCCATATGGGTCGATCAAGTCGAGAGCGCGAATCCGGGGTACTAGAAGTGTTCGCCATTACGCTGCAATTATCCTCCGACTGGATAAGTGGATTAGACAATCCGGGCGACCTGCTCCTAGGAGCTGCCAACCGTGAAATTCAGCCTGCGATTGGCTCAAGCCGATTGGCGCTCGTGGCGTGCTCGCCGGCACGTGAAAGGGAAGCCGGATTACGGCGGCGGCCATATTGCCGCGGCGAACGGCCCATGACCCTCTTGAACGCTGTACTGAAGGCGCTTTCGGATTCGTAGCTGAGCGATAGGGCGATAATGGATATGGGATCGCCGGAATTGGTCAGTTTGTCCGCGGCCAGCAGCATTCGCCAACGCATCAGGTATTCCATGGGTGACGCCCCAACCCTCTGTTTGAATTTCAGGGCGAAGATTGATCGCGACATGCCGGCACGTTGTGCCAGCTCGACTAATGTCCAGCGATGCGCCGGATCTTCGTGCATGGCATTGATCGCCGCGGCGAGCTGTTTATCTGCCAGGGCGAAGAGCCATCCGACGTTTCCGCTCAACTCTTCCGCCTGGTGCAGCCGCAGAGCCTGAACCAACATCATGTGCGCGAGGTGTTGTGCAACCAGAAAGCTGCCGGGCTGCGGCTCGCGCAACTCCTGCATCATCCGCTCCACCGACCAACGCATCGCCGCCTGATCCGATTCTTTACAGATATGCACCACGGGTGGAAGCATCCCCAACAGGATGCCGGCATGATTACCGCTGACGGCAAAGCGGCTACCGACAAGAAAGAAATCGCCGCCACCATTGTACGAGACGACGCCGCCATACCGCGCAGGAGAAAAAATCGGGCCGGCGTCGGCAGGCATCAACGTTAGGTCGCTTGCGAGGCGGAAAGGCCGCCCACTCGGCAGCACGAAGCAGTCGCCAGTCTTGAGGCGTATCGCGTCAGGAACGCCCTCCACGGACAGCCAGCATTGACCGGAAACCACCGCGTAGCACTTGATGAATTCATGCTGGTCGCGAAACTGGATCGACCAGGCTCCCCCCGCATCAAAGCCAGCGGACACATAACTGCGCGGTTTCAGCAGCGACAGGACTTCGGAGAGCGGATCCACGGGCCATCCGGACGATTGCGAAGATAATACGGACTTTAGAGCATAGCTCGTCTTTCCTCAATCAAATAGCTTGATTGTCACCGGACCGAGAGCGCGGTCATGCAACGACGTAAAGGAAACGATCTATGCCACCCACTGGCAACACTATCCCGGCGAAATCGTTGCCCAACGCGCCAAAGCACTTCGCTTGGCCGCACAGAACGAGGATTACGAACGAATATTCACAACCAAAAATAATCGCTGATTTGCGTTGCGTGAAACATAGAAAAGAAGGAGTTGTCATGCGTATCTTTGTCACCGGGGCCACAGGTTTTATCGGGTCTGCCATTGTTCAGGAACTCAACAACGCAGGCCATCAGGTCATCGGCCTTGCCCGCTCAGATGACGCCGCGAAATCTCTTATCACCGCTGGTGCCCAGGTGCATCGAGGCGATCTTGAAGATCTGGAAAGCCTCCGCAGTGGAGCTACCGTATCGGATGGGGTGATTCACACCGGCTTCATCCATGACTTCTCGAAATTCAAGGAGGTCTGCGAGACAGATCGACACGCTATTGAGGCTCTTGGCTCCGCATTGGCCGGGTCGAACCGTCCCTTAGTCATCACGTCCGGTATCGGAATCCTTCCACCTGATGGGCTTGCCACCGAGGACACCATGCCTACTTCCGGAGCCACCTCTCACCCTCGCGCAGCTTCGGAAAACGCGGCAGATTCAGTGGCAGCACGAGGCGGGCGCGTTTCGGTGGTGCGCCTTCCGCCATCGGTCCATGGTGATGGCGATCACGGCTTCGTTCCAACTCTCATCAGAATTGCACGTGAAAAAAGCGTGTCAGTCTATGCAGGTGACGGACTCAATCAATGGCCTGCGGTGCACCGACTCGATGCTGCCCATCTGTTTAGGCTTGCACTTGAAAAGGCGTCTGTTGCGGGGACTCGGTATCACGGCGTTGCCGAAGAAGGCGTAGCGTTCCGGGCTATTGCTGAAGTGATCGGGCGGCGCTTGAACATTCCTGTTGTATCCAAATCACCCGAGGCGGCGGCTGAGCACTTTGGCTGGTTTGCGCATTTCGCAGCGATGAACAACCTGGCCTCAAGTGAGCGAACTCGAGAACTGCTGGGGTGGCAGCCGAAACAGCCCGGGCTGATTCCCGATCTCGACCGACCGCGCTATTTCGAAACCTGAACAGATTGCGCGATTTGTCGCACAAAGGCCGTCACCGGCCAATGCTCTATTCGGGACTCACTGCACACCTTCTTTGCGGACAAAAGCCTTGAGAGTCACGTGCGGGCCTCGACCCAAGGGCGAGATGCTGTAGGTTCCGACAGCGGCCGGCACGATGAACGTTTCGGCATAGTGCACGACGAACGGCGGGAATTCCTTATCAGGGCTTTCAACTAGGCAGGCCTCCCCGCTAACAAGGTTGAGTACATTGACGGTACTACCCGTGTCATGAGCAACGGCCGCCTCAAACCAGTGGCGGCGAGTTTCGATGAACTGCAGCGCGTGCAGGCCTGTACGCTCCTCGCGCCAGCCCTTGCCATCGGCAACGGGAGCCACGGCATTGATAAGTTCGCGCTTTGTCCATTCGGTGTCGCGCTCCCAGGCGATATTGGCGAGGCCGTGATCGATATGGATCGGCCGAGGCTTGCCGTCGAGTCCCAACCGACCCCAGTCCCAGAGCTTGAAGGTGTAGATGTAGGGCGTGGCGCTGATCTCCAGAACGACGATGCCCGCGCCGGAACAGTGTATTGTGCCGCCTGGAATCAGAAGGTGATCGTGAGTCCGGACCGGCCATTGGTTGATATAGGATTCAGCTGGGAACGGCGCACCTCCATAGAGTTGAGCACTCCTAAGATCGGTGACCATGGCTTCTCTATCGATCCCGGATTTCAAGCCGAGGTACACGGTGGCATCGGGAGCGGCCGCCAGTACATAGTAGCTTTCGTCCTGAGTATAAGTGACGCCAAATTTATCGCGCATATAGGCCGTGCGCGGGTGCACTTGTAAAGAGAGATTGCCGCCGCCCATCGTGTCGAGCAGATCGAACCGGATCGGGAATTCTGCCCCGAAGCGTGCGACGATATCCTCTCCCAACAGGTGTTCGGGCTCGATGAGGACAGCGTCAATAGCCGGGGTTTCGAACACCTGGTCGCCGAAGCCCAAGAGCATGCTGTTTTCCTCTGGTACGCAGTCGAAACACCATGCGTAATTGGTGGGAGTTTGCGGTAAGCCGAACGTTTGGCGCATCCATTGCCCGCCCCAAGGGCCAGGATCGAAGAACGGCCTCACGCGAAATGGTCGACGGGCAACTGTGTTGAGTGCCGCGCGATAGTCGACGCCCGACACCATACGGGGCTGCATGGCTTCGTTGCCATCAATCACCCAGTCAATGCGCCGCATCAGCCGCGTCTTTAGTCGGTCGGCAGATCGCCAATCGACGAAGAAGGCGCGTTTGTAAAGGGCGGCCGGGCTGTCGGGTCGCGCCTGCGTGCCCAAATTGAAGGCCGTTCCTCGACGGAAACGCAATTGCAGTGGCCAACGAGCCATGTTGACATAAATGATCTGGTCAGCGTCCGGGCAAATAATGGATGCACCTGCCCCAACGACCAGACAGAGGCCTGGCAACGCGGCCCGCGATTGCGCGATGACTAACCGATGCGGGTCGAGAAAGTCGGCAATTTCCACCCGGTTCAGTTGGCCGAAAACGGGATCGTCTCCCAAATATGGGCCGAGCATGGCGTCGATTGCCTCGGGTGAGCGAAAGAATGTCTCTACATCGATGATCCGGTCGGGCCTAAGACCAGCGGTCAGTGCTTCGATGACCTCCGCTTTATCAGCGCCGGGATAGAGTTCCACGGCAATTCGGCCAGTGGCGCGCCCGGTCAAGGCGGCGCAAATCGCCTCCCAGCCTCGAAAAGCATCCCCCGAGACGAGCGTGATCGGATTGAGGTCGTAGTTTGGACAGCTCACAGACATTGCTGCAGCAAGGGCCACGCGCCGATGAGCGCCGCGTCGGGGCCCAGTTTCGCCGCGCGGAGTTCCGGTTTACCCCACCAGGTAAAGGCATGACGTTCGATATAAGAGCTGACGGCGGGAATGATTTGGTCGGCGGAAGCCATTACCCCGCCGCCCAGAACTACTACACTGGGATCATAAGCGTGAATCAGACCCACGATGCCCGCACTCCAAACGTTCAGGCAATGATCGCGTACCTTGGTCATGAAGGAGTCGCCGGCGGCGCTGCGCCGGAACACTGTCGCGAAATCAAGTTGCGACGGCAGCGGGAGGTTGCCTTCGCCATCGGCATGGAGTTCTCGTGCGATGGCATCCAACGCCCAAGTCGAAGCCTCCGCCTCCACGCAGCCGATTGCACCGCAGATACATAGACGCCCGTCGAAGCGGGCGGGAATATGACCCCCGAGGCAGCCCGCTTGAACATGTGCACCGCGTAACAGGGCGCCGTGGATCATCACGGCAGTCCCCACCCCCGTACCGAGCATCACGATCACCACGTCAGTGCAATTCTGTGCCGCCCCGGCCGCGCACTCGCCCAGCAGTGCCATGCGGGCGTCGTTCTCCATGATCAAGCGTAGACCGAACCGCTCGTTCGCCCATGCGGCGAGATCGATGTCCGGCGCGTCCTCGAACTTGCCCCGTGGCGTGGATAGCACCTTGCCGTCGCGCGTCACTATGCCGGGAAACGAAATGGTGATTGCACGACAGTCAGCATTCCGTGCAAAACCTGCGACATGATGTTCGAGTACCTGCAACAGCGGCGCCAGCCGTGATTTCGGAGAAACGGGATGGTCGAACACGCTCAAGATGCCTTCGTGGCCAATCAGTCCGCACCGCATATGTGAGCCGCCAACATCAATGGCTATAGCCCGAGAAGTGATGCAGGACTGTGCCGTGTCGTCAAACCCGCTGGTGATGGGTGTCACAAATGAGGGTTCGATGGTTCGATGATGCCATGCCCGGCTTCGCGCCCGTGGGCGGTCACCGGCCAGAACAGTCCCGGCATGCGGAAGGCACGAGCCCGGCGTCCGATCTCCGCCAGATCGGGCCCGATGATGCCGCTCAGTCCGTAATTAAACACCATGCGGCCGGGCTGGATGCGCGGAAAGTTGGTGTCCCAGTAATTTGATACGGGCCACGCAAGCAACGTCGGGTTCTTCCCACGCTCCACGCGATCCATCGGTGCCCGGAAATTGAAGCCGCCGATCTGAACCATCGGCGCTTCATCCACAAACAGAGCAACGCCGCCCAGACTATCCCACATGGCTGCATAGTTTTCGGCAGTCGCCCAGTTGCGGCAGGAACCCGGGAGCTGGTCTTCGTCCAGCTTTATCGAGATACCCGCAGAATCGAAGGCGGCTTCCCATCCCGCATCGAGCGCGACTGAAAAACCAAAATAGACGCTTTGCGGCGCGGGATCAGGCAGTAGTTCTATCTCGGCGCGCAGACGGATCAGAGGGTCGTCTGCATCGAGACGCAGGGTCTGCCTTAAGTACAGTACGCCCCGCGCCTGCAATTCTCGGACAAGATGGAAACTGGCGTCATCGACTTTGACGGCGCAAGTCAGCACCTTCGTCGCACGTTCGTGAACCGGCTGCCAGGGCACCCAGCATGGCCGATCGTATTTCTCCCGTGCCAGGTCGCGCTTGTAGAAGGCCGAGCGCTCACCATCGACCAAGGCGTCGGGCCGTTCGCGGACGAAGGTGAAAAAGCCGAGGCCCTCGGAAGCCAACAACTCGCGGTTCGTCGTCTTATCAAGCAGCGAAATTACCCTCCCGGTTGTCGGCTGATACGTCAACCTGTAGTAGCGATTGTCCACCGTGGCCTCATCCGACACCACTTCGGTCAACGTGACGAAATTCTGCGTGCGAATATGCGACACGCTGTCTGTCGAGCAATGCACAATCCGGTCGGCATTGGCGCTTTCAGTCCTGAGTGTCCTGGCCGACCGCACGACCCACGACGAAGGCGCCAGGCTGGCGATGGCTTTTTGCGAAGTCGTCACCGGATCATAGGCAACCCAGGGCCGGTTATCGTAAGAGATGCGGCTGGCCCGATAGGTCCTTTCAGCGGCCTGGAACGGAATTGCGAAGGCCCCGTCGCGTGCGGGTAGCGCGATATTGACCGCCGCGTACGACGGATTAACTATCAGTACGCGCTCACCGCCGCGATCCTCGGTCGGATTGGCTGCGAGATTATCCAGGGCGCTCATCAAGGCGAAGCTGACCAGTTCATACCCCTCATGCGCCAACGCTTGCTTCAGCAATTCTGTCGTCTGAGCTTGCGGATGCGAGTGGCGCGAATCGTAGTAGCCAAAGGTGTGCTCGTCATAGAGATCGATGGCATCGGCGGCTCGCACCAGAGCGCACCGCTCGTTTTCGCTCTTCGCCATGCGCGCCGCCGCCTGCAGCAATGGTTTTGCGCGGCGGCTCAGTCCGGTGGCAATCGGCGCGCTCGCGCAGCCGAAGCTCCAGAAATCGGTCCAGTCACCGCGCAGTACCGGCAAGTCGCGATCGTCGATCTGTGCTGCCCGCTGGCGGACCTCACCGAGCGTACTGTAACGGATCGATGGACGGGCCTGCTCGCGGTTCCAACGTTCGATCAGGCCCGGCATGACTGGATTGGGCGGCGCGTTGTCCCACATGATCGGTGAACAAGTCGAGCTCAGGACGATGAAATCGTGCGGATAGGCCTGGCTTTGCAGAAAGGCTTCGTATTCAGTCCAACCCTCCTTCATGCGCGCGACGGAGTCGTCCCAGGCGTACAAAAGCTGATCGAACATCGTGTAATGATTGCCGTTCAGCACGCGCAGATACCGCCCTGACGGCGCTTCCCAGAGGAAGAGACCCGGACGCGGCTTGGCGGCCCGCCCCAAGTGAATATTCGTTGCCATGACGAAGAAATCGACACCGTGGTCGAGCAGTTCGTCGGCCAGCCGCCACGGAACACCCGTGACATCAAACTGGCATGCCACCTGTATCGGCAGACCGCTGACGGCCTCCAGCCTGCGCTTGCCATCGAGCAGACGCCTCAGGCTGGCCGCGTCGGCAAGCGCGGTCGTATGCCAGCGCAAGGCGGTCAGCCCGATACGGCCGCTTCGACACAGCGCAAAGAACCTGTCGATCAGAGACTGCGGCGACCGGTCGATCCAACGCAGCACGGGTTCAGTCGCCTCGCAAGTCCATTTTGGGGCAGCGCCGGCCTCAAAGTCGCTGGCCGTGTCTTCAAGCCAGGTGACGACCTGCGTCAGGTACTCCTGCTGCAACTCCCAAAGGATGGGTTGCGAATGCGTGTAGCCGACATCCAGATGGCTGTGATGGACAAGGAGAATTTCATCGATCATGGGGCAATACGACACTGAAGGCGCAGTGGCCTCAATTAGACCAGCCACCGTCAATGATGTGGCATTGCCCAGTCACAAAGGCCGATTCGTCCGACGCAAGATACAACGCCAGCGACGCAATCTCGGCCGGTCGTCCCAGACGACCCATCGGTTGCCTGGCGGTAAACGCATCCCTGGCACTTGCATAGTCGCCGGTCGCTCTGAGCCGCTCGTGCAAGGATGGCGTGTCAACCGTACCTGGGCATATCGCATTGCATCTGATTCCTTTTGAGACAAAATCCGCCGCAATCGACTTGGTCAACCCGACGACTGCAGCCTTCGTTACGCCGTACACGAAGCGATTAGGGACCCCCTTGATCGATCCTGCGACAGAGGACATGTTGATAATCGATCCACCGCCTCGCTGCAGCATTCCAGGCAGTACGGCGCCGATGAGGCGATACATCGCGGTGATATTCAGGTCCAGCGAAAACTTCCAAGCCGTCTCGTCGCACTCCAGAATTGTGCCGCTGTGGACGTAACCCGCGCAGTTGAACAGAACGTCAATCGGTCCGGCCTCCGAAATCACAGCACCAACTTCGATCGGATCTGTGACATCGAGGTGCTGAGTTCGACAACCGCGCACGTTCGCGAGCAATCCGGTATTTATGTCGGTTGCCAATACCGTCGCACCTTCAAGGGCGAACAGCTCCGCTGAGGCGAGACCGATTCCCTGCCCTGCCGCTGTTACAACAGCCGTCTTGCCTACGAGGCGTTTATTTGTCACGTCGAGCGTCCCGCAGTACCGCCGTCATGGAGTTCGGCGCGACAATCATCCGCGTTAGGCACCGGAATCGGAGCATCGGCGCGCAACAGGTTGTCGTTCTTCAGGTCGTGCCAGAATGCAATGGGAATGTTTCTGCTGAATTGCTTTAGCGCCCGACTGACGTGGCTTGGGCTACCAAGCCCTGGAATGACACTCGCCACTTGCGGATGAGCCAAGGGAAATTGCAGGGCCGCAGCCGCCAAGGGCACGTCGTGACGCTCACAATGCGTCTCGAGGCGACGGACGCGATCAACCACGGCTTGCGGCGCTATCTCATAGTCATAGCGCAATACTCCCCCGTGGCGGGTACCCGTCGCGAGAATGCCGGAATTATACGGGCCGCCGATCACGATTGATGTACCTGAGCTAACGCACGCAGGCAGTAGAGCGTCCAGCGCGTTTTGCTCTAGCAAGGTGTAGCGACCCGCGAGCAGGATTACGTCAAGGCGCGCATGTTTCATCGCCTCAAGACAGATTGCGGTCTCATTGACCGCAACACCGAATGCCTGGATCGCCCCCTTGGTGCGCAGCTGCTGCAGCGCCTGAAAGCCCCCACCGTCTGTGAGCTGACGAAAGGTAGTCTGGTGTTGGTCGCCATGGGTCAATCGACCGATGTCATGGACATACAAGATATCGATCCTTGCTAAGCCGAGCCGTTGCTGGCTCGCGCCCCAAGAGCTCATCACCCCATCGAAGCTATAGTCAAATTCGGGGGAAAATGGCATCGGCGAACAATAGCCGTGACGCTCACCATAGCCGTGAACAGTCGCATCAGCTTTCAACAGTCGACCTACCTTGCTCGATAGAGCGATCCCATCGTGTCCCCGCAACGCATCGCCCAGACGCCGCTCGCTGAGCCCAAATCCATAATAGGGCGCAGTGTCGAAGTAGCCGATTCCCGCTTCCAGGGCTGCCATCGCTGTTTCTGTGGCATCCCCGTCGCTTACGACGCGATAGAGGTTACCCAGTGGTGCCGCGCCAAAGCCCAACTGGGTAACAGTAAGTGTCGTCGTCCCAATGCACCGAGTCGGAAGGGTCACAACTTCGCTAGTCCCTTATGATCGGATAGTACGAAAATGCGCCGCATCGATGACCACTTGTCCCCGGCAGCGGCATCCGGCAGGGCTCGCTGGAACGTCGCCATGTAGGCTTCCCACCGAGCAGTCTCGCGCTGAGCGTCCTCGGACGTGTCGCGCCGCGGATAGTCGTCGGCCGCTTCCATAATCATGAATAGGCGATCGCTTCGCTGCCAAATCTCCAGAGCTTCGACGCCCTGGGCGCGGATATGCTCGATGACTGCAGGCCAGACCGACCCCGGCTCGTGCATCCGACAATACTCTCGAATGAGCGCCGCATCATTTACCAGGTCCAATGCGAAACACATGCGGCGGCTCACGGCGATCCTTCATTCACGGAGCAGTGGCGCTGCGTTGCCGGCAGCCCCGTGCTCGGCAATTAACCTGCCTGCGACCAGAAAAACCAACCATCGCGCTTCCAAACCGTCGTGCGAAGCCCCAAATTGCCTCAGCTTGACGTCAGCGTAAGCGTTTCTTGACAGTTTTACTAGTGGAAACACTATGCACCTGTGATATAACGTCGGAGAGCAGCTCGTGAACAAGTCTTGGTTGCCAAACTTATTGACCATTGAGACGAAGAATATAGATCCGGCGTGCACGCCGAAGAATCGCTGGGCCATAGGGATAATCGTCAACGACCGGGCGACGTTCTCTCGGCGGCGGTGTACTCGAGTTCGATGATGGAATCAATTGGCGATGATATGTCATTGAGAGGCCATGACAGTTGGACACCAAATAGCGATCCACGCCGCTCTTAGGGCGTTATTTCGACGCAAACGCCAGGCGCATGGAGGTTCGTTACCGCGTGCGCCAGGTGATAGGACGTCGTGATGCGGGTCGATGCACACCAGCACTATTGGAGTCTGCAGCGGGGCGACTATGCATGGCTCAAGCCGCACGACGCAATCCTGTATCGAGACTTCGGGCCCGAGGATCTTGCGGATCAACTAGCGGGCTGCGAAGTAAATGCAACGGTACTGGTCCAGGCAGCCGCCACCGAGGCGGAAACCCGCTTCCTATTCACTCTCGCCAACCGTCACTCCTCGATTGCCGGTGTCGTTGGGTGGGTCGATTTTGTGGCGAATGACGTCGCAAGCCGGATTCGGAGGCTCGTCCGGGAGGGTAACGGCAAGCTCAGGGGATTTCGTCCAATGGTGCAGGATATCGGTGATCCACAATGGTTAGAGCATTCTTCGCTCGACGCGGCCTTCGCCACAATCCTGGAGCACGATCTGGCGTTCGATGCGCTGGTGACGCCGCGTCACTTACCGGTGCTCGAGCGGCGCCTGCAACGACACCCGACGCTCAGAGCGGTACTTGATCACGCCGGCAAACCCGATATTGCAGCCGGAGCTTTTGAATCGTGGGCGCGCCAGATCGAGCAACTTGCTGGTACTACATCCGCATACTGCAAGTTGTCCGGATTGCTCACGCAGGCGGAACCGGGCGCCGGTACTGCGGAGCTGGACGCCTTCGTGGCGCATATCTTCAAGTGTTTTGGGGTCAACCGTGTCATGTGGGGCAGCGACTGGCCCGTCGTTACGTTGCGCGTGCCCTATCGACACTGGTTTGAGATGGCGCTTGCCTTGGTGGATCGGCACGCCCCGGGACACGGGGAAGCCGTATTCGCGGGCAACTCCATTCGCTTCTACCGCCTAGACCTTGGAGGTTACACGAGTTGACGAACGTATCGCGCGGCGCGCCGCACCACTCACTTCAGACAATAGCCAACCGATGCGAGCGGCCGGGGTACATCGCAGCAAGCGACGTGCCTCCCGGCAACAGGGGCGAAATCGCGTGGCCGTGATTACCGCGTTGGAGACCTACGACATCCGTTTCCCGACTTCTCGGGAACTGGACGGATCAGATGCCATGAATCCTGATCCTGATTACTCTGCGGCGTACGTGGTGCTGCGCAGCGACGCTAACGGCCTATGCGGTCATGGGTTTGCCTTTACCATCGGACGCGGCAACGATGTACAGACGTTGGCCTGCGCGGCCTTTCGCCACCTTGTCGTCGGCCGAAATGTCGAAGACGTAGTAGGCAACCTCGGTGCCTTTGCTCGAAGTCTGACGAACGACTCGCAGTTACGCTGGCTGGGCCCCGAGAAAGGCGTCATTCACATGGCGATCGGGGCAGTGGTAAACGCCGCATGGGACCTGGCCGCGCGCCAGGCAGGTAAACCCGTCTGGCGGTTGATTGCCGACATGAGTCCCGAGCAAATCGTTGATCTGATCGACTTTCGATATATCAGCGATGCACTGACGCCAGCGGAATCGTTGGACATTCTGCGTGCGGCCGCAATTGGCAAGGCCGAACGCATTCGCAAGCTGAACGCGCTCGGCTATCCGGCCTATACGACTTCGCCCGGCTGGCTCGGGTACTCTGATGAGAAGCTTGCACGACTGGCTAGCCAGGCGGTTAAGGACGGCTTTCGCACTATAAAGCTCAAGGTCGGTCTCAATATTGAAGACGACTTACGCCGCTGCCGGATTGCGCGCCAGGCGATTGGCCCCACCGTCGCGCTGGCTGTCGACGCGAACCAGAGGTGGGACGTCCAGGCGTCGATTGACTGGCTTAGACAGCTCGCACCCTTCAATGTTGCGTGGGCTGAAGAGCCCACGAGTCCCGACGACATTCTTGGTCATGCCGTTATCCGCCGTGGGGTCGCGCCGATGCGCATCTCCACCGGCGAGCACACCCAGAACCGAGTGATCTTCAAACAGCTGTTTCAGGCCCAAGCGGTCGACCTTGTCCAGATCGATGCGGCACGCGTTGGCGGAGTCAATGAAAACCTTGCAATTCTATTGATGGCCGCAAAATTCGGAGTGCCCGTATTTCCTCACGCCGGTGGTGTCGGCCTCTGCGAATTGGTGCAGCATCTTGCGATGGCCGACTATGTCGCCATCAGCGGTTCGATGGAAGATCGTGCGATCGAATTTGTAGACCATCTGCATGAGCACTTTGTCGAGCCCGCGCGCACCCGCAGTGGCCGTTATGTGGCGCCTGCAAGCGCCGGGTTTTCCGCGGAAATGCGAGCAGAATCTCTGGAGCGCTATCGCTTTCCGAACGGTGCCGCCTGGACAGCAATCCACGGCTGACGCCAACACCTAAGTGCACTTGCGGGCGACAATGTGCCTTGAGCTGCCTCCTTCGCAAGGCCAAGGTGCTCGCTCTAGTAGTGGAAAAATGGCTCAAGATTGAGAGATCATCGCTGTATGGCAGACTCGGCACACCCAAAATACCGTGCACCGGCGCTGGAAAAAGGCTTGGCCGTCCTTGAGCTGTTGGCTGGCGCGCGTGAACCGATGTCGCTCAATGTCATTTCCAAACACCTGAAGAGATCCGTCAGCGAGCTTTTCCGAATGATTCAAGTACTGGAATTTCGTGGATATCTCGAGATTTCTAGTTCTGGCGAAGGCTACGTATTGAGCAATAAGTTATTTGCGCTGGGCATGACGCGGGCTCCGCTCAGAAATCTACACGACGCAGCATTACCGGTAATGCACCGGCTTGCCGAGCGCATTGGACAGTCATGCCACCTCGGTATCGCGTCCGCCGATCAGATGGTCATTGTCGCTCGCGTCGAGGCGCCGGGAGACCTTGGATTTTCGGTACGCATCGGCTACCGCCGCTCGCTAATCGACTCGACTTCCGGGCTTGTTCTGTACGCGTTCCAGCCCGAGCTCGTGCGTGCCGAGTGGAAAGCTCGCCTCTCCGGCTCTGTGCGCCGCCGTGACTGGGTAGCTCTAGAGCGGCGCGGTCATGCTGCACGACAGGCTGGCTTTGTAAGAGCCGACAGCCACGCTGTTCAGGGCGTGGTGGACCTATCAGCTCCCGTGACTCAATCTGGTAGCGTAGCGGCCGCATTGACCATCCCCTACGTAAAGACTGTTCGATCGTTATCAATCGAAGAGACCGTCGGCCTGGTCGTGCAAGCAGCGCAAGAGATCTCAAGCGAACTGGGCGGGAAACGGCCTATAGAGTCGGCGCACGATCTGCTCGAAAAATGAAGGCCGTTAGCGCGGAGACGCTGCATCGTTCGCCAGGGCCAAAGCACCTGGAATCCCGACCTGCGTGCCGAGGCTGGGTGGAACGACGGATCGAGTTCCTGTAGCGACCAGCCGGTACGCGCGAGGATTGCCGGGCCAGAAGCGAGCCCTTCCAGGCAATCGCGCCACCGCCTATCCCCGTACCGATCGTCAAGTACACAAGATCCGCGACGCCCCTCCTCCGTGGCAAGCGCAGCTTCGGAATAGAACCCTCGACGCAGCGGCGGCAGGTGCGTAGTGCCCCAATTCTAGGTAACTTTGCCTATAGAAACATTTTTATTGCTAAATATAAGGATCGTGCTTAGAATTCCTTCAGCTCCCGCGCAAATGAGTGGGGGGCACAGTTCGGCGATTGGAGCCAGCGACTACAAGAAAGACGAACTGGGGGGATCGACCATGAGGAAATCGGGCAAAAGTCCGCTGCTTCGCGCAGTTCTGACGGCAACGTTGCTTGCGGCAAGCGCGCTTAACGGGCCCCTGCCGATGCGCCACTCGTCGGCATCGATCAGGGGTCTCGGCAGAACGAAGACCTGAACGATACGGGAGACGAAAAAATGAAACGTCATGGACTACTGTCTCGCTTGCTGGCGTTCTTCACGGCCTGCAGCATCGGTGCGTTAGCATATGGTCCTGCGTGCGCACAGGGCACCCAATCGGGCGGCGCGGCTACAGGCACTGAGGATACGGGTCAGGCTCTGCAGGAAATCGTGATCACGGGCACGATCGAGGCTCAGAAGATCCTCGATACCTCCTTCGCGATCACGACCATGGATTCGGATACCTTGAAGAACTCCCCCGCGATCAGCCTGCCCGCGTTGTTATCGAGCGTTCCTGGCATCTACAGCGAGTCGAGCGGCGGCGAGGAGAACCTCAATATCTCTGCGCGCGGACTGCGCGGCGGCTTTCTCGAGTACCTCAGCCTGCAGGAAGACGGGCTCCCGCTGGTCTACAACGGCTTTCTCGAAGAGCTCCAGCACCGCAAGGACATCATGGACGATAGCCTGCAAATCGTCCGCGGCGGCCCATCGGGCGTACTGACCACGAATGGCGCAGCCGCAATCATCAACTTCATTACGCGCCGCGGGACCGATACGCCCCAGGGCGAAGCGACCGTGTCCTACTGGGACTTCGGCCAGGTCAGAACCGACTTTTACTATGGAGGCCCGCTCGGGCACTCGACAACTTTCAGCGCCGGTGGCTATTGGGAGGTCGGCGATGGCGTCAAGAGCGTGGGCTATCAGGCCGATCGTGGCGGCCAGTTCCGATTCCTGATCGATCATAAGCTCGAGAACGGCGATCTGTGGATCAGCTACAAGCACGTCGATGCTCACAGTCAGTTCTATCTGCCCCAGCCGGTGCAGCTCATTCAGGTGGGAAACATAACGCACGTCTCGCCGATCCCAGGATTCAACGCCGAACACGATTATCTGGCGGGACCCGATACTGAGAACGTTCTGGTCAAGACTCCCAACGGCGCGACTGAAACGATCAACCTGCGTGATGGCATAGAGGAAAAATCGGATACCGTGACTTTGCACGGAGAGTATGACTTCCAGAACGGCCTCAAGTGGTCGGACACGGGTCGTATCGTCAAGGACTCGTACGTAGACAATGATTTGCGTAATCTCGGCGGCAACAGCGCTATTTTCACCGCGGAATCGTTCCTGACCGGGCCAGCTGCGGCGAGTTTGATCGCTGCATTTGCCTCCAAAGGCGCCGTGGGCACCGAGCTCATGTACGCCACCAGCGGCGGGGCGATCACGAATCCTGCGACCCTGAACGGCAATGGGCTGCTGACCCAGCAGGGCGCAAATCAATACGCCGAGAGCATGGATGAGGTCATCAACGATGTCCGGCTGACCTGGGATATCGCAAACAACAGCGCCACGATCGGCTTGTTGACCTGGTCCGTTCAGATGGACGTGTTCCAGAACTCCGTCAATTACCTGCTAGATGTCAGGAACAATGCCCACTTGATCAATATGGCTGCGGTCAATGCAGCGGGCAAACCGGTAGGCTACCTGACCGATAACGGCGTGCTCAGTTATGACGACGGCTACGGCAATGGCACGGTCGACATGACCTCGAATTCGTTCTACATCAATGATCAGTATCACCCCTTCGAGCGGTTGCGACTGGATGCGGGCTGGCGCTACGAGCGACTCAACCAGGCTTCCACTTCTGAAAGCAGCGCGAGCGCGGCGCTGGGCGGAGTCATCAACCCGAATATCTTGGCCGACACGACGCCCGTGACGTACGGGAACGGCACCTTTACCAACGGGAGCAGCGACTTTTCCGCCTCAGCCTGGACCGCAGGCGCCAACTACGAACTCACTCCGAACCTGGCGTTCTATGGCCGTTATTCGAGCGCCATTGACACCGGCATCAACAACTTCGCGATCTTCTCTCCCGGCTCCTCGGGTCTGCCAAAATCCGCGACCAGGCTCGATTTCGCCGAGTTCGGCATACGGCTGGCCACACCGGTCTACTACGCCGAATTGACAGCGTTCTACTCCGTGAACAATCACATTGAGGAGACGGAAAGCAATACCGGCCAGCTGGTATTTCTGAATAACATCGCCCAGGGCATCGAGTATCAAGCCAAGTACCGTCCGATCCCGGAGTTCACTGCTACCCTGAGCGGTGTCGTCCAGAAGTCGTACATCACGAGCTATAACGGCACGACAGCCCTCACTGGAGATCAGATCGATCGCCTGCCCGACCTGCAGATTCACTTCACTCCGACTGTCAGTGATCCGTCGGGCCGCGCTTCGGCGTACGCGCAGATCTCCTATTACTCCAGGCGCTGGGGCGATCTGGCCAACACGCTGGAATTCGCCTCTTACACCAATGTCGATGCAGGAGTCAGCTTCAAGGCCACCCCCTATCTGACACTCGCAGTGCAGGGAACCAATTTGACCAATGTATTCTCCTTAACGGAAGGCAATCCGCGTGGCAACGCCATTACCGCCGGGACAAATCCCTATGGTTTTGCGCGTGCGAACCTGCCGCGCGTCATCATGGCGACGGTCGACCTGAGGTTCTAAGCACGACCGGCGCACCTCCAATTGAGTATTTTGGATCTGGCGATAATCGCCTCTACTTTTCGGGCATGATCGCCCGATGCAGGCAAAATTGGCCGGGAAGCAGAGATCTGCAGCCGCTGCCTGCGATTTAATAAGACTGAGTATCGAACGCAGCTGAGCGTTTGCCGGAGCATGCCCCCGACTCTCTCTCGAGCTGGCGTTGGAATTTAGCCGCCATTGAATTTGGGGGATGCTGATGAAAAAGAGTTCGGCGGGGTGCCGACAAATTGGCAGGCGCGCCTTTGTACAAGGCGCCGCAATAGCGGCTGCCGAAGCGGTATCTGCGCTGCTACCCGCCGCCAATGCGGCCACGAAGCCAGGAGCGAGCGCTTCGATCCCGGAACTCGTTGCCTCCGATGCCAAGAGCGTGGTTGAGATCTCAAGCGGCAAGATTCGTGGCTTCAATCGTCGCGGGATTTTCATATTCAGAGGCATTCCCTATGGCGAGTCCACGAGCGGCGAGAACCGTTTCATGGCGCCAATGCCGGCGAAGCCTTGGACGGGCATACGCGATACGCTGCAACTCGGACGCGCCTGCATTCAGCCGGCGTCTGATTCGGCGCACTATCGCTATGACGGCGGAAATATGGCGCCGTCTGATGCAGAGGACTTTCTGCTGCACCGCGGCGAGGGAATTCTGGTGCCGGGGGAGGATTGCCTGCACCTGAACGTCTGGACGCCGGCGATCAGGGACTCGGGCCGCCGCCCGGTAATGGTCTACATGCATGGCGGCGGATTTGAGGCCGGCTTCGATTTTGATCTCGGCTCCTATGACGGCGAGAGTCTCGCGCGTAACGACGTAGTCGTGGTGACGCAC
>JABCZO010000022.1 GCA_013289615.1 Gammaproteobacteria bacterium
TGCCGTGCTGCCGACTCAGCGCCCGCGGTCCTGGCCGCCTATCCGGTCTATGCCTGCCACCAGCTGGTAGAAACAGTCCAGCAGCGGCACGGACAGTGTCAGCCTGGCCGCCGTGCGGATCGCATCGCCCAGCGTCTCTTCGACTTCCAGCCGGCGCCCGGCGGCAAGGTCCTGCAGCGTGGACATGCGATGCTCCGGGGCACTCGACTTCATGTCGAGGCCGAATTTCTCCAGCAGCGCGACCGCGTCCGCTTCCGACTCGCGGCAGATGGTCGCCACCGGCAGCACGCCACGGTCGCTCAGCTCAACCTGATTGGCAGCGGCGAGCATTCCAACTTCGCGCACCAGGCGTACCAGCACCCGGGCCGGGCCCGGATCGATCAGGTATTGCCAGGTCAGCGCACGCGTGGCGACCGATAGAATCATCATCGGCGCCCAGGCGGCGAATTTCGACCACTCCAGACTCAGGATCTCCCGGACCGCCGTGGCCCGGACACCGGAGGCATCGATGCTGCGGGCAACCTCACCGGCCCGGGCGCTATCGCTACCATCCAGCTCACCGATGTACAGGTTGGCATTGCGCGTGAACAGCACTTCGCCGGAAGGCAGCAGCTCTCCGCTCAGGTTGGCCAGCGCGCCCAGCACACGCTCGCCGCCAAACGCATCGGCCAGCAGCGCATCCTTCATCATCCCATTCTGGATCGACAGCGCCACGCCGATGTCGGCGCGGCACAGCGACGCCAGCGCCGCCTCGGTCGCGTAGGTTTTGGTCGCGACGATCAGCACGCCGGCGGCCGTGAGTTGCGCCGGCTGGCTCAAGGTCGGCACCGGCTGCGAAAATTCGATCAGCCCCTTGATGCGCAGCCCATCATCGGCAATCTGCTGGGCGCGGCGCGCGCGCGCGAGCATCAGCACCGAGTGGCCGGAACGGGCCAGGTGGGCGCCGATAATGGAACCGATCGCTCCGGCACCCAGAATCGCGAATTCGACGTCAGACATGGTCTTTGGCCATAGGCGTTACCTCGGAGCCGTGATGGTATCAAGCGGCTCGACGGCTGCAGCTGCTGCGGCGATGCGGCATAGACCGGGTCGGAGGCGGCACTGCCGCCGTCACAAAGCTGCGTCGTACGCCCTCGCGCGGTCAACCCCAAAGCGCTTCAATCGCTATAGCCCTTTAGCGGTTTTGGATTACCGAGGCAATCGCGCCGGGAGGGGTTTAATGACACACCATCGCCAACGGCACCGGCCGCCGGTGCTGCGGTCCTGGGCACTGCTCGCGCTCATCGGCGTCGCGGCAGGACTGTCCAGCTGCGGCGGCGACGACCACAACGACTGCTTCAACTGTGGCGGCTATAGCTATACGCCGTACGAGTTCTCGCGCGGCCTGGTGGCTGCCGATTTCAATCACAACGGCTTCACCTCGATCGTGCAGACCAGCACCGTCAGCGGCGGATTGCAGCCGTATCCGGGCTACCTGAAGGCGTACCTGTCCACCGGAGGCGGAGCCTTCGCCGCGCCAGTGCTGACCGCCGATGGCAATAACCCGCTCTACCTGGCGACCGCCGATCTCAATGGCGACGGTCTGCCGGACGTCGTGTCGGCCAGCTTCGATGATGGCGCGCTGGCGGTCTTTTTCAATAACGCGCAGAAGCCAGGCACGTTCAACTCACCGCTGGTGCTGTCCTCGCCCGGCGCCTCGCAGGTCGCGATCGCCGACATGAATGGCGACGGACTCCCCGACCTCATATCGGCTGATTACAATCTGTCGTTATTCCTGCAGACTTCGCCGGGAACCTTCGCCAGCCCGATTCCGCTGTATTCGGGTGGTGCCAACTGGGTGGCAGTCGGTGATCTCAATGACGACGGAATTCCCGACATCGCACTGACCGACAACGTCGGAGTCAAGCTGCTGATGCACACCGGCGCCGCCGGCACCACCACTTATGCGGCGCCGGTCGCCGTGTTTACCGCGACTGCCAATGCCGATGTTGTCGGCGCCAACCTGATTGCCATCGCGGACGTTAATGGCGACGGGCTGAACGACCTGGTGATCACCGATCCGGGCCCGGCCGGGGGTGCCGCGCCGACCGTCTCCGTGCTGCTGCAGGATGCGGCGCATCCCGGCCAGTTCCTGGCGGCCGTGAGCTATGCAACGGCTCCGGGATCGCTGGCGCAGGACATCGTGGTGACGGATGTGAATGGCGATGGAAAGCCGGACATCGTCATTGGTGGCACCGCGGCGGTCAGCGTGCTGCTGCAGAATGCAGCCGCCCCGGGCACCTTCCTCGCGGCGACCAATTACCCGGTCCAGAATGCCAACCAGATCGCCATTGCCGACGTCCACGACAGTAACCTGGTCACTGGCCTGGTCGATATCGTCATCGCCACCGGAGCGACGCATCCAACGGTAAACGGCGTGATCAGCAACAGTCCGGGCGTGCTGCTGCAGAGCGCCACCACCCCGGGGACCTTCGGGGCGCTGCAGAATCTGCCGTAACGGCGGTGACGAAGGCAGCGCGGGCGTTGCGCTGACGCCGATCGCGGCTCGCCATGAGCCGTCCAACAGTTCATGATGCTGTCCGCCATGGACACCCGAATGAACACCCGGACGACCGATACCACGATGGCCGTGTTCCTCGATCTGGAGAACATCGCCCTCGGCGCACGCGACGCCAGTTACCCGAGTTTCGACATTCAGAAAGTGCTCGAGCGGCTGCTGCTCAAGGGCCACATCGTGGTCAAGAAGGCCTACTGCGATTTCGATCGCTACAAGGACTTCAAGCGCGGCCTGCACGAGGCCGCGTTCGAACTGATCGAGATCCCGCATGTGCGCCAGTCGGGCAAGAATTCCGCCGACATCCGCATGGTCGTCGACGCGCTCGACCTGTGCTACACCAAGGGCCACGTCGACACGTTCGTGATCATCAGCGGCGATTCGGATTTCTCGCCGCTGGTGAGCAAGCTGCGCGAAAATGACAAGACCGTCATCGGCGTCGGGGTCAAGAATTCGACCTCGGACCTGTTCATCAATAACTGCGACGAATTCATCTACTACGACGATCTGGTGCGCAAGGAGCCCTCGAAGGCGCGACGGCGCACCGCCGCCGCGGCCACCGCCGCCCCGGCGGCGGCCAACGATGAGAAGAACAGCGACAATAAGGGACCCGACCGCACCGAAGCGCTCGACCTGGTGGTCGAGACGTTCGAGGCGGTTGCCGAAGAGCGCGGCGAGAACGAACCGATCTGGGGTTCGATGATCAAGCAGGCCATCAAGCGGCGGCATCCGGGCTTCAACGAGCGCGCACACGGATTTCGTTCGTTCAACGATCTTCTGGCCGAGGCGCAGAAGCGCGGTTTCCTCGAGCTGCAGGCCGACGAAAAATCCGGCGGCTACACGGTGCGGGCGGTAGACCGGCCGGCACCGCGCGCCGTCTAGGTCCAGGGCATCAGGCCTTGATGAAGGCCAGCAGCTCCTCGTTGACCTTATCCTTCAGCGTGGTGCACATGCCGTGCGGTGCGCCCTTGTAGATCTTGAGCGTCGAATTCCTGACGAGCTTCGACGACAGCAACGCCGAAGCCACGATCGGAACGATCTGATCATCATCGCCATGAAGGATCAGCGTCGGCACGTCGATCTTCTTCAGGTCTTCGGTCAGGTCGGTCTCGGAGAACGCCTTGATGCAGAAGTATGAAGCCGGGAAACCCGCCATCATGCCCTGCAGCCAGAACGATTCGCGCACGCCCTCCGATATCCTGGCGCCCGCCCGGTTGTAGCCGTAGAACGGCAGGCTGAGATCCTTCCAGAACTTGGAACGATCGGCCTGCACGGCGGCACGAAGCTGGTCGAAGGCCTCAATCGGCGTGCCGGCGGGGTTCGCGGCGGTCTTCAGCATCAGTGGCGCAATGGCCCCTATCAACACCGCCTTGGCGACACGCTGGCTGCCGTGACGGCCGATGTAACGCGTCACTTCACCGCCGCCGGTCGAATGACCGATGTGAATTGCCTTCTGCAGGTCGAGCGCCTTGACCAGTGCCGCCAGATCGTCCGCGTAGGTGTCGAGGTCGTTGCCGTTCCACGGCTGGCTCGAGCGGCCATGACCCCGTCGGTCATGGGCGATGCAGCGGTAGCCGCGCGCGGCGAGAAAGAACATCTGGTCTTCGAACGCGTCGGCCGACAGCGGCCAGCCATGGCTGAACACGATGGGCTGTCCCGTGCCCCAGTCGTTGTAGTAGATCTGGGTACCGTCGGCAGTCTTGATGGTGCTCATGATCCCGCATCCTTCGTTCCGGCACGCTCTCGGCGTGCCTGCTGGGATTAGCATACCCCAGGCCTTTGATCATGTGACGTCCCGGTCGTGCAACTCACCACAGTCGCGACATATCCATGATCTCACAATCAACCCATTGACCCCTCGCGGTCCAGTAAGAGCCCCGCAAGCGGAACAGGTGACGCTGGTGTTTCTCTCGTTGACGACTTCGAATGTCCTGGCAGCCTGCTGGCTCTTGTACTCCAGGAAATTCTTAAGCATTCCCCAACCTGAATCCAGCACGGACTTCGCCATCCGTGTCCTGGCCAGTTTAAGGCCACTCACGTCGCCGACGCTGATGTGCTGATACCGATCGACTATGCTCCTTGAGAACTTGTGCAAGGCATCTGCTCGGCAGCGCGCCGCCTTGCGGTGAATGCGTTTGGCCTGACGCTTATGGCCATGGCGCTGTGCTGACGCCAGCTTCTGGGCGTAGGCTTCTGTCCAGCGGCCGGCTCCAAGCCGATCCCGGTCGCTCGTGACCGCAATGTCCTTCAACCCCAGGTCAATGCCGACGGCCTCCTCGGGTGCAATCGTCTCTTCTGCCCGCATCTTCACCGGCAGGCAAAGCCACCAGTCGCCTACCGCATCCTGGGCAAAGCAGCCGCCCTGCCAGCTGATCCCTTCCAGTCGCGCTGTCTCAAACACCCGAAAGCTCTTGCCGGCAAAGCGCAGGCACACGCCTTTGCGCTTGAGGCTCGCCGCCTTGAACGGCACCCATCCCAGGGATCGCCTGGCGCCACGGCTCACCCGCCAGCGCAGCTTGAGCCGATGCGCGGCCTGGCGTTTCTGGGCGTAGTGGTTGCAAATCGACTGAATCGTGTCCGAACCGATCTTGTCAAAATACTGGCTGGCACCGGCCGTTAGGCTGCACAGGTCAAACCCGGACATCCATTTGCGTTTGGAATCCGTACGCGTCGCAGCCTTGAGGCTCGTCTCATTGCAGTAGTTGAACACCTCGTTCACTTCCACTGCTGCGGCATTGAGCCATGAGTAGGCTTCCGCACGAACCTTCAACCGAAGAGTGCGCGTGAACGAGAGCGGCATGACGTATTATCTCGCCTCACGGGGTTTTCCCGCTCGGGTGTTTTTGCCCACTTCATTGCGTAATTCACTGGTGGGTCGCGACGCCCATGTCGCTTCGTAGACGAACTTCGTGTTCGTCATGTCAGTTCTCTTCGAGCCGTTGCTTGAGATCGTGCAGCGCCTGCAGACGCGAGCGCTCGAACTTGCGGATCCAGCGTTGGTAGATCGCGTGCACCGGCACCGGGTTGAGGTAATGCAGTTTTTCGCGCCCGCGGCGCGACGTCACGACCAGGTTGGCCTTCTCCAGCACCGCCAGGTGCTGCGTAACCGCCTGCCGGGTCATATCCAGGTGCTGGCAAAGTTCACCCAGTGTCTGTCCATGATTGGAGTACAGCAGGTCAAGCAGCTTCCTGCGGCTGCGATCCGCGAGCGCCTTGAATACCCGGTCGATATCCGTGGCCATCATGATATGCAAGTAAATGCTTGCATGTCAAACGGCGCACTCCGCGTCGCCCCGAACGCAGCGCACAGGGCGTAACGGCGCAGGCGTCAGTGGCGTGGCTTGCGGAATTTGAGCACGAAATTGTCGGCCTCGCCGACAGCGAGATAGCGGTCGCGATCCTTCTCGCCCTGCGACAGCGTCGGCGGCAGTGTCCAGACGCCGTCGACCCAGTCCTTGGTGTCGCGCGGATTTGCCAGCATTTCGGACGATCCGACCAGCTCGAAACCGGCCTGTTTCGCCAGCGCGATCGTATAGTCCTGGCGCACATAGCCGTTCTTCGCCTTCGGATCCTGAGGCAGGTTGGCACGCCCGCGATGCTCCTCGATACCGAGGATTCCGCCGGCTTTCAGCGCCCGAAAGCATGCCGCCAGCGCCTGCGGCGCATAGCCGCCGTTCATCCAGTTGTGCAGGTTGCGGAAGGTCAGCACCAGGTCGGCCGAGCCCGCTGGCGCAATGTCAAAGCTGTCGGGACCAAGCGTCGTCTGCACGATGCTGCCGTAGCGCTGCGGCTGCGCGCCGAATCGTGTGCGCCACTTGGCGACCCCACTGTCCTCGTCGGCATCCCCGGGCGCCGGCAGCGCGACATAGAAATGCCCACGGGGAGCCAGATACGGGCCCAGGATATCCGTCCAGTAGCCGCCGCCCGGCCACAGCTCGACCACTGTCTGTGCCGGCCCCAGGCCGAAGAACGTCAGCTCCTGCGCCGGATGTCGCACCGGATCGCGTGCCACGGCCGCCGGCAGCCTCTCCGGGCTTGCGACCGCCGCGCTCAGGGCGGGATCGATCGCCGCAGTTCCGCGCGCCGTGGCGACATCGGACAGTGCCAGCAGCGCGGCGGCAAGCAGCGTGGCGGCTAACTGCGGTAGGAAAGGCCGGCGGTTCAGCATCGGGGCACCTGCGGATGCATTCTTGCCGCGCGATTATCACAAATTTCAGCTAGTTTTGGACCCGGTTCGGATCGCCAACTCAGCCTTAGAGGATATTAGAGGTGCAAAAGATTCCCGCTGGCGTCGGTCCGCGCTATCCGCAGGTGGTGGTACTGGTGGGTGCTACCGGTGATCTGTCCCGTCGCAAGCTGCTGCCGGGGCTGTTTCACCTGGCAACCACCGGATTCATTCCGGGTTGCCGGATCATCGGCGTCTCGCTCGATAGCCTCGACCGGGACGGCTTTCGTGACTTCGCTCGCAAGGCACTCGATGAATTCTCCACGCGCAAGGTCGCCGACGCGGACTGGAATGCCTTTGCCCAGAACCTGGACTACGTGCCGTTGGCGGCCGGTGCCGGGGCGCTGAAGGGGGCCGTAGACCTGGCGGAGAAGACGTTCCCGGGTGAGTGCCGTCGGCTGCATTACATGAGCGTGCCGCCAAGCGCGGCCCTGTCGGCGGTGCGGATGCTGGGGGAGGCGGATCTGGTCGAGCGCTCCCGGATCATCATGGAAAAGCCGTTTGGCACCGATCTTGCGAGTGCGGTGTCGCTGAATGCCAGGCTGCACGAGGTATTCGAAGAGGACCGCATCTTCAGAATCGACCATTTCCTCGGCAAGGAGCCGGCGCAGAACATCCTTGCGTTCCGTTTTGCCAATGGGCTGTTCGAGCCGATATGGAACCGCAACTTCATCGATCACGTGCAGATCGACGTGCCGGAGACGCTGGCATTAGGCAAGCGCGGGCCTTTCTATGAGTCCATCGGGGCTTTTCGCGACATGGTGGTGACCCACCTGTTCCAGATTCTCGGCTTCATGGCGATGGAACCACCCACGGCATTGGAGCCCTCGCCCATCAGTGAGGAGAAGAACAAGGTGTTTCGAAGCATGTTGCCGATCCAGCCGGCCGATGTCGTGCGCGGGCAGTACACCGGCTACCGCTCCGAGGAAGGCATCCATCCGGAGTCGGACACCGAGACATTCATCGCGCTGAAATGCCTGATCGACAACTGGCGCTGGGCCGGCGTGCCTTTTTTCCTTCGCACCGGCAAACGGCTGGCCGAGGGGCAACGGATCATCTCGATCGCCTTCCGCGAGCCTCCCAAGAGCATGTTCCCGGCCGGCTCGGGAGTAGGGGCACAGGGCCCGGATCATCTGACCTTTGATCTGGCCGACGCCTCTAAGATGTCGCTGTCGTTTTACGGCAAGCGCCCAGGCCCCGGCATGCGCCTCGACAAACTCAGCCTGCAGTTCGCGATGCACGACACCGGCCTGATCGGAGACGTCCTCGAGGCCTATGAGCGGCTGATCCTCGATGCGATGCGCGGCGATCCCACGCTGTTCACGACTGCCGAGGGCATTGAGCGCCTGTGGGAGGTATCGACCCCATTGCTGGAAGCACCTCCGGCCGTACGCCCTTATGCGCCGGGCTCGTGGGGTCCGAATGCGATCCATCAGCTGGTCGCCCCGCATGCATGGCGGCTGCCATTCGAGCGCGTCTGGCGCGACCCCAACCGGGCTGGCAACTGAGCCGCTATGACTGACTGCGGCGGCAGCTGACTGCAACGGCAGCTGATTGAGAACGCCCACGAGCCGGTGCTAAGGTCGGCTGACAGAGCACGAGGAAGCGGCTGCCATGAGCGATGAAATTGTCTTCTATCACAACCCCATGTCGCGGGCGCGCGTCGTGCACCTGATGCTGGAGGAAGTCGGCGCACCGTATCGGATCGAGCTGGTCGACCTGCAGAAGGGTGAGCAGAAGCAGCCGGCGTTCCTGTCGGTCAATCCGATGGGCAAGCTGCCCGCGATCATGCATCGCGGCACGGTTATCACCGAAACCGGCGCGATCTGCACCTATCTTGCCGACGCATTCCCGGCAGCGGGACTGGCCCCGCGGCTGGATGAACCGGTGCGCGGAACGTACCTGCGCTGGATGTTTTTCGGCGCCGGTTGCGTCGATGCCGCGCTCATCGATCGGCTGCTGTCGCGCCCGGCGCCGGAAAAAACCTCGGCGCTGGGCTACGGTCGATTCGATGACACGGTGGAGACGCTGGAGAAGGCGATCACGCCCGGACCTTACATCCTGCAGCAGCGCTTCAGCGCCGCCGATGTCTATATCGGGGGCCAGATCGGCTTTGGCATGATGACCAAGAGTCTCGAGCCGCGCCCGTCCTTTCAGCGCTATGTCGGCCTGCTCACTGAGCGTCCCGCGTATAAACGCGTGCAGCAGCAGAACGAGCAGCTGCTGGCCCGGCTGAAGGCGACCGGGTGAGCTTTGAGTTAGACCGCCATGTCGGCCCGTAGCAGGATATTGCCATGAAACGCATTTGCCGCCCCGTGCTGATCTGGTGCCTGGTACTTTGCGGCGCCATGTTCATTGCCAATCAGTCCGCATTCGCGGCCGATCGCTCGGACCCGGGCGGCATCTGGAAGGCCGTGGTGCCGCCGTCGGCGATGCACGGAGAATTCGGCAACGAGGACCCGGTCGGACTGGCTGCCGGCAAACACATCAAGGCCGACTGTTCGCTGAACTGGGTCGGCGACGACGGCAAGCTGTATTGCTTTACCACCGGCACGTCGCTGGTATTTTTCGAAGAGTCCCCGCAGGCCTACATCCGCGCGGCGCGCAAGTTCTTCGAGTTCGATCGGCCGCGGCTGCACTAACCGGCTGGCCGGGGTTTGCGCTTCGGCGAGCGCCGGTTGGCGCGCGCCTTGTCCGGCGGCGCGGCCGCCCACCGTCCCAGTGCATTGCGCGCCTCCTGCACGCTAAGACGCTGTCCCGCCTCGATCACGTCGCGCGGTACCCATTGCGGAAACGCGACCTCGCTGCTCATATGATGGCCCGAAGCCGTGTGCTGCTGATGCACCTGCGCCAGCTGGTAGGCGCTGAACAGATCCGCCGCGCGCACCAACGCCGGCCACAGCCGGCGGTGAATCAGGGTCAGTTTCCCGTCGATGAGCCGGCAGGTCAGGATGTCCTTTGACTCGCTGATCGCCTGCAGCACGGCAAAGATCTGATGGCTCTTGGGATGCGCCCACCAGCTGCCCTTGATCGGCTCACCCGAGATCAGCTCGGTCAGGCGCGGAGCGGGCCCTTTTCCCGATGCCAGCACGACACCGTGCTCGCGAATGAACGACAATGCTGCGTCGACGGGTGTCACGGCCCCAGTATCTACCGAATGAACACGGGCCCGCGCTATATTGATCGCGAGCTGCCGATTGACGCAGGAGACACCAGGATGCGCTGGCAGGACAACCGGGAAAGCGACAACGTCGAGGATCGGCGCGACGATTCGGGCGGCGGCGGCGGTATGCGCTTCGGCGGCATTCACCTCGGCGTGGGTGGCGTCGTCGTCGTGCTGCTCGGCAGCTGGCTGTTCGGAGTGAATCCGCTGACCGTGCTGGGGCTGCTCAGCGGCAACGGCAGCGCCTCGGCGCCGACGCAGAGCGAACCCGCCCGCCAGCCCCCCGCCGGCGATACCCTGGCGAGTTTCGTATCAACGATACTCGCCAGCACCGAGGACGTATGGGGCGAGATTTTCACGCAGGCCGGCCACAGCTATGAACGGCCGCGGCTGGTGCTGTTTCGCGATGCGATTCCCACTGCCTGCGGCACAGGCGAGAGTGCCATGGGGCCGTTCTACTGCGCACAGGACCGCAAGGTCTACATCGACCTTGGCTTCTACGAAACCCTGCGCAACCGCCTCGGTTCGCCCGGCGACTTTGCCCAGGCCTATGTGATTGCCCACGAGGTCGGCCACCACGTGCAGAACCTGCTGGGCACGACCGCCAAGGTCGACGCCCTACGCCGGCGTGAGAACAGTGCGCAGGCCAATGCCACCTCGGTACGGGTCGAATTGCAGGCCGACTGCTTCGCCGGCGTGTGGGCCTTCCATGCGCAGGCCGAGAAACACTGGCTCGAGCAGGGCGACATCGCATCGGCACTGAACGCCGCCTCGCATATCGGCGATGATGCACTGCAACGGCAGTCGCAGGGCCGCGTCGTCCCCGAGACGTTCACGCATGGCACCAGCGCGCAGCGCGTCGGCTGGTTCAAGCGCGGCATCGCCAACGGCCGCGTCGAGGACTGCGACACCTTCGGCGCCGCCACGCTCTGAGCGCGCGATGTGCCTGATCCTGGTAGCGTGGCGTGCGCATGCGGACTATCCGCTGCTGCTGGCCGCCAATCGCGACGAATTCCACGCCCGGGCGGCAGCGCCGGCCGCCTGGTGGCCGGAGCCGAACATCCTGGCCGGCCGCGATCTCGCCGCCGGCGGTACCTGGCTCGGCGTCGCGCGCGATGGCCGCTTCGCAGCGCTCACCAACTTCCGCGATCCGACCGTTGCCCAGCGCGATGCACCGAGTCGCGGCGAACTGGTGCCGGCGACGCTGGCCTCGATGCTGCCGGTGGAACTGCGGCTGCAGCAGCTGCGCCGCACAGCGGGCAACTACAATGCTTTCAATCTCATTTTCAGCGACGCCGAGCGCCTGGCAGTATTCGAGAGCGTGCCCGGCAGCGGCCGCGTACTGGGGCCCGGGGTCTACGGCCTGTCGAATCACCTGCTCGACACGCCCTGGCCCAAGCTGCGCAATGCCAAGTCCGCGCTCGCTACCGCCATGACGCGCCTGCCGGATGAGGGGCCGCTGCTCGAACTGCTGCGCGATGAGCGCCAGGCCGACGACACGCAGCTGCCGCGTACCGGGGTGAGCCTGGACTGGGAGCGACTGCTGTCGAGCGCCTTCATCCGCTCGCCCGATTACGGCACACGCTGCTCGAGCATCCTGCTGATCGATCGTCACGGCGGCGTGCGCTTCAGCGAGTGGAGCTGGGATGAATCCGGCACTCTGTCGAGCCAGGTCGAGCATCGCTTCGATATCACCGCTGCGATCGGCGCATAGCGGCACCGGCTGCACGCCCGACCATCGACACGCTCGGTCGGTTTCCCGACCCGCAGTCTACGAACCCGCATGTCGCTGTTTCAATCTCAGGGAGATGTGCGCGCAGGGTGACGCAGAGGTGCCGATGACCGAAAATGACCCCGAGCTGACAGTCGTGAATGACGGCTATAGGGTAGTTCAATTGGAGCGGGCACGAAGACGCGGCTACTCCGGCAGATTCATCTTGCGCAGGAATGCCTTAAAGCGCGGATCATCTGCGAGATTCCTGAACAGAGGCTCCCCAGCGAGTTCTATGAGCGCATCGTCCTTCAGCGCATAAGCGCGCTCGAGCCATTGCATTGAGAGATCCTTTTCTTTCCGGTAGGCAAGATTCATCGCGATTGAATAGGTAAAGCTGTCAGGGTACTTAGAAATCAGTTCCTGCAGGGCCAAGTCGGCATCGGCTTTGCGACCATTCGCCAGTAAGACGGCAGGCAAGTACTGCAACTTGAAGGGGCCGGGTTCCATCGAGTCGAGAGTGTCGAGCGCAGCCGCTGTCTTGCCTTCCGCGAGCAGCGTCTTCGCAAAAAATTTCTTGATCAGCGAAAAGTTCGGATTGATCTCCAAGCCCCTGCGATAGGCGGCCTCCGATTCCGAATAACGGCCGGCAAGGTAGAGGGTGTTCCCAAGATCGCTATACCCAATAGTCGACAGAGGATCCTGGACTACCAGAGCGCTAAAGTATCGAACAGCCTCATCCCTATGTCCCAGGGTCTGCGCCAGCACGCCTGCGCTGTCGAGCGCCCACTCGTCGCGCGGGTTGATATCGAGAGCCTTATGTACCTCCGCAGCGGCAGCCGGCCAGTCCCAGTCGTAGGTTGTGTAACTGTATGCAAGGATTGCATGCGGCTGCGCAAGACCAGGACTCACTTCTATCGCGTGCATCGCCAAGCGGCGTCCGCGACCGTACCCATTCTGTGTTGAGACAATCTCGAGATCCGACTCGTTTACCGACATCAGTGCCATTAACGACCACGCCAACCCAAAATTTGGATCGATTTTTACCGCCTGTTGCAGTAGGTCTTCGCCATTTTTCAGAGATTCCGCTGTGAACTCGAAGAGGTCGTGCCGCGCCCGCAGATACAACTGATATGCCTTGAGGCTATGCGTGCCGCCGATGTCCTGGGTCAAAGGCCCACCCATCAGTGAAATTTGTAGCGCTCCGGCTACTGCGGTGGCTATTTCGTCCTGCACCTTGAATACGTCCTGTAATTCACGGTCATAACTCTCTGACCAGACCTGATAGCCAGTATCAGCTCGCACCAGTTGCACGGTCACACGCAACCGGGTTGCTGATTTTCGCACACTGCCTTCCAGGACGTTCGCAACGCTCAAGTCGCGAGCGATCTCTGACACTTTTGTCGGCCTACCTTTGAAGTAGAACGAGGAGGCCCGCGCCGGTACGCGCAGCTCTGGGACCTTTACCAGGCGGTCAATGATCTCTTCGGCGATGCCATCGGCAAAGTACTCCTGATCGTGCTTTTCGCTGAGGTCGGTGAATGGCAGCACGGCGATCGACTTGTCAGAGACTACGGGAGCAGAGCGAATCGACGCCGAGTCGGAGACCTCTGCAGCGGCTACTTGCTCCGGCTTCTCGTGCTTCGACAGCCAGAATTTATCAGCCGCGAAATACGCGAGCGCAACCGCAAGCACGATGATGATGGCGATATCGAACCGTCGGCCAGTTAGCCGTGCGGTTCTCCGATGAGCCTCTGCATCGGGAGCCGACTTGGTGGCGTGTGCTGGCTCGAAAACCCAAGCAAAGATCAGCGCCGCGGGGAATCCCAGCACCATCAATCCCATCAGCACGCGCCCGGTCCACTCTGGCAAGGCCAATACGTGCAGAAACGTGCTGAAGGGCTCGAGAATCAAATAACAGACGGCGACGTACAGGACCGCCACCCGCCCCACGTGCCGGCGCTTCAACTGCTCCAGAGCGGATAGCTTGAAGGGCAGGCCATGCCCCGAGTCCGAGGGGTAGCTGGCCGCGTGACTCGCTTGGGTTGCCCTTGCTGCTGCACCGGAGTGGTGCAGATCAGCAGAAGGAGTACCGGTGGCGCGAGCTCTCGCCGAGTCAATCAGAGCCGGGACAATCTGCTCGATCGGACCGCCGGAGGCATCCAGCCACTGATGGGCACTCAGGAAATATTCCAGCTCGGGCGTGAGTTCCGCGCCGTCCAGTCGCACAGACAGAACAGGGCGCCTCTTCGAGCTGGCCCGCTCGACTTCCCGGAGCACGTGGGGCGACTCGATAGCGCTCCTTGAGAGGACAAGCAGCAGCATCCGGCAGGTGTTGATCGCCTGCACGATCGCTGCGGCATAGGACTCACCTGCCCGCACATCGCGAGGGGCTATCCAGCAGGCCACCCCTTCGCGTTCAAGGGCCGCACACAGAGCTTGGGCGGCTGCTGCGTCCTGCGAAGCGTAGCTGATGAATACGGCGCCGGAATGCGGGCCGCCACTGGCCACAGGCGCAGCGCTTTCCGCGCCGTGCACCGCGCCCGGTTCGCTGCCCTCGGTCAAGCCGCTATCTCCCTGCTTTAGCGTCGGCTAATGTTCCGGGAAGCCATCGGCCTTAGCAACAAAAAGGCGGGAGCCCGGCGGAACGACCGCTATGGGGGAGGCATTTGAATAAGCTGACCGCCCGGTCTTGGCCGGTCTGCGACCTTCAGCTCAGTCCCATCGGCGAGGCAGGCGACGCGCACTTCGGAGGTTTCTGTCCGAGCAGCGGGGTCCGCTTCAGGGCTTCAGTGTTGCCGCGATGCTGCGTACTTCGTCCGGGCTATGCTCGCCGGCCAGCGGCGTCCCTGGCATTAGATATTTGGCCATGTCGAGCCCACCGACGACGACAGGCTCGAACCCTGCCTCTCGGACGAGCCGCGAAGCGACTTCGATGGCCTTCTTGTCACCTGCGATCGGCATGCCGATCTTCCCCGGATCTTCGTGTGCGCTGGCCATGCGTGCTGCGGATACGGCGTTGAATGCACGAACGACGAGTGCGCCTGGCAATAGGTGCGCGTCGAAGAGCCCGGCCCCTTCTGCGCGCGCTTGATTGGCGATCTCTCCGTCGCGTTCCGGGAAAGGATTGCTCGCATTGATCACGACTTTTCCTTTGAGTGAATTGCCGAGGCTGCTTATGAGCGCGGGAAAGGCGCTGTACGGAACCGCGAACAGGATTAGCTGCCCGAATGCAGCGGCCTCCTGCGGCGTACCAGCGCGCGCATTTGCTCCGACCTCGGCAGCGAGCTTCTTGTCATAGTCGAGATTGCGCGAGGCGAACATCACCTCATTTCCCGCCTTGGCCCAAACGCCTCCAAGCGCGCTTCCCACATGCCCCGACCCGATGATGCCGATTTTCATCCTCTGGCTGTCGGCCGCATTGACAATACGCGCTGCGAGCGGCAGGACGCTGAGGGCGGCCGCCACACCGGTCACTTTGAGCATATCCCTACGACTAAAATCCGGAATGCCGTGCATTTTCATGTGGATCTCCACAATGGGCAGTAGTCGCCAGGTCCGTTCAGGTATCCCCTGGCCGGTAAACTGAGCAGGCCAAGTTTTGTTAAAATCCAGCGGTCAGAATCAAAGATTAGCCCATATGACAGATCGCCGCCGATTTCCAGGAATGTTCGCTGCCATCTCCGCCTTGCTGATGTCACTGGCTGCCGTGACCGCCGATGCGGCGCCGGGCGTGGCCGTGGCTCAATTTCAACCGTTCAAGATTGGTAGCTATAGCGCGGTGGCGCTCAAAGACGGTGGGCTTGAGGAGCCGGTCGACGGCAAGAGTTTCATCGTCGGCCAGCCGAACGAGGCGGTCGGCGCGGTGCTCAAGGCGGGTGGGGCCCCCGCCGACCATATCGAGTTAAGCATTCAGCCGCTGCTCGTACACGCCGGTGTTCACGTGCTGTTGTTTGATACTGGTGCCGGTGGTTTTTTCGGCGACATTGCCGGCAAGTTGCCAGAGTCCATGACGGCGGCGGGTGAGAAGCCGGCCAGCGTGACCGATATCTTTGTCTCGCATGCACACGGCGATCACATCGGCGGACTGGTCACGTCTACCGGGGCGCTTGCTTTCCCCAATGCGACGATTCATATATCCGCGCCGGAATGGAAATGGCTGAGCGGCCTCAGCGAGGATGAGGCGAAGAACTTCGGCATCCAACAGGTCTCTGCTCTGGTGAGTGCGATTAAGCCGAAGGTAGTGCCGTTCGAGCCGGGCGCGGATCTCCTGCCCGGTATCGTCAAGGCGATTGAGCTCAAGGGACACACGCCCGGCCATTCCGGCTACCGCATCGGGTCGGGCGCCGATAGTGTGCTTGTCATCGGTGATGCGATGCACAGCTACCTGGTGTCTGTTCGCAAGCCTTATTGGCAGGTTGCCTTCGATGGCGACCAGCAGCTTGCAGCGACGACACGGGTCGCCCTCGTCAAAAGCTCCGCCTCGAGTGGTCAGCGCCTCTACGCGGAACACTTCCCCTTCCCGGGCATCGGCAAGATCGTGAAGGGCAAGGATGGCGCCAGCTGGCAGCCGGAGTCGCTGCACTAAATCCTGAATCTCGGGCTTGTTGGCTTGTCAGGTGCGACCGCCTGTGGCCGATCGGTGCCGGTCTAGCCATTTTGCCCGTTGTTGACCCCCTTGCGCACGGTCACGACCGGCGGCTTTGGAGCAGCGTAATCAGGACTTCTGCTTCGCCAACGCCTCTCGCGCTTCCTTGAGTTGCTTCCAGTTCGGCGCGTACTTGAGCGCCTCGTCGTATTTTGCGAGTGCAGCTTTCATGTTGCCCTGCTTTACGAGCACATCACCCCAAGCTTTCAAAGGGTCTGCCCAGTGCGGTCCGCGCTTGTTGGCATCGATCAGTTTCGCCTCGGCACCCACAAGGTCGCCATGCTTTGCGAGCGCCACGCCCCAGGAGTAATACGCTGCGGGCAGGTCTGGTGCGAGCGCCACTGCCTCGGCATACGCTTTCTGAGCGCCAGGCCAGTTGCTGCGACCGTCGAGGATATCGGCGCGGAAACGGTAGCAATCGACGAACGTGCCGGCGCTCTTCAGGAACGCATCGGCCTTGTCGGGATGCCTCGCCGCTTCCTCGATCGGGGCGATCCAGCAGTGGTAGCCAGGATTGTTGGTGCCGACGGCCGGGTTCGCGTAGGCGATGCCAAAAGCATCCAGTTCGACGACGGCGGTGGCGAAGTCACCGGCCTCCAGCGCCAGTCGGCCACGCACGTGGTGGATCATCGCGTTGCCCGGCAGATCGTCCGGATCTTCCTTCGCCGTCTTGAGCGCAAGGTCCGCGGCCTCCGGATCGTGCAGGCGCATCTCAATGTCGGCGATGTTCGGGCCGGCCGAAATGACGCCTGATCCAGCGCCGGCATTGGCCTCGGCATCGGCCACGGTCGACTCAAGCCACGGCTTCAGGTTCCAGGTGAGGTAGTCCCAGTTCTGATACATGGGTTCGGGGGCCCGTCCCGGGCGGCCACCGGCGACACTCCGCATCGCCTCACCAGCCTTCCAGGCTCCCTCCTCGTCGGCAAGGATCATCAGGTCGTTCTGGATGTTGTTGTGTGCAGTCCAAAGGTTGGGTTGGAGCTTAGCGGCCGCGCGCTCTAGTCCCAGCCCCTCACGAGTGGAGCCGCCGGAACTCTCGATCGCGACGGCCCATCGGGTCAGAAGCATGGCCCGCTCCGCGGGCTCCGCACTCCCCACGGTGCTCTTGCAGAATGCGATCGCTTCCTCGTACCGTCCGTGGGTATTCAGGTAGCTGGCCCACCGTCCCGGCTGGGACTTCGAGTAGACGTACTCCGCAGCCGCGACGGTCAGCTTCCGAAGATCCGCGGCTGACCCCTCGATTGTCTTCGGCGGCACGCCGTTGCCGCGGATCGTTAGCGAGAGTCCGCCCGCCGGGGCCTCGACCAGATCGCCGTCGATGTGTACGTCGTGCCCGAACCGATCCCGTAGCAGGCGCGAGATCTCCCCAAGCGTTATGCCTGTTTCGGGCACGTCGAGCTTGATGCTGCCGCTCCAAGCGCCGGTAAGGCCGCGGGCAGCAGAAGTACTGCGGGTGTCGTCCTGCAGGCGGCCGAGTTCGTCGAGCAGGCCGCTGGCGACGATTGCCCCGTCAATGCCATGTGCAGCGAGGGTGGATGGTATTCGGAACGGCTCTACCACCACCTGGCGGGAGGTAGCGGCGTCGCGGATCATCAGAACGGCACCAGCGCCAATCGCCGTCGCGACGAGGACCAGGAACAGTTGGAATCCGACTCGCAAACGCAGGCCAAACCGGCGCAGGTCTACCTCGCGGGCCTGGCCTTGCAGAAAGTGCAGGCGCGCGGCGTGTTCGTCCTTGAGGTGCTCGTTCTGGGTATCAAGAAGCTGCGACTGCTTGCTCAAGAACTCGACAGTCTTGCGCGCGACTTCGGGATCGTTTCCGGCAAGCTTGGCGGCCACAGCCGATGCGAACGTTTCTGCACCAGCGAGCGCGTCCGACGCCTCAATGTCCGGCTTCGCGTCCTCTTCCCCCAAAATCCCGCCGAACAAACCTTCCGCCATCCCCGTCTCCGTCTTTTAATTCTTCGGCTATGGTCGTCTACGCGACTGTCCTTGGCAACCAACGTCAGCTAAGTGGCGTCGGTTCGGCACACTAGCGACTTGAAGTCATTGATCGGTACGTCGCCCGACGGGCCGGCCCGGCACCAGCGCTGACATAAGCGCTTCGAGGACCTCGACGTCGTTCTGATTACGAACTTGCGCTTGCGTGCGCACCGTACCCCAGCCAGGCCGCCGCGTGCTCGGCGTGAGACTTTCTATCGTGAAGCTCGCGTGAAGTCGGTCCCTGGGGCGAACCGGGTAGCGCCAACGCAGCCGGTCGATGCCAGCGCCGACCGAACCCTGCGCCGTCGATGCGTCGCTCATTACGAACAGGCGCATCGTGACGGCTGCTGTGTGAAAGCCGCTCGCGATGAGGCTGCCGAACTCCGTGTGCCGTGCAATTTCCGGGTCGGTGTGTATTGGCTGTGGATCATACTGACGAGCGAAAGCCACGATCTCATCCTCTGTGACTTGATATTCGGCCGATCGGAAGATTTGGCCGACGACGAAGTCGTCAAAGTATCGTGCGAGCGCCATGGGTGGTGTGCCGTCTGGTCGGTTGGACTTAGCGCCAACATGATTGTTGCGGGCGCATAAGTTTACTCGGATGCAATCCGTCGCCTTCAGCTACGCTGCTCTCTCCCTGACCGAGCGTCAGGCATGTTCGCGGATGCCTCTGGAATTGGCAAGAAAACCACGGCCGGGAGGCGGACCGTGGGCTTTAAGGACGGACCGAACACGATCGGTGCTCTGTGGGCGGCAGTTTCCAAGCGGGCCGAATATTTTGCCGCATCGCTAGCTGAATTTGGCCTTCATCCGTTCGGATAACCTCGACAGCTGTAGCACCACGCGTTCGTGTGTGCCCACCCCAATCTCCTCGTTCCCGTCGGTCGCACGAATCGAAAACTCGATGCGCCGCCCATCAACGCCGGTCACTGTCGCTTCGCCGATGACGCGTTGACCAACCGGCGTCGCCGCCACATGGCGCACGTCGACGTGTGTGCCGAGCGCGCTTTCGCCGGCGTCGAGATATGGTTTGATCGCGTTGAGCGCGGCGTTCTCCATGACCATGATCATGACCGGCGTCGCCAGCACCGGAGGCAATGTCACATCCTTGAAACGGCTGGCGAGATGGTCGGGCATGACGACAAGACTGAACGAACCCGTGGCCCCGACCGGTATCGATTGCATGACCTTTCCTTGCAGTTGGACAGCACAGATGAGCTTAATGCTTGCTGATAGGTGCGGATACGAATTATAAGCCTCTGTGCCCGCCAGATCGCCCCGTGGCGCGCCAGCGCGGCACCCCACGGGTAATATCCGGCAGGTACATGAGAGGGCTATGTATGCTGATGCGTGTCGCGGCTGCCGTACTTGCGATGGCGTGCGCAGGCTCCGTGCACGCCGCCGCCGATGAGCAACACTCGCATCCGCCGCCGGAAAAACTTGGCACAGTGAGCTTCCCGACGTCGTGCAAACCGACGTTGAAGCCTACGTTTGACAGAGCATTGGCGCTTTTGCATTCGTTCGCCTACGCCGCATCCGAACAGGCGTTTCGCGACGTCGCCGCCCGGGATCCACGCTGCGCGATCGCTCACTGGGGGATTGCCATGTCCCTGTTCCACCAACTTTGGGAACCGCCGTCGGGTAATGAGCTGCTCGAAGGGGCCAAGCAGGTTCGGCAGGCGCTCGAAATTCGAGCTGGCTCGCTGCGTGAGCGCCAGTTCATTGAGGCCTTGGACAGGTACTATCGTGACGCCGAGCATGACGCTCCCGCGGTTCGCGCACAGCGGTACGCAACGGCCATGGCTGACGTGGCTCGAGGCAATCCGCATGATACCGAGGCACAGATCTTCTACGCACTCGCCCTGATTGCGACGGCGCCTCTGGACGACAAGTCGCATACCAATCAGAAACGAGCCGCCGATATTCTCGAACCAATCTTTCGCCAGCAACCTCAGCACCCCGGAGTGGCTCATTATCTGATCCACACCTACGACAGCGCAGAGCTCGCCCCACGCGGTCTGGTTGCAGCCCGCGCGTATTCCAGGATCGCTCCATCGGCCCCGCACGCACTGCACATGCCGTCTCATATCTTTACCCGCCTTGGACTGTGGGACGACTCCATCGCGTCGAATCTGGCGGCGCGCGCGGCGGCGCACGACCAGGGCGATCTCGGGGAAGAACTGCATGCGATGGATTACCTGGCATACGCACTGCTGCAACGCGGCCGCTATGCGGAAGCAGAGCAGCTTGTCGTCGAGCTTCGATCGATGCCAAATCTCAGCGCCGCTCAGTTCAAGGTGGGCTATGCCGCGACCGCCATGCCGGTGCGCCTCGCCATCGAGCGTGGTGACTGGAGCAGCGCCGATTTATTGCAGCCGCTGCCGCAATCGGCGCCGCAGGTTGCCGCGCTGGTCTATTGGGCGCGGGCGCTCGGCCAGGCACGGGCCGGACATCCGCGCTCATCGGATGCCGAAATTGACGGACTTCAAGCCTGCCTGCGCGACGCGCAGTCTGCCGGGAACCGGTATTGGGTGACGCAAATCGACACGCTACTCAAGGAAGCCCAAGCCTGGCGGCTAGCGGCCGACGGAGATGCGGAGGCGGCGATTCTCACTCTGCGTACGGCGGCAGATGAGGAGGATGCCGTCGAGAAACTCCCGGTCACCCCGGGCCCGGTCGTGCCGGCCCGTGAGCAGCTCGGTGATCTGCTGCTTGATCTGAGCCACCCGGATCAAGCGCTGAGGGAGTTCCGAGCAGCCCTGACTATCGCGCCGGGCCGCCGGCGAGCGCTGCTCGGCGCTATTACGGCAGCCGAACACTTGGGTGACAGGCAAACTGCCGCGCAGCTGCACGCGCAGCTGATGTGAATATCTGCTACGCGGCCGGCTGCTTTAAGTCTTCTGCTGGGCGAGCGCCGCGCGCGCTTCCTTGAGCTGCTTCCAGTTGGGAGCGTACTTCAGTGCCTCGTCGTAGCGCGTGAGCGCAGCTTTAATGTTGCCCTGCTTCACGAGTACATCCGCCCAGGCTTTCAGCGGATCAGCCCAGTGCGGTCCCTTCTGATTGGCGTCCTTCAGCTTCCCAGCTGCGGCCTCGAATTCCCCGTGCTTGGCGAGGGCGACGCCCCACGAGTAGTACGCAGCGGGTAGATCGGGGGCAAGTGCGACCGCGTCCGCGTATGCCTTCTGCGCGCCCGGCCAGTCGCCGCGATCGGCAAGGATGTCCGCGCGGAAGCGATAGCAGTCGACGAAGGTGCCACCGGTCTTCAGAACCGCATCGGCCTTGTCCGGATGTCCCGCCGCCTCTTCGGCCGGCGCGATCCAGCAGTTGTAGCCGGGGCTGTTCGAGGACACCGCGGGGTTGGCGTAAGCCGCACCGAAAGCTTCCATCTCCATCGCAGCGCGGGCCGCATCGCCGGCCTCGGCCGCCATGCGGCCGCGCACGACGTGGGTCATCGCCGGGATGGTCGGATCGTGCGGGTCTTCCTTTGTGGTCTTGAGCGCAAGATCAGCCGCTTCCGGGTCGTGCAGTCGAGCCTCGATGTCGGCGATTTGTGGCCCGGCCGCGCCGACATTCGTCCCCACACCGGCATGCGCTTCGACGTCGGCCACAACCGCATCCAACCACGCCCGTAGGTTCCAGGTGAGGTAATCCCAGTTTCCGTAGTAAGTCTCGGGCGCCCGGCCCGGGCGGCTGCCAGCGGCCGTGCGCATGTCCTCGCCGGCGCGCCAGGCGCCTTCCTCGTCGCCAAGGAGCATGAGATCGTTCTGGATGTTGAAGTGCGCGACCCAGTAATCCGGCTCGAGCTTCACCGCCGCGCGCAGCAGCGACAGTGACTCGCGGGTCGAGCCGCCGATGGATATGATCACTGACGCCCAAGTGTTGAGCAGCCCCGGGCGCTCCGAGGCGTCGGCGCCCGCGATCGCCGTCCGGCAGAACGCAATCGCCTCGTCGAATCGCTCCACCCCGCCGAGATAGGCGGCCCAGCGCGCCGGCTGGGACTTCGAGTAGACGTACTCGGCCGCCTCGACCGTGAGCTTCTTGAGCTCGGTGGCCGATCCGCTGAAGGTATTTGGTGGCACGCCGTTGCCGCGGACCGTAAGTGTGAGGCCCCCGGTCGGGGTTTCGACCAGGTCTCCCTCGACGTGCACGTCATGCCCGAACCGCTCCCTGAGAAGACGGGAGATCTCGCCGATCGACACGCCGGTCTCCGGCACATCGAGCTTGATGTTGCTCGCCCACGCGCTGGAAAGGTTGCGCGCCGCCGCGGAGCTGCGCGTCGCATCCTGCAGATGGCTGAGATCATCGAGCAGTGCGTTGGCGACAACCGTCCCGTCCAGACCACGCGCCGCGAGGGCGGGCGGTGCGTGGAACGGATCGATCACGACGCGCCGTGAGGTGACGGCGTCGCGGATCATCACGGCGAAGCCGATCCCGATGACAGTGGCAACAAGTATAATAAAGAGCTGGAAGCCGGTCCGCAGACGCAGGCCGAAGCGGCGAACGTTTTCCTCGCGAAGCTGATTGCGCAGGTGCGCCATGCGCAGCGCGTGTTCGTCCTTGAGGTGCTCTTTCTGTACCTTGAGGAGTTGCGTTTGCTCGTTTAGGAACTCGACCGTCTTGCGCGCTACGTCAGCATCGTGTCCAGCGAGCTTGGCGGCGACAGCCGACGCGAAGGCTTCAGCGCTTGCCAGGGCCTCCGGAGCCTCGACTTCTGACTTGGCTTCCTCGACCCCGAGGATTCCGCCGAACACCCCTTCAGCCATCTCGATCCCCAATTCGACGCCTCGGCGATGTTCGCGGATGCTGTGCGCGTTGGCAACAAGATCGGGCCAGGTCGATCGCCATGTCTGCTTGTGGCGGACATGTCAGGCAGCAGTACTTCCGGTTGTGACGAGACCACGGCCGCTCGCGTGCTGCAGCGCACGCCGATCAGGCGCTTGCAGGCGCGGGGATGCGCGCGCATATTCTCCCGTCCGCGTCCGGACCAAGCGGTCCGGGTTGCCCACTAAGTAACAGCAAAACATCCACGGGAGACGCACTATGCTAAGAATTGTCACGATCGCTCTGCTCGGCACGCTGTTCTTCGGCACCACCGCGTTCGCGGCCGATGCCGTCGACGGCACCTGGAAGCTCAACGTCGCAAAGTCCAAGTTCAGTGGCACGGCGCCGAAGAGCGCGACGCGCGTGTACGCCGAGGGCGCCGACGGCATGACCCTCGATCAGAAGTTGGTCGGCGCCGACGGCAAGGAAATGTCCATGCACGTGAGCCTCAAGTACGACGGCAAGGACCATCCGATCACCGGCAATCCCGACGCCGACAGCGTCTCCGGCAAGGCTATTGACGCCCACACCAGCGACTTCACGCTCAAGATGGGCGGCAAAGTGGTCGGCAGTGTGCACCGCGCCGTGTCGGCAGATGGCAAGACGCTCACGGTCAACAACAAGGGCACGCACGCCGACGGCAAGACGTACGACGATACGCTGGTGTTCGACAAGCAATAGGGCCGCTACGGCGATGGCCGGGGCGTGAGCGAGACTCGCGCCCCGTTCACCTGTACAGGGAACGGCGGGCGCCAAAAGGGGTTACCAGATGAGTGGTATCAGGCGAAACCGCACTTGATGTTGGTAGCTCGCGTAGCCGGGGAGCTTGCTGGCCAGGAATTTCTCCTCGTCAAGTAGTCTCCAGATCAGCGCCGGCATCATCGGGACGAGCACCAGCAATCCCCACCACGAACCGAGCGCAATCGGCATACCGAAAAGCATGACCAGGGCGCCGGCGTACATCGGGTGCCGCACGAGCGCGTACGGGCCAGTTGATATCACCTTCTGGTTGGGGGCCAATTCGATGGTCGCAGAGGAAAAGGTATTTTCTTTGAGGACGAAAAAGATGGCAACAAAACCAAGCACCACCAGCACGTCTGCGGCCAGAGCGATATACGACGGCACCACAGACCAGGCGAAGCGATGATCGAGCGCGGGGACAATCAATAGGCCGATAAATCCCAACGATGTGAAAAACATGATGATCTTTTGAGTCGCTTCCTTCTCGGCCGTCGGGCCGGCGCTCATGCGTCGCTGTAACAGCTTCGGGTCCCTGACCATCAGGTAGAGGGTGATTGCGAGGGAGCATCCGAAATAGACGGCCAGGAACGTCCACGCCCGCCAATAATCGAGCGTCCACGCGGGTATAAATAGCAGCCCCGCCATGGCCAAGAGCAGCAACAGCAGGCCGACGAACGCTTTGATATTCAGGATGCTTACCTCATGGCAGTAGACACCTACCCGCCTCGCCGCGGCCAGCCACTGCGACTTTAGGGCGGCGCACGCAGTCGCGCGACACTGCAGATGCCGGCCAGCACTGCCAGGCCCGCGGCCAGCAGTGCCGGAACCGGCCCGGTGCCCACGCCGACCGACAACAGCGCGGCGAGCAGCGTGGCTCCGAGCGTCTGGCCGGTCAGTCGCGTGGTCGAGATCAGGCCACCGGCCGACGCCGCGCGCTCGTGCGGCGCGGCATGGATGATCATGCGCGCGTTGGGCGCGATGAAAAGGCCAAAGCCGGCGCCCGCCAGCGCCATGCGCCACACCAGATCGACGTGCGACAGGTGCGCCGGTAGAAAGGCCAGCGACAATAATCCGGCGGCGGCGAACGCCATGCCGATGCCGCCGAGGATGCCGGCCGGAAAGCGATCCGACAGCATGCCGGCGCTCGGCCCTATCAGCAGGATGGCCAGCGGCCACGGCGTGATCATCGCGCCGACCTCCCCGGGCGCGAAACCGTAGTGCTGTTGCAGCCGGAACGGCAGCGACAGCATGAACGTCATCGATGCAATGAAGACCAGCAGGCCGCCGAGCGCCGACAGGCCCACCACCGGCCGCATCAGCAGATCGACCGGCAGGATGGGAATCTTCGATTCCAGTTCGCGCCGCACGAACACCACCGCAATCAGCGCACCGGCGGCGACTATCGCTGCCGCGATCAGCGGCGAGCCGCCATGCACCGCGCTTTCGAGCCCCGAGATGATCACGCCGAAAGTGAGCGCGCACAGCACTGCCGCGCGTACGTCATATGGCTGGTCGCGCGGCTGCGGTTCAGGCAACGCACGCCGGCCGAGCAACAGCGACAGCAATGCCAGCGGCGCCGCAGCGGCGAAGATCCACGGCCAGCTCGCCACCGACAGCACCAGGCCGCCGAGTGTCGGCGCCAGCGCGGTCGCGCTCGACACGACGATGTTATTGATTCCCAGACCGCGACCGAGCTGGCGTGCCGGATAGGTCGAGCGGATCAGGGCACTGGATACGCTCAGTGCGGCTGCGGCTCCCAGCGCCTGAATCGCCCGCACCAGCAGCAGAAACGGCAGGTTCGTGGTGAAGAAACACAGCACGGTGGCCACCAGGAAGGCGAGCTGGCCATATTGATACAGGCGCCGCAGGCCGATTCGGGTGCCGAGCGCCGAGAACGGCAGCAGCGTCATCACCAGCACCAGCTGATAGACCGTGACCACGAGGACCGCGGTCGAGGCATGCACGCCCAGGTCGTGGGCCAGCGTCGGCACCGCGACCGTCACCACCGACGCATCGATCACCGCCAGCGCGGTACCGCAGGAAATCGCCAGGATTGCCAGGTAGCGGCGCGGGGTTGGCAGGCCATCCATCAGCTCGGGCCCATCACATCGGCAATAAAAATCACCGATGCCGGCTTCTGGGTGCGCGGATCGATCGGTTCACGCAGCTCCAGCAGCCGCAATCCGTGCGTCCGAAACAGCCCCAGCCAGCTCGCCAGCGTGCGAAAGTACCACGGTGCCGGATCGGTAAAATCGGCGCTGAAACCGGCCCAGGATCCTTCGCGCCAGCCGTCCTGGTAGGGCCGCTCCCCGCAGGCGAGCACCGGATGCAGGCTCTGGATGATGAAAACACCGTGCGGCCTGAGCAGCGCGGGTATGGCTGCGAATAGCATGTCCACCGATTCGCGTCCCAGCAGCGAAAAATTGCACAGCGCGACATCGGCGGTGAAGTCGGGTACGCCGGCGGCAAGCTGCTCGTAGCAGGCGATGCGAAACTCACCGCCGCCAGCCGCGTTGGCTCGGGCGATCAGATCGGGGACGGCATCGATGCCGAGCACATGAATGCCGCGACCGGCAAGCGCGCGGCCGAGCCAGCCTTCACCGCAGCCGATGTCGAGCAGCGCGTGCGGCGCGCGGCCCAGTACCGCATCGAGGATGGCCCGGTCGGTGACCAGCTCGCGGCTTTCGATGCGTCGCTCGCGTACCGCGGCGGTCCAGGCGCCTGCATTGGTGCGCCAGGATTCGACAATCTTCGCGTCGCTCAGCGCGCCAGCGCTCATCGATCGGCGCTTCGGCTACACGCTCGCGGCAGCGCGCAGCATCGCCTCGAGACTCTGTTCGACGTCATGGTCGTCGGTTGACCAGTTGCTGACGCTGATGCGCATCGCGGTGTGGCCCTGCCACACGGTGATGCCGCACCAGCAGGTGCCATCGGCCTGCAGCCTCGCCACGACGCGGCGCGTGCGCGCGTCATCGCCGAAGGACACCAGTACCTGGTTCAGCACCACCTCATTGAGCACCGCGTAGCCCTTTGCCGACAGGCCGGCGGCAAAGCGGCGCGCCTGGCGGCAGTTGCGTTCGATCATCTCGGCAATGCCGGCGCGGCCAAGCGATTGCAGCGCCGCCCATACTTCCACGCCGCGCGCACGCCGCGACAGTTCCGGCGTGTAGTCGCTCGGATTGCGCTCCTCGCCCGCCTGCGGCAGGTACTCGGCGGTGATCGCCATGGCCGCCTTCAGCGCGTGGGCGTCGCGCACGAAAGCCAGGCCGCTGTCGTACGGCACGTTCAGCCACTTGTGCGCATCGGTGGCCCAGGAGTCGGCCGCTTCCATGCCGTCAACCAGGTGGCGCAGCGAGGCGGTGGCCTTGGCCCACAGGCCGAACGCGCCATCGACATGCACCCACGCGCCGTGGCGATGCGCATGCTCGATCAGCGGAACGAATGGATCGCAGGCGCCGGTGTTGACGTTGCCGGCCTGCAGGCAAAGTATGGTCGGACCTGCGATCGGCGGCAGCGCGTCGGCTCGCATGCGACCCTGGCCATCGTCGGCAACCCGCACGATGCGCGAGCGGCCCAGACCGAGCATGCCCAGCGACTTCAGCAGCGTCGGGTGTGCCTCGTCGCCCGCGATGACCGTGATCGGCGGCGCGCCGAACAGCCCGTCGGCCTCCACGTTCCAGCCCACGCGCGCAAGTACCGCGTGCCGTGCCGCGGCCAGCGCGGTGAAATTGGCGACCGTGGCGCCGGTGACGAATCCGGCCGCCGTTTGCGGCGGCAGCTCGAACAGCGCGATCAGCCGGCGCAGCGCGCTCTGCTCCAGGCGAGCCACACCGGGCGTCACGCTGTAGAAGCCGGCGTTCTGGTCCCAGGCTCCGGCCAGCCAGTTGGCCGCCAGCGCCGCCGGCAACGATCCGCCGATCACGAAGCCGAAGAAGCGCGGTCCGGCCATCGCCATGGTCGCGGGCGACACCAGCTCATCGAGCAGCGCCAGGGTCTGCTGCGCACCCGAACCGTGCGCCGGCAGCGGCCCGTCCAGCCGTTGCAGCGCCGACAGCGCGGCGGCACCCGGCACTACCGGGCGCGCGCCCAGCGACTCCAGATAGTTGGCCGCGCGCTCCGCCGCATCGCGCAGCAGAGTGCGCGTGGCTGAAGCGTCATCGGCCGTGCCGTCGCTGTCGTGGTTCGGTGCGTGACCGGAACGTTCCATCGCTGCCACCTGCTGGAGCCTGATCGGGCCAGTGTACGCCGCGGCCGCGGTTACTCACCACCCGCCAAATGCAGGCATAATCCCGCCGCTGTTTGCACGCGCAGCGGGAGCTACCGACAAATGATAAAAATGCTGGTCATTTTGCTGCTACTGGCGATCGTCGGCCTTGCGGGCTTCAGCTGGATCACCTTGCACTGGTCGTACGCCAGCGGCGAACGCGCCGGCTTCGTGCAGAAGCTGTCGAAGAAGGGCTGGGTATGCAAGACCTGGGAAGGCGAGATGGCGATGGTCACGATGCCCGGCACCGTGTCCGAGAAGTTCTATTTCACCGTGCCGGACGAGGCGGTCGCGGTCAAGATCAATTCCAGCCTCGGCAAGCGGGTCGCGCTGCACTACGAGCAGCACAAGTGGATTCCAAACTCCTGCTTCGGCGAGACGGAATATTTCGTCACCGCGAGTCAGGTCACCGAGTAGTCAAACCGCCGCCGCCACCGTACCCTGGTGATAGATGATCTTCCAGCCCTGCCGGGTTCGCCGCCAGATGCTGGAGCGTCGAGTCACGCGCTGTTTCGGCTGCAGCAGCGTGTAGGTGACCAGATAGGTGTCTCGGGCGAGCTCGAGGCAGTGAAAATCCCTGGTGTCCCAGACATCCTCGCCCGGATTCTCCAATCTCCTCTCGAGGATATCGAGCACGTACTCACGGCCGTAGCGGCGACCTGAGGCGCCGATCTCGCAGAATTCCGGATCCGTCATTTTCTCCAGATCCGCGCGCCCGGCGCCGGATTCGAGCCGATGAAAAACCGGCTCGCGCCGCTTCAGCTCCTCGAGCACGGCGAGGTGTTTATCCAGGCGTTTGGCGTCGGCATCCGCTTTGGTAGTCATGGCCTGCCACTCTAACCGTTCTGACAGTCGCGCGTTCGTGGCTCATTGCTGCAAGCCGTGCGGCGTGATGTATCCGGCGCGCCACGCGATCATCAGCAGCAGGAACAGCGCAATCGACAGTGCGATGCGCAGCGTCAGGGCGCGCAGCATCCTTCTCGAGTCACCGCGACCGGTGGACAGATGATAGAGCGCGGTGCCCAGGCTGGCGAGGATCGCGGCGAGCAGGCAGAAGATCAGGATTCGAATGAGCTCCATCGGGCCAGTATAAAGGCCCGCGCCGGCAAGCCTGTACTCGATAGCGCCCGGCCGGCACAATGCGCGCCGCACCGAGGAGCACCTGGATTGCCGCTGACACTTGAATCCGGCCGATTCCGCTGGTCTGCGAGCTGGCCCATGACGCTGCTGACGCTGGCGGCGATCGTGCTGTTCGTCAGTCTCGGGCGCTGGCAATGGCACCGGGCGCAGCACCAACAGGCGCTCGCGGCCGGTTTTGCCGCCAGCGGCCAGACGCTGAGCGAGCTCGGCATGCGCGCGACTTCGGAATTGCCGCGCTATGCGCAGGTGCGGCTGCAGGGCACCTACGACGGCGGGCATCAGTTCCTGCTCGACAACATGTCGCACAACGGCCAACCGGGCTTCGAGGTGCTGACGCCGCTGCGACTGGCCGATGGCCGCACGCTGATCGTCAATCGCGGCTGGGTAGCGCTGACCGCAAGCCGCAGCCAGCTGCCGCAGGTGCCGGTCGATTCCGCGGCGCTGCAGATCGCCAGCGGCAGGCTCGATGACCTGCCGGTCGCGGGCATCGCGTTGGGCCATGTGCCGCCGCCGGCCGGCGCGCCATGGCCAAAGCTCACCAGTTTTCCGACCATGGCCGACCTGTCGGCGGCGCTTGGCCAGCCGTTGCAAAGTCGCCAGCTGCTGCTCGATCCGGAGCAACCGGCAGGGTTCGTGCGCGACTGGCATCCGGGTGGCCTTGGGGCCGCGCGCCATCTGTCCTATGCGATTCAATGGTGGGCCTTTGGCGTGCTGGCGCTGGTGCTGTACGGCTATATGAACTGGCGCCGGGGCGCGCGGTGAGCACCCCGGCGCAGGCCACGCGGCCGAAGCGTGCCACGCTGCTGCTGCTGGGGCTGCTGTTCTTCACGCCGCTGCTGCTGGCGTTTGCGATCTACTACGGTTCTGCCTGGCGCCCCACCGGCCGTACCAATCATGGCGTACTGATCGAACCGGCGCGCTCGTTGCCGCCCAGCGCGCTGCCCCGGATCGCAGCATCGAGCGGCGCCGATTCGCTGGCCGCGGCCGATGTCCTCACCGGCAAGTGGTCGCTGGTCTTCATCGGCAGCGGCGACTGCGATGAGGGCTGCCGCGACACCCTCTACTACATGCGCCAGACACATCTGGGACTCGCCAATCTGATCCCGCGGGTGCAACGGGTATTCCTGGTCACCGCCGGCTGTTGTGATCGCGACTACCTTGCGCGTGAGCAGCCGAATTTAATTACCTTGAATGCGAACGGCGCTGCAGGCACTGCGCTGCTGGCACAGTTCCCGGCCGAGCGGCGCGACTCGACCATCTTCGTGGTCGACCCGCGCGGCAACCTGATGCTGCGTTATGACGCGCATGAGGATCCCAGGGGGCTGCGCAACGACCTGAAGAAGCTGCTGGCGCTGTCGCACATCGGTTAGCACGCGCAATGAATCACCCCGCACTGGTCCGTGGTGTCGCCGTTGCCGCATTCTCGCTCTGCCTGTGCGTAGTGGTGCTCGGCGCCTACGTACGGCTGAGCAACGCCGGCCTGGGCTGCCCCGACTGGCCCGGCTGCTACGGCCATCTGACGCCCAGCGCCGCCGCGGCGGCGGAGCGTAGCGCGACTGCGCCGCTTGCGGGCAGGCCGCTGGACGTGGGTAAGGCGTGGCGTGAAATGCTGCACCGATATGCCGCCGGCACGCTCGGATGCCTGATCCTTTGCCTCGCGGCGATGGGTGTGATCTGGCGGCGCGAGCGCATCGTGCCGCCCGGGTTCGTACTGGCACTGCTGGCGATCGTGGTGCTGCAGGGTGCGCTGGGCATGCTGACCGTGACCTGGCAGCTCACGCCGCTGATCGTCAGCCTGCATCTGCTGTTCGGCTTCACGACGCTATCGTTGCTGTGGTGGCTGCTACTGACGCTGGGGCTCGGCCGCGCTGGCCCGCGGCGCGCCGACCCCGTGGCGGCTGACGTCGCCGCGCATACCGGCGGCCTTCGCGCCGCACGCCAACTGGCGCTGATCGGCCTGTGGGTGCTGGGCGGGCAGATTGCGCTGGGCGGCTGGACCAGCAGCAACTACGCCGCCATCGCCTGCCCGGACCTTCCGACCTGTCAGGGAAGCTGGTGGCCGCAGGCGGATTTTCGCAGCGCCTTCGTGCTGTGGGGCGGCCTGGGCATCGACTACGAAGGCGGCGTGCTGGCCAATCCGGCGCGCGTTGCCATCCAGCTGAGTCACCGCTTTGGCGCGCTGGTGGCGAGCCTGGCGCTGCTGGCAGCGGCGCTGGCGGCGTTGCGCGTGCGCGGCGGCCGCGCACGCCGCGCGGCCAGCGTGGCTGGCGCCCTCGTGCTGCTGGCGCTGGCGCTGCAGCTGGTCATCGGCCTGTCCATGGTGTCGATGGGTTATCCGCTGTGGCTCGCCACGGCGCACAATGCGGGCGCTGCCCTGCTATTGTTAGCGACGCTGGCGCTGAACCGATCGCTGCGAGCGGTGCCGGCACCCGAACCCTAGGCTGGATAACCTTCGCCGCCGCTGCACATGAGCCAGTCCGACGCCCGCACCCTTGCCGCCAGCGCTAGCTGGCGCGATTACCTCGAACTCACCAAGCCGCGCGTGGTGGCACTGATCGTGCTGACGGCGGTGGTCGGCACGCTGCTCGCGGCACCGGGCCTGCCGCCGCTGGATGCGCTGATATTCGGCAACCTTGGCATTGCGCTGGCGGCTGCCTCGGCCGCTGCGATCAATCACCTGCTCGACCGGCGCATCGACGCGCGCATGGCGCGTACCCGCAGGCGGCCGCTGCCCTCAGGACACCTGGCGCCGGTGCAGGCGCTCGCCTTCGCGCTGCTGCTGGGGGTCGCCTCGATGGTGATCCTGGTCGCATTCGTCAACCTGCTGACTGCCGCTCTCACGTTCGCCTCTCTGATCGTCTATGCGGTCGTCTACACGGTCTGGCTCAAGCGCGCGACTCCACAGAACATCGTGATCGGCGGCGCCGCCGGTGCTGCGCCGCCGGTATTGGGCTGGATCGCGGTGACCAATCACGTCGACCCGCACGCGCTGCTGCTGTTTCTGATCATCTTTACATGGACGCCGCCGCATTTCTGGGCGCTGGCCATTGCGCGCCGGCGCGACTACGCCAGAGCCGACATCCCGATGCTGCCGGTCACCCATGGGGTCGAATTCACCCGCCTGCATGTGCTGCTCTACAGCGTGATGCTGTGCCTGGTCACGCTGCTGCCGTACATGACCGGCATGAGCGGACTGGCCTATCTGCTCGCGGCGCTGGTGCTCAACGCGCGCTTTCTGTGGCTGGCGATCGCGCTCAAGCTCGCCCGTCGCGAGGAGTTGCCGATGCGCATGTTCCGCTTCTCGATCACCTATCTGATGTGGCTGTTCCTGGCGCTGTTGCTCGATCACTATCTGCCGAGCACGCTCGGCTGAGCCGCTGAGCTTCAGGCGAGCCGCAACGCCACCGCGCCGGCGACGATCAGGCCGGTACACGCGAGCCGTTGCGGCGTGAGCCGCTCCTTGAGTACCAGCGCCGAGATCACGGCCGCGAACACAATCGCGGTCTCGCGCAGCGCCGCAACCAGGGCCACCGGCGCCACCGTCATGGCCCACAGCGCCAGTACATAAGAAATGACCGTCCCGGCGCCCCCGGCGATACCTTGCGGCCACTTGCCGCGTGTGTAGGCGCTGAATTCGCGGCGGCGCGACACCGATATCCACAGCAGCATCTCACTGCCCGTGAGCAGAAAGATCCACAGCGTGTAGGCCGCCGGCGCCCCGGAGCGCCGCACGCCCAGCCCATCAATCACCGTGTAGCTCGCGATTACCCCGGCATTGACGAGCGCAAAGGCGGTCGCGGCAGCGTGCCGGCCGGAGCGCGCCGGCGCATGCACTGCAAGTCCCAGCACGCCGCCGCAGATCAGCACGATGCCGAGCCATTGCGTCGCCGACACGATTTCGCCGATCAGCCAGGCGCTGACCGCGGCGACGATCAGCGGTGCGGTGCCACGCATGATCGGGTAGGCGTGGCTCATGTCGGCGCTGCGATAGGCAGCAGCCAGTAGCCCGTAATAGAGCGTCTGCAGCGATACCGAGCCGGCGATGAACGGCCAGCTTGCCGGTGCGGGTTGCGGCAGGAACGGCAGTGTCAGCGCCGCGATCGCGGCGGCCGCGGTCGTGATCATGACCGCCGTCAGCAGCTTGTCGGGGCCGCGCTTGACGATGCTGTTCCAGCCGGCGTGCATCAGCGCGGCAAACAGCACGATGTAAACCGCGTGCGCCGGCATCCTTCAGGCGCCGCGGCCGGCGAGCGTGCCCGCGAGAGCGCCTGCGATCCGGCCGATGACTGCAATCACTACGCGCTGCATGCGGTTATTATTGTCTCATTGTCGGACGTCGAAGCGGTGCGGGGCGGCCGCCGGCCCAAACTGCGCCGCCACACCGAGGGACTCGTCATGCTGATCGAGCGCGTCTGGGCTGCCAACCGGGGCCGCAACTTTCATTATCTGATCGCCTGTCCGCAGACCTGCGAGGCGCTCGCGGTCGATCCGCTCAACGCCGAGGCCTGCCTGCGCCGCGCACGTGAACTGGGCTGGACCATCCGCCAGATCTTCAATACCCACGAGCATCCCGACCATACCGGCGGCAACGCCACGATGGTGGCGGCTACCGGCGCGCCGGTGCTGGCGCACGCGGCCGCGGCACAGCGAATCGGTGGGGTGACGCACCCTCTGAAGGACGGCGATACGGTACGCATCGGTCGATCGGTGCAGCTGCGCTGCCTCGATACCCCCGGCCACACGCGCGCGCACCTGTGCCTGTACGGTGAGGCCGCGGGCAACGAGGCGCCGGCACTGTTCTCCGGCGATACCCTGTTCAATGCCGGCGCCGGCAATTGCATTCATGGCGGCGACCCGCAGCTGCTGTATGACACCTTCGCGGGCTGCCTGGCGCGCCTGCCGGCCGCGACGCGCGTGTTTCCGGGACATGAATACCTGCTGCGCAACCTCGACTTTACCCTTGACCGCGAGCCCTCGAACGCCGCGGCTGGTGCGATGCTGCAGCGCTGCGCCAGCCTCGCGGCCGAGGCCATGCCGGTCACGACGCTGGACCAGGAGCGCCAGTTCAACGTGTTCTTCCGGCTCGACAACCCCGAAGTCATCGCCGAACTGCGCCGCGTGCGCTCCGACTGGAACTCGGATCCGGGCCCGCGCGAGATATTCCTGGCGCTGCGCGAGCTGCGTAACCGCTGGTAGGCACCAGGCATTTCACCTGACTCGCGTGGAGTACGCCGGCCGGCTCCTGGGGTAGAATTCGCGCCCCCCATGGATCTCTCCCCCATCCTCAATCCGTTGAATGACGCGCAGCGCGAGGCGGTGACGGCACCGCTGGCTCCGGTGCTGGTGCTGGCCGGCGCCGGCAGCGGCAAGACGCGCGTGCTGATACACCGCATCGCCTGGCTGATCCAGACCGAGGGCGTCTCGCCGCACAGCATCCTGGCGGTGACCTTCACCAACAAGGCGGCCGGGGAAATGCGCGGCCGGGTCGAACAGCTGCTCGGCATCCCGGGCTCGGCGCTCTGGCTCGGGACCTTTCACGGCATCGCGCATCGGCTGCTGCGGCTGCACTGGCGCGAAGCCGGCCTGGCGCAGGGCTTTCAGATACTGGACGCCGAGGACCAGTTGCGGCTGATCAAGAAACTGCTGAAGTCGCAGAACCTCGATGAGAATCGCTGGGTGCCGCGCGAGCTGCAGTATTTCATCAACAAGCACAAGGACGAAGGCCGACGCCCGCAGCACGTCGCCGGCGGCGGCGATCCGACCCAGCTGCAGCTGATCAAGCTGTACCAGCTGTACCAGGAAACCTGCGAGCGCTCGGGCGTGATCGACTTCGCCGAACTGCTGCTGCGCGCCTTCGAGCTGTGGCGCGACCAGCCGGACGTGCTGCGCCACTACCGGGCGCGCTTCCGCCACGTGCTGGTGGACGAATTCCAGGACACCAACTCGATTCAATATGCGTGGATCCGGCTGCTGGTTGGGTCCGAAGGCGCACCGTTCGTTGTCGGAGATGACGATCAGTGTGTGGTTGAAGGCACAGCGGTCACCATGGCCGACCGCTCGAGGAAGCCGATCGAGGCCGTGTTGCCCGGCGAGAAGGTCCTGTCGAGCTATGGCAGCGGTGATCTGCGTGCGGCCAAGGTCACCGAACGATTTGTCCGGCGTCGGCGCGGTCGCATGATCTGCCTGCAGCTGCGCTCTGGCAGGATCGTAAAAAGCACGCCCGAGCACACGCACTTTGCCGGTTACGTGCTGGGCGAGACGCCGCAGACTTATTTTCTATATCTGATGCACAAGGTGGGCATCGGCTATCGACTGGGCACCTCGCAGGTGTACACCGCCGGCCAGGCCAAGCCCATGGTCGGATTCAGGCAACGATCGGTGCAGGAACATGCGGACGCCGCCTGGATCATCCGCACGCATCGCAACGAGATTGAAGCCAGGTCGGATGAAGTGCTCACGTCCTTGAGCTACGGTTTGCCGACACTCCCATTTGTTCCGCGCAAGGGCAAAGGATGCCATGGCCTGGTGCACGATCGGGAGCACATCGACCGCATCTTCCACTCGCTCAATACCACCGATGCGGCCCTGCGATTGCTGCGCGATACCGGGCTGGATCCGGAACGGCCGCACCACCGGCCGCAGAGCCGCAATTCGAACCGCCGCAACATCGTGATCACCCTGTGCGCCGACCGACGGGGCTCAAATCCGATGCATCGCATTTCGATCGTCGGAGTGAACGCGGCCGACCGCGCCAAACTTACGGCCCTGGGCCTGAGCGTACGGCCTGCGAAGAGCACTGGCAGCGGCCGAAGCTGGCGCTTCGAAATCGTACGTAGTGATTTTGGCGAACTGATGGAAATTGCCAGGCGCGTGCGCGACGAGTTGGACGGGCACTACGTGCTGCAGGGACATGTGCTCGATCGCTCGCTGCCTTTTATCAATGCCGCTGCAATCCGGCCTGGGATGGTCATGGCAACCGAATCCTCGGAATTTGACGTCGTCGAACGCGTTGCACACGAGGATGTCGTGGCCACGGTCTATGACCTGAACATCGAACGTACGCATAACTTTGTCGCCAACGGGGTGGTCACCCATAATTCCATCTACCGATGGCGCGGCGCGAAAGTCGAGAACCTGCATCAGTTTCGCGAGGATTTCCCGCAGGCCAGACTGTACCGGCTGGAGCAGAACTATCGCTCCACCGCCGGCATTCTCGACGCCGCCAATGCCCTGATCGCGAACAACACCGGTCGCCTGGGCAAAACGCTGTGGACCAGCGCTGCCGGCGGCGATCGGGTGAAGCTGTACGCGGCCTACAACGAGCGTGACGAAGCCGAGTTCGTGGTCACGCGCATCCTCGAATGGACGCAGCGCGGCGGCCTGCGCCGCGACAGCGCGATCCTGTATCGCTCCAATGCGCAGTCGCGCAGCTTCGAAGAGGCATTGATCAGCGCGCGTGTTCCGTACCGCGTCTACGGCGGCCTGCGCTTCTTCGAGCGCGCCGAGATCAAGGACGCGCTCGCCTACCTGCGCCTGATCGCCAATCGCGACGACGATGCCTCGTTCGAGCGCATCGTGAATCTGCCGCCGCGCGCCATCGGCAACAAGAGCGTCGACAATCTGCGCGACGCCGCGCGCGACGCCGGCAGCTCCCTGTGGCGCGCCGCCGCAGCTGCGCTCAGCGCCGGCGAAGGCGGCCGCGCGGCCGGCCCACTGCTCGGCTTCATGCAGCTGATCGAGCAGCTCGCGCAGGCGATCGTCGGCCTGGCGCTGCACGAGCAGGTCGATCACGTGATCAACGCCAGCGGCCTCATCGAACATCACCAGAAGGACAAGGCCGATCGCGGCGAGCTGCGGGTCGAGAACCTCAATGAGCTGGTCAGCGCCGCGCGCGGTTTTGAACCCGAGAGCGACCTGCCGCCGCTGCAGAGCTTTCTGTCGCACGCGGTGCTCGAATCAGGCGACACCCAGGGCGACGCGTGGGAGGACTGCGTGCAGATGATGACGCTGCACACGGCCAAGGGCCTGGAGTTTCCGCTGGTATTTCTTTGCGGCCTGGAGGACGGCCTGTTTCCGCACCAGCGCTCGATCAACGATCTGGGCGGACTGGAAGAAGAACGCCGCCTGTGCTACGTCGGCATGACGCGGGCGATGAAGCAGCTGTATTTTACTTATGCCGAACAGCGCCGGCTGCACGGAATCGACAGCGTCAACTCGCCATCGCGCTTCATCCGGGAAATCCCGCCGGCGATGATCGAGGAGCTGCGGCCGCGCATTCGCGTCACCCATGCCCGCTCCGGCGGCATAGCTGCCTCCGGCAGCAATGCCGCACCCGGCCGCGCAGCGCTGATGGAGTCCCTGGGCGACGGCATGCGACTTGGAACCCGGGTGCGCCATGGCAAGTTTGGCGAAGGCGTCGTGCTCACGGTCGAGGGCCAGGGACCGCACGCACGCGTGCAGGTGAATTTCGAGCAGCAGGGCTCCAAATGGCTCATGCTGCAGTACGCTAATCTGGAAGTGATGTAGCGGTGACGGAGCGCAAGCGCTGATGAAGATCCTGATTCTGGGCGCCGGTCAGGTCGGCCGGACCGCGGCCTACCACCTGTCGCGTGAACCGGCCAACGAAGTCACCGTGGTCGACGCCAACGAGGACATCCTGCGTGACCTGCAGGACCGGCTCGACATCCGCGCCGTAGCCGGCCACGCCTCCCACCCGACCGTGCTCGAGGCCGCCGGCATCGCCGACACCGACGTGCTGGTCGCGCTGACCAGCAGCGATGAAGTCAATATCGTCGCCTGCGAAATTGCGCACGCGCTCTACCGCACGCCGACCAAGATTGCGCGCGTGCGCGCGCCCGAATACACCACGCGCACGCAGCTGTTCACCGAAGGGGCGCTCGCGGTCGATGTGTGGATTAGCCCGGAACAGCTGGTGACCGAATACATCGCGCGGCTGCTGTCCTATCCAGGCGCGCTGCAGGTGGTGGACTTCGCCGACGGCCGGGTGCAGCTGGTCGGCGTGCGTGCGCGGCGCGACGGCCCGCTGGTGGGACGCGAGCTGCGTACGCTTCGCGAACACCTGCCCGATACCGAGACCCGGGTGGCGGCTATCTATCGCAATGAGCGCCTGGTGCGCCCGTCCGGCGACACCGTGATCGAGGAAAACGACGAGATCTTCTTTGTCGCCGCCTCGGACGATCTGCGCCGGGTGATGGCCGAGCTGCGCCGCAGCGAGGATCCGGTACGGCGCCTGGTGATCGCCGGCGGCGGCAATATCGGCTTCAGGCTCGCACGCACGCTCGAGAAGAGCAACCAGGTCAAGCTGATCGAGCGTGATGCGCGGCGGGCGCGCCGCATCTCCGAGCTGTTGGAGAACACCATCGTCCTGAACGGCGACGCCGCCGACGAGGAGCTGCTGGTCGAGGAGAACATCGACAGCGCCGATGTGTTCGCCGCGCTCACAAACTCCGAGGAAGCCAACGTGCTGTCGGCGATGCTGGCCAAGCGCCTCGGCGCCAAGCGGGTGATGGCGCTGATCAACCGGCCCTCATATGGCGAGCTGATGGAGAATCACAGCATCGACATCGTGATCTCGCCGCAGACCATCACCATCGGCTCGCTGCTGGCACACGTACGGCGCGGCGATGTGGTGCGCGTGCATTCGCTGCGCCGCGGTGCGGCCGAGGCGATCGAGGCCGTCGTACACGGCACCCAGGAGCGCTCGCAGGTGGTCGGCCGCCGGCTCGAGCAGATCAAGTTGCCTTCCGGGGCGAGCATCGTGGCGATCGTGCGCGGCGAAAACGTGATCATGGCGCATCACGACACCAAGTTCGAAACCGAGGATCACGTGATCATTTTCCTCACCGATCGGCGGCATATCGACGCGGTCGAGCGGCTGTTCCAGACCGAAGCCTAGGCAGGCAGGCGGTGCGCTCGCTCCTCGGCGTGTTGAATATTTTCGGCTCATTGCTGACCTGGTTCGCACTGTATTTCGTGCTGCCGATCATCACCGCGCTGATTTACGGCGAGCTGGCGCCGCTGCGTGGCTTCATTGCCGGCGCCGGCATCGCGATCGTCGGCGGACTGCTGCTGCGGCTGGCGACGCAACGCCACCGCTACGACCTCAAGTCGCGCGATGCCTATCTACTGGTGACCTCGACCGTGCTGCTGATCGCCGCGGTCGCGGCGGTACCGCTGCTGATCGATCTGCCGGCGCTGTCGTTCACCAAGGCCTATTTCGAGGCCATGTCGGGACTGTCGACCACCGGCGCCACGGTCCTCTCCGGGCTCGATCGGCTGCCGCACAGCATCAATCTGTGGCGCCATGCGCTCAGCTGGCTCGGCGGCATGGGCATCATCGTACTGGCGGTGGCGGTGCTGCCGCTGCTCGGGGTCGGCGGCATGCAGCTCTACCGTGCCGGTGCGCCAGGCACGGTCAAGGATGCCAAGCTGGCGCCGCGCATCACCGAGACCGCGAGGACCTTGTGGTTCGTCTACGCCGGCATGACCCTCGCCTGCGCACTGGCGCTGTGGGTGGCCGGTATGTCGCTGTTCGATGCGATCTGTCATGCCTTTTCGGTGATGTCGCTCGGCGCCTTCTCGACCCACGACGCCAGCATCGGCTATTTCGATTCGCCGATGATCGAATTCGTGCTGATGATTTTCATGCTGGTCGCGGCGATGAATTTCGCGACCCATTTCATCGCCTTACGCAAGGGCGACTTCAAGGCCTACCGGCGCGACCCGGAGGCGCGCTGGATGCTGCTGCTGATCCTCGCCAGCTGCGTCGGCATTGCGGTATTCATCGACCTGAACGACGTCTATGCGACCCCGTTCCGCTCGCTGCGCTTTGCCGCCTTCAACGTGATATCGATTGCTACCACCAGCGGCTTTGTCACCGCCGACTATGGCAGCTGGCCGGTGTTCGCACCGATGTGGATGCTGTTCCTGAGCAGCCTGTGCGCCAATACCGGTTCCACCGGCGGCGGCATCAAGATGTTCCGTTCGCTGATCCTGATGAAACAGTCGCTGCGCGAGATGTTCACGCTGGTACACCCGCAGGCGGTCGCGCCACTGAAGGTTGCCGGTCAGGTGGTACCGAACGGCGTGGTGTATGCGGTGCTGGCGTTCATTTTTTTATATTTCATCACCATCGTGGTGCTGGTGTTCGCACTGCTGATATCGGGCCTGGATTTCATCTCGGCATTCTCCGCCGTTGTCGCCTGCATCAACAATGTCGGTCCCGGGCTCAACCTGGTCGGACCGGGCAGCAATTATGCCGGCCTGAGCGACTTCCAGAGCTGGATCTGTATCGCCGCCATGTTCCTGGGACGCATCGAGATCATCACCTTTGCGGTGCTGTTCACCCCGACGTTCTGGCGCAAGTAGGCGCGCGGCGGGGGTGGCAGCGCTTGCTGAACGATGCCCGCCGCTTGCCTTCAGCTGTGGATGTACTGCTCGAGATCGGCAATGGTGCGCTGCTGTTCCTCGACCACCGCGCGCACCAGGTCGCCGATCGACAGCACGCCGATGACGCCTTTGTCATCAACCACCGGCAGGTGGCGGATGCGGTTCTCGCTCATGATGCGCATGCAGTCGTGTACCGTCTGTTCGGCGCGCACCGTGAGCACCGGTGAGCTCATGATCTCGCGCACCGCGGTTTCGCTCGATGAGCGGCCCTTGAGGATGACCTTGCGCGCGTAGTCGCGTTCGGACACCACGCCCAGCAGCTGCTCACCCTGCATCACCAGCAGCGCGCCGACGCCATGTTCCGCCATCAGCCGTATGGCCTCGAGGACCGGGGCATCCGGGGCGACGCTGTGGATGAGCCGTCCCTTGTGCTTAAGCAATTGAGATGCGATTGCCATGACACCTCCTTCACCGGCGATCCGTAGGGCGTCGATCTTAGCGCTATCCGTTCCGGGACGGCCAGCCACGCTATGACATCTTTCTACCCACTGTTGGATAGAAAGTGCCAGCTGTATCCATCAGGCGACGCGTACTGCATGCCGGCGCAGATGCACCCGCAGGATCGATATCGCGGCCGGGGTAACTCCGGGCACCCGCGCGGCCTGGCCGAGTGTCGCCGGCCGCACGGCGGCCAGCTGCTGGCGCACCTCAGTGGACAGGCCGGCGAGCGAGGCGTAGTCGATGTCCTCGGGCAATGGCGTGTGTTCCTCGTGGCTCGAGCGCTCGATCTCCTGCGCGGCGCGCTCGATGTAGCCGGCATAGCTGGCGCGCACTTCCAGATCGCGCTGCACCTGCGGCGCCAGGCGATCGTCCGCTAGCGGCTGGATCGCAAGATCGGGGTCGAGTTCGGTCAGGGCCTGTAACCGGACTTGCGGCCGCCGCAGCAATTCGAACGCGCTGACATCGCGGGCCGGGGCGGCAGCGCCGAGCACGCGCTGTGCCCAGTCTGCCGGGATTTGGCCCGGCCTGAAGCGTCGCGACTGCAGCCGGGCGAGCTCGGAGGCGATCGCAGCCTGCTTGGCTTCGAACAGGCCCCAGCGCTCCTCGTCCACCAGGCCCAGCGCCCTGCCCCGCGGCGTCAGTCGGGCATCGGCGTTGTCCTCGCGCAGCAGCAGGCGATGCTCGGCGCGGCTGGTGAACATGCGGTACGGCTCACTGGTCCCGCGGGTCACCAGGTCATCGACCAGCACCCCAAGGTACGCGTCGCTGCGAGCGGGCACCCAGGGGGCCGCCCCGCGCCGGCTCAGCGCGGCGTTGATGCCGGCAAGCAAACCCTGCGCAGCGGCTTCCTCGTAGCCGGTCGTGCCATTGATCTGGCCGCCGAAAAACAGACCCCTGACGCTCCTGGTCTCGAGCGAGGCCTTCAGGTCGCGCGGATCGAAGTAGTCGTATTCGATCGCGTAGCCGGGGCGCGTCAGGTGCGCCCGCTCGAAACCGCGGATGCTGCGCACCAGCTCCTGCTGCACATCGAACGGCAGGCTGGTCGAGATGCCGTTCGGATAGACCTCGTGCGTGTCCAGGCCTTCCGGTTCGATGAACACCTGGTGCGAGGTCCGGTCGGCAAAGCGATGTACCTTGTCCTCGACCGACGGGCAGTAGCGCGGGCCCACCCCTTCGATTCGCCCGGCGAACATCGGCGAACGGTCGAAGGCGGCGCGGATGATCTGGTGCGTGCGCTCGTTGGTGTGCGTGATATGGCAGGGCAGCTGACGCGGATGCTCGCTGGCACGGCCGAGGAATGAGAACACCGGCAGCGGCTGATCGCTGTGCTGAACGGCCAGCGCGTGGTAGTCGATGCTGCGGCCATCGATGCGCGGCGGCGTGCCGGTCTTCAAGCGCCCGCAGCGTGGCGCGATCTCACGCAGCCGGCAAGCCAGGCGCAGCGAGGGCGGATCGCCGGCGCGGCCGCCGGCGTAGTTGTCGAGCCCGACATGGATGCGGCCGCTCAGGAAGGTGCCGACCGTCAGCACCACACTCGCGGCCTCAAAGGCGATCCCGGTCACCGTCACGACGCCGCGCACTCGCTCGCCCTCGATCGTGAGGTCGGCGACTTCCTGCTGGAACAGCCACAGGTTGGGCTGGTTCTCGAGCCGGCGGCGGATCGCCTGGCGGTACAGCGCCCGATCGGCCTGCGCGCGCGTGGCTTGCACCGCCGGACCCTTGCTCGCATTGAGCGTACGAAATTGGATGCCGGCGACGTCCGCGGCGCGCGCCATCGCCCCGCCCAGCGCATCGATCTCGCGCACCAGGTGACCCTTGCCGATACCGCCGATCGCCGGATTGCAGCTCATTGCCCCGAGCGTCTCGATGCTGTGCGTGAGCAGCAGCGTCGCCTCCCCCATACGCGCAGCCGCCAGCGCAGCCTCGGTACCGGCATGACCGCCACCGACAACGATGACATCGAAAGACTGGGCGTAATGCATGGGGCGCGAAGTGTGCGATTGAGTGCGTCGCTGTGCAAATGTTAGGTGAGATCGAGGATATTGTCTCAGTAGAGATAATTCCATGAGCTATTCATCAACTATTGTGTCATTAGCGATTTAATGGCGCATCTCTAGGCGCGCGCCTGCACCGGCTGGCCCAGTTCACTGAGCCGATGCCAGCACTTCGCCAGCTGCTGGCGGCGGCATTCACAATTGTCCCGGTCCAGCGTGTGGGACCTATTTGCCGATGCAGAATCTGGCAAAGATGCGCCCCAGCAGCTCATCCGAGCTGTCGGCGCCGACGATCTCGCCGAGGGCCTGCTGTGCGCGCTTGAGCTCCTCGGCGAGTAGCTCCGGCGCGCTGCGTGTCGCCAGTTGCCCTGCCGCCTGCAGCAGATGCGCGTCAACCCGGGTCAGTGCTTCCAGGTGGCGCGCGCGCGCCGACAGCGCATCCGTGCCGCCGTGCTCGAATCCCATGCACGCCTTCAGATGCGTCGCCAGCGTGTCAAGACCCTCGCCGGTGAGGGCCGAGAGCCGGACGGTGGCGATGCCCGCAGGGGCCGGCTCGCAGGCAGCCGGCTCGCAGGCAGCAGCGCTCGACGCAGTCAGGTCGATCTTGTTGAACACCACCGTCACCGGTACCTCAGGTGGCAGCAGCGCGCGCTCCTCGAGATAGCCGGCCGCCGCCGGATCGGCGGCGGCATCGATCACGAACAGGATCCGGTCCGCGCCCGCCATCGCCGCGCGCGCACGGCGGATGCCTTCGGCTTCGATATCATCACCGGCGCTGCGCAGTCCGGCGGTGTCCAGCACGTGCAGCGGCATGCCGTCGAGCACAATGCGCTCGCGCAGCAGGTCGCGCGTGGTACCTGGCATTGTGGTCACGATCGCCGCGTCGTGGCCGGCCAGGCGGTTGAGCAGGCTCGACTTGCCGGCGTTCGGCCGGCCTGCGATCACCACCGTCATGCCTTCAGTCAACAGCCGCCCTTGGCGGCTGGCGACGCGCAGCGCTGCAAGCTGTGCCGCGGCCTCTTCCAGCCGGACCCGCAGGCTGTCCTCCGACAGCACATCGATTTGTTCGTCGGCGAAATCAATGCCCGCCTCGACGTCGGCACGCAGCTCGCCAAGGATTTCGCTCAAAACCAGCACGCGACGGGAAAACTCACCCTCAAGTGAGCGGCGCGCCGCCCGGGCAGCCGCGTCGGAAGCCGCATCGATCAGATCGGCAACCGCCTCGGCCTGGGCCAGATCCAGCTTCCCGTTCAGGTAGGCGCGCTGAGTGAACTCACCCGGTTGCGCGCGGCGTGCGCCGAGCTCGAGCAGCCGTCGAATCAGGGCTTCGACCAGCACCGGGCCGCCGTGACCGTGCAGCTCGAGTACGTGTTCGCCGGTATAGGAGTGGGGTGCCGGGAAGTAGAGCGCCAGGCCGTCATCGATGACAGCGCCCGCGGCGGCGCGGAACTTCGCGGCGGTCGCGAATCGGGGCGGCGGCAGCTTGCCGAGCACGCTGACCCCGATCTGCGGCGTCGCCGGACCCGAGACGCGCACGATCGCGATGCCGCCACGACCTGGCGGGGTCGCGGCCGCGACGATGGTGTCGCTCACCGCCTGGCGCGGATCGCGGCCTCGATCCGACGGTTGATATTCCACTGCTGCAGGATCGACAGGACCGTGTTGGTGACCCAGTACAACACCAGGCCCGCCGGGAAGAACGCGAAGGTGACCGACATCGCCAGCGGCATCATCATGAAGATCTTCTGCTGCGCCGGATCGCCGACCTGCGGGTTGATCTTGTACTGGATGAACATGGCCGCGGCCATGATGGCCGGCAGCACGAACAATGGATCCTTGGCGGAAAGGTCGTTGATCCACAGCATGAACGGTGCCTGGCGCAGCTCGACGCTATCGCGCAGTACCCAGTAGAAGGCGAGAAACACCGGGATCTGGATCAGCATCGGCAGGCAGCCGGCCACCGGATTGACCTTTTCGCGCTTATACAGCTCCATCATGCCGCGGTTGAGCTTCTCGCGATCATCCTTGTACGTCTCGCGCAGGAGAGTCAGTCGCGGTGCCAGTGCCTTCATTTTCGCCATCGAACGGCCGCTGGCCTCGGCGAGCGGATAGAACAGGAGCTTCAGCAGCATCGTGACGATGATGATCGCGAAGCCCCAGTTGCCGACCAGCGAGTGCACGCGGTTGAGCAGCCAGAACAGCGGCGTGGCGATGATCCGTAGCGTGCCGTAATCGGCAACCAGGTCCAGATGCGACTGCGCGGCGTCGAGCTGCGACTGGATCTTCGGACCGGCGAACAAGGTCAGGTGGGTGCTGGCACTGGCCCCCGGCGGCACGACTTCGGTGGGTCCCTGGGCCTTGAGCAGGAATTCGTTGCCCTGGACCTGCAGCTGGTAGCGATAGGCGGCATCGGTCGGCGGGACGATCGCGACCACGAAATGGTGCTGTAACGCTGCCAGCCAGCCATTGCTGATCGACTGATCGAGCACCGCGTTCTTCTGGATATCGAGTTTCTGATATTTCAGCCCGTCGTAGATGGCCGGGCCCTTGAACGCGTAACTGTCGGGCCGGAAGTAGGATCGCTCCACCGGGGTGTTGAAGCGCAGGATCTGAGCATAGGACGCAAAGCTCCACGGGGCCGCGGTGCCGTTCTGGATCTGGTAGTCGAGCCCGATCTGGTATTGGCCGCGATGGAAAGTGAGCGTCTTGATGACGCTCACGCCATGGCCGTCGTTCCAGCTCAGCGGCAGCTTGATCTCGTCCTGACCAGGCGCCATTCGCAGCTCGTGCACCACGGCGCTGTAGAGCGCCTGGTGGGTCGGCGCGTTCTCGTCGTGCAGCGGCGCCAAACCGCTCTGCAGCACGAACAGCGAATCGGCGGCATCGCGGTTCAGTAGCCGCACCGGCACATCGGGCGTGTTCTTGGCAGCCGGATAGGCGAGCAGATCCACCCGCCGCAGCTCCCCGCCGGCCAGGCTGACCTCGGCGTCGAGCACATCGGTCAGTACGTGAATGCTGGGGGCTAGCGGCGACTCGGCCACCAGCGCCTGCGCGCTGCCGGCAACGGCGCCAGTGCTCGCGCCTGCGGCGGCCGCGGACGGCTGGCTGCCCGTCGGCAGGCTGCCAGTCGGCGAGGTGCTGGTCGGCGGGCTAGCCGCCGGCAGGGTGGCGGTCGGCACGGTGCTGTCGAGCGGCAGCGCTGGCGTCGCGTTGGCACCGACCGGCGCCGGCGGCAGCACGTCGATGTAGTCATGCGACCACATCTGGTAATTCAGGAACAGCGCCATACCGAGCAGCGCCCACAGCGCCACCCGCAGATTAATGGTCGTGGGCATGGCCGGCCTGGTCGGTAACGCAGTGAGCGGCGGCAGGCACCGGATCGTAACCACCGGGATGAAAGGGGTGGCAGCGCGACAGGCGCCGGATCGCCAGCCAGCCGCCGCGCAGGCTGCCGTGCCTTTCCACCGCCTCGAGCGCGTACTGCGAACACGACGGGTAAAAGCGGCAGCGCGCTCCGAGCAACGGGCTGATCGCGAGCTGGTAGGCGCGGATCAGGACGCGGAGGAGGTGGCGCATGTCGAGGCTAGCTTTTGCCAAAGTTTTTCCAGGGCCGCACGCAGGCGGGCGTTGTCCGCACTCAGCACACCCGCACGCGCGCCGATCACGATGTCGAGCGGAGGCAGGTTGACTTGATGCACACGAAAACTCTCCCTGATCACACGCCGCAGTCGATTACGGTCGACCGCGCGGCGCAGGATTCGTGCGGCGATCGACATGCCGAGCCGGGCACCGGTCAAGCCATTGGCCTGCGCATTGACGGTAAAGAACTCGTTACCGAGCCGCTTGCCGGCCGCATAGACCTGCTTGAATTCGGCCGGCCGCCGCATGCGGCGCTCGCGCGGCAGCCTCAGACGGGGAGCGGCGACGGATCGCGTGGGCGCGGCTGACATCACCGCAGCGGCCCCTGCATCTATGGCGTCAGGCGCTTGCGGCCCTTTGCGCGCCGGCGGCTCAACACCCTGCGGCCACTCTTCGTGGCCATGCGGGCCCGAAATCCGTGCGTGCGTGCGCGTCGCACCTTGCTCGGCTGATATGTACGTTTCATGATTTCAAGGCCCTGAAAACTGACCGAAAAATGGCTCGGCAGGGTACGAGGCGCAGGCAGGCGTGTCAATACGAGCCGTTTCTCGCCCGTGGCTTACGTCGGCCGCTGGCCGGGCGCTGTTTTGTCGGCCGGCGAGAACACCATCAGAACCGCTGGCCCCGCTTCGGTTTCGACTATCTGCTCGCCGATGAAACCGGCTCGAACGCAGGCGCGACGGGCACGATGATTATCGCGCGCCGGATCGATCGCAACCGCCGCGGCGCCCTCGGCCAGCAGCTGCTCGGCCATCGTGCGCAGCAACGCGCTGCCGTGGCCGCGTGCAAGCATCGCCGGCTCACCGATGAAGGCATCGATCACTTCGGCCGCATCGGGCAGCCGCGCGAGGTGCGGTTGCGGCCATGCCTTCGCAGGATAGGCCTGCAGGTACGCGAAGGCACGCCCTGCATGCTCCACAATCCATTGTCGCATCAAGGGCTCATCGAGATCTTCTCCAAGCAGAGCGATCTGTTGCGCGGGATCACCCCACCAGCGCATCACCTCTGGTGTGCGCAACCAGCCGGCAGCCAGCGGTAAGTCGGCGCGGGTGAACGGGCGGAAACGATAGCCTGACATGCTCCTGTTCCATTTCGGCAGCGGGCGGTATTTAGTTTGCAGCTGTAGGGCGTGCCGACAAATGCTACCGGCGCCCCAACGGTCGGTATAGACTTTCGACCCTTTTCCCGGGAAGCAAATCGTTGGAAGCGTCGCTCTGGTCGCGCTGCGTGCGTGCGCTCGAAAACGAGTTGCCCGAGCAGCAGTTCAACACCTGGGTCCGACCGCTGCAATCGCTGGAAGGCGATGACGCGCTGCGCCTGCTTGCACCCAATCGATTCGTGGTCGACTGGGTGCGCACCAACCTGCTGGCGCGCCTGGGCGAGCTGCTGCGCGAATTCGGAATCGTGCAGCCGGCAGCGATCATCGTCGAGGTCGGATCGCGGCCGGCCGCTGCCAGCACGGTGGCGCTGAGTGCGGGTGCGACCGCCGTGCGAGCGATGAAAAATGCGCCGCATGCGGTCGGCGTGCCGCTCAATCCAGACTTTACCTTCGACGGTTTCGTCGAGGGCAAGAGCAATCACTTTGCCAAGGCCGCGGCACTTCAGGTCGCGGGCAATCCAGGCCGCGCCTACAACCCGCTGTTCATTTATGGCGGCGTCGGCCTGGGAAAAACCCACCTGATGCACGCCATCGGCCACCTGATCAGGCAACGCGACAAGGACGCGCGGGTGGCGTACGTGCATTCCGAGCGCTTCGTCAGCGACATGGTTCGGGCGCTGCAGCACAACCGCATCAACGATTTCAAAACCGCGTACCGCTCCCTGCATGCGCTGCTGATCGACGACATCCAGTTCTTCGCCGGCAAGGAGCATTCGCAGGAGGAGTTTTTCCATACCTTCAATGCGCTGCTCGAGGGGCAGCACCAGGTGATCCTGACCTGTGATCGTTATCCGCGCGAGGTGGATGGCCTGGAAGAGCGGCTGAAATCGCGCTTCGGCTGGGGTTTGACCGTGGCGATCGAGCCGCCGGAGCTGGAGACCTCAGTGGCGATCCTGATCGGCAAGGCGCAGGCGGCCGGCGTCGAGCTGCCCGAGGAAGTTGCATTCTTCATCGCTAAGCGCATTCGCTCCAACGTGCGCGAGCTGGAGGGCGCGTTGCGGCGCGTGATTGCGAATTCCCGCTTCACCGGCCATGCGATCACGCTGGATTTCACCAAAGAAGCGCTCAAGGACCTGCTGTCGATGCAGGCGCGGCTGATCACGGTCGAGAACATCCAGAAGACCGTAGCCGACTACTACAAGGTGCGTGTCGCGGATCTGCTATCCAAGCGCCGTAGCCGTTCGGTGGCGCGCCCGCGCCAGGTGGCAATGGCGCTGGCGAAGGAACTCACCAGTCACAGCTTGCCGGAGATCGGCGATGCCTTTGGCGGTCGCGATCACACCACGGTGATGCACGCCTGCAAGCGAATCAAGGATCTGCGCGATATCGAGCAGCATATCCAGGAAGATTACACAAACCTGTTGAGAACCCTGACTGGATGAGGTGAGTTTCCTGTTGAGAAAATTGTGGATAAGGTTACCCACAGTCCGCACACAGGCAGCCGTGGCAGTTGTTAGAGTCATGAGCGATGAGCAAAGGCTTGCGTCGGGCGCGAATGCAGCGCGTCTGGCTGCTTTTCGCAATGTTCACAGGCTTAATATCTATCATTGATCTTCATCTAAGAAAGAATACTTAAGAGACCAAAGGACATATCCGCACATGAAAGTCTCCGCCACGCGCGAACATCTGCTCGAGGCCCTGCAGAGCGTCATCGGTGTAGTCGAACGAAGGCAGACGATGCCGATCCTGTCGAACGTCCTGCTCGGAGCACGCGACAACCGGTTGCGCGTCACCGGAACCGACCTGGAGGTCGAGCTGGTGGCGGCGGCAGAAGTGAGCGTGCAGCAGGCCGGCGATATCACGGTGCCAGGTCGCAAGCTGCTCGACATCGTGCGTACGCTTCCCGAGAAGACCAACGTCACGCTTATGCGCGAAGGTGAAAAGGTCGTGCTGCGCGGCGGCCGCAGCCGCTTCTCGCTCTCGAGTCTGCCGGCAAGCGAGTTTCCGGTGATCGAGGACATCAGTGCGCAGCACACGCTGCAGATACGCGCGCACGACTGCCGCCGTCTGATCGACAAGACGCACTTCGCGATGGCGCAGCAGGACGTGCGTTACTACCTGAACGGCACACTGCTGGAGACCGACGGCAAGGCGCTGCGCGCGGTGGCAACCGACGGGCATCGGCTGTCCTGGTGCGAGGTGGAGCTCAACGGCAAGGCACGCGAACTGCAACAGATCATCCTGCCACGCAAGGGCGTGCTGGAACTGCAGCGCCTGCTCGATGGCGAAGGGGATATCGAGATTGCAATCGGTTCTAATCACATTCGCGTCCAGATCGGCGACGTTCGCTTCACATCTAAGCTAATTGACGGCAAGTTCCCTGAATATGGCCGTGTCATCCCGGCCCTGCCGCCGCGCATCATGACGGCGCCGCGCGAGGCCATGCGCGCGACACTGCAGCGCACCTCGATCCTGTCGAACGAGAAATACCGCGGCGTACGGCTGACCTTTGCGCCGGGCCTGTTGACGGTTCAGGCGCACAACCCTGAACAGGAGGAAGCCGAAGACCAGCTCGAAGTCGGTTTTGACGGCGAGGAGATCGAGATCGGCTTCAATGTCAGCTACCTGCTCGACGCGCTGGCGGCAATCGACGCCGACACCGTCGAGGTCGGATTGACCGACGCGAACAGCAGCTGCCTGATCCGAAAGCCCGGTGATGCCACCGTCAAGTACGTCGTCATGCCGATGCGGCTCTAGGCCGCCATGCCGTAGATGAGCCTCGCCGAGCTGCGGCTCGAGGACCTGCGCTGTCTACCTCGGGTGCAGCTGATACTGCATCCGCGACTGAACCTGATCACCGGTAACAACGGTTCCGGCAAGACCTCGATACTCGAGGCGGTCTATCTGCTGGGCCGCGGCCGATCGTTTCGCACCCGCCACACCGAGCACCTGGTTCGGCATGGCGCTTCCGAACTGCGGGTTTTCGGCCGCGTTGAATCGCCCGCAACGCTCAGCCACAGCGTCGGCCTGACCTGCAATCGCCAGGATCGCGTGCAGGCGCGAATCGATAGTCACGATGTGGCTTCACTCGCCGAGCTGTCTGAGCTGTTTCCGGTTCAGGTCATCGATCCGGGGATTCATCGGCTGGTCGAGGAGGGCCCGGTGCAACGACGCCGGTGGCTCGACTGGGCAGTGTTCCACGTGGAACCAGAGTTTGTGCGCCACTGGCAAGGCTATAGCCGGGCGCTGCGCCAGCGGAACGCCGCATTGAAGACCGGGGCGGATCCAGCCGTTTGGAACGGGGAACTGGTGCGGCTCGGGGAGATCCTGACCGCGGCGCGGGTGCGCCTCGTTGCGGCACTACAGCCGTACTGGAGCACTGCGCTACGCGATCTCGACATGGCCCCGGTCGCGCTCGGGTACTTTCAGGGCTGGAGCCGCGAACAGGACCTGGGCGCGGCGCTGAGCACGCATATCGCTCGCGACCGCGAGCGGGGCAGCACCAGCTACGGTCCGCACCGCTTTGACGTGCTGCTACGGCTGGAGGGCCGGCCGGCACGCGATCTGGTGTCCCGAGGCCAGCAGAAACTGCTGGGCGCAGCGATGGCGCTGACGATGGCGCGTTATGTCACCGAAGTAGCAGGTCGCGCCCCCACACTGCTGTTGGATGACCCTGCCGCCGAGCTCGATCGGGCACACACGGAGGGCTTATTGGCCGCCGTCGCTGCCCTGGGCGGACAACTGGTGGTCACCGCACTGCATGCCGAGCACACGCCGCTGGGCACGCCCGATCGGGTGTTTCACGTGGAACATAACGAGGTCAAAACAGCTATAATACAGGACTGAAATCACGAGCCTTTTCATGACCGCAGCAGACGTCTACGATTCCAGTAAAATCAAAGTCTTAAAGGGACTTGACGCGGTGCGCAAAAGGCCCGGCATGTACATCGGTGATACCGATGACGGCAGCGGTCTGCACCACATGGTTTTCGAGGTGGTCGACAACTCCGTGGACGAGTCCCTGGCGGGACATTGCGACCGGGTGGTGGTCACCGTTCACGCCGACGAATCCGTGACGGTCTCGGACAACGGTCGAGGCATTCCGGTCGACATCCACCCCGAGGAAGGCCGGTCGGCGGCCGAAGTCATCATGACCGTGCTGCACTCGGGGGGTAAGTTCGATGACATCTCGTACAAGGTCTCGGGCGGCCTGCACGGGGTCGGGGTGTCGGTGGTCAACGCGCTGTCGGACTACCTGCAACTGACCGTGTGCCGCGACGGCTTCATGCATCGCCAGGAATTCCACCTCGGCGAGCCGGTGGCGGCGCTGGCCGTGATCGGTCCGACCACTGAGCGCGGCACCACGATCCGCTTCCGGCCCTCCTCGCAGATCTTCACCAACATCCAGTTCAACTACGACACGCTCGCCAAGCGGCTGCGCGAGCTGTCGTTCCTCAATGCCGGGGTGCGCATCGAGCTGATCGACGAGCGCGAGAACAAGTCCGACGTCTTCGCGCACGACGGCGGCCTGCAGGCGTTCGTCAAACACCTGAATCGCTCGCGCACGCCGATCCACGAGAGCGTGTTCTGGTTTCGTACGCAGGAGGGCAGTGCGACGGTGGAGGTGGCGCTGCAGTGGAACGACTCCTACCAGGAGAGCATGTTCTGCTACACCAACAATATCCCGCAGAAGGACGGCGGCACGCATTTGTCGGGCTTTCGCGCAGCGCTCACGCGCACGCTGAATGATTACATCGAAAAAGAATCGGTAGCGAAGAAGGAAAAGATCGCCACCACCGGCGACGATGCGCGCGAGGGACTGACCGCGATTCTGTCGCTGAAGCTGCCCGATCCGAAGTTTTCTTCGCAGACCAAGGACAAACTGGTCTCCTCCGAAGTCAAAGGCCTGGTCGAGACCGCGGTGGCGCAGAAGCTCAGTGAGTTCCTGCTCGAGCACCCGCAGGAAGCGCGCGCCATCGTCGCCAAGATTCTCGAGGCGGCGCGCGCGCGCGAAGCGGCACGCAAGGCGCGCGAGATGACGCGACGCAAAGGCGTGCTCGATATCGCGGGCCTGCCCGGCAAGCTCGCCGATTGCCAGGAGAAGGATCCGGCACTGTCGGAAATTTTCATCGTCGAGGGAGATTCGGCCGGCGGCTCTGCCAAGCAGGGCCGCGATCGGCGCACGCAGGCCATCCTGCCGCTGAAGGGCAAGATCCTGAACGTCGAGAAGGCGCGCTTCGACAAGATGCTGTCGTCGGCCGAAGTCGGCACGCTGATCACCGCGCTCGGCTGCGGCATCGGCCGCGATGATTTTGACATCGAGAAATTACGCTACCACAGAATTATCATCATGAGCGTCGATGGCGACGAGCATGTTTTCGTCCGCGACCAGCAGCACGGCGTACGCATGACGACAGTTGGGCGATTTATCGATGCAGCGCTTGAGGGAATCAAGCCTGACGAGAAGGGCGTCGCGCGTCGTGTACGAGACCAACTCGGCGAAGTGCTGTGTTTCGGGTTAGAAGACCACCTCGTTCGCTTCCGGCCGATCAAAGGCGTGATTCGACACCCGGTGGAGGAGGTTCTCTACGAGGTCAAGACGGCCTACGGGCGCTCGATTCGGGTAACAGCCAGCCACAGCGTTTTTGTTCAGGACAACGGAGAGATTCGGCTCAAGCAAGGCAGCGAGTTGCAGGTCGGAGACCGGTTAGTAGCGCCGAGAACTATCCGCCTGCCCCAGAACGCGCCCGACCGCATCGATCTCCTGCGAGCGCTGCATCAAGTTCCGGAAGCGCGAAATCAGATCTGGGTGCGGGGACCAGCTGTGGAGGACTGGTTCAAGACTCGCATCGTTGAGGAATATGCTGACCGACCAGAGTTCTCTGCGCCACGCGTGGAATTTCCTGCCGAAGTACGAAAGGAACTGGCTTCTTTGCGCCGCGCTAGCGGCGTCACCAACGTCGAGCTATGCCGCAGGATTGGAATACGGCAACCCGTGACTTTCTATGCTTGGGAGAGCGGCGTTTCCCGTCCGACGTTGCCCAATTTCCAGTCGTATCTCCAAGTGATTGGTGCCAACGCGGCCGCGGTAATGCAACAGGTGTCCGTGGGACCGAGTCGACTCGAACGCGTTTGGGAAAATCAATATCGTGGTTCGCCCTGCAATCGGGTGCGAGATTACGTGCGACTGTCCGCGCTGGAGGCGGAGGATATTGAGTGGTTGGCGGATCGCGGAGATCTGGAGCTGACGCCGGAGCACAACGGAGATCAAGGTATCCGACGTTTCGTATGCGTCGATTCAGAACTCATGAAGTTGCTAGGGTTCTATTTGGCCGAGGGATCGTGTTCGGATCGCAACGGCGTGCGCCTGTGCATCGGCAAGAGCAATGTACGGTTCATGGAAGAGATGGCCGCGGCAATCACCCACGTTTTCGGGGTGCCACCCAAGAGCTACCCCATAAAGCGGGGCTGCGGGGAATTAAAGCTTTTGAATCGCGCTGCGGCCTTAGCGTGGCAGCACGTCTTTGGCTTTTGCGGCGCCGACTCTCTTAGCAAACGAATCCCCGACCTGGTATTTAATGTCGCTGAACCACTGAAGTTGGCGTTTCTGCGTGGCTATCTGCTTGGTGATGGCTGCGCGACGGGCGGAAAGGTTGTGTTTAGCACCTCGTCGCGCGACATCGCCAGTGGTGTTTCATATCTGCTCGCCACTTTTGGAGCTGTCGCGTGCATTCAGGAGATTGATGCCGACAGAGTTGCGCAACGATGCGGCGAGCAGGTTTTCAAGACAACCCATCGTCACTGGCAAATCATTCTTTCTGCAAGCGAAGACTTGGCTCGGCTGCGAAGCGTGTGGAGCGACCACTCGGGCGCCAGCACGGTAGAAGATAGGATCGCCGCTGCAGACTATCCACGCCGTCGGCGCTTCGATGTGATTGACGGAGATCTCATCGCGTTGCCCATTGTGTCGGTTACTCCCGTCGAAGCTTCAAACGGCAATGTTTACGACTTCTCGGTAGAAGGGGATGAGAATTTCATCTGCGGTTTCGGCGGAATCGCAGCGAAAAATACCGATGCGGATGTTGACGGAAGCCACATACGCACGTTGCTGTTGACCTTCTTTTACCGGCAGATTCCGCTGCTGATCGAGCGCGGGCACATCTACATCGCGCAGCCGCCGCTGTACAAGGTCAAGCGCGGCAAGCAGGAGATCTACGTCAAGGACGACAACGAACTCAATGCGCTGCTGCTCAACAGTGCGCTCGAGGACGCGGCGCTGCACGTGAGCGCGACTGCCGAGGCGCTGCGCGGCTCGGCACTGGAGATGCTGGCGCGACGCTACATGGAGGTGCAGGCAATCATTCGCCGCTGGGCGCGTCGCTATGACGAGCGATTGCTGGAGCAGATGATCTACATTCCCCAGGTCAAGGCGGGCGATAGCGATAATTCCGACTTCATGCGCAGCTGGGCCGCGGAGCTGGAAGCGCGGCTCAATGCGCGCGGCGACGGGCGGCGCAGTTTCCAGCTGCAGCTGCGCGCCGCAACCGACGGTCATCCGCGCATCGTGGTTCGCAAGACCGAGCACGGCCTGGTCACCGAGAAGATGCTGCACCGGGAGTTCTTCGAATCGGCCGAGTACCAGCGCATCTCGGAACTTGCGCGTACGCTCGCCGACCTGATCGGCGAGGGCGCCTATGTAACGCGTGGCAATGAGCGCGAAGACGTCGGCGCCTTCAAGCAGGCGATGACCTGGCTGTTCGACCAGGCGCGCAAGGGCCAGACGATCCAGCGCTACAAGGGCCTGGGCGAGATGAATCCCGAGCAGCTGTGGGAGACGACCATCAACCCGGCGACGCGCCGCCTGATGCAGGTGCGCATCGAGGATGCGGTCGCATCCGACGAGATCTTCACCACGCTGATGGGCGATCAGGTCGAACCGCGGCGCGAGTTCATCGAGAAGAACGCACTGTCAGTGGCGAATCTGGATATCTAAGGGCGCCGCAGGCGTCCTATCGAGCTGTACCTGATGGCGCTGGAAGCCAACTGCACCCCAGAGGAGGTGCATCGTGCGCTGATGCGATGTCTGGCAACCCAGGGACAATCCGCGGCCGTAGCGGCAGCTTTTTTGCGCTGCCGCGCCATGCTGTCACGTCATTTTGGTACCGTGCCGTCGCCGCTGACTGAACAGATTTACCACGACGCCTGTTCCAGGGCGCCGGGCTCGAGCGTGCGCGGCGCGCCGCGCCGCACCATCGGCGGCGCGCCGGCGTGCGCGGCGCTGCAGTAGATCTGCATCTGGCAGTGCTTTAGAGTCTGCGCCCCCGGCGCCGATCAACAGTAGCTATCAGGGAGAGATGTATGTCGCGAATGATTCGAACCACGGTGCTGTTGGCAGGTTTGCTGCTTGCCGCGGCGAGCTTCGCCGAGGCCCCGGCCGGCGCACCCGCCGGCGCCACCGGCCTGTGCAAGGACGGCAGCTATTGGACCAACCCGACCAAGCAGGGCGCCTGTCACGGCCACAAGGGTATACAGACCTGGTACGGGGCCGCCGATGCCGGAACCGCCGCCGCTGCCCCGGCCCCGGCTGCTGCACCGGCGCCCGCGGCGCCTGCCGCGATGCCAAAGAGCGCGTCCGCACCACCGGCCAAGGCCAGCTATACGCCGCCGGCTACCGCGGCTGCCGGCGGTGGTCCAGGCATGGTGTGGGTCAACAGCAGCAGCAAGGTCTACCACTGCCCAGCCGATCGCTGGTATGGCAAGACCAAGAGCGGTGCCTACATGTCGGAGGCCGACGCGAAGGCGCAGGGGAATCGTCCCGATCACGGCAAAGCCTGTCAGTAAAGCGGTGCCTTATGCCACGACAGGCAACCAATAGCCCTCACCTGGCAACGCCGGTCGGGCCGTTCTCTCACGCCGTGGATGCCGGCCAACTGGTATTCCTGTCCGGCCAGGTCGCGCAGGACCCGGTGACCGGAAAGCTGCCAGCGGGCGCGGTCCGACAGCAGACGCAACAGATATTCGTGAACATCGGCCTACTGCTCAAGGATCTTGGACTGACACTGGACCAGGTCGTGAAGGTCAATGTTTATCTGACCTCGATGAGCAATTTCGCGGAAATGAACGCGGTCTACGGCGAACACTTCGGCCAGCCGTATCCGGCGCGCACCACGGTCGCGGTCAGCGAACTGCCGCTGGGCGCGATGGTCGAGATGGAAATGGTGGTCAAGAGAGGGTAGCAGCGCCGCTGCCAACCTGGTGACCGCCTCGCGATAGCGGGCGATGGCAACCAGAGCGGCAGAGGAGACGATGGATGATCGATTTATATTTCTGGCCGACGCCCAATGGACTGAAGCTCAAGCTGTTTCTGGAGGAAGCCGGAGTGCCGTATCGGGCGATCCCGCTGGACATCGGCAAGGGCGAGCAGCACCGGCCGGAATTTCTCAAGATCTCGCCAAATAACCGGATCCCGGCGCTGGTCGACCACGATCCGCCGGACGGCGGGGCGCCGCTGTCGCTGTTCGAGTCCGGTGCGATGCTGCTGTACCTCGCCGACAAGAGCGGCAAGTTCATTCCCGCCGATGTGCGCGCACGCGCCGATGTGCTGCAGTGGCTGTTCTGGCAGGTCGGCGGCCTGGGGCCGATGGCCGGGCAGAATGGCCACTTCAGGGTGTATGCGCCGACCGAGCTGCCGTATGCGATCGATCGCTACACCAAAGAGGTGCATCGGCTCTACGGCGTGATGGACCGGCGCCTCGCGGACCGGGGATTTCTTGCCGGCGGATATTCAATCGCCGACATGGCCTGCTACCCGTGGATCGTCCCGCATCAATCACAGGGCCAGGACCTGAACGAGTTCCCGAACCTGAAACGCTGGTTCGAAGTCATTGCCGCGCGTCCCGCCACCATCCGTAGCTACGAGGGCGTTGACCCGCCGTACCAGCGCGACCGCACGCAGATCACCGACGAGGAGCGCAAGCACCTGTTCGGCCAGACCGGCAGCGCCGCGACAGCCAAGTGATGAAATGCACCGCACAGAGTTATTGAGGCATGTAGAGAATTTTTATAATAAAAAATTCTCTACATGCCTCAATAACTCTGTGTGTTACGTGTCGTCCCGGTGCTCTTGCGGCGCTGCCGGTCTGGCCGGATGAGTGGAGTGCGCTTCTATCCATGACTGCGCTTCGGCATTGACGTCGCGCGGATTGCGGCCGGCCGCCGCGATCGGGGCGCCGATGATGACGCGGATGGTGCCGGGCTGTTTCAGCAGGCCGCGCCGTGGCCAGTAGTAACCGGAGTCGTGGGCCACCGGGACGATCAGCCGGCCGGTCTCGGCGGCCAGCAGCGCGCCGCTGATGCCGTACTTGCGCGTCTCGCCCGGCGGCATGCGCGTGCCCTCCGGAAAGATCACGATCCATTTGCCCTCGGCCAGCCGCGCCTTGCCCTGCTCGATCACGCCGCGCACCGCGCCGTGGGCGGCGTCACGATCTACCGCAATCGCGCGCAATTGCTGAATGCCCCAGCCGACGAATGGAATCCAGATCAGTTCGCGCTTGAGCACCCACACGTGCGGCGGCAGCAGCAATGCCTGCGCGACCGTTTCCCAGCTGGAGGAATGTTTCATCAGCGCGATGTGGTTGCCGGGCGGCAGCCGCTCGCGACCCTCGACCTGGTAGTCGAGCCGGCAGGTCCAGCGCAGCACGAAAAGAATCACCCGCGCCCACACGCGCGCCAGTGCGAAGCGGCCGCGGAACGGCAGGAACAGGCAGGCAACGACGAAAAAGATCGCGTAGAAAAAGGTCCACAGCAAAAAAAACGCCGTGAACCCCAGCGAACCGATGAACTGCAGCGGTTCGATCGTGCTCACCCCGGCAGGCGCGACAGGTCGGCGATCCCGCAGAACAGCGCACGCAACTCGGCCAGCAGCGCCAGACGATTGTTGCGCAGCGCCGGATCCGCATCGTTGACCAGCACCCGATCGAAAAATGCATCGACCGGCGGCTTAAGTTCCGCAAGCAGGTCGAGCGCGCGCGCGTAGTCGCGTGCATTCACCGCCGCCACGACCTGTTCCCGCAGTGCCAGCAGCGCCTGGCGCAGCTCGCGCTCGGCGTCCTCGCGCAGCAGCGCATCGTCGAGTGCCGGCGCCGATTCCGCTGCCGCGCTCGCGGCTGCCGATTTGCGCAGGATATTGGCGATGCGCTTGTTGGCCGCGGCCAGGCTCGCCCCTTCCGGCCGCGCCACGAAAGCGACCAGGGCGCGCAGCCGCGCATCGAAATCCAGCAGCGAGTCCGGGCGGGTCGCGAGCACCGCGTCGAACATCTCGGTGCTGATGCCGTTGTCGGCCGCGCGCTCCAGATACTGCGCGCGGGCGCGCTCCATCACGAAACCGTAGATAGTCGCCGCGACCAGCCCGGCCTCGGTGTCGATGCCGGCGATCGGCTGCAGCCGCACCGCGCGCTCGATCAGCTCGACCAGGTTCAGATCCAGGCGATGCTCGAGCACAATGCGCAGCACGCCGATGGCCGCGCGCCGCAGCCCGAACGGGTCGCTGTTGCCGCTGGGTTTCTGGCCGCTGGCAAAAATGCCGGCCAGCGTGTCGAGCTTGTCGCCGAGCGCGACCGCGTCGCCGACGCTCGAAGCGGGCAGGGCATCACCGGCGCCGCGTGGCAGATAGTGGTCGCCGATCGCCTCGGCGACCCGAGCCGCTTCGCCATCGGCCAGCGCGTAGTGGCGACCCATGATGCCCTGCAGTTCGGGGAATTCGCCGACCATCGCCGTCAGCAGGTCGCATTTGGCCAGCTGCGCCGCGCGCGTGGTATCGGCGTCATCGGCGCCGATCTGCTCGGCAATGACGGCGGCGAGCACCGCGATTCGGTCGGTGCGTGCGCCGAGCGAGCCGAGCTTATCGTGGAACGTCACCGCATCGAGGCCGGCGCGGCGAGCGGCCAGCGGCTGCCTGCGATCCTGCTCCCAGAAAAAGGCCGCATCCGCCAGTCGCGGTCGCACCACGCGTTCGTTGCCGGAGCGCACCACGTCCGGATCAAGGCTGTCGATATTGCTGATGGTGATGAAACCGGGCAGCAGGCCGGCATCGTTCTCGAGCGCGAAATAGCGCTGATGCTCCTGCAGCGTCGAGATCAGAACCTCGCGCGGCAGCGAAAGAAATCGTTGCTCGAATTGCCCCGCCAGTGCCACCGGCCATTCCACCAGCGCGGTGACTTCATCCAGCAGCGCATCAGTGATGATCGCGCGCCCGGCAAGGCCTGCCGCCAGCCGCTCGACCTGCTCTCGTATGCTCGAGCGGCGCGCCGCAAAAGCGGCGACCACCTTGCCGCGCGTCAGCAACGTTTTGGCGTAGACGGCGGGCGAAGCGATGCGCAGCGCTCTGTTCGCTGCCATGAAGCGGTGACCGTAGCTCACCGCGCCGGACTCGACGCCGAGCACCGATGCCGGCACCACTTCGCGCCCGTACAGTATCAGCAGCCAGTGCACCGGCCTCACAAACTGCACGTCGCCTGACCCCCAGCGCATGCGCTTACCGGTCGGCAGGGCGTCCAGGCTCTGCTGCAGCACTGCCGGCAGCAGCGTCATGGTCGCCGCACCACGCTTCAAGCCCTCGAAATACAGGTATTCGCTGCCCTTCACATCGCGTTCACGTCCGAGCGCTTCCAGCGCCACCCCGCAGCTGTGCGCGAACGCGGTGGCGGCGCGGGTGGGCGCACCGGCGGCGTCGAAACTGGCGCTGAGCGGTGGGCCGCGGCGCTTGATAAGCTGATCGGGCGGTCGGCTGGCGAGCCGGCGGATATGGACCGCGAGCCGGCGCGGGGTGGCAAACGACTCCATCGCTGCAACCGCCAGCCCGGCCTGCGTCAGGCGTGTGCGCAGGCCTTCGGCCAAGGCCAGTTCGAGCGTGCGCAGCGCCCTGGGCGGCAACTCCTCGGTGCCCAGCTCGATCAGCAGATCGCGCCGCTCGATGCGCGCGGCCGCCGCGGACTCACTCATGCCCGCGCCTCGTCCACCGCCAGCGCGCCTTCAAGACTTGCGGCGACCGAGGCCGATGCGCCGGCACCGCGCAGCATCGGGAAACCGAGCGCTTCGCGGCTGGCGTAGTAAGCCTGCGCGATGCTTCGAGCCAGCGTGCGCACCCGCAGGATGAAACGCGCGCGCTCGGTTACCGAGATGGCGCGGCGCGCATCCAGCAGGTTGAAGATGTGCGACGCCTTGAGCGCCTGCTCATAGGCCGGCAGCGCCAGTTTCGCCGCCAGCAGCTCGTTGCAGGCCTGTTCGTGCTCGTCAAAATGTCGCAGCAGCATCGGAACATTGGCGTAATCAAAATTGTACTTCGACTGCTCGATCTCGTTCTGAAGGAACACATCGCCATAGCTCACCCGTCCCTGCGGCCCTTCGGACCAGAGCAGGTCGAAGATGCTCTCGACGTCTTGCAGGTACATGGCCAGGCGCTCCAGTCCGTAGGTGATCTCGCCGCTGACCGGCCGGCATTCGAGCCCGCCGACCTGCTGGAAGTAGGTGAACTGGCTGATCTCCATGCCATTGAGCCAGACTTCCCAGCCCAGTCCCCAGGCCCCGAGTGTCGGCGACTCCCAGTTGTCCTCGACGAAGCGCACATCGTGCACCCGCAGGTCGAAGCCCAGCGCCCGCAGGCTGTCGAGGTACAGCTCGAGGAAGTCGCGGGGCGACGGCTTGATCAGCACCTGGAACTGGTAATAGTGCTGCACCCGGAATGGATTCTGGCCATAGCGACCATCGGTGGGTCGGCGCGAGGGCTGCACGTAGGCGGCACTCCAGGGCTCCGGACCGATGCAGCGCAGGAAAGTCGCCGTATGGAAGGTGCCGGCTCCGACTTCCATGTCATATGGCTGCAGGATCACGCAGCCTCGCTCAGACCAGTAGTGCTGCAGCGTGAAGACAAGGTCCTGAAAAGTGCGGGGCTTGGTGCCGATCTTCGTGGTTTTCATCAGGATCGAGCCGGTTTGAGGCAGGCGCGAGTATAAGCGAGCGCTCGCTGCAGAATCGCGCTGTCCTGCAGCCGCTGAACTGCGTTGCACGCAGTTAGGGCGCAGGTTTTTCCATCGCACTATACTAGTGCAACAGCGCTCCCAGGGGAGGCCAGATATTTCCCAGGTCGCTGAATGGACTACTGATTTCGACGACCGGGGATTGGCATGAGCAGTGCAGTGATGCCAGCCCGACACAATAAGAACTGTTCCCAGAAGAACTATTCACTAACGGAGGCGGTATGAGTTCGAGTGATGTGGTGAAGCTGATCAAAGAAAAAGAGGTGAAGTGGGCCGATCTGCGGTTCACCGATACCCGGGGCAAAGAGCAGCACGTGAGCATCCCGTCGAGGTACGTGACCGAGGAGTTCTTTGTCGAGGGCAAGATGTTCGACGGCTCCTCGATTGCCGGCTGGAAGGGGATCAACGAGTCGGACATGATCTTGCTGCCCGATGCCTCCACCGCGATCATCGATCCGTTCTTTGAGGAAGCGACGGTCGACCTGCGCTGCGATGTGATCGAGCCGGCCACGATGCAGGGCTATGAGCGCGATCCGCGCTCGCTCGGCAAGCGTGCCGAGGCGTATCTGAAATCCACCGGCATCGCCGATTCGGCGCTGTTCGGGCCGGAGAATGAATTCTTCATCTTCGACAGCGTGCGCTGGGGTGCGGACCTGCGCAGTGCGTTCTACGAGGTCGATTCGATCCAGGGTTCGTGGAACTCGGACACCGCCTACGAGGCGGGCAACAAGGGGCATCGGCCCGGGATCAAGGGCGGGTATTTCCCGGTGCCCCCAGTGGACGCGTTTCACGACATCCGCGCCGCGATGTGCAAGGCGTGCGAGGAGATGGGGCTGGTGGTGGAGGTGCATCACCACGAGGTGGCCACCGCCGGGCAGAGCGAGATCGGCATCGGCGCCAACACGTTGGTCAAGAAGGCCGATGAGGTGCAGATCCTCAAGTACGCGCTGCTCAATGTCGGGGCCAACTACGGCAAGAGCGTGACCTTCATGCCAAAGCCACTGGTGGGCGACAACGGCAGCGGCATGCACGTGCACCAGTCGCTGGCCAAGGACGGCAAGAACGTGTTCGCCGGGGACAAGTACGCGGGCCTGTCGGAGGCGTGCCTGTATTACATCGGCGGCATCATCAAGCACGCCAAGGCGATCAACGCGCTGACCAACGCGACCACCAACAGCTACAAGCGCCTGGTGCCGGGATTTGAAGCCCCGGTGATGCTGGCGTACTCGGCCAGAAACCGCTCCGCCTCGATCCGCGTACCCTGGGTGTCGAGCCCCAAGGCGCGGCGCATCGAGGTGAGATTCCCCGACTCCACCGCCAATCCGTACTTTGCATTTGCCGCGATGATGATGGCAGGACTGGACGGGATCCAGAACAAGATCCACCCCGGGGATCCGGCCGACAAGGACCTGTACGATCTGGAGCCCGAGGAGGCCAAACACATTCCGACCGTGTGCCACTCGCTCGACATGGCGCTCGAGCATCTGGATCACGACCGCGAGTTCCTCAAACGTGGCGGCGTGTTCACCGACGATGTGATCGATGCCTACATCGGCCTGAAGATGCAGGAAGTCACGCGCTTGCGCATGACCACCCATCCGGTCGAGTTCGACATGTACTACAGCGTCTAGAGGTCAAGTGTGAGGCGTGGCGCGGCATCCGCGGCGGTGATCAGGACCCGGCATAGCGGAACCAGCGCCGAGGGAGGTTTTTGTGTGCCAGCAGGCACCACCGGGGCTATGCTTGCAGTCGATGCGATGCTATCTGTCACTGCCCCTGGCGGCGCTGGCCCTGCTCGGCCTGGCAGGCAGCGCGGTCGCGCAGACCACCACGACCTATCGCTGGGTCGATGCCCAGGGCGTGGTCCATTACTCGGACACCCCGCAGCCGGGCGCGCAGGTGATTCAGCTGCCCTCGGCGCAGACCTATCGCGCGCCGCCTGCCCCGGCTGCGGCGCAAAAGGCTGCCGCAGTGAGCGATCCGGTGTCGCCGTATCAGTCCTGCGGCATCGCCGAGCCGGCCGCCGAAGCCTCGTTCTTCGCTCCCGAGACGATCCCGGTGACGGTGGCGCTCGCTCCGGGGCTGCGGCCGGGAGATCAGCTTGCCGTGACGGTGGACGGCGCGCCGGTCGATCCGGCTACCCCCGGTGGACTGCAGTACCAGGTGCCGGGTCCCGATCGCGGTGCCCACAGCGTGACTGCCCTGGTGCGCGACGCCGATGGCAAGGTGGTGTGCCACGCCGCGCCGGTCACGTTCTATGTTCAGCGGCCTTCAGCACTCTCTCCCACCTCGCCCGCGCGCGGGCACTGAGGCCTGGCGTTACGCCGCAACCGCGCGCCAGGGCGGAGGCGCGCGGTGGCGCTTGAACAGTTCGCGCCCTCGCCGCTGTCGCATTTCGATCCGGCGGATCTGCTCGACGTGCTGTCCACCGGCGTGGTCGTGCTCGACGCTGATCTGTGCGTGGTCTATGCCAACGTCGGTGCTCAGGACCTGCTCGCTGTCGGGTTCAGCAAGGCGCGCGGCCGTCCGATCACCGAACTGTTTGCCGACCCGCTGGCGCTCGACGGCATCCTGCGCCGCTCGCTCGCGCGCAACGAGACCTGCGCCGGCCATGAAATCCAGCTGATGCCCACGGGCCTTGCCGGCAAGCGCGACCCGGTGGTGGTCGACGTCACGGCGACCCCGCTCGAGGGCCAGGTCACCGGTACCCATCTGCTGCTCGAACTGGCCGATGCCAGGACGCGCCAGCGCATCACCCGCGAAAGTGAAATGCTGTCGCGTCTTGACGGCAGCCGGCTGATGATTCGCCAGCTCGCGCACGAGATCAAGAATCCGCTTGGCGGCCTGCGCGGCGCGGCGCAACTGCTCGATCGCGAGCTGCACAATGGCGCGCTGAAGGAATACACCACGGTCATCATCAACGAGGCCGACCGCCTGCGTGCGCTGGTGGACAGCATGCTCGGGCCGTCGCGGCCACCGCAGATGGCGCTGGTCAACATCCATGAGCTGTGCGAGCACGTGTTTCACCTGCTGCGCAGCGAGGCGCCCTCGGGCGTGCTGATCGACCGCGACTACGACCCGAGCCTGCCGAGCGGCAACTTCGATCGCAACGAGATCATCCAGGCGCTGCTCAACGTCGCGCGCAACGCGCTGCAGGCGGTGGACCCGTCCGGCGGCCACATCACGCTGCGCACGCGTGCGCTGTCGAACATCAATATCGGCACCGAGCGCCATCGCCTGGTGGCGAACCTTCAGATCGAGGACAACGGTCACGGCGTACCGCCGGAGTTGACTCGCAGCGTGTTCTATCCGCTGGTCACCAGCCGCCCGACGGGCACCGGGCTGGGACTGGCAGTGGCCCAGGATCTCGTGACTCGCCATCGCGGCATTGTCGAGTTCGAGAGCCGTCCCGGCTGCACCGTATTTTCACTGCTATTGCCG